>WRPG01000024.1 GCA_009773355.1 Limisphaerales bacterium
GGGCGGGAGTGTTCGCCTTTGCTCGCACGCTTGTCCGGGTTTGCTCGCACACTGTTCACCTTTGCTCGCAACGCGACAGCGCTGTTTTGGCGTTTTGCCGGCCGCGCTGGTCTGGCACCAAGCGCCCTCAGCGGCCGGATTGCGCGGGTTAAAAGGACGGGCGGGGACAAGGGGAGCTTGCCGGATGTCGGCCGTGACTCCGCCGCCCAGTTCAGACCAGCTCGCCCGTCGGCTCCGCCTGTTTCGGCCGCATCCGCTGCTCGCGCTTGAGCGTCTCCTCGGCCCAGCGGAGATAGCGCTGCGTCTGGCGGTCATGGGGGATGAGGCGGAGCGCCTGCTGGAAGGACTTCATGGCGGCTGCCAAATCGCCCAGCCGCACCTGGCACAGACCCATGCCCTGCCAGGCGGCGAAGTGCTCGGGGTTTAGCAGCACGGCCTTGCGGCAGTCGGCGAGGGATTGCTCGATCTGGCCGAGCTGCCAGAGCAACGTGGCGCGGCGGTTCCAGCCTTCGGCGAAGAACGGATGCGTGCGCGTGAGGCGCGTGAGATGATTGAGCGCGCCCTGGACGTTCTTCCGCTCGATCGAGTCGCTCGCCACCTGCAGGAGGAACGCCGCCTCCTCGCCTTCCTGCGCGATCCAGATGTCGAACAGCGCGCTGATGGCCACGGTGCGCACCGAGGCGGAGTCGGACTGGAGCGCCTTGAGAAGCTGCTCGTGCCCGCCGCAGGCCACGAGCTGCCCGGCGGCGGCGATGCGCTCCTTGTCACCACCACTGAGCAACTGGCGGTAGAGCCGCTCGCGATTCCACTCGCTGCGCAGGGCGTGCGGCCACGCGTAAAACAGGGCGAGGAACAACGCGAGAAACGCGTAAAGCCTCACACACAGCGGGGTGAAGAAGCGGCGCACGGTCGCAAGCTAACATCCCGGCCCTCGCTGGCAAGCCTCTCGCGCCTCCGGCAAAGCCCGCAGGCAAACCTTGCGCGTGCCGGCCCGCGACGAGGCTCGACGCTCCCGGTGCGCCAACGTAGTTTGCTCGCGTCGGCGACTCTCCATGTCCACCGCAGCGCAGCCAGTTCAGGGTTCCACCTCGGAAACGCCCGTTTCCCCCGGTGCGGCGCCAGCCTTGCCCGAGTTGCTCGCGCCCGCCGGCGATTGGGAGTGCGCCAAGGCCGCCGTCGAGAACGGCGCGGACGCCATCTACTTCGGCCTGGACCGGTTCAATGCCCGGATGCGCGCCCACAATTTTACAGAGGCTGACTTGCCCCGGCTCATGGAGTTTCTCCACCGGCGCGGCGTGAAGGGCTACGTGACTTTCAACACGCTCGTCTTCGCCGATGAACTCGCCGCCGCCGGGGAATACCTGCGCAGCATCATCGCCGCCGGGGTGGACGCGGCCATCGTGCAGGACGTGGGCATCGCGCGGCTCATCCGCCGCCTTTCGCCGGACTTTCCCATCCACGCCAGCACGCAGATGACCATCACGAGCGCCGCCGGCGTGGCCTTCGCCCGCGCGCTGGGGTGCAACCTCGTCGTCCTCGCGCGCGAATGCTCAATCCGGGAGATCGCGGCGATTCAGGAAGCGCAGCGGGAAGGGAGTTCAAAGTTCAAGGTTCAAAGTTCAACGTCGTGTGCGAGCGAATCCAACTTGGAACCTGGAACCTTGAACTCAGAACTGCCGCTCGAAGTCTTCGTCCACGGCGCGCTCTGCGTGGCTTACAGCGGCCAATGCTTGACCAGCGAGGCGCTCGGCGGCCGCAGCGCGAACCGCGGCGAGTGCGCGCAGGCCTGCCGGATGCCCTACGAACTCATCTCCGACGGGCGCAAGGTCGAACTGGGCGGACGCAACTATCTGCTCTCTCCGCAAGACCTCGCCGGCCACGATGTCCTGCCCGACCTCGTCCGCGCCGGGGTCGCTTCGCTGAAGATCGAAGGCCGCCTGAAGTCCCCCGAATACGTCGCCAGCATCACGCGCATCTACCGGCAGGCGCTGGACAAGCTGGGTAGCCGCCGAGGTGAGGAGGCGGACGGCGGCAAAGGTCAAAATCCTCCGCCTCCTCACCTCGGCGGCTACGAGCGTTACGAACTCGAAATGGCCTTCTCCCGCGGCCTCTTCACGGGCTGGTTCGGCGGCGTGGACAACCAGCAGCTCGTCCATGCCCGTTTCGGCAAGAAGCGCGGCGCATTCGTCGGCGAAGTCACCCGCGTGGCCGGCGACCGCGTCCATGTCCGCCTTGCCGGGCCGCTCAAGGCAGGCGATGGCATCGTCTTCGACCCCGGCCACGGTCTCGACGATGAGGAAGGCGGAAGAGTGTTCCAGGTTCAAAGTTCAAAGTTCAAAGTTGAAGCGCCGGAGGCCGTGCTGACTTTCATGCCCGGCGCGGTGGATTTCACCCGCGTCCACGTTGGCGACAAGCTGTGGAAGACCAGCGACGCCGAGCTGGAGAAGCGCGTCCGGGCCACGTTCGCCGGTGATGCGCCACGCTTCCAACGGCCGTTGACCCTTGAAGTCCACGGTCATGCGGGCACGCCGCTCACGCTCATCGCCCGCGATGAGCTTGGCCACGTCGCCCAGGTCCAGTCCACCGCCCCGCTCGCCGCCGCCGAGAAGCAGCCGCTCACCACCGAGCGCCTCAAGGAACAGCTTGGCCGCCTCGGCGGCACGCCCTTCAAGCTCGGCGATCTGCGCAACCAGCTCGAAGGCGCGGTCATCGCGCCCGTCAGCGAGCTGAACCGCCTCCGCCGTGAAATCGCGGCCGAGCTGGAGCGTCAGCGCGCGTTGCCGAAGCGGTGGACGCTTCGCGGTTCCGAGTTTGGCGTTTCGGGTTTGGGGTTGGGAGCTGCCGGTTGCGACAACTCGAAACTCCAAACCCCAAACTCGGAACTCATTGTCCTTGTCCGCACCCAGGCGCAGCTCGAAGCGGCCCTCCGGTGCGATGTCACGACCATCTACTGCGAGTTCGAAGACCCCAAGCGCTACCGCGAGGCCGTCACGACCTTCCACACCGCGCGCGATTGCCGATCGCCAGCCGGCAATCGCCAGCCGGCAATCTTCGTGGCCCCTCCCCGCATCACCAAGTCCGGCGAGGAAAGGATTCTCAAGCAGGTCCGCTCCTGCGACGCCGACGGCTACCTCGTCCGCAATTACGACCACCTGAGCTTCTTCGCCGACTGCCGCCGCGTGGGCGACTTCTCGCTCAACGTCGCCAACCCGCTCACGGCGGATTACTTCATGTCGCGCTTCGGCTTGGAGCGGCTCACGGCGAGCTACGACCTGAACATCAGCCAGCTTGAGGCGCTGGTGCGCGCCGCGCCGCCGGCGTGGTTCGAGGTCACGATCCACCAGCACATGCCCATGTTTCACATGGAGCACTGCGTCTTCTGCGCCTTCCTCTCGAAAGGCAAGGACTACCACGACTGCGGCCGCCCGTGCGACCACCACGACGTGCGGGTGCGCGACCGCGTGGGCCAGGAGCATCCGCTCAAAGCCGACGCCGGCTGCCGCAACACCGTCTTCAACGCCCGCGCGCAGACCGGCGCGGAGTTTGTCGGGCGCTTGCAGACGCTGGGCGTGCGCCGCTTCCGGATCGAGTTTGTGAACGAGTCGCCCGAGGAAGTCGCCACGACCATTGCCCGTTACCGGGCGCTGCTGCGCGGTGAGCTTGCCGGCGAGCGGCTCTGGCGCGAGTTGAAGCTGCACCATCAGCTCGGCGTCACCCGCGGCCCGATGGAGCGGTGAACGCGCGCGGGGGCACCGGCTGGCGGCGTTCGTTTTTGCGTCATCAAGTTTTAACTTTTTCCCCGCCCGGGATTGTGCCATACCCTGCGCTGGTTTTTCGGCTGTGGCAGGGCTGCGGGACTTTGGTCTGTCTTGATTATGACATTTGCGTCCATTCTGGTCTGCGGGCTGATCGGCTTTCTGGTGTCTTGGGGGATGATCCCGGTGATTCTGGCGGTTTGCCGTCGAGCGGGCGGAGGGGAGCGGGACAAGTGCTTTCACCAGACGCACAAGGTGTCCATCCCCCGGTTTGGCGGGGTCGCGCTGGCGGCCGGGTTTGGCGCGGTCACGCTGGCCGCCGCCTATTTCAGTGACGAGGGGGTGTCCCGGGAGGTGCTCACCGTGGTGCTGGGTTCCTTGACGATGTTCGGACTGGGCCTGCTGGACGACCTGAATCCCATCGGCGCCCGGATGAAGCTGCTGGGCCAGATTGTCATTGCCGTCACCGTGGCGCTGGGCGGAACGGGCATTGAATCGGTCACCAATCCCCTCACTGGGGTTGCTCATGACCTGGGGCCGTGGAGTGTGGTCGCGACGGTGCTGTGGCTGGTGGCCCTGACCAATTTGATCAACATCATTGACGGCATTGACGGCCTGGCGGGAGGCATCAGCCTGATGTTGATGGTGCTGTTGGTGCATGCCAGCCTGGGCTTTGCCTCGTTTCCCCTGCTGGTGGCCGTGGGCATGATCGGGGCGCTGGTGGGCTTCCTGTATTTTAACTTTCCGCCGGCCCGCATCTACATGGGGGATGGGGGGGCGTATTTTCTTGGCTTCCTGATTGGCGGGCTGACCTTGATCAGCTCCCAGAAGGGCACGGTGGCCGCCGCGCTGGTCGCGCCGGTGTTCGCCCTGGCGCTGCCGATCATTGACGTGACGCTGGCCATCCTCCGGCGGGGCATGAAGGGGCTGCCGGTGTTCCGTCCCGACCGGCGGCACATCCATCACCGGCTCGTGGACTTTGGCTTCTCGCACCGGCGCACGGTGCTCACGCTGTATGTGTTCTCCACGTTGTTCCTGCTCATGGCCTTTGGCGTGTTCTGGTCGCAGGGCCGGCTCGTGCCGCTGTTCCTCGGGCTGTCGTTTTTGGTGGTGATCTACATCGTCCATTCCTTCGGGATGGCTTCCTCCAAGTATTCCCTCCGCACGTTTTGGGGGGACATGCAGGCCATGCGCCGGGAATCGCGCTACACGATGGTGCTGGCCCAGTGGCTTGAGCTGGAGGCTGAACGCTGCCAGTCCCCCGAGGAGCTGTGGGACAATTTTGTCTTCATCGCGCGCAAGCTGGACTTGGCGGAGGTCAGGCTGGTGGTGCGCGACAGCCAGCTGGTCTGGCGCGCTCCCGGCGCGGACGATGCCCCGGAGGCGCTGGAGCGCAAACATCATGAGTTCCACGGCTCGGCCATCACCGGCATCGAGGTGGCGGCGCGGCGGGACGCGATGAGCCCGAAACTCTTTGAGATGAAGTCGGAGCTGGCCGCGGAGGCGTGGTTCAAGGCCGCGACCCGCTGGCGCACGGCCAATGGGGCTGAAATCGCCCTCGCCCCCGATCACAAGCGGCTGGTGGCCGCCAAGCGCACCGCAGTGGGTGTGCCCGCCTAAGCCTGGCCCCGTCGCCCCGCCGCCCCATCTGTCGCGGACTCCCCCATTGGCAACCGCCCGGCGTCCGACTACGCTCCCCGCATGGCCTCACAATTTCGGCACCATCATCGGGTGACCTACTCCGACTGCACGATGGGCAACCACGTCTATCACGCGCGGTATCTCGACATCCTGGAGGCGGCGCGCGGGGAATTCTTCCGCGCGGCGGGCGTGCCGCTGGCGTCACTGCACGAGCACGAGCTTTTTTTCCCCGTGGTGGAGTCCCATCTCCACCACGAGGCCACGGCACGCTACGATGACGAGCTGATCATCGAGGTGGTCGTGACCGAGCTGGACCAGCAGAAGATCGCCTTTGCCTACGGCATCTCGAACACGCGCAACCAGATCATCCTGAGCGGCCTCACGCGGCACATCTGCATCGGGCCGGACGGCAAGCCCAAGCCGATGCCGGCGGAGTTCTTCAACCAGCTCAGTCTCGCCTTCACCGGCAAGCCGGCGGCTCCGGCCGCCCCGCCCGCCCGCACCCCCAAATCGCCGTCGTTTCCGGCCTGAAACCGGGCGGCGGGCGGCAAGCGGGGCGGACTTTGCGCTTGAATCCACCCGTCAATGCCTTATTAAGGCCGCCATTCAGCCACCGAGTTTGTGGCTGGCTGTAAAGTGACAACCACTCGAAGCCACGTGCCCCACCTCATCGGACCCTCGCCGGCTGAATCCACCTCCCCCCCGTCCGCCGCCGCTGCTGGCCGCCGCCTTTTGCGCCGCCTGGCCGGAGCGGTTCGGACCTGCGGACTGGCGGCGGTGGCCGCGGCGCTCCTGCTCGCCTCCGCTTTCGCGGAGATGCCGGCGTATCGCTGGGCGTCTCGGGCGGGCGGCACGGGGCACGACTACGGCACCGGCATCGCGGTGGACAGCGAGGGCAACACCTATCTTTGTGGCTATTTTCGCGGGCAGGCGCGGTTCGAGGACTACGCGCTCGCCGGCAAGGGCGAGGCGGACATCTTCCTCGCCAAGTATGACCGCGTCGGAAAGCTGGTCTGGGTGCGGCAGGTTGGCGGCAGCGCGGATGACTACGCACGGGGTGTGGCGATTGACGCGGAGGGCAATTGCTACCTCACCGGCTCCTTCCAGTCGCCCACGGTGGATTTCGGCGGCGAATCGGTGAAACGCAACTCCGACACGGAAATCTTCGTCGCCAAGTTCGACGGCACTGGCAAGGTGCTTTGGGTGCGGCAGGCCGGCGGCACCGGCGGCGGCAGCGGCAATGGCATCACCGTCGGCGCGGATGGCTACGTGTATGTCTGCGGCTACTTCAGCGGCGACACCACCTTCAGCGACCTTACGCTCAAGAACGCCGGCTTCAACGACATCTTCGTCGCCCGCTACGACACGAATGGCGAACTCGACTGGGTGCGCCAGATTGGCGGGGCCGGCGATGACGCCGCCGCCGCCATCGCCGTGGACGCCCAAGGCAACAGCTACCTCACCGGCGGCTTCGAGGATGACGTGCGTTTCTCCCGCACCATCACCCTGAGCAGCGCCGGCCTGGTGGACAGCTTCGTCGCCAAGCTCGACAACACCGGGCGCACGGTCTGGGCGCAGCGCGCCGGCGGCCCCAACACCGACATCGGCTACGGCATCGCCCTGGACCCGCAGGGCAACGTGATTGTCTCCGGCGGCTTCAACGGCACGGAATCCTACGCCTCGGAAATGCGCCTGCACGCCGCGTTCCGGTCACGCAAGGGCACCCACACCGGGGTGTTCAACGGCAAAGGCCTCAAGAGCGTCGGCGGCTCGGACGTGTTCGTCTCCAAGTATGACCAGCGCAGCCGGCTGATCTGGGTCCGCACCTTCGGCGGCAACAAGATCGGCGCGCCCGAGGCGGGCTACGGTCTGGCGGTGGACGGCAGCGGCCACGCCCATGTGACCGGCACGTTCGCGGGCAAGGTCGAGTTCGGGAACAACACGCTCTTCAGCATGGGCATCGGCGATGTCTTCGTCGCGGAACTCGACCGCGAAGGGCGCGTCATCTGGGCGCGGCAGGCCGGGGCGACGTTCTCCGACCCGCACGCCGGGCACGCGATCGCGGTGGACCGTGGCGGCAACAGCTACATCATCGGCTACTTCCGCGGCAACGTGACCTTCGGCGACCATGTCCTCAAGAGCCTCGGCGAGACGGACATCTTTGTGGCGAAGATCACCGCGCAGTTTGCCCCGCGCCGGTGAGCTGGGTGGCGGATGCCGTCCGCGCCTTGCATCCAATCCCTCGGTTCAGGTCAGGCGGCTTCGTCCCGTCAGCCCGGCACGATCACGCTCTTGGCTGACTGCCACTTCGCCGTCGTGCGCAACGCCTCGTCTGCCTGCTCGATGGTGAAGCGGTGCGACACCATTTCGTGGAAGGGAAACTCCCGCTGGTGCCGGCGGAGGAACTCAATCGCCGCCTGCAAATGCCTCGGCTCGCTTGACCATGAGCCGAACACCGAGAGCTGCTTGCGCGTGATGACGTGTGGGTTGAAGGCCACCGTGCCCGCGTCGCAATAGTGCCCGAGCACGAGATACTTCCCGCCGTCGCGGCACAGCTCCATGCCCTCGACGACCGCGCTCGGATGCCCAACGCATTCGAGCACCACATCCGCGCCGTAGCCGCCGGTCAGCTCGCGCACGCGCGCAATCCGGGCGGCGGGCGTGGGGACTTCCTCCAAATCAACCACCTCGTCCGCGCCGAACCGCTTCGCCATTTCCAGCCGGTGCTTCGGTGCGCCAATGACGATGACCTTGCCCGCGCCCGCGCTCTTCGCCACGGCAAGCGCCGCGATGCCCACCGGCCCCGCGCCCTGAACGACCACGTTGTCCTGCCACGCGATGCCCGTGCGCTCGACGCCGTGAATCGCCGTGATGAGCGCGCAGCCCGCGCCGATGACGGACTCGGTGGGCAGGTCGTCGGGCAGTTTGAAAATGGTCGTGCGCGGGCGCAGGTAGTGGAACTCCGCGTAACCGCCGAGGAAGTGCGGCGCGCAATCGCACGGGTAGCCGATGCCATAGGCCCGCCGCTGCGCGCAACGCGTCGGCTGCTTCTTCACCGCGCAGTAGTAACACTGTCCGCAGGACACGGCGGAGTTCCACGTCACGCGGTCGCCCACCGCCAGCGGCTGGCCGGACCAGTCTTGATTCACGCCCGCGCCCAGCTCCGCGATGCGCCCGACCGTCTCGTGCCCGAGGATCACCGGCAGTTTGATGGGCAACTGTCCCTGCCACAGATGCACGTCGGTGCCGCAGATGCCGGCCATTTCCGTGCGCACCAGCACCGCGCCCGCCTCGACGGGCGAGGGCACCTCGTAAGTGTGCAGCCGGAGCGGCGCGTTGAAGGCTTCGAGGACGGAGGCTTTGGCGGTGCGCATGATGAAGGCAGCTTGGCGAACGTGCCGCGTCGGCTCAACGCGGAAGTTGCGGCGCGCGGCGTTTACGCTGCTTCATCGTGCGAAAGTCTGCGGACAATCATTCCATCCGAGATGTGCGGACGCTGAAGCGGCTGAAGGCCGCGCTCCTCTCCGATTTGGCGTGTATCACGCCAAATAGCCGACAGCAGGCATGAAGCCGTGCCGCTCCAAGGCCGCGCCTGCTTGGCGGATGACCTCGACGGGCAACCGGCTGCCCGCGTGCAGACTCGGCGGAGTCACGCCGAACGCATTCGGGCCGTGCGCGAAGAAGTGGTCCATCGCCTTGTTCGCGTTGGCGAAGGCGTTGCCGTCAGGCAGGCCCGCGACGAGGGCGAAGACTTCCTTCACCACGGCGGAGAGGCGGTCGGAGAGGCGCTGGGCTTCGTCGCGTTGACCGGACTTGAGCAGCTCGATGACTTGCTGCAACTCGCGTCCGAAGCAGTTCGCGGTGCTGAGGAGGAAGCCGTCATAAGGCCCGCCGCCGGACTTGAGCCAGTTCGCGTAGCCGCCCTCCGCGCCACGCACGAGGAAGACACCGCCGAAGTCCAAGCCTGAGTTCGCGACGCGGTCCGCTCCACTGGTGTCCTTGAAGAGGATGAAGTTGGGGAAGCGCGCGGCAAGTTCAGCCACAGTCTCTGGTGACATTTCGTTCTGTGTGACCTGCGGGAGCTGGTAAAGCGCGGTGGGGAAGCCGAGTTCCAAGATGCCGGTGAGCGCGTCGCGGATGGCTTCTTGGGGCAGGTCCACGCCCTTGGGCGGGCAGACGGTGAAGCTCGGCGTGCTGCGTGTTGCGTGTTGCGTGACTTCACTCGGCAGAGCCCGGCCATGCTCACGCATCACGGCGCACGCATCACGCGCCTCCGTCTTGAGCACGCCAATCAGCAAATGCAGTTCGAGCTTCGCCGTCTGCTCCAGCGCGAGGCCGAGCAGTTCGCGGATTTCCGCGTCTGTCATCTCCCAGCCATCGCCGGTCGAGCCGGGAATTAGAAAGCCCTTCACATGCGGCGCGAGGTGGCGCAGGTGCGCGGTGACGCGCGCGTGGTCGAGCGAGCCGTCGTTGCGGTAGTGCGTAAGCAGCGGGCACCAGAGCGCCGGGATGCCGCGAGGGAAGAGGCGCGCGTGCCAGTCGGCGCGGGTGGTGGGCGAAGGCGTGCTCATGAAGCGTCCGCCTCCTCACGTCGGCGGCTACTGCGTCAGTGCTTCTCCTCAGCTGGCGGCTCGGGCAGCAGGAAGCCGATGGCAAAGCTCACCACCGCGATGCTGGTGGCGACGATGCCGGCAGCCTTGGCCACATGCATCGGGGTCAGCGGACCGGTGCCGGCGAGCCACGGGGCGACCAGGCTGGTGGTCACAAACGCCATGCTGGTGCCGATCATGCGCCCGCCCACGTTGGTGGCGAAGCTGCCGCCGGTGCCGCGCAGGTGCAGCGGGAAAACCTTGGGCAGGTATTCGCCGAAGTAGCTGAACTGCGCCACGGTCAGCAAACCGCAGACGGCGTAAGCCCAAAGGAAGGTTTCGCCACCCTGCGCGAACAGGCTGAAATACGTCAGCGGCAGGACGATGAGCGCGGGAATCTGAAAGACCTTCAACAGCGCCACGCGGCTCAGGCCGACAATCAGCAGCACCGCGAGCAAGATGCGCCCAGCCAGCCCGCCCATCTCCTGTCGGAACTGGACCTTGTCCGCCATCTTCTTCACTTCGTCGTTGATGGGCTTCTGCTTGCCGAAGTTCTCCTTGATCTTGCCCAGCACTTCCTTGCGGGCCGGATCGGCGGCGGGGAGCGCGTTGAACTCCTTGTTGAGCGCCTCGGCCTCCTTGCGGAGCGGGGCGAGCGCCTTGGCCTGGTCCTTCAACTCCGGCATGCCGGGCGTGACGCGGGCAACCGTCACCTGCAACGCGCCGAACGCGATGCCGTAGGCGCACGCGGACAAGGCCGCCGTGACCAGCGTGACGCGACGCAGCTCCGGGGCGAACAACGCGGCGAAGCTCGGGCGCTTCAGCGTGCCGGCGGCCTGGCGCTCACGCCACACTTTCGATTCCGGCACGAACGGCAGCAGCAGCGCGATGGGGATGGCCGGCAGCAGGCCGGTCATCAGCAGGTAGCGCCACGAACTGGGCGCGTTCGAGCCGAGTCCCTGCGGCAGGCCCATCTGGGGCAGGTCCGCCATGTGCTGGCTGATCCAGATGCTGACCATCGTCACAAACACGCCGCCCAGCGATGCGAAGGCCTGCGTAATGCCCAGCCATTTCTCGCGCTGTTTCTTGTCCTCGAAGACCTCCGCCAGCCAGGTGATCGCCGCCACAAACTCCACGCACACGCCGATGAAGGTCAGGCTGCGGAAGGTCACGAACATGGGCAGCGTGGTCGAGTAAGCCGCGCAGAACGGTGCCGCCGAGTAGAGGAAAATGCTCGCGGCCATGATGGTCTTGCGACCGAACTTGTCCACCAGCCAGCCGCCGAGCAGGCCGAAGACGCCGCCGCACAGTGCGGCGATCCACAGCAGTCGGCCCACCCAGTCCGTGACCAGCGGGTTGTTCTGCGGCACCTTGAGCAGTTCGGCGATGGCGGGCGCGGCCACCAGCGGGGTCATCAGCAGCTCGTAGGTGTCGAAGAGAAAGCCGATGCTGGCGATGGTGACGATCAGCCACTCGGTCAGGCCGATCTTCTGCGCGGGCGTCTGCGGAGAACTCATGGCGTGGGATTGGACACGAGGCCGGGAGGGCGGACAAGGGTTTTGTTACGCACCCGTATTATTATGCCGGAGCGCGGCACTCCGGGCCGCAGCGGCTGGCAGCAGGGAAAGACTTCCGAAAGTCTGGAGCATGTTCTGCAAGGTTGCCGCTGCGGCCCGGAGGGCCGCGCTCCGCGTCGGCGGAACGTCCGCCTACTCCGCAGCGCGCATACGCTTGCGCAGGCCGATGGCCGCCGCCAGCTCGCGGTGGATGCTGGTGACGCGCTCGGTCTGGCCCTTCGCCGGGAAGCGCGCGTAAAAGCCCTCGGCGCGAAACGCCTCGGCCAGTTCGGCCCACGGCGCCAGGCGTTGCGCCCAGCGCTCCGCCCGGCCCTCGACGGGCAAGGGGTCTTGCGCGGTGAGGTCAGCGGCGACGCGGACGAGGGCTTTGAGCGTGACGGGCTTGGTGATCATCCAGCCGGGCTGGCCCCACTGCGCGCTCCAGGTCTGGGCGGCAGCCTTGAGGAGATCGCGCAGGGCAAGGTAGTAGCAGTGCGCGTGGTGCTTGGTCGCGCCGGCCTGCTGGATGCCGGGCCATTCCTGGCGAATCCAGCGGTGGACTTCGTTGAACAGCTCGGCCTGAAGAATCCATTTCTCCTGCCGGCTGCGGCCGCCGAGGCGGTTGATGCGGAAGCGCAGCGGGCTGTCCTCGGCGCGGTAGAGCTGCTCGGTGATGTCGGCGGCGAAGCGGCGGTCGGGATCGGCCCACGAGACCTTTTCGTAGAGGTCCACGAGGTGGCTCTTGTTGATGCGCGTGGGCGTGGAGTTGATGATGACGAACATCTCGGTGGCAAAGTCCTCGCTGCGGCCATCGAAGATGATGCAGGGCACGCGGATGTTCTTCGCCTCCTCCGGGTGCGTGCGCGCGTAGAACTCCAGCGCGGCGAGCCGGTGCTGTCCGTCAATGATCAGATACTTCTCCTCCGGCTCGCGCAGTTGCCCGACGCCACTGCCGTCCGACCACGCGTCAAAGCGCAGCGCCTGCGGGGTGAAGAGGAGCACGGTGCCGGGAATGGGCGGCTGCGAGACGGCGGTCTCGTAGAAGTTGCGGATGGCCTTGACCTTCGCGTGCGAGAGGTCGCGCTGGAAGGCGCGGTCGCTGCGCTCGACGCGGGCGATGAACTGCGCGACGTCGTCGGGCTGCTCCGGCGGGGCGTCGGGCTGGATGGAGCCGGCGTCATCGCCATAGTAACGGCTGCTGAAGCGGACCTTCTGGAGCAGTTGCTCCGGCGAGTAGGAGGCGAAGTAGAAGACGGCGTCCTTCTGGCGGATTTGGGTGGCGATCATGGCAGTGCTTTCAATCGAGCTGAGGGATTACGCTCCGCTCGTGACTGCTAGAGGGGCGGCCCGGTGAAATCAACGTGAAATCGGGCGGCGCACCGTGAAATGATTTGGGCGGGCGGATGCGCGGGATGAATGGCGGCCTCAGCGCGCGGGGAGAGCGGGAGCGAGTGGGCTGCGGAAGAAAGTATTCAGTAGCCAGTGTTCAGTCGGCAGCCGTGGGCGACAGCGTGGCTGACACCGACTGACTACTGATTACTGAAGACTGAACACTGATTACTTTCCCTCCCCTCACCGCATCCCCGGCATCCCGCCCATGCGGCCCATCATCTTCGAGAACTTCGACATCTTCTTCATCATCTGCTGCATCTGGGCGAACTGCTGGAGCAGCGTGTTGACCTCGGTGACGGTCACGCCGCTGCCCTTGGCGATGCGGATGCGCCGCTTGGCGTTGAGGAGGTTCACGTTGCGGCGCTCGGTCGGGGTCATGGCGCAGATGATGCCTTCCTTGCGGCGGAAGTCCTTCTCCGCCTTGCCGAAGTCAGTGCCCTTCGACATCTCCGCGCCGCCGGGCAGCATGCCCATGATGTTTTCCAGCGGCCCCATCTTCTTCATCTCGCGGAGCTGCATGAGGAAGTCTTCCAGCGTGAACTGGCCCTTCTTCATCTTCTCCTCCAGCGCCATCGCGGAGTCCTGGTCAATCCGCTCGGCGGCCTTTTCGACGAGCGACACCACGTCGCCCATGCCGAGGATGCGCTGGGCCATGCGCTCGGGATGGAACGGCTCGAAGTCGTCGAGCTTCTCGCCCACGCCCATGAACTTGATGGGCCGGCCCGTGACCTCGCGCAGGCTCAGGGCCGCGCCGCCGCGGGCGTCGCCGTCGAGCTTGGTGAGGATGGAGCCAGTGAGGTTGAGGGCCTGGTCGAAGTGCGTGGCGACGTTCACCGCCTCCTGGCCGGTGGCAGCGTCGAGCACGAGGAGAATTTCCTGCGGCTGCACGAGGTCGCGCAGGCGGACCAGCTCCTGCACGAGCACCTCGTCAATTTGCAGGCGGCCGGCGGTGTCGAAGATGATGACGTTGCGGCTGGTGAGCTTGGCGAGCTGCTGGGCGTCGCGGGCGATCTTGAGCACGTCGGTCTCGCCGCGCTTGAGGAAGACCGGGACTTCGAGCTGCTTGCCGAGCGTTTCGAGCTGGTCCATTGCGGCAGGGCGATAGACGTCGCACGCGACGAGGAGCGGCTGGCGGCCCTGCTTCTTGAGCCAGTTGGCCAGCTTGCCGGCGCTGGTGGTCTTGCCCGCGCCGTGCAGGCCGACCATGAGGATGTTCGTCGGGCTGGCGGAGAGGTTGAGGCCGGCGTTCGACGAGCCGAGCAGCGCGACCAGCTCGTCGCTGATGAGTTTGATGATCTGCTGGCCGGGGTGGATGCTCTGGATGACCTGCTGGCCGAGGGCCTTTTCCTTCACGCGCTCGATGAAGTCGCGTGCGACCTTGAAGTTCACGTCGGCGTCGAGCAGCGCCATGCGCACGTCGCGGAGGGAGTCGCTGACGTTGGACTCGGAGATTTTCCCGAGGCCGCGCAGGTTGCGGAAGACGTTCTGGAGCTTGCCGGACAGCGAATCAAACATGGGGCGGAATCTAGGAAGCGGCGGGAAAACTGCCAGCCCTTTCGCGTCGGTGGGCGTGGCGGCCCGCTTGCATTTCGGCCCTGGCCCATCGCAACCTTGGCCATGCAATCCGCCGCCTCCACCCGGTTCCAGCGCGTGGCGCGTGCCTACCGGATCGCCGCGCTGATCGGCTTCAACACGATCCTGCTGTTCCTCCTGCTGAACGTCCCCTTCTACCTCGCGGACTTCCTCTACCCGGACGAGAACGAGCCGGCCCGGCTGGGTCGCCGCGTGCTGGGCACCTACGGTCTGGAGCACCTGACCAAGGGGTATCCGGGCATGACGGCCGAGGAGGTGGCGCAACTGCAATACGAGACGTGGAGCCGGCTGGTGGTGTATGAGCCGTTCACGGAATTCAAGGAGCCCGCCTTCCAGGGGCGTTACGTCAATGTCAGCCCGCACGGCTTTCGGGTGGTGGAGAACCAAGGCCCGTGGCCGCCGGAGCGGCAGAACTTCAACGTCTTTGTTTTCGGCGGCTCGACGACCTTCGGCTACGGCGTGGCGGACGGAGGGACGATTCCTTCGCACCTGCAACGCCAGTTGCGCGCGCTCCGCCCGGCTCGGATGGTGTGCGTGTATAACTTCGGGCGGTGCGCATATTACTCGACGCAGGAGCGCATCCTCTTCCAGCAACTCCTCGAAGGCGGCCTTCGGCCCGACCTGGCGGTGTTTGTGGACGGCATGAACGACACCGGCCACACGAAGGATGGCAGCGTCTTCTCCAGCACGCTCGGCGCGGCGGTGGTGCAGATTGAGCCGGCCCGCGCGCGGCGTGAATTCGCGGCGCAGGCCTTGCCCGTCATGCACTACGCACGCCGGCTCCTGTTGCGGAGCGGCTGGCTCACGCCCGCGCCGGACCGGGCCGCCGCCGGCGACGAAACGACGCCACTCTGGCCGGGCAGTGACGACGAACAGGCACGCCGGATGGTGGAGCGCTACCTCGGAAACCTCGGCATGGCCGCCGCAGTCGGCGAGCGGTTCAAGGTGCGGACGCTCTTCGTCTGGCAGCCCGTGCCGAACTTCCGCGCCGCGCCGGACAGCTCGCGTTTCCCGCAGGAGAAGGAGGCGATTCGGCGCAGTCCCGCCGTCTATGAGCGGCTCGACGCCCTGCGCGCCGCCGGCCAGTTGCCGGCCAATTTCCTGTGGCTGGCGGATGCGCAACTCGGGCGGGGCGGTGACCTCTACATTGACACCTTCCATTACGCGCCACCGTTTGCCGACGCGCTCGCGGAGGCGATCGCCCGCCAGATCGCCGCCCTCGGCTGGCTGCCGTGAGCAGCCGGGAAAGAGGCTTGCGCGCCCCGTGCGATTCCCTTAGCAATCCCCCCGCCCAACGCCGGGGCCGCACCTCGCCGCCGCGTTGCCACCAACAACCAAACAACAACTCCGCCACCATGCCCGCCGCGTTCCCCGACATCGCCAAAATCCAATACGAAGGCCCGCAGTCCAAGAATCCCCTCGCCTTCAAGCATTTCGACGCCGACGCCGTCATCGAGGGCAAGACCATGCGCGACCACCTGCGGTTCTCGGTCGTGTATTGGCATACCATGTGTGGGCAGGGCGCGGACATGTTCGGTTGGGGCACCGCCGTCCGCCCTTGGGAAAAGGGTCTTGATGGCCTCGACCTTGCCAAGGCCCGCGTGCCCGTGTTCTTCGAGATTTGCGAGAAGCTCGGCGCGCCTTACTACGCCTTCCACGACCGCGACGTGGCCCCGCACGGCGCGACGCTCAAGCAGTCCAACCAATACCTCGACACCATCACCAAGCTCCTCAAGGCCCAGCAGAAGAAGACCGGCATCAAGCTCCTCTGGGGCACCGCGCAGCTCTTCGTCCATCCCCGCTATGCGCACGGCGCGGCCACGAGCTGCGACGCCAACGTCTTCGCCTACGCCGCCGCGCAGGTGAAGAAGGCGCTCGAAGTCACCCACGAGCTGGGCGGCGAGGGCTACACCTTCTGGGGCGGTCGCGAAGGCTACAGTTCCCTCTGGAACACCGACATGAAGCGCGAGCTGGAGCACCTCGCCAGGTTCCTGCACCTGGCCGTGGCCTACAAAAAGGAAATCGGCTTCAAGGGCCAGTTCTACATCGAGCCAAAGCCGAAAGAGCCGACCAAGCACCAATACGATTCCGACGCCGCCGCGTGCCTGAACTTCCTCCGCGAATACGACCTGATTGACCACCTCAAGCTTAACCTCGAGACGAACCACGCCACGCTGGCCGGCCATTCCATGCAGCACGAGATGGAAGTCGCGGGCGCTGCGGGTGCGCTTGGTTCGATTGACGCGAACACCGGCGACCTGTTGCTCGGCTGGGACACCGACCAGTTCCCGACCGACATCTACCTCACCACGCAGTGCATGTTGAGCGTCCTGAAATATGGTGGCTTGAAGACGGGCGGCGTGAACTTCGACGCCAAGGTGCGCCGCGAGAGCTTCGAGCCGGTGGACCTCTTCCACGCGCACATCGGCGGCATGGACGCCTTCGCGCGCGGCCTGAAGATCGCCGCCGCCATCCGCGCCGACGGCCGCCTCGACGCCTTCGTGAAGGACCGCTACCGCACTTGGGACAGCGGCATCGGCAAGGACATCGAAAAGGGCAAAGTTGGTTTCAAGCATCTCGAAGCGCACGCACTGAAGAACGGCGAGCCGAAGCTGGAAAGCGGCCGGCAGGAGTTCCTGGAGAACTTGACCAACGAGTTCATCTGAACGAGCAGGCGGCGATGTCAATCCGCCTACTGAGTTGGGCGAGGCAGGAAGTAGCCGAGGATGCTGCGCGGGTCGCGGACGCAGATTTGCACATGGTCCAAGGCACGCAGGCCGGCGCTCTCGTAAAGCAGGTCGCCCTCGACGAAGAAGGCGCGCACGGTGTCGAAAGGCGGTTGCTCTTCCTGGGCGCGCAACCGGTGGAGAGTTTCAAAGACGGCCTGGTCCAAGTAGCGCGCCCGCAGGTCGCGGCCCTTGTTCTGCAAGGGCGGGAGGCCGGAAATGGCGCATAAATCCAGATAGGCCCGGTGGGCGGCTCTGACCAAGTCGAGGTGCTCGGTGTCAATCAGGTTGAGGCAGTTGCCCAGGTCAATGATGGCTCCGAGGACGGCAGGGGTCTGAACCTTGCCGGAGTTCCTGCCCGCTTCCTCATGTGCCCAGCGAAGGGCACGGGCGGGACTGTCTTCCCAGAAGTAGAGGCCACCACCGAGCCAGTCGTAGGCGTTCCGGCTGGGGAGAAGCTGGTCATCGCCCACCGCCACTCTGCGCGCGACGGAGAGGTCGCAGCCGTGGTAGCCGAGGACGAGGGAGCGGGAAACCATCAGCGGAACTGCGGCTTGATCTGGCCGTTGGCCGAATAAAGCCCGGTGGACAACAAAAAGCGCCGGGCAGATTCCTTGGTCGCGGCGATTTTGCGTGCCGTCGCGCGGAGTTGTCGAAGCTCGCGCTTCATTTCCTGCGTTTTGGTGCCGTGCTTGAGAGTGGTCATGACTTTGACTTGAGTGAGAATCTACGCGCACTCTCTTTTCCAGCAAGCTTCGTTTGTGGCGTTCTTCCCGTCGGCACCGGTTGGCGACGCCAAGGTCCGGCGTGAGAAGCGCTCGCGCTGAAAGACGGCGAGCCGAAGCCGGAAAGCAGCCGGCAGGAATTCTTGGAGAACCTCATCAACGAGTTCATCTAGGTTTGCCAAGGAAGCCGAATTCGGCTACGGAGTCGGGCCGATTTTTTATGAGAATGACGTCCGTCCTCCATTGTCTGAGCCGTCTGAAGCTGACCACCATCGCCGCGTTTGCCTTCGCTGCGGCTGCTTCCGTTTCCGCCCAAGTCACCTTTCTGAAGGTGGCGGACACCGCCACCAGCATCCCGGGCGGGAGCGGTGCCTTCACCGATTTCCGGCCGGCGGTTTCCGGCAAAGACGTGGGCATTTTTAATGGCAAGGGGAGCAGCGGGCAGGTGGGCTTCTACAAGTTCGATGGAACGACCTTGACGAAGCTGGTGGACACGGGCACGGCCGCGCCGGGGGGCACGGGCAACTTCACGAATTACTCCTTCTTCGCCTACGGCGTGGACACGACGAACTTTTCGTTCCACGGGACGGACGCCGGCGGCATGGCGGGCCTCTACCTGCTCTCCGGGGCAACGCCCACGTTGATTGCCAACACCAACACGGCGGCCCCGGTGTCGGGGGTGAAGTTCAGCACGTTTGGACAGCCAGCGGTCCATGGCGGCAAGGTCGCCTTCTTCGGCTTCGGTCCGGGCAGCTATCGCGGTGCCTTCTTGGACTCGTCGGGGACGCTCACCCGGTTGTTCGACACGAACACCGTCACCTTTCCGGGGGGTGCCGGCACGCTGGCCTTCAGCAGCCAGCTCGCTTATGAGAATGACACGATCGCGTTTCACGCGTGGGATTCGGGGCTGAACCAGCGTGAGGGCATCTTCAGCTTCTCCAACAGCGTCCTCTCGCTGCTGGCGGTGACCAACCAGACCATCCCCGGTTTCGCGAACACGTTCAGCGGCTTTCAAGGCCCGCCGAGGTTGAGCGGCGGCACCGTCGTTTTTCAGGGGCATGACACCATCTCGACCCCGGCGGTGCGCGGTATCTTCGCCGTGCCGGCGGGCGGCGGGGCCATTACCACGCTCGTGAGCACGGCGACCGCGATCCCGGGTGGAACCAACGGTCTCTTCACCAGCTTCAGCGGCTTCGCGTATGAAAACGGCGTGCTCATTTTCACCGGCAGCGGCACCAATTTCATCACCAGCATCTACAAGCTCCAAGGCGGCGTCCTCGAACTGCTGGTGGGCAAAACGGCCCTGCTGGACGGCAAGACCGTCAGCAGCTTCACCCTGAACACCGGCTCCCTTAACCAGGGCCTCTTCACCTTCCAGGCCAGCTTCACCGACAATTCGAAGGGAATTTTTGGCGGTGAAATCAGCCTCCCGCAGGACGCCGTGCTGGGCATCAACTCCTACTCACCCGGCACGGGGTTGACGCTTTCGTTCACCGGAGAGAACAACCGGGCCTATCGCATTCAATACAGTTCCACGCTGCTGCCGGCGAGCTGGACGGACCTGACGAACTTCAATTACACCTCACCCCTCACCGTGCCGGACGCTTCCGCAGCCGGGCCGGCTCGCCGGTTCTACCGGGCCATCTCGCCGTGATGGCAAGTGGCTGGGCCACCTCGCCGTCTTCGTGAAGAACCGCTACCGCACTTGGGACGCGGGCATGGGCAAGGATATCGAGAAGGGCAAAGCCGGCTTCAAGCAGCTCGAGACCCACGCGCTCAAGCACGGCGAGCCGAAGCTGGAGAGCGGCCGGCAGGAGTTCTTGGAGAACTTGATCAACGAGTTCATCTGAGCGGGTCGCGTGTCGGTCGCCGCGTCAGGTTTTTGCCCTGAGCGCGAAAGCCTCCACCACGGCGGCTTCCAGACCGGCGACTTCCTCGTCTGACAAGGCAGCGTATTCCGGCAGTTGGCGCTTGGTCTTGGAGATGGAGCCGTTGCCCTGCAAGCACAGGCGCACAAACAGGTCGGCATGGCGGTTGGGCAGGTCCACCACGTCGCGCATCAACCGCCGCGCCGCATCGTATTGCTGGAGGAACTGAATTTCGGCGGGCAGCTCCTTCTCGATGGTGTCCTCCACGAAGCTGAACAGCGTCTCGGCGATGAACGTGCAATCCACGTAACGGTAATAGTCGCGAGTGTCATTGAGCACGGTCATCCGCCCGTGGCCGTCGAGCTTGTATTCGACGAGTTCCAGCAGCGGCTTGGAGAAGGACTCCAGGCTGGCATCGTAATCACGGAGGCGATGCAGCATGGTGGCGGAGATGGGGAACACCACGCCGTCGGGGGCGAACCGGCGGAAGGAAAGCACGTAATGGATCAGGAAGCGGTGCAGGCGTCCGTTGCCGTCCGTGAAGGGATGCAGGAAGACAAACGGGTAGGCGATGAGCGCCGCCGCGATGACGGGATGGAGCCGGTTGAGAATCCGGCGTGATGCGTCCAGATAGGCCGGCATCAGCTCCGGCAAATCCTCCGGACGGGGGGCGACAAAGTGCATCTCCTCCTCGGTCTGCCCGACGCTTCGGCTCACGTAGTTCTGCTCCGCGATGCTGTCGCGCCAGCCGGAGTTCGCAAAGCGCGGGTCAACGACGGCTCGCTGGAGGCCGACGAGCGCGTCCTTGAGCAGGTAATCGCGCTGCGCGGCCTCGTGAAGCGCATCGGCGAACTTCTGGGCACGCTGCTGGTCCGGAGTCTCACGCTCGATGGCGTAGGAGGATTTGGTTTCCTTCGTGTAGAGAAACTGGAGCGCCCGGGCGTAAAGCTCAGGCGGGATGGCCTCGATGACCTTCCGGCAGCGCTGCTCAAGCTGGCTGGCTTCCGCGGCCTTCAACCTCTTGGTTTTCCGCACCATCGGGCTGAAGGAAAGGGTGCCCGGCAGATTGACGTTCACGCGATGGCGCGGGCTGCGGCTCACCGGCCCGGTGTAGTAATCGCGCGGGTCCAGCAGGTCCACGTAGTTGCCTTGGGCCGCGTCAGGCACGTTCAGGCGCTGGCCGGAAAACGCTTCGTAAAGGAACCAAAGGCGGCGGGCGTAGGCACCGGTGGGTTTGGCCTGGATGCCGGCCACCATTTGATCCGGCCGAAGCAGCGGAAGCAGCGTGCGCAGGAGTGAGAGATGCAGTCCCTCCCGCTTGAGAGCGAACTCCAAATGTGCGAAGTCGCTCTCGCCCGGCCAGTAGGCCCTCGGATATGTCTCCTCGGTCTTTTCCGGAGTGACATGCGTTTTGCGCGTGCCGTGAGTGACGAAGGAGGCGACATGGTGAGGCAGGCAATTGAGGCGATGCCGCTGCCGGAGCAGGAGGTATCCCGCCGGGCGTCGGTCATCGGACATGGGCGGAGTTGTCAAAGCTTAAAACGCTTACCAGCGCTTAAAATTGATTACCACGGCCTCGTTTTCGAGAAAAATCATTACCCCTGCGATGCCCCCCCCACGCGCTCAAGCACGGTGAGCCAAAGCTGGAAAGCGGGCGGCAGGAGTTCTTGGAGAGCCCCATCAACGAGTTCGTCCGGGCACTTTCGAGCGCTCACGGGGTAGCCAAGGTGCGCGGGCCGCGATAGCTTCCGCCCATGCCGTTGCGGGCGACCTTGCGCGTGGTCAGGAGCTTCCTCCTCGGGGGCTTCGCGGCGGCGGGCATTGTCTTTCCGGTGGCCGAGGCGGCCCCACCGGCATCCTCTCCACTGTTCGAGCACTTGCACGACATCCCCTTCACGGGCGTGGGGATGCCGATGACGATGATCCATGACGCGGGGAGCCGCCCGTTCCTCTACCTCGCCGCCAAGGAAGCGGGGCTGCGCATCTACGACGTGAAGGACTCGCCCCGGCTCGTGCGGACCATCCGAATCTCCGAACTGGGCGGGCAACACGTCATGAGTCTCGCGCAGTCTGGCCAGCGCGTTTATCTCGCGCTGGGCAACCACTGGGGCAAGCGAGAGACCGCCGGCCTCGCGGTGATTGACGTGGGCAGTCCCGCCCAGGCGCGCGTGGCCGGCGTGTGGAAGGACAGCCAGACCAACGGAGCTGGCGGTGCGGTTGTCGTCAGCGGGAGCACGGCGTTTCTGGCGGCGATGGGCAACGGCGTCATCGCGCTCGACGCCGGCAACCCGGCGGCCATCAGTGTGAAGTCGCGCTTCGTGCCCGAGCTGGCCTTCCCCGACAAGCGGCCCGACCGCGCCAAGATCAACGCGCGCGGGCTGGCGCTTCAGAAGAACCTGCTGTTTCTCTGCTTCGATGCCGGCGGCGTCCGGGTGATTGACGTCGCGGATCCCGGCAAGCCGGTTGAGATCGGACGCTACTCCAACCCTGCCATGACCGGCCGGCCGCGCGCCTACAACAACCTCGTGCTCGACGGCTCGCTCGCCTACGTGACCGCCGACTATGTCGGGCTGGAGATTCTGGACATCGCCAATCCGCGCGCGATCAAGCTCGTCTCGTGGTGGAACCCGTGGAACCCGAAGCCCGACGGCCTGCGGTGGTTCTCCAGTCCGGGGCACGCCAACGAGATCGCCTACGACGCGCGCAGCAAGACCGTGCTGATGTCCGCCGGTCGCAGCGACCTCGTGGCCGTCAACGTCTCCGATCCGGCCCGCCCACGGCAGACCGGCTTCATCGGAACCGTCGAGGACACGCAGGCGACCTGGGGCCTCTCGCTGCATGGCGACCTCATCTATCTGTCCTACATCCGCACGCTGGGCATCCCGTTCCGTGCCGACTGGTCCGGCGTGAAGGTCTTCCGGTATCGCCCGTGAACGGCGTTTCGGAAGCGGCCGCATCCGGTGTCAATATGGCAAGGTGCGTTCCGATCGAGGACCGTGCATGTGCTCCAGCGCGGCGGGCGGGGGCTTCAAGCCCATCAGCAGTTGCATCTGCAAGCCTGCATCCGGTCCGGGGAAACGGCTGGCAGCCAAACACCCCTCCCTATCTTCCGCCGCCTGAACTTTGACCTTTCACGCCACCATGCTCTCTGCCTAGAGTCCGCGCGAATTCAGCCCGCGTGGTTGGCGTGCAGCGCCACGGCGCGGGCGCGGTTTTCTGCGAGATGAGCGACGGCACACAGGCGCGCATTCTGTCGGTGGACGACTCCGGGGCCTTGCACGAGGTCTTGCGCGCGGCTGTCGCCGGAGCGGCAGGCGGGCCGCACCTGTCCCTGACTCCCTCACGACTGAGCGAGGCGCTCGGCATCGCCCGGCTGGAGCGTGCGTCGGACCAGCCTTACTCCGTCGCCTTCATTTCGCTGCCGTCCGTTGCTGCTTTCGCCGCCATCGAAGTGGCCGCGCAGTTGTCCGCCGAGGATGGCGACCTCCAACTCGTGCTGTGCCCGACGGCCGACGGCCCTTCGCTGGCTGACCCGTTGAAAACGCGCTTCGGCGCATCGGACCACGTCGTGTTGCTGCGGCAGCCGTTCGATGCGGGCGAGGCGCTGCAACTCATCCGCGCGCTCGCCGGCAAGGCGGACTTGCACCGCGAATTGCGCGGGGCGAAGGCCTCCACCGCCACGCTGAACCGCGACCGCTTCGCCGCGCAGACGGCCGCGAAGTCCGGCTTCGCGCAGGAGGCGCAGTTTGAGCGGGCGCTGATGGACATGTTCCTCCAGAGCGTGCCGGACGCGGTGTATTTCAAGGACCTCGAATCGCGTTTCGTCCGTGCCAGCATCTCGCTCGCGCAGCGCGTGGGTTACGACGACCCGAACGAGCTGGTGGGCAGGAGCGATCTCGATGTGTTCAGCGAGGAGCACGGAATGCAGTCCTTCGCCGACGAGCAGGAGGTTATCCGCACGGGCAAGCCCATCCTTGGCAAAATCGAGAAGGAGACGCTCGCCGACGGGCGCTCGACGTGGGTGCTCACGTCAAAGCTGCCGTGGCGGAACCCGGCGGGGGCCATCATCGGCACCTTCGGCATCAGCAAGGACATCACCGCCCTGAAGCGTGCGGAGGAGGAGTTGCAGAACTCCAGCGACCTGCTCCAGGCGCTGCTCGACAACATCCCCGACCGCATCTACTTCAAGAACGCCCAGTCGCGCTTCATCAAGGTCGGCAAGGCGCTCGTCACGCGGCTGGGCCGGACCTCGCCCGAGCAGGTCATCGGCAAAACGGATTTTGATTTTCACCCGCCGGAGCTGGCGCGGCAGTTCGTCCACGACGAGGAGCACATCATGGCCACGGGCGAGGCCATCATCGCGAAGGTCGAGAAACAGGTCGGTCCGGACGGCGAGCCGATCTGGGCCTCGGTGACGAAGGTGCCCATCTACGACCGCATCGGGCAGATTGCCGGCATCATCGGCATCTCGCGCGACATCACAGCGCTCAAGCGCGCCGAGGACGAGTTGCAGCAGAAGAGCAAGGAACTCATCGAGGCCTCGCGCGCGGCGGGCATGGCGGAGGTCGCGACCGGCGTGCTGCACAACGTGGGCAACGTGCTCAACAGCGTGAACGTCGCCGCCACGCTGGTCAGCGACATGGTCCGCCGCAGCAAGGCCGTGAACCTCGCGCGCCTCGCCGCGATGCTGAAGGACCACGGCCAGAATCTCAGTGTGTTCCTCACGCAGGATGAGAAGGGCAAGCAAATCCCCAGCTACCTCGAGCAGCTCGGCAAGCACCTCGCCGACGAGCAGCAGACACTCCTGCGTGAGCTGGACGAGATGCGCAAGAGTGTGGACCACATCCGCGACATCGTCGCCACGCAGCAGGGTTACGCGAAGGTGGGCGGCACCATCGAACCAATCATCGCCGTGGACCTCGTGGAGATGGCCTTGCGGATGCAGCTCACCGCGTTGACGCGCCACGACGTGACGGTCAACCGCCAGTTCAGCCCGGTGCCGACCGTGTTCGCGGAGAAGCACAAGGTGCTGCAAATCCTGAACAACCTCATCCGCAACGCCAAGCAGGCGATGGAGGCCAACTTGGACGGCAAGAAGCACCTCACCGTCCGCCTCGCGCCCAACGGCCGCGGCGGCGTGAGCATCCAGGTGCAGGACAACGGCGTGGGCATCGCGCCGGAAAACGTCGCCAAGATTTTCGGCCACGGGTTCACCACCCGGCAGGGCGGCCACGGCTTCGGCCTGCACAGCGCCGCGCTTGCCGCGAAGGAGATGGGCGGCGCGCTGACGGTCCACAGCGAGGGCCTGGGCAAGGGCGCGACCTTCAGCCTTGACCTGCCGGCACAGCCGAAGGCGAATGGCCAATGACCAAGCCCCAATTCTCAATGCCCAGTCAATGCCCAATGCCCAATGCCCGAACCATCGCGGCTGAACGGCTTCCGGCGGATCATTGGGCATTGGTCATTGGAAATTCTTTGGGCCTTGGACATTGGGCCTTGGACATTCGTCATCAAGCACCGTGAGCAGCATCCCTGAAAACAAGCGCATCCTGGTCATTGACGACAACCGGGCCATCCACGAGGACTTCCGCAAGGTGCTCACCGACAGCGGGGCCGACGCGGGCATGGACGCCGCGGAGGAGGCCCTGTTCGGTGACACGGCGGAGTCGCGCCCCAAGCGTGCGACCTTCAACTTGGACTACGCGTCGCAAGGTCTCGAAGGCGTGGAGAAGATTCAGCAGGCGCGCGTGGCGGGGACCCCTTACGCGATGGCCTTCGTGGACGTGCGGATGCCACCCGGCATTGATGGCATCGAGACGACGGTGAAAATCTGGGAGGTCGCGCCGGACACGCAGATTGTCATCTGCACCGCCTACTCGGATTACTCGTGGGACGAGATGGTCGGCAAGGTTGGTTACTCGGACCGGCTGGTGCTGCTCAAGAAGCCGTTCGACAACGTCGAGGTGCTCCAGCTTGCCTGCGCCCTGACTGAGAAGTGGCGGCTCGCGCAGGAGGCCAAGCTCAAGCTGGACCAGCTTGAGCGCATGGTCGCCGCGCGCACCGCCGAGCTGCGCAACTCGATGGAGCTGCTCCAGCAGAGCGTCACCAACTACAAGCGCACCGAGCAGCGCCTGCGCCGCAGCGAGGAGCGCTTCCGCCTCATCACCGAGAACGCCGCCGACCTCATCATCGTCGTGGACGGGACCGGGCGCCCCCAATACCTCAGCCCGTCCGTGGTCCACACGCTCGGCTACGCCGCTGAGGAACTGTTGCGCGGCTCGCTCTTCTCGCTCGTCCACCCGGAGGACCGCAGCGTGACGGTGGACGCCCTGAAATCCGCGCTGCGCCAGAGCACCGACCAGGTGCTCGAATACCGCCTCCAGCACAAGCAGGGTTACTGGCGCAAGTTCGAGGCGCACGCCAGCATTGTGCGCGAGAGCGACGCGGCCGCCGGCAACCTCGTCCTCGTCTCGCGCGACATCACCGAGCGCGACCGCGCGGAAAAGGAGAATTTTCGCCTCGCCATCCAGCTCCAGCGGGCCGGCGACTCCGGCAACCTCGGCGTGATGGCCGCCGCCATCGCCACCGAGCTGGAGCCGCTGCTGGAGGCCGTGCGCGACAAGGTGCGCTTCGCCGAGGACGCCGCGCGCCAGTTGCAGCCGCTCCTGCGCGCCGACAAGGAACTGCTGGCCGCCGCCACCGCCAACAAGCTCACGCCCGAGCTGCTCGCCAAAGTCACCGCCGCCGACCGGTCCACCGACGTGGAATACTTCGCCACCGAGGTGCCCAAGGCGCTCGCCGAATGCCAGGCGAACATCGAACGCATCGCCGACATCCTCGCGGGCATCCAGGCGGACGCCCCGGCGTGAGGGAGCGCTGCCCGGCTGCCGCTTGTCTGGTGACGGGCAATTGGCGGGCTGAAAGCCCGCCCTACGTTGTCACGGGCGCGGGCGGAGCTTCATCACCGGGGCGCGCAACTTCTCCTTGGCGGACTTGGCCTTTGGCGCGGCTCCGCCCGAGGCCAGCCGCATGAACTCCGTCTGGCTGCGCACGGCGGTTCCGCCGCGCCTGGGCTTGAGGCGCTGATAGGCGCCGTCGGTTTGCAGCACGCGGGCCTTCACGTTGTCGGCCAGCACGGTGTCCAGCAGTTCGCGTTGCACGCGGTCGCGCAGGTTGCCGTCCTCAATGGGGAAAACGACCTCGATGCGGCGGAAGAAGTTGCGCGGCATCCAGTCGGCGCTGCCGACGAAGACCTCCGGCTGGCAGGCGTTCTCGAAGTAGAAGATGCGGCTGTGCTCGAGGAAGCGGTCCAGGACGCTGCGCACGGTGATGTGCTCGCTCACGCCCGGCACGCCGGGCCGCAGGCAGCAGATGCCGCGCACGATGAGGTCAATCTTCACGCCCGCCTGCGACGCGCGGTAGAGCGCCTCGATGATCTGGCGGTCCACGAGCGAGTTCATCTTGGCGATGATGCGCGCGGGCAGGCCGCGTTTCGCGTTGGTCGTCTCGCGCTCGATCAGCTTGAGCATCCGGGCGTGCAGCTCGAAGGGTGCGACGAGCAGCTTGCGCGTGCCCTGGAACTGGCAGATGCCGGTGAGCAGATTGAAGAGCGACGAGGCGTCGTCGCCGAAGTCCGGCCGGCAGGTGAACAACCCGAGGTCCGTGTAGAAGCGCGCGGTGGTGGCGTTGTAGTTGCCCGTGGCGAGGTGGACATAACGGCGGATGCCGTCGGCGTCGCGACGGACCACGAGCGTCATCTTGCCGTGGACCTTGTAGCCCACGAGGCCATAGACCACATGGACACCCGCCTCTTCGAGCCGCCGCGCCCACGCGATGTTGTTGGCCTCGTCGAAGCGCGCCTTCAGCTCGACGACCGCCGTGACCTGCTTGCCGTTGCGCACGGCGTTCATCAGCGCCCCGACGATGCGCGGATCGCCGCCGGTGCGGTAGAGCGTCATCTTGATGGCGAGCACATCGGGGTCTTCCGCCGCTTGCGCGAGGAACTCGACCACGCTGCTGAAGTTGTCGAACGGATGGTGCAGCAGCACATCGCGCTCGCGGATCGCGGCGAACAAGTCCGGCTGGTCGCGCAGCGCGGGCGCGACGCGGGCGATGAACGGCGGGTCGCGCAACTCCGGCGAGTGGTCGCCCTCGACGATGGTCATCAGCCGCACCGGGTTGATGGGGCCGTCAATGACGTAGAGGTCGTCCTCGGTGAGATGCAGCTTGTCCAGCAGCTCGGCGCGGATTTCCTCGGGGCAGTCCGCCGAGACTTCCAGCCGCACCCCCTCGCCCTTGCGGCGGTTGTGCAGCTCATCTTCGACGGCCTTGAGCAGGTTGGCCGAGTCCTCCTCGTCAATATACAGCTCGCTGTTGCGCGTGACGCGGAACTGCCAGTGCCCAAGCAGCTTCGTCCCCGGAAACAGGTCGGCGAGGTAATGGCCGACCAGGTGCGCGAGGAAGACGTAGTCCTGCCGCGAGTCGTCGCGCGGCAGCTTGACCAGCCGGGGCAGCGCGCGCGGGACCTGCACGACTGCGAGCCGCCGGTGGTTCCCGCCGTTCAGCCGCACCTCGAGCTGCACGATGAGGTTCAGCGTCTTGTTGAGCAGTTGCGGGAAAGGATGCGCGGGGTCGAGGCCCAGCGGCGTGAGCACCGGCCAGACTTGTTTCTGGAAATAGCTTTCCACCCACAGGCGGTCACCCGGCCCCAGCTCCCTCACTTCGAGGAAGCGAATTCCGTTCTTCGCCAGCGCCGGGACGAGCTGCTCGCGCCAGCAGTGAAACTGCGCCTCGACCAGCTCGCGCACGCGGCGGTGGATGGCGCGGAAGGTCTCCGTCGCCGTCAGCCCGTCCACGCTGCGCTCCACCACGTCGCTCTCGATCTGCTGCTTGATGCCCGCCACGCGCACCTCGAAGAACTCGTCGAGGTTCGAGCTGGTGATGCAGAAGAACTTCACGCGCTCCAGCAGCGGCGTGGTGGGGTCGAGCGCCTCGTCGAGCACGCGCTGGTTGAACGCCAGCCAGCTCAACTCGCGGTTGAGGAAATGCTCCGGGGCGAAGGGGTTGGCGGTGGTGGCGGCGTCAGCCATAGCAAAGGGAGCGGAGCTTAGGCACGCGGCGCGGGGCTGGGAAGTGACATTTGCGCGTCTGGGAGGAGCCCGAGGCGGTTGGGGGCCGCGCCGGGGCGGGACGTCCGCTAGCTGGCCCCGCGCAGCCAGCCACCGGGGCGCAACAGGGGCGCAACAGGCTTGTCACGGTCGCTTCCCTGCCTACACTCCCGCGCATGCAAGCCATCCGCGCCCTGTTCGCGCTCGCGTCTGTCGCCACGCTGGTCCTGACTTCCACCCCTGCCCGGGCCGCCGAGGGCAAGAGCGGCGTGGCGCTCAAGCTCGTCGTCACCAACCTCACCGCGCCCTCGGTCCTCACCGACTTCGATGGCAAGCGGATGCTGGTCGCCGAGCAGGTCGGGCCAATCCACCTGATGACGCCGGACGGCAAGCTCGCGCCGTTCGCCGACTTCACCAGCAAGCTGGCCATCACGCCGGGCAAGTTCGACGAGCGCGGCGTGCTGGGCGTGGCGCTGCACCCGAGGTTCACCGCCAACCGCCGGCTCTACGTCTGCTACAGCGCGCCGCTGCGCGCGGGCGCACCCACGAACTGGAACCACACGATGAACGTCTCGGAGTTCACGGCGAAGGGCGACGCACTGGCGCTCGGGAGCGAGCGCATCGTGCTCCAGATTGACCAGCCCTACTTCAACCACAACGGCGGGCGCATCTGCTTCGGACCGGACGGCTTCCTCTATCTCGGGGTCGGCGACGGCGGGCACAAGAACGACATCAACAAGGACGACGCCGACAAGGCCCGCGGCCCGCGCGGCAACGGCCAGAACTTGAACACGCTGCTTGGGAAGATTGTCCGCATTGACGTGGACAAGCCGGCGGCGGGCAGGCTCTACGGCATCCCGATGGACAACCCGTTCGCCCAGGGCGGCGGCCGGCCGGAGATTTACGCGTGGGGCATCCGCAACCCGTGGGGCATGAGCTTTGATCGCGGCGGGCAGCGCGAGCTGTTCGAGGTCGAGGTCGGTCAGAGCCGCTGGGAGGAGGTCAACCTCATCGTCAAGGGCGGCAACTACGGCTGGAACCTCCGGGAAGGCGCGGAGTGGTTCAACCCGAAGAAGGAACTGGCGCCGCTGGACAAGCCCTACTTCGACCCCGGCAACGCGAAGTTCATTGATCCCATCATCGCCTACGAAAACCTCGCCGCCTTCCCGCAGGCCGGCAAAGGCAAGAGCGTCACCGGCGGCTACGTCTATCGTGGCCGGGCGCTCCCGCAGCTCGCGGGCAAATACATCTTCGCCGACTGGTCCAAGCACTTCAGCCTCCCGCAGGGCGTCCTCTACGCCGCCACGCGCGGCGGGGATGGCAAGTGGAGGATGGACGACCTCGTGCCCGAGTCGCACGCGACCGGCCACCTCGGGGCGTTTGTCTGGGCCTTCGGCGAGGACAAGGACGGCGAACTCTACGTGCTCACCAACCAGACCGGCGCGCTGGGCACGAAGTCAGGCAAGATCTGGAAGCTCGTGAAGGCGGGGAACTGAGCCGGAGCGCCGGTTTCCAAACCGGCTTTGCGCGAGCAACCAGGTGGGAGAGAGGATTGCCAGCGTCGTCCCGGACGTTTGGCCTTCGCTCGTGAATGACGCCCGCAGCGTCGGGGTCAAACGCACTGCTTATGCCTGAGAAGTGCCATGGTGCCGCGCTGTTTTCCCTGTCGCTGTTGCTTGCCGTCCTGCCCGCGAACGCCGCGCTGTTCGGTCCCAAGACCGCCCCCGTGGACTTCAACCGCGACATCCGGCCGGTCATGTCGGACACCTGCTTCAAGTGTCACGGCTTCGACGACAAGGCGCGCAAGGGCAAGCTCCGCCTCGACCTCCGCGACGAGGCGCTCAAGGCCGGCACGTCCGGCAAACCCGCCATCGTCCCCGGCAAGCCCGACAAGTCCGAGATCATCGCGCGGCTGTTCACGAAGGACGCCGACGACCTCATGCCGCCGCCCAACGCGCACAAGGCCATCACGCCCGCGCAGAAGGAGCTGTTCCGCCGCTGGGTGGCCGAGGGCGCGAAGTATCAGGGGCATTGGGCGTTTGAGCCGGCCGTGCCGCCCGTTGTTCCCAAAATCGGCAATCGGCAATCGGCAATCGGCAATCCCATAGACGTCTTCCTCGCCGACCGGCTGACAAAGGAGAAACTCAAGTTCCAGCCCGAAGCGCCGCCTGAGGTTCTCCTCCGTCGCCTCACGCTCGCCCTCACCGGCCTCCCGCCCACGCCCGCCGAGACGGAGGCTTTCCTGCGTGAACTCTCACTTTCTCACTCTCTCATTTTCTCACCTGCCGGCAGTGCAGGTGCGAAAGCGGGAAAGCGAGAAAGTGAGAAAAGTGCATACGAGCGCGCCGTTGACCGCCTCCTCGCCTCCCCGCACTTCGGCGAGCGGCTCGCGGTGCCGTGGCTGGATCTCGCGCGCCACTCGGACTCGGCGGGTTATCACAACGATTCGCTCCGCGAGACCTGGCTTTACCGCGACTGGGTGGTGAAGGCCTTCAACGAGAACAAGCCCTTCGACCAGTTCACCATCGAGCAGCTCGCCGGCGACCTCCTGCCCAACGCGACCGTGGACCAGAAGATTGCCAGCGGCTTCATGCGCAACGTGATGACCTCCGACGAGGGCGGCATCATTGACGCCGAGTATCTCAACATCTACCTCGTGGACCGCGTGAGCACGCTGGGCACGACGTGGTTCGGCATGAGCATCGCCTGCGCTCAGTGCCACGACCACAAATACGACCCGGTCACGATGCGCGACTTCTACAGCCTCTACGCCTTCTTCCACAACGTCCCGGAGAAGGGCAAGGATGGCACGCGCACGCTCAACCCCGAGCCGCGCATGGCCGTGCCGTCGGCGGAGCAGGAGAAGGAAACCGCCCGCCTCAACGAGCAAATCGCCTCGGCTGACAAGCGCGTGAAGGAACTCGAAGGCCAGCTCGATGCCGCGCAAACCGCCTGGGAAAAGAAACTCGCCAGCGACCCGAACGCGCGCGGCGTTGCCGGCCCGTTCGACCACTTCCCACTCAACACCAACGCCCACGGCGTCACGCACGATGGCAAGGAGATTGAAGCGACGCACGCGGGCGAAACCGGTTTCGCCGACGGCGTGGAAGGCAACTCACTTCTACTCAACGGCAAGGGCCACGCCGACCTCGGCGCGCGCTACGACTTCGACAAAGGCGACAAGTTCAGCGTCGGCCTTTGGGTGCGCGTGGCGAACAAGCCCTCCGGCGCGCCCATCGGCAAGATGGAAGGCGCACCAAACCACCGCGGCTGGGACATCGAGTTCCACGGCGGTAAGGCGAGCGTTCACCTCATTCACAAGTGGCCGGACGAGGCCATCCATGTGCAAACGGAGAAGGATTTGCCCTTCGACACCTTCCAGCACCTCGCGTTCACCTACGACGGTTCGGGCAAGGCGGCGGGCGTGAAGCTCTTCGTCAACGGCCAGCCCGTTGCGACGAAGGCGCTCAAGGACAAACTCCCCGGCACCATCAAGACCACCGCGCCCTTCGCCATCGGGCGGCGCGGCGGTGGCGGCTCGCCGTTCACCGGGCGCGTGGATGAACTGCACATCTTCCCGCGTGCGTTGAGCGCGACCGAAGTCGCCACACTCGCGGGCGGCCCGACCTTCGCGCTCGCCGCCATCGAGTCTGCCAAGCGCACGAAGGAGCAGGCTGACAAGCTCCGCAAGTTCTTCCGCGAAACGCAGGCCACCGATTACCTCGCTGCGAAGAAGTCAGTCGAGGACGCGCGCAAGGCGAAGACGGAGTTCGACAAGCTCATCCCCACCGTGATGGTCATGGCCGAGATGACCCAACCGCGCGACACGTTCATCAAGGTGCGTGGCGCTTACGACAAGAACGGCGAGAAGGTCGAGGCCGCGTTCCCCGCGTTTCTGCCGAAGCCCGCGACGACCTCCACGAACCGCCTCACGCGCCTCGACCTCGCGCAGTGGCTCGCCTCGCCGCAGCACCCGCTCACCGCGCGCGTGGCCGTGAACCGTTTCTGGGCGATGATGTTTGGCACCGGCCTCGTGAAGACCGTGAACGACTTCGGCTCGCAGGGCGAGTGGCCCAGCCATCCCGAGCTGCTGAACTGGCTCGCCGCCGACTTCGCGCGCGATTGGGACGTGAAACGCGTGGTGAAGCAGATGGTGATGAGCCACGCCTTCCGCCAGAGCGCCGCCGTCACGCCCGCGCTGCTCGCGAAGGACAGCGAGAACCGCCTGCTCGCCCGTGGCCCGCGCGGCCGTCTGGACGCGGAGTTTGTCCGCGACAACGCGCTCGCCGTCGCCGGCTTGCTGAACACGAAGATTGGCGGCAAACCGGTCTTCCCCTACCAGCCGCCCGGCATCTGGGAAGTGAACGAGATGGCCGGCGGCGGTTGGAAGCATCAACGCGACGACGGCCAATACCGCCGCGCCCTCTACATCTACCATCGCCGCAGCACGCCTTACCCGAGCCTGCTCACCTTCGACGCGCCGAACCGCGAGGTCTGCGCCGCTGGTCGCGCGCGCACCAGCACGCCGCTCCAGTCGCTCGTGCTGATGAACGACCCGGTCTATGTCGAGGCCGCCCGCGCCTTCGCCGCCCGCATCCAGAAGGAAGGTGGAGCCGATGACGCCGCGAAGCTGTCCTACGCCTGGCGGCTCGCTCTCGCACGGAATCCCAGTCCGGTCGAACGCGCCATCATGGAGAAGACCCTGGCCAAGCAGCGCGAACTCTTCACCGCCGAGAAGACCGCCGCTGACTCGCTCCTGAAAGTCGGCGACTTCAAAAACCCCGACGGCGCGAACGCCACCGAACTCGCCGCCTGGACCGCCCTCGCCAACGTCATTCTCAACCTGAACGAAACCATCAGCCAATGAAGTGCAGGCGAGAAAGTGAGAAAGCGGGCAGGTGGGACGGTGAGCCGGCTAGCCTACCGTCTGCACCCGTCCTCTCACTTTCTCGCTTTCTCACTCTCCCACCTGCCCACCTTTGATTTCCCCATGACCCCCACCCAATTCCACACTCGCCGCGCGTTCCTCCAGCGCAACTCCACCGGCCTCGGCGCGCTCGCGCTCGCGTCGCTGCTCAAGCCCGACGCCTTCGCCGCCATCCCCGGCAACGGCCCCGCCGTGCCCGGCCTGCTCAAGCGCCTGCACCACGAGCCGAAAGCGAAGCGCGTCATCTACCTCTTCATGTCCGGCGCGCCGTCGCACCTCGACCTCTACGACCCCAAGCCCAAGCTCGTCGAGATGACCGGCAAGGACCTGCCCGACTCCATCCGCCAGGGCCAGCGCATCACCGGCATGACCAGCGGCCAGAAGAATCTTTTCTGCGTCGGCTCGCCGTTCAAGTTCGCCAAGCACGGCCAGGCCGGCACTGAGTTCAGCGAGGTCATTCCCAACATCGCCGGCCTCGCGGACGAAGCCACGGTCATCCGCTCGATGTTCACCGAGGCCATCAACCACGATCCCGCCGTCACGTTCTTCGGCACCGGCCACCAGCAACCCGGCCGCCCGACCATGGGCGCGTGGGCCAGCTACGGACTCGGCAGCGAAAACTCCGACCTGCCCGGCTACATCTGCATGCAATCCGGTGGCGGCGGCCAGCCGCTGCAATCGCGCTACTGGGGCCCGGGCTTTCTCCCCGCGCAGCACGGCGCGGTCACCTTCCGGGGCGCGGGCGACGCGGTGCTTTATCTCTCCAACCCTCCCGGCCTCAGTTCCGCCGCGCGCCGCTCGACGATTGACGCGATGAACGAGCTGAACCGCCTCCAGCTCGGCGCGCTGGGCGACCCCGCCATCGCCGCACAGATCGAGAACTACGAGCTGGCCTTCCGCATGCAGACCAGCGTGCCGGAGCTGATGGACTTGTCGAAGGAGCCGGATTCCACCTTCGAGCTGTATGGCGCGAAGAAGGGCGCACCGAGCTTCGCCGCGAACTGCATCCTCGCCCGCCGCCTCGCCGAGCGCGGCGCGCGCTTCATCCAGTTGAACCACCGCGACTGGGACCACCACGGTGGCCTGCCCGGCGCGCTGCCGAACAAGGCGAAGGAAGTGGATCAGGGCGCGGCGGCGCTGGTGAAGGACTTGAAGCAACGCGGCCTCCTGAAAGACACCATCGTCATCTGGGGCGGCGAGTTCGGCCGCACCGCCTACAGTCAGGGCGAGATCAAGCCCGCGAGCTTCGGCCGCGACCACCATCCGCGCTGCTTCACCATCTGGGCGGCCGGTGGCGGCTTCAAGGCCGGCGCGGTCCACGGCGCGACCGACGACTTCGGCTACAACATCACGCGCGACCCGGTGAGCGTGCATGACTTCCACGCCACCCTCCTGCACCTGCTGGGCGTGGACCACCTCAAGCTCACCTTCCGCCACGAGGGACGCGACTACCGCCTCACCGACATCCACGGCGAGCTGGTGAAGGGGATTCTGGCGTGAGCCGGAGAAAGTGAGCCGGTGAGAAAGTGCGAAAGTGAGCGGCGGCAGGGCTTGTTTGCTCACTTTCCCGCTTTCTCACCTGCCCATCTGCCCTAACTGGGCGTCAGCCCCACGAGACACCGCGCCGCAAACAGTCTTGGGCAGCACGAAAGCACTTTGTCCACCTTCCGCAGCGTGCCGAGCATCCCCGCTGGATACATCGCCGGTTTGCTAAACCCGCCGCACAGCACGTAGTGGAAGGCGCTGAACGCCTCGCGGTGGAAGACTTCCCAACCCTCCGGCCAGCCGGGTTTTTCGTCCCGGAAGAACAGCCGCGTCGCGTTCCCCTGCGCCGCGTAGTAGTCGCGCGGACGCGGCAGCTCGGTGGCGTAGTTGATCGGCGCGTTGATCGCCACCGGTTCGTGATGCAGCACCCCATACACCGGCCAGCTCGCCAGACTGATGAACGGGTCGAACACGATCACGCGCCCGCGAGGATGCAGCGCGCGTTTCGCCTCGCGGAAGAACGCCCCCGGCGCGCGCAGGTGGTGGAACACATCGAAGAGAATCAGGTGCGACAAGCTCCCGTCCGCGAACGGCAGCTCGTAGCCATCGCACACCACGTCCAGCCACGGATTCGGGAAGAGGTCGGTGCTGATGGACTGCGGCAGGTGCGACTTCAGGTTTCCCACGCCCGACCCGATCTCGACGACGGCCCCCGGCAGCGAGGTGTCCATCTGCGCGAGGATGCGCTCGTAGAAGCCGGCGTAAATCTCGCGCAACAAGGGCTTGCCCTGCCACGCCCGCAGGTTGGCCGCGATCTCAATCTGGTGCTGCTCAAGGGCGATGCTCATCCGGCTGTCGCGGCATTCGTAGCAAGGATGAACCCCGCTCACCAAGCGCAAACGCCGCCTTCGCTCACGGCGACCGGGGCTGGAGGTGGCGCGCCAATTCGCGCACCGCCACCACGCGGCAGCCCTGCTCCTTCAAGTGCGCCAGATAGCGCTCGAACTTCGCGGGGTCGGTGTTGACCCACGGATGCTTGAGGTCCGGAATCCCATGAAACGTCAGCACGACCACCTTCCCGTCCCGCGCCTGCGCCACGGCGGCCTTGAACTGCTCCATCGTGGAGTCGGGCTTGCCATCGAACGCCTGCGGCATGAGCAGCGGCTCGTCGGCCGCCGGATCGAACGCCCTGGCCCCGCCCGCCCGTGCGAACCGGTAGCCGCGCTCGCGCAGGAGCTTCACCGCCGCCGCGTTGGTCTGGTAGCCGGGGTAGCAGAAGCTCGTCGGGCGCGGGATGCCGTGCGCGGCGCACTGCCGCTCGATGTGCTCCACGTCGGCCAGCAACTGCTCCGGGGTCTGGCGGGGCACCGCCGTGTGCCGGCGCGTGTGGTTGCCGATCTCGAAGCCGGCGGCGTGCAGCTCCCTGATTTGTTCCCACGTCAGGTAATGCTGCTTGTCCGTGGTGAACTCGAAGCCTTCCGTGATGAAGAAGGTCGCGCCGAACCCGTATTTCTTCAGCAGCGGCGCGACGAACGTGGCGTGGCTGACGACCGAATCGTCAAAGGTCAGCGCCACCAGCCGGTCGGGCACCGGCTCCGCCGCCCGGACAGGGAACGTCAGCACCCACAGAATCGCGCCAGCAAGCAGCCGCATCATGCGTCGAGGATAAGCGGAGGCTCCCCGCTTGGCGATTCTGATCCGGTGAAACAACGGGAGCTTTGTTCCAGAGCCACGCTACGAGCAGGGGCTGCCCGGTCCAAAGGGCGGGCGCTTGAGGGACGCTTTGCCCTTGCCGGAGATCACCGGCTGCTGGCATCAAAGCAACCGACGCATGAAATTCCCCCTCCGGTTCTTGCTGCTGCTCGTCGCCCCGCTGCTTCCCGCGTCCGCCGCCGAGCCGTGGGCGGATGCCAAGCTGCCGACGGACAAGGGCCTCGAACTCTGGCTCGACGCGTCGAAGCAAAGCGTCGCCCGGCAGGTCCGCAAGCTCCCGGCTCTCAAAGACAGCGCGCGTGTGGATGTGCTGCTCGACGGCTCCGGCCAGCAGCGCGATCTCGCGCAACGCGTCGCCGACGCGCAGCCGAAGTTCCGCGTGGTCGGGACGAATGCCTTCCTTCGCTTCGACGGCAAGGACGATTTCCTCGCGGCGGCGAACCTGCGCCGGTCGTTCACGAACTGCACCGTGTTCATCGTCGCCGCGCCACGGGCGAACGCGGGCTACTTCCCCGGTTTCGTGTCGTTCGCCGCGACGTCGCAGAACGACTACACCACCGGCCTCAACCTCGACCTCGGCGGCGCGGGCACGCCGAACTTCTCCACCGTCAACGTCGAGGGCGCGGGCATGGCCGGGCAGCGCAACCTCCGCACGCAGCCGGGCGCGTTCGGACGCTGGCAGGTGCTCACCGTCACGTCGCAGCCGGGCACCAACGGCACGCGGCTCTTCGTGGACGGCGGCGGGCAGGGGCGACGCGAGCGCGCGGTGGGCTCGGTGCTGCGGATGGATGAGTTTGCGCTGGGCGCGCGGCTTTACTCAAATTCACCGGAGCCTGTTCATGTCGGCAGCTTCCTCGACGGCGACATTGCCGAGGTGCTGGTCTTCAGCCGCGTGTTGCCGCAGGCGGAGCGACAGGCGGTTGAGGAATATCTGACCGTGAAGCACGCGCCGTTGCACGCGCTCGCGGCCGGTCCGCAGCCCGGCGGTGCGCGCCCGCTCGAACTTGTCGCCAACCCGCCCGCCGTGCAGATGCTCGTGCCGGGCTTCACCTGGCGCGAACTGCCGCTGGAGTTGAAGAACCTCACGTCCATCAAGTATCGCGCGGACGGCAAATGCTACGGCGTCGGCTACAACGGCCAAATCTGGCTGCTCGCCGACACCGACGGCGACGGCGCACCGGACAAGGCGGAGCTGTTCTGGGACGGCACGGGCAAGCTGCGCGGCCCCATCGGCCTCGCGCTCACGCCGCCGGGTTACAAGCACGGTGAGGGCGTCTTCGTGCCGTCGAAGGGCAAGCTCTCGCTCATCGTGGACAAGAACGGCGACGACCGTGCGGACGAGGAAATCATCGTCGCGACCGGCTGGAAGGAGATTCCGCAGAACGTGGACGCCATCGGTGTGGCGCTGGACAAGGACGGCAGCATTTACTTCGCGCTCGGCGCCGCGAACTACGCGAACGGCTACTTGCTCGACGCGGACGGCAAGTCGCAGTTCGACCTCAAGTCCGAGCGCGGCACGGTGCTGAAGGTCGCGCCGGACTTCTCGAAGCGCGAGGTGGTCTGCACCGGCGTGCGCTTCCCGGTGGCGATGGCCTTCAACCGTCACGGCGACCTCTTCTGTAGCGAGCAAGAGGGCGCAACGTGGCTGCCCAACGGAAATCCCTTCGACGAGCTGCTGCACATCCAGCCGGGCCGCCACTACGGCTTTCCGCCGCGCCACCCGAAGCACCTGCCGAACGTCTTCGACGAGCCGAGCACGTTCGACTACGGCCCGCAGCATCAGAGCACGTGTGGGTTGAACTTCAACGAGCCGGTCAACGGCGGAAAGATTTTCGGCCCGTCGCACTGGGCCGGCGACGCCCTCGTCACCGGCGAATCGCGCGGCAAGCTCTACCGCACCAAGCTGGTGAAGACCGCCGCCGGCTACGTCGCGCAGAACCATCTCATCGCCTGCCTGAACTACCTGACCGTGGACGCCTGCCTCACGCCGCGCGGCGATTTGCTCGTGGCCTGCCACACCGGCAAGCCCGACTGGGGCACCGGCCCGAACGGCCCCGGCAAGCTCTTCCTCATCCGCCACACAGACACCAACGCGCCGCAGCCCGTGCTCACCTGGAGCGCCAGCCCCACGGAGATTCGCATCGCGTTCGACCGGCCGCTCGACCCGGCGAACCTGCGCGACCTCGCCCGGCGCACGAGCATCACCGCCGGCAAATGCGTGATGCCCGGCGACCGCTTCGAGGCGATGTATCCCGGCTACCAGGTGGTGAAGGACCAGAAAGCCACGCCGCGCTACGACGTGCCCGTGCTCTCCGCCAGCGTCACGCCCGATCGCCGGACCATCCTGCTCCACACCGCCCCGCGCACGGCGGCGGTGAACTACGCGGTGCGGATGCCGAACGTCTCCCGGAGCGCCGGTTGACGACGACATCGAACTGCTCGTGGACAACCACGGCGTGGAGGCGAAGTGGATGGCCGATGACGGCAAGGATTCGTGGAGCGGCTGGCTGCCGCATCTCGACTCAATGGTTTCCAAGGTGTTCACCACCGGCAGTGCGGAACATGAGCGGCTGTGGATGCTTCAGTTAGGGAAGGGAAAGTTTACTTGGAACGCACAATTCGATTTCAATGGGATGCTTCAACCTGCTGTGCAGCCAGGGTCGAGATTGGATTACGTGGTGTCACGGGAGCATCTCGATTTGGAGTTCGCCGGCTCATGGTGGACGAGCGTCGAGTCACAAACCGCCGATTTGGAACCCGGTCTGATTATGACTTTGAGTGGGTCTTCACACTTCGTTCGTGCCCATCCGAGTGGGAATTGGTCACGAGCGACAGTCAGAGCCGTGACGCCCTATGAGCACCCCAATGTTGCGCTGACTTGGAGGCTTTCCGGTCAGCCATTGGTTCGTAGGTTCACTCCAACTTCGTTCCGGCACCTTTATCTTCCATGGCTCCAGCCCGAGGAGCCGGAATACGAGTTGACCATAGCCCGCCCCTTCCCCCTCCGCCGCTTCTACCTCCCGTGGGCCGAGCCGAGGGCCGAACCCGCGCCGCTCGCCACCGAGCGCGTTGTGCCCGAACTCGCCGGGGGCCGCTGGCTCGCGGGACGACGCCTCTTCCACAGCGAGCAGCTCGCCTGCGCGAAGTGCCACCGCGTGCGCGGCGAGGGCACCGCCGTCGGGCCGGACCTCTCGAACCTGCTGCACCGCGATTACGCCAGCGTGCTGCGCGACATCCGCGAGCCGAGCGCCGCCATCAACCCCGACCATCCGGCCTTCAACGTGGACCTGACGGACGGTGAGGCGCTCACGGGCGTGGTAGTGGGCGAGAGCACCGCGGAGCTGCGGCTGGCGGACGCGACGGGCAAGACGGTCGTCCTCCCGCGCGCGAAGGTGAAGGCGTTGCGCGCCTCCACGCTCTCGCTGATGCCGGAGGGTTTGCTCGCGACCCTGAACGCCGAGCAGGTGCGTGACTTGATGACCTTCCTCCTCACCGTTCCGCTCGAACCCGCGCCCATCGAAGGCAACACCCCGCCCCCGCCGCCGAGGAAGCGTGCGGAGGTCGAGGCGCTGCTCAAATCCTCCGTAGGAGACGACGTGAGGAGTCTCACTTCAAACTCGAAACCCCAAACGCCAAACCCAAAACCAAGTGAGAGACTCCTCACGTCGTCTCCTACGATGAACGTGGTTTTGTGCGCTGGGCCGAAGGACCACGGCAAGGGCGAGCACGATTATCCGCTCTGGCAACGCCGCTGGAGCAAGCTTCTCCCGCTCGCGGACAACGTGACCGTCAGCACCGCCGACAAGTGGCCGAGCGCCGAGCAGTTCGCCAAGGCCAGCGTCATCTGCTTTTTCAACAACAACCCGGTCTGGAACGAGGACCGGGGCAAGGAGCTGGACGCCTACCTCGCGCGCGGCGGCGGGGCGGTCTATTTCCATTGGGCCGTCGAGGCGCGCACGAACGCGCTCGCCTTCGCCCGCCGCATCGGCCTCGCGAGCGATTCGAGCAAACTCAAGTATCGCCACGGGCCGATTGACTTCGTCTTCCACGAGCACCCGCTGGCGAAGGGCTTCACTGCCACGAGCTTCACCCGCGAGAAGTTCGTGGACGAAACCTACTGGAACTTCCAAGGCGACCCGAAGGACGTGCAGCTCCTCGCCAGCGCGCCCGAGGACGGCAAGCTCACCCCGCAGCTCTGGACGCGGCAGGTGGGCAGGGGCCGCGTCTTCGTCGCCGTGCCGGGCCACTACAACTGGACCTTTGACGACCCGGTCTTCCGCGTGCTGGCCTTGCGCGGCATCTGCTGGGCGGCAGGCCAGCCGGAGGACCGTTTGGTTGAACTCGCCACCATCGGCGCGCGCATCGTGGAGTGAAGCGTGCGAAGGGGCGCGGGTTCTTGCCGGCCAGCCTTGGGGCTTGATTTGATTCGCGCCTTTGCCGGATAGTTGTCCCGTTCGCCGGCGGACTTTAGCAAGAAAGTGCGTCCGCCAGCGAACACTGTAATGAGCCGGTGCCGCGTCTTGGTGCTATATTCGGGCCGCGTGCAGGGCGTCGGCTTCCGCTACACGGTGAAGCAGGTGGCGGCCGGCTACGAGGTCGCGGGCACGGTGCGGAACCTGCCTGACGGCCGGGTCGAGCTGGTGGCCGAGGGCGCGCGCGACGAGCTGGAAGCGTTCCGGCAGGGCATCCGGGACGCGGGGCTGGATGGGTTCATCCGGTCGGAAGACGCCCGGTGGGCCGAGGCCCGCAGTGAATTACGCGGTTTTGAAATAGTCCGTTAAACGCCGTTCAATGAAATACGCGATCATCGCCGACATCCACGCCAACTGGGAGGGGCTCCAAGTTGTGCTGGCGGATGCGCAGGCCAACAAGGTGACCCACTACGCCTGCCTCGGCGACGTCGTCGGCTACAACGCGAATCCCAAGGAGTGCCTCGACCTCGTCCGCTCCATGGGCATGCCCGTGGTCAAGGGCAACCACGACGAATACTGCTCCGTGGACTCCGCGCTCGAGGGCTTCAACCCGCACGCCGCCGAGGCCGTCAACTGGACCCGCGCCCAGCTCGCCGAGGACGACATCCTCTGGCTGCGCGAGCTGCGCTACATCCGGCTGGTCGCCAATTTCACCATCGTCCACGCGACGCTCGACGGCCCCAAACGCTGGGGCTACGTGTTCGACAAGCTCGCCGCCGCCGCCAGCTTCACCTACCAGAACACCGGCGTCTGCTTCTTCGGCCACACACACGTCCCGGTCGCCTTCGTGCGCGACGCCACGGTGCGCGGCGGCACCTACTCGAAGTTCAAGGTCGAGCCGGGCAAAAAATATTTCGTCAACGTCGGCAGCGTCGGCCAGCCGCGCGACGGCAACCCCAAGTGCGCCTACGTCATTTACGACATGGACGAGCAGACCATCGAGCTGCGCCGGCTGGACTACGACATCGCCACCGCGCAGGCCAAGATTCGCGCCGCCGGACTGCCCGAGCGCCTCGCGGAACGCCTCGCGCTGGGCAAGTGAGCCACAAAAAGGCACAAGAGGCGCAAGAAGTTCTTCCATCGAACGCGTCCGGTTCCGCCGGACGCGTTTGGCTTTATGGTGAACTCGCCGAGGGCAATTTCTTTGTGCCGCTTGCGCCGCTTTGTGGCTAACCTTCGCTCCTCTTTGCGGTGAAGGTTCTCATCCTCAAACCCAGCTCGCTCGGCGACGTGGTGCAGGCGCTCCCGCTCCTGCGCCTGCTCAAGCAGCACCGTCTCGACGCCGAGGTTCACTGGTGGCTCGCTGCGGAACTGCTCCCGCTGCTGGAAGGCGACGCCGACCTCGCGCAACTCCTTCCCTTCGAACGCAAGCGCTGGCGCTCGCCCGCCTACTGGCCACAGGGTCTCGCCCAAATCCGGGCGATGCGCGCCGCCCGCTACGACTGGGTGATTGACCTCCAGGGTCTCGCCCGCAGCGCGATGTTCGCGTGGCTGGCGGACGGCGCGTTCACCGTCGGTCTTGAACTCGAACGCGAGGGCGCGCACCTCGCCTACGACCTCGCCGTCCCGCGCCCGAAGGACCAGCCGCACGCCGTGGACTGGTATCTCGCCGTCGCCCGCGCGCTCGGCATCCCGGTGCATGACCACTTCGACTGGCTGCCGCCGCGCGCTGAAGCAGCCGCCCTCGCCGAGACCAAGTGGCCGCCCAACGGCGCACGCTGGCTCGGCATCAATCCCGGCGCGCGCTGGGACAACAAACGCTGGCCCGCCGAACACTTCGCCGAACTCGTCCGCCAACTCGCCGCGCGCGATGCCAGCTTCCGCTTCGCCCTCCTCGGCGGCTCCGGCGACTGGCAACTCACGGAAACCATCCGCCGCGCCGCGCCTGACCGCTGCGTGAACTTCGCCGGGCGCACCACGCTGCCCGAACTCATCGAGGTGCTCCGCCGTTGCGAGCTGCTCGTCACCAACGACACCGGCCCCATGCACCTCGCCGCCGCGCTGCGCAAGCCCGTCGTCTCCCTCTTCGGCCCGACGCGCCCGGACCAGACCGGCCCCTACGGACAGGAAGCCTCAGCCCTGCGCCATCCGCTCCCGTGCGCCCCGTGCATGAAGAGCCGCTGCCACTGGGCGGAGCCGCTGGCCTGCTTGCGGGGCATCTCGGCGGCGAGTGTGGCCGAGGCGGTTGTAGCGCGCCTCGCACGGTGAAGTGTTCAGTTTTCAGTAGGAAACGGTCGTCCAAACGCGCACGAGGTTGCCTCCGCTCAACTGAATACTGAACACTGACTACTGATTACTTGCCCCTCCCCCGCCCGCGCCTACATTCCTTCCATGCCGGAGACGCCAGTTGCCATTCGGAACAACCTCGCCGCCGTGCGGGATCACACGCGCGTCTACAAGGACTTCACCTACGTCTATCCCGTCATCTCGCGGCGCAGCGGCGGCCTCTCCATCGGCATCAACCTCAACCCGGACAAGCACTGCAACTTCGACTGCGTGTATTGCGAGGTGGACCGCAAGACGCCGGGCAAGACCTCCGTCGTGGACCTCGCCCAGCTTCGCCAGGAACTCACCGCGCTGATTCACTTCGCCCGCGACGGCGGCCTCGCCCGCGAGCCGAAGTTTGATGAAATCCCGCCCGCCCTAACGCGCACTCCCCGCGACATCGCCTTCAGCGGCGACGGCGAGCCGACCATGCTCCACCACTTCGATGAGTGCGTGCGTGTCGCCGCCGAGGTGAAGCGCGCCGAGGACCTCGACACCACCAAGCTCGTCCTCATCACCGACGCCGCCGGTCTCGACACCGGCAGCGTGAAGCGCGGCCTCGAAATCATGGACGCCAACCAAGGCGAGGTCTGGGCCAAGCTCGATGCCGGCACCGAGGGCTACTACAAGCTCGTCAACCGCACCACCGTCCGCCTCGACCGCATCCTCCACAACCTCCTCGTCACCGCGCGCGCGCGGCCCATCATCATCCAGAGCCTCTTCCTGCGGATGCACGGCCAGCCGATGCCGCCGGAGGAACTGGCCGAGTATTGTTTCCGTCTGGAGGAACTCGTCCACGACGGCGCGCAAATCCTGGAAGTCCATCTCTACACCATCGCCCGCCCCACGCCCGAACCGTTCTGCGGCAAGCTGACCAAGGCCGAACTCGAAGCCATGGCCGCCACAGTGCGGGAGAGGACGGGGTTGAAGGTGGTGACGTTTGATTGAGCGGCCAAGAATCGCCTCGCACTCCATCGGACCGATGGTTAAATCCCTCCGCAGATGAACCAGCTCTATTACGGCGACAACCTCCAAGTGCTGCGCGAGCACATCGCGTCCGAGTCGGTTGATCTCATCTACCTCGACCCGCCGTTCAACTCCAAGCGCGACTACAACCTGCTGTTCAAGTCGCCGAAGGGCCACCAGAGCGAGGCACAAATTGAGGCATTCAAGGACTCGTGGTCTTGGGGAATGCAGGCGGAACATGAACTCCACGAACTCATGGGGCAGAAGAACACGAATGTTGCGCTCGTGATGGACGCGCTTCGCTCCTTCCTTGGGCGCAACGACATGCTGGCCTATCTGGTGATGATGACCAATCGGCTGCTGGAGTTGCACCGGGTGCTCAAGCCCACCGGCTCGCTCTACCTCCACTGCGATCCGTCCGCTTCCCACTACCTGAAGCTCGTTCTCGACGCCGTCTTTGGAAAAGAGAACTACCGGACGGAGGTTAGTTGGAAGCGGCAGAGCGCGCACAACGACGCCAAGCAAGGCAGGCAACAATACGGCAATATCCGGGACGTTATCTTTTTCTACACGAAGTCCGCCAAGTGGACCTGGCACTGGCTTTACACCCCCTACGACGAAAGCTATGTCGAAGACTTTTATCGCTTCGTCGAGCCGGAGACCGGAAAGAGGTATCGCCTCAGTGACATCACCGCACCCGGGGGCGCCTCACCCGAGAAGCGCAACCCGCGCTACGAATTTCTGGGTGTCACGCGTTACTGGCGCTACGCGAAGGAGACCATGACGAAACTCCACGCCGAGGGGCGCATCGTGCAGACCGCGCCGGGCCGCGTGCCCGCCTACAAGCGCTATCTCGATGAGATGCCGGGCGTCGGTCTGCAAAACGATTGGAGCGACCTGAAACCAGTCAGCGGGAATGAATCCCTTGGCTACCCCACTCAGAAGCCCCTTGCCCTGCTGGAGCGCATTCTTTCCGCCAGCAGCAATCGCGGCGACATGGTGCTCGACCCTTTCTGCGGGTGCGGCACCGCCGTCCACGCGGCGCAGAAGCTTAAGCGCAAGTGGATCGGCATCGACATCACGCATCTAGCCATTTCGCTTATCGAGAAGCGGCTCAAGGATGCCTTCAAATCGGGCTGCGATTTTGATGTTCATGGGACTCCCCAAGACCTTGCCGCCGCGCGCGACCTCGCCGAGCGAGACAAATATCAGTTCCAGTATTGGGCGGTGTCGCTTGTGAACGCCCAGCCAGCCCAGGGCAGGAAGAAGGGGGCGGATGGGGGCGTTGATGGGTTGAAGTTCTTCCATGACGTGGACAAGGACGGGGCGCGCAAAATCGTCGTGAGCGTGAAGGGCGGTGGCTTGAAGACGGATGACGTGCGGGCGCTCAACCATGTCCGCGAACGCGAGCAGGCGGAGATTGCGCTCTTCATCACGCTCGAAACCCCGACCAAAGGGATGATCGCCGACGCTGCATCCGCCGGCTTTTATACCAGTGCAGCGAATCACAAGGTCGCGCGCGTGCAACTGTTGACGATTGAGAGCCTGCTCTCTGGCAAGCAACGCGCCGAGCATCCTGACTACGCGCCGGACTTGAACTTCAAGAAGGCCAAGGTCGAGGCAACTGGAGAGCAGAAGGAATTACTTTAGCCGATCGGGTCATGGCGTGCGCCACGGGACATCCTTCCGACCTCGCCGCTCTTCTTGCCCTGACAGCCGCCTGCATCGCGCGGATGCGCGCCGACGGCATTGAGCAATGGGATGAGGTTTATCCGGACGCCGCCGTCCTTGCCCGCGACCTCGCGGCGGGGGCGTTGCACGTCTTGCGGGAGGGGGATGGCATCATCGCTTGTGTCACGCTGGACACCACGCACGACCCGCTCTGGCAGGGCATGGACTGGTCAGCAGCGGGCGAACCGGTGGCAGCGGTGCATCGGCTCATGGTGCATCCGGCGGCGCAGGGACGCGGCCTCGCCAAGCAGCTCATGGCCCACGCCGAGTCGCTCGCGCGGGCGCGGGGCTTCCGCGCCATCCATTTAGACTGCTTCACGGCGAACCCTGCCGCGCTCGCCCTCTACGAACGCCTCGGCTACCACCGCACCGGCACCGCGACGATGCGCAAAGGCCCGTTCGTCTGCTTCGAGAAGCTGCTCGCGCCGAAGGAGACGACGTGAGGAGTCTCACTTCAAACTCAGAACGCAGAACCCGGAACGTGGCACCAGATCAGAGACTCCTCACGTCGTCTCCTACGGATGGGATGATGGGAGGATTCCATTGCATCCCGCCGCCGTCGCCGCAAAGTTCCCGCGCGCATGATCCGGAACATCATCTTCGACTGGTCGGGCACGCTGGTGGATGACCTGCCCGCCGTCCTGCGCGCCACGAACCACTGCTTCACCTCCGCCGGCAAGCCCGAGATGTCGCTCGACCAGTTCCGCGCGGAGTTTTGCCTGCCGTTCCAGCCATTCTACGACCGCCATCTGCCCGGCGTGCCGATGACGCAACTCGAAGCGTGGTTCCACGCGCGCTTCCGTGAGGTGCAGGACCTGGTCGAACCGCTGCCGCACGCGCGGGACTTCCTCCTCTTCTGCCGCGAGCGCGGGGTGCGGACGTTTCTCCTGAGCACGGTGCATCCCGACCACTGGGAGACCCAGGCGGCGAGCACGGACTTCGGGCGGTTCATTGACCGGCCCTACACCGGTATCTGGGACAAGCGGAAGGTCATCCAGCAGCTCGTTGCGGAGAATGGCCTCGACCCGCAGGCCACCGTCTTCATCGGCGACATGGCGCACGACATCGAGACGGCGAAGCACGGTGGCATCCACTCGGTGGCCGTGCTGACCGGCTACAACAAGCTCCCCCAGCTCCGCGCCGCCGCGCCCGACCTCATCGTCGAGCACCTCGGCGAACTGCGCGACCTGCTCACGCGTGGCGGGATGCGCCTCAACTCTCAACTCTCAACCCTCAACTCCCACCCCGTCCCCATCTCCACCGTCGGCGGCCTCATCCTCGACGCGGACGACCGCGTGCTCATGCTGCGCACGCACAAGTGGTCGCATCTCTGGGGCATCCCCGGCGGCAAGATCAAGTGGGGCGAACGCTCCGAGGACGCGCTCCGCCGCGAGTTGCTGGAGGAGACGGGGCTGGCCATCACCGACATCCGCTTCGTCATGGTGCAGGACTGCATCCACTCGAAGGAGTTTTACCGCGACGCGCATTTCCTCCTGCTCAACTACACCTGCCGCGCCTTCGGCAGCACGCCGCCGATCACGCTCAACGACGAGGCGCAGGAGTTCCGCTGGGTGACGCTGGCGGAGGCGATGGGGATGGAGCTGAACCGGCCGACGAAAATCCTGCTGGAAGAAGTGATTGGTAGCCGATGTGAGGAGGCGGAAACTTAGGCCATCCAGTCCGCCTCCTCACGTCGGCGGCTACGAACCATGTCCACCATCACCCTCACCGACCTCGAAGTGTTCTACCACGTCGGCGTGCCGGACGCGGAGCGGGCGCAACCGCAGCGGCTGCTGCTGACCGTCGAGATGCAGCACGACTTCACCCGCGCCGCCGCCAGCGACGACCTGCGCGAGACGATTGACTACTACGCGGTATCGCGCCGCTTGCTGGCCTTCGGCGAGGGCCGGAGCTGGAAGCTGATCGAGAAGCTCGCGGCGGACATCGCGGCGATGGTGCTGGCGGATTTCGGCGCGGGGGCCGTGAGCGTGGAAGTGAAGAAGTTCATCATCCCCGAAGCGCGCCACGTCAGCGTGCGCCTGACGCGGACGCCGAGCGCGGCCTTGAGGCCGCAGAAGCGTGTGAAGGCCAAGGGTGAACAAACGCAGCCTCGCCGATCATCGCGCTCTGCGGCGTGATCGCCGCGCTCCTTGCGCCTCACTTCCCACCGGTCGCGGGCACGGTGAGCACTTCCTTGAGCTTGCTGGTGACCGCCTCCGCCGATGCGCCGGTGCTCGACTTCATCCCGGCCGCCAGCCCGGAGACAAACGCCGTGGAGGACGACGTGCCGCTGACCAGGTAAGCCTTGCCGCCGAAGTAGATGATGCTCGATCCCGGCGCGGCCACGTCCACGAACTCGCCGCGATTGGCGTAGCTGGCCAGGCCGTTCTTGCCGCCGGCCGTCACCGCGAGCACTTCGGGATACGCCGCCGGATAATTCGGCAGCGTGGTCGGCTCGTTGCCAGCGGCCGCGATGAACAGCACGCCGCGCTCGGCCCCCTTGCTGATGACGTTGTGCAGCAACTGGCTGTCGCCGCCGCTGGCGAGGCTGAGGTTGATGATGCTCGCGCCCGCGTTGAGCGCCTCGACGATGCCGCGCGCGACATCGAACGTGCTCGTCGTGTCCGCGTTGCCATACACGTCCACCGGCAGCACGCGCACGGAGGTGGCCGCGCCCTTGTCCTGCGTGCTGGCGAGCCCGCGCATGAGCGTCTCGAACATCGAGGTGCCGTGCGTCGGGCTGGTGTCGCCCGGCGTCGCGTCGCCCGCCACGGACACCCCCGGCAGGAGAAACTCGCTGTAGGGGGAATTCCGCTGCACGGGCTGGTCCACCAGGCCCACGACCAATTGCCCGGCGGGCGCGCTCGCGTCGGGCTTGAGCGTGAGCGGCAGCGCGGAACTGGCGGCGAGCGGATCGGCGAACGTCGGGCGCGGGATGGCGTAGTTGTAGTCCGCCTCAAAGTCGGAATTGCCGTTCAACGACGTGAGCGCCTGCCGGGCGGCGTCCTCGTCCGCAAACTTCAGCCGGTAGGCGCCAAACTTGTCCACCCGCCCGGTGACTTTCGCGCCGAGCCGCTTCGCCAGCTCGTCCGCGCTTTCCTTGCTGCCGGGTTTGCGCAGCAGGACGAGTTCGTCGGCGATGGGCTTGGCCTTGGCCGCCTCGCGCCGGCGCACTGGCTGCGTGGCATCGCCGACCGAGGTGCGGAAGACGAAGAGCTTGGCGGGCGCGTTGGGCTGCGGCAGCACCGCGTAGCTGAGTTCGCCCAGCATCCGACCGAGGGCGTCGCCGGCGGAGAGGTTGCTGAACTTCACGGACACGGGCTGCTTGAGCCGGGTGCCCGGCTCGACGAACACCTGCCAGCCGGTGACGTCGGCGAGCTGTTCGAGCAGTTGGGGCAGCGTCCAGCCGGCAATGTCCGCGTCCACCCGCTCGCCGCCGCCGCGCCAGACCAGCTTGTCTGCTGCGTGCGTCGGGCCGGCGACGAAGGCCAGCGCCAGCAGCGCCAGGCACAGGCCGGTTTGGAGCGCGTGGTTCACGGGGCACAGATACCACCCCGGCTGCGCGCCTGCGAGCGGTCTTTCTTTCGGGGCGACAGGCATCGGACTGTTCAACGCCGCCCCGGCCGTTTGGTTGCCGGATTTCCGGGCCGCTCGTTGACGGCCCGGCGAGCGCCGTGGCCCGCTTTAGGGTTTGACCGGCTTGCAAACGCGCGGCTAGGTTTCCCGCCTGATTTTTCGGCCCGATTATGATTGGCACGTTACGCAGACATTCGCAGTGGCTTTGGGGCATCATCATCACGGTGGTGATCGTCACCTTCGTCATCTTCTTCAGCCCCAACGTCGGCAACAACCAGAGCCGGGGCGAGGCGGACTACGGCACCATCTACGGCCAGCCCATCAAGCGTGACGAGCTGGCGCAGGCCTACACCGACGCCCGGCTGGGCTACTTCCTCAGCACCGGCCAATGGCCGGATCGCGACGAACGCGCGCGGATGTTCGGCTTCAACCTCGACGCCGAGGCCCGCCAGCGGCTGCTGATCAATCATCAGGTCAGGCAGCACGGCATTGATGCCGGAGAGACGGCGGTGAAGGAGGAGATCAAGAACATCTTCACCGACCCGCAGACCGGCGGGTTCAGCCTCCAGCGCTACGACGGGATGCTCAAGCAGCACTTCGCCTCCGCCGGTGTTTCCGAGGCGGCCTTCGAGCGCTTCCTGAAACACGAGCTGGGACGCCAGCAGCTTGCCCGCATGTTTGGCCTCTCCGGCAAGCTCATCACCGCCAAGGCCGCCGACGCCTTCTTCCGCCGCGAAAACGAGCAGGCGCTCACCGAGTTCGTCTTCCTCGCCAGCTCGAACAACCTCGCCAAGGTGAAGCTCGACGACGCCACCCTGCGCACCTGGCACACGAACAACCTCGGCACCTACCGCATCTCCGAGCGCGTCGCCGTCCACTACGTCTATTTCCCCTACACGAACCACAACGCCGAGGCGGACAAGGAGCTGGCCGCGAACACCAACCTCGTCGCCTTCATGGAGGCGTATTACAAGACCAACGTCTTCCGCTACCGCGACACCAACGGCACGGCCCTGCCCTTCTCGCAGGCGCAGGCGCAGATCCGCACCGAGTTCCGCGACGAGGCCGCCGCGCGCATCGGCTATCAAAAGGCGGCGGAGTTCGCCAACGAGCTGTTCAAGCAGGCGAACAAGGCCGACAGCCTGCTCGCGCTCGCCGCCAAGAAGGGGCTGGCGGTGAAGGTGACGGAGCCGTTCACCGAGTTCGAGGGGCCGAAGCTCACGAACGCCCCGCCCAACTTTGGCCGCACCGCCTTCCAGCTCTCGACGGACGAGGCGCTCGGCCAGATGCTGCCGGGCAGCGACGGCGTGTATTTCATCGCGTTCAAGAACCGCCTCAAGCCGGAGGATCCGCCCTTCGCCAAGGTCAAGGACAGGGTCGCCGAGGACTACAAGCGCTCGCAGGCCATCGAGCTGACGCTCACCGAAGGCACCAAGCTCGTGGCGGCGGCCAACGCCGCGCTCGCCAAGGGCAAGTCCTTCAAGGACGCCGCCAAGGAGCTTGGCCACGTCGCGCTCGAAGTGCCGCCCTTCAGCCGCAACGCGCGCGAGATTGAAATCGCCGCCAGCCGGGGCCTGGGCGTGGAGGAGTTCCGCGACCAGTCGTTCGCCCTCGCCGCCGGCAAGGTCAGCAGCTTCCGGCAGGTCAGTGGCGGCGGCTTCGTGGTTTATGTGAAGGGCTTCCAACCCGTGGCCGAGGAGCAGGTGAAGGCCAAGCTGCCCGAGTTCACCGAGTCCCTCCGCGACAACCGCGCCAACTACGCCTTCCGCGAGTGGCTGGGCCGCGAGGTCGAACGCTCCGGCGTGATGGCCGCGCTGCAGCCGCAGACCAAAAAAGGCGCGGCCAAGGGCATCGGCGAATAGCCATGCCCCTTGGCGCAGTCATCAAGCTCTCCTGTCCCGCCACGCAGGAGTTTTGGGAAGTCCCCGTCGTCCACGAGGACGAGCAACTGCTGGCCGTGGCCAAGCCCGCGCGCCTGCTTTCCTCCCCCGACCGCTACGATCCGCAACGCCCCAACCTCATGCGCCTGCTGCACGATGGGATCGCGCAAGGGGCGACGTGGGCGAAGCAGCGCAACCTGACCTATCTCGCCAACGCGCACCGGCTCGACTTCGAGACCAGCGGCGTGATGCTGCTGGCCAAGACGAAGCCCGCGCTCGTCGCGCTCGCCAACGAGTTTGGATCGAACAAGCCGCTGAAGACCTACGTGGCCCTCACGCGCGGGATGCCCGCGCAGCCGGAGTTCACCGTGGATGCGCCCATCGGTCCGCAGACACGACAGCTCGGCTTGATGCGGATTGACACGCAGGGCGGCAAGAAGTCCATCACGGAGTTTAAGGTGATCGAGCAGTTGCGGGGTTTCACGCTGCTGCACTGCCATCCGCTCACGGGCCGCACGCACCAGATTCGCGTCCACCTCCGCTCGGTCGGCCTGCACATTGTTGGCGACGTGGACTACGCCGGCAGCCCGCTCTACCTCTCGCAGATCAAGTCGAGCTACCGGCCCAAATTCAAGGAGCCGGAGCGCCCGCTCATGGGCCGCGTGGCCCTGCACGCCGAGCGCCTTGAGATCAAACATCCGGCGACCGGCGAACCCATCGTCATCACCGCCGAGTGGCCGAAGGACCTGCGCGTGACCGTGAAGTATCTCCGCATGTTCAGCGGGCTGTAGTCCGGTTCAAAGTTCAAGGTTTCAAGTTCAAAGTTGGGTTGCATGCGCCCGTGACTTTGAACTTGAAACTTTGAACTTTGAACCGGCTCCCAGCCCTCGGTATTCTCCGCGCATGGGCCGCCAGTGGTTACACGCCAAACGCCTCGTCAACAACCTGAAGAAGGGCAAGACGACCGGCAAACTCGTCCGCGAAATCATGGTCGCCGCCAAGCTCGGCGGGCCGGACCCCGCCGCCAACGCGCGGCTCTTCACCGCCTGCGAGAAGGCGCGCAAGGAAAGCGTCAACCGCGACGTCATCGAGCGCGCCATCAAGAAAGGCTCCGGCACTGGCGACGAGAAACTGGTCATGGACCACGTCGTCTTCGAGGGCTACACGCCGCACAAGGTGCCCGTCATCGTCGAGTGCATGACCGAAAATGTGAACCGCACCGCGCCCGAGATCCGCGTGCTGTTCAAGCAGGGCCAGCTTGGCACCACCGGCAGCAACAAGTTCCTCTTCGACCACGTCGGCCTCGTGGAAGCCCATCATCCGACCGCCGGCACCGACATCGAGGCCGCCGCCATCGAGGCCGGCGCCAACGAGGTCGAGCCGCTCGCCACCGCGCAGAACGACGACATCCCCGAGGACGCGACCGGCGCGCGGTTCATCACCGACCGCACCGCCATCCACGCCGTCTCACAATGGTTATCCAAGAACGGCTGGACCGTCGTGACGAGCGAGATGGGCTACGTGCCGAAGAGCTTTCCTGAACTCACCGAGGCGCAGCGCGCCGAAGTCGGTGAATTCCTCCACGAGCTGGACGAGCACGACGACGTCTCCCGCGTCTGGGCCGCGCTCAAGTAGCGGTCCCCTTTTTTCCGGCCGGCGTTGAACCTTTCCTCGGGTTCCGCATTCCACTCTGCAACGATGCCCGCCGTGGCCGAGCCGGATCAACCGCCCGTGTGCGCCGCCCGTCGCGGTGACCCCGACGCGTGGGACGCCCTCCTTCGGCGGCATCAGTTGCCGCTGTATGCCTACGTCGCCGAACTCGTCCGCCACGAACAGACCGCGCTGGACATCGTGCAGGAGACGTTCATCGCCGCCGCGCGCCACCTCGCCAGCCTGCGCGACGACGCCAAGTTCAGCTCGTGGCTCTTCGGCATCGCCCGGCAGAAGTGCGCCCAGCACTGGCGCAAGCCCCCGCGCGACCACGAGCCGGTCGAGGAACTCGCCGACGTGCTGTCCGACGACGCGGACGGTCCGCGCGACTGGCTCATCCGCCGCGAGCGCGAGGAGGAATTCTTCGCCCGCCTCGCCGAACTGCCCGAGCCGCAGCGCGAAGTCCTCCTGTTGCACTTCCTCGAAGACTTCTCCCTCGAAGAAATCGCCGACATCACCAGCGCGCCCGTCGGCACGGTCAAATCGCGGCTCCACTACGCGAAGCGGGCACTGCGACAACGGCTCGAAGAAAAATCCTAGCCGCGAAAGGGCGCAGAGAGCGCAAAGCATGAAACACCGAAACTTCCAACGCCCAACGCTCAACGCTCAACCTTCAACGGAGCGCGGGCGTCCCGCCCGCAGCGGCCACCCGGCAGGAAGCGCGTTTGGACTCGCTGCGCCATCTTCATATCGGGCTGCTGCGGCCCGGAGTGCCGCGCCCCGGTTCGGCCAAACTGCGCGAGGCTCGACGACTGCTTTTTTGAGCATTGAAAGTTGGAAGTTGAGCGTTGGACTTTTTCCCCTCAGCTCTGCGTCCTTTGCGCTCTTTCGCGGCTAATCCCTCCCTCCCATGAAAACCCCGCGTGAACTCCTGCTGAAACGCCACGAAGCCGCGCTGCCCAAACTCGACGCCCTCCGCGCCGCCGCGCTCCCCGCCCGCTCTCAACTCTCAACTTTCAACTCTCAACCCGCCTCCCTCTGGGAGCGCCTCCTCGGTCCGAACCCGCTCGCATGGGCCGGGCTGGCGGCGGTGTGGCTGGTGCTCTTCGCGGTGAACCGCAGCGGTGGCGAGGCGGCAAGTTCCGTTTCCTTTGCCAGCCGCGCCAGCCAGCCGAGCGAAGCTGCAGTGGCCGAGATTGTCCGCGAACGCCGGCGCGAGATGGCGGAGCTGCTCAACCTCGACGAACCGAAGGCCGCCGTGCCCAGCCGCAGCGAGCTGCACCCCAAGCGCAGCCAGCGGCGGGAGGAGTTTGTCCATGTGTGACACGCCCCGCTTGCGTAGCGCGACATTCCAATGTCGCGACCGTCACTCGTCCTTGGATCGCCGCGACTCGACATTGGAATGTCGAGCTACCTTGCGCCGGCTGTCCGCGCCGTGATCGCGCCGTGAATTTCCGTCCCCATGAAATCACTCTACTGGAAGACCCGCTCGCTCCGCCGCACCGCATCCGGCGCACGCCGCGCCCACTGGCCCGGCGTCGTGCTCAACCTCGTGCTCGCCTTCGTCCTCGTCGCGCACGCGCTGGGTGCCCTTGTGCTCGCGGGGCTGGAAGGCAGCTTCGCCGAGGTGTTCGGCCTCGCGGACGCGCTGCTGCCCATCATCGTCACATGGGCATTGGCGCTGGCGGCGGTGGGCCTGGGCTACCAGCTCACGGTGCCGGGAGACCGCCTGCCGGGCGAGGCCGGCGAGCCGCCCGCGCAGCGGATCACGCGCTGGTTCCACTGGGCCAACCTGCGCGCCGTGCTCTTCGGCGGGCTGGCGGCGGCGACGGTGCTGGCGGCGGCCCACACGCTCTCGGGCTGGCAGGGCCGACGCGCGTGGGAGGCGTATCGTGCGGAGGCGGAGAAGCGCGGCGTGGTGTTTGACTTGGAGAAGCTCATGCCGCCACCGGTGCCCGATGCGGAGAACTTCGCTGCCACACCGCTGCTGCGATCGTTTCAGAGTGGGAATCCAGAATTCACCGAGCGTCGCACCAAACTCGGTCCGCAAGCTCCCGAGTCGCCATTCCGCCCCGACGACCCACACATGAAATCGTCGTGGCCGAACAGACAGAATTGGATTCGTGGGGAGCGTTGGAATTTCCCCGAATTGCAAGGCTACTACCGAAGCTCGACCAACTTCCCGGCTTGGCCGACTCCGCGCACGCCTAGCGAAGACGTGCTCAAAGCGCTCTCCCGTTTCGACTCGGAGCTGGCGGAACTGCACGGTGCCGCAGCAAGACCGCAGACGCGGTTCAACATCCAACTCAGTGAGGACGGCGTCTCCACGCTCATACCGCACTTGGCCGTGATGAAGTCACTCCAGTGGACGGTCACGCTGCGGAGTGTGGCACGGCTTGAAGCGGGACGGACGAACGACGCCTTTGCCGATGCCAAGCTGGCGTTCCGACTGTCGGACACGGTCCGAGGCGACGCCCTTCTTATCGGCCACCTCGTGCGGCTCGCCACGCACAACCTCGCGCTCCGCACGTTGTGGGAAGGGCTGGCCGACCACCGCTGGACGGACACGCAGTTGGCCCACTGGCAGGCCGACCTGGCAAAACGCAACTTCGGCGCCGAACTGCGGCACGCGATGGCGGGCGAGCGGGCCTACAGCAACCGCGCAATGGAGTTCATCCGCCGTCGGCCGGAAATGCTGGGTGCGATGGGTGATTTGGGAAACGGAGAACCGCTCAAGAGTGCCAGTGGCTTCGGCAAGTTCATGTCGCGTCTGCCCCCGCCGGGCTGGATGTGCATGGAGCAAATCAACCTGAACCGTGCGTTTGAAGAATTCATCATCGGAGCGTTGCCTACGGGGAATGAACGGTTCGACCCGGCTTTGATTCGGTCGAAGGATGCCGCGATGGAGGATTACTTCGCGCGCAATCGTCCGGGCATCAAGGGAACCCTTCGGCACTGCGTTATGTCGGTAATGTTTCTGCCCGCAGTGAGCAAAGCCTCTCACAAGGCGTGTCAGGCGCAGACTTTCACGCACCTCGCCGCTGCCGCCTGCGTGCTGGAGCGGCACCGGCTGGCGCGCGGGAGTTATCCCGAGACACTCGCCGCGCTCGCGCCGGAGTTCGGCCCGCTGCCGCCCGACCCGATGTCCGGCCAGCCCTTCCGCTACGAGCGCACGGCGGACGGCCGCTTCCGCCTCTGGTCCGTAGGCTGGAATGGCAAGGACGACGGCGGCACAGTGGCCCTGACCGGCACCCCGGCCAGCAAGAGCCGGAACATCAACTTCGAGCAGGGCGACTGGGTCTGGCCGGTCCCCGTTCAGTAGGTCAGCGCTTCCCCGGCGGAGCGCAGGTGTCCAACCTGCGTGCCTAGGCTGACCTACACCGCGCAGGTTGGACACCTGCGCTCCGGCACGGCGTTTTCCACACTTGAATCACCGGCGTCGCTCGCGCTTCAATGCTTGCGACATGAAAGCCGTCCAGCTTCTCGCCCACGGCACGCCCGGCCAGTTCAGGTTCGGCGAAGTCGCTGACCCTGTCCCCGCCGCCGATGAAGTGGTCGTGCGCGTGCGCGCGTGCGGCGTGAACCACCTGGACCTGTGGTTCGAGCAGGGGGATTTGCCCACGCCGGTCGCGCTGCCGCGCATCGGCGGCTGCGAGGTGGCCGGCGAAATCCTCGCGCTCGGCGCGGACGTGGACCAGTGGCGCATGGGCGACCGCGTGGCCGTGCAGTCCAATCTCTTTTGCGGCACCTGCGAGTTCTGCCTGCGCGGCGAGGATTCGATTTGCCTCAACGGCAAGCTGCTCGGCATCCAGTGCGACGGCGGATTTGCGGAGAAGGTCAAGGTGCCGGCCCGCTGCGTGGTGGCGCTGCCGGAGGCGGTGAGCTTCGAGACCTCGGCCGCGCTCACGCTGGCGGGCAGCACGGCGATGCACATGCTGACGGACCGCGCGGAAGTGCGCGCGGGCGACTGGGTGCTGGTCATCGGCGCGTCCAGCGGCGTCGGCTCGGCGGCGATCCAGATTGCGAAGCAGCTCGGCGGACGCGTCATCGCGACGGCTTCTTCGCCGGCCAAGCGCGAGCTGGCCACCAAGCTCGGGGCGGACTTCGCCGTGGATTCCTCGAAGGCCGACTGGCCGTCCGAGGTGCGGAAGATCACCGACAAGCGCGGCGTGGACCTGGTCGTTGAGCACGTCGGCGGCGTGGTGTTGCAGTCCGTCTTCCACTGCCTCGCGCGCGGTGGCACGGTGGTGACGTGCGGCGCGACGGGCGGCCGCGAGGTGCCGATGCAGCTCTGGCCGTTCTTCGTGAAGCAGCACCGGCTCATCGGCAGCTACGGGCGCAACCGCGGCGACTTGAACGCGACGCTGGAATGGGCGGCGGACGGGCGCTTGAAGCCGGTCATCCATCAGGTCATCCCGCTGCCCGGCGTGAGCAACGCCTTCGAGCAGCTTCGCAGCCGCACGGTGCTGGGCAAGCTGGTGGTGAAGCCGTAGTGCGGGTTCCTGTTCCCTCTCGATGAACATGGTAGGGCCGACCTGCTGGTCGGCCAGTGTGCGACGTGGTGGCAGGCCGCGGCCGCGCAGCAGCGCGGCCCTACCAAGCGCCTGGAAGAAGGCACGGGGCTTTCCCGCGTGACTTTCCGCTGGTCGGCCAACAATCTCCGCTTCGTTTTATGAGCCAGAAGTCTCCCGCCCCCGTGTCCCGCAGCGGCCGCTTCGCCAGCGGCCCCGGCGAGGATGTCGCGCGCTTCACCGAGTCCATCTCGTTCGACTGGCGGCTGTGGTGGCACGACCTCCACGGCTCGCTCGCGCACGCCGCGATGCTCCAGCGCATCGGTGTGCTCACGCGCGCGGAGTTGAAGGCGATTCAAGGCGGGCTGCGGCAAATCGCGGCTGAGATTGAGGCCGGCAAGTTCAAGTGGAAGGCCGAGCTGGAAGATGTCCACATGAACCTCGAGGCGGAGCTGACCCGGCGCGTCCCCGCCGGCGCGAAACTCCACACGGGCCGCTCGCGGAACGACCAGATCGCCCTCGACGTGCGCATGTGGCTGCGGGATGAAATCATCGAGTTCGCGCGCGAGCTGCGGGACTTGCAGCGCGCGCTCGTCGAATTGGGCGCGGCCAACGCGGCGGTCATCATCCCCGGCTACACGCATGTGCAGCGGGCGCAGCCGGTCTATTTCGCGCATCATCTGCTGGCCTACGTGGAGATGCTCGACCGCGATTACGGCCGGCTGCTCGACTGCTTCAACCGCGTGAACGTCTGTCCGCTGGGCAGCGGCGCGATTGCGGGCTCCACGCTGCCGCTCGACCGCGAGTTCGTGGCGAAGGAACTCGGCTTCGTGGATGCGAAGGGCACGCCGCAGGTCACGCAGAACTCGATGGACGCGGTGAGCGACCGCGACTTCGCGATTGAGTTCTGTTCGCTGGCGGCGCTGGTGGCGATGCATCTCTCGCGGCTGTCCGAGGACGTGATTCTCTGGGCCAGCAGCGAGTTCAACTTCATCAAGATTGCCGACGCCTACACGACCGGCTCGTCGCTGATGCCGCAGAAGAAAAACCCGGACATCGCCGAGTTGACGCGCGGCAAGACCGGCCGCGTGTATGGCAACCTCGTCGCACTGCTCACGCTGTTGAAGGGCCTGCCGATGACCTACAACCGCGACTTGCAGGAGGACAAGGAACGGCTCTTCGACACTGCCGACACGGTGCGCGCGTGCGTGCGGCTCATGGCCGCGATGCTGCGGCACACGACGGTCAACGCCGCCGCCTGCGCCGCCGCCGCGAGCGATTCCGCGCTGCTGGCCACGGACCTCGCGGATTATCTCGTGCGGAAGGGAATGCCCTTCCGCCACGCGCACCACGCCGTCGGCGCGGCGGTGGCGCTCGCGGAGAAGCTGGGCAAGCCGCTGGGCGAGCTGACGGCGGCGGAGCTGAAGTCGGTGAACGCGGCGTTCGGGACGGATGCGAAAGAGTGCTTCAACCTCGCAAAGGCAATGGCGCGGCGCAACCTCACCGGCGCGCCCGGCACGAAGGAAGTCGCGAAGCAGCTCGCACGGTGGCAGAAGGCGCTGCGGTGAGCGGGCGGAGCGCCGGCTTGCAGCCGGCAGGTCATCCGGCCATCAGCGCCGTTCAGCAAAGTGCGTGGCCTCTGCGGGTTGCAAGCCCGCGCTACCCCTGGCGGCGGGCAGGCGACTTCGGCGTTCGGCGAATAGCCCGCCGTCCTACGGCTCCAGGAAATCAAACACCGCCAGCCGCCCGCCGTCCTCCAAGGACAGCAGCACGCGCAGGCCGGGCGTGAGTTCCACCGCGTGGCCGTGCCGGAGGTAGTCCGGCTGGTCCACGAGCAGCATGTCGGCGTTGCTCTGGTTCACGAGATACCACTTGTCCTGATGGAAGGTGAAGTAGCCCACGGTGTCGCGCTTGGCGTCCAGCGGCGAGACGTTCGAGCGCGCGTGCCAGGGGTAGAGGTATTGCCCGTTCCAGACCGTGAGCGCGTGCTCGTCGTCCTTGAAGTCCAGCGTGTCGCTGCCGGGGCGTTTGATGTGCCGGAGGAACGTCGCCACGGGCACGGGCGCGGCGAGCTTGCGCTTGCTGAACGGGCATTCCAGCGGCAGCCCCTGCGCGACGATGAACCAGTTGTGCCCGTCGGGGCTGGGATGAACCAGGTCGAGCGTCTTCTGCAAACCCTTCTCCCATTCGCTCGCCGAGGCGCGCAGGTGCGGCGCGTGCAGGCCGACCACGAACGTCTTGATGAAGAGCTTCTCCAGATACGGCCCGAGCCGATGCGCGGAAATCTCCGGTGGCGGCTTCAACCGGTTGCTCGGGTCGTTGGGATGCTCGATGTAAAGCGCCTGCGCGCCCATGCTCAACAGATCGTCCTCCTCCGGCGACCGCGTGCTCCGCACCTTCGGCCCCGCGAGCGGATGCCGCAGCAGCAGGCTCTCGTAAATCAGCACCGCCAGCGCGTGCAGGTCCGTCTCGATGCTCGGCTGCTTCTTCCCGGCCACGACTTCCGGCGCGATGTAGCCCGGCGTGCCCATCACCGTCGGCGGCGCGAGGCCGGGCACCACGAGCGAGTCACAGTCAATCACGCTCGCGTCGCCGTGCTTCGGGTCAATGAGCACGTTGTTGTGCGACAAGTCCGAGTGCGCGAGGCCGGCGAAGTGCAGGCGGCGCACGGCGCTGGCCATCACGGAGCAGCACTGGAGGTAGCGCAGCAGGTTGCCGCGCTCCTCCTCGGGCACGAGCTTGCGCGACTTCGCGCCCGTGAACCACCGGCCCTTCTTCTCGCGCGTGTTGCCGGTGCGGTCCTTGAAGAAGAAGTTGCTGCGATATGCCGGCACCACGACGCCGAGCACGGGCCGGTGGAGGTTGTGCCGCTTGATGAAGTCGGCGGGCAGCGTGGGGTCGTTGTCAATGATGCCGACGGGCCAGCAGAAGTGCTTGCGCCAGTAATCCGACTGCGCGCCGCCGATGGTCGGGTTGTAGGGGCCGAGGATTTTCTCCAGGCGACGTCGGCGCTCGCCGGGGTCATTGACGTGCCCGAAGAAGAACGCGACGACGTGCTGCTTGTCCTTGGTGAAGAAGACAATTTTCTCGCCGCCGGATGCGAGGGGTTCGCTGTCGAACTCCACCGTGCTGCCGTCCGTGAGCTTGGCGCGGAGAAACTTTTGCTGCGGCGCGCCAGGCAACGGCGGCGGCGCGGGCGGCGGGGGCTTGGGTTTGGAGAGAAGAGCCACGAGGTTAAGCTCCAAGTTCCAAGCTCCAATGACCAAAGAAGCTCCAAGCTCCAAGCTCCAATGTCTCGACACGCACACTACGCCCTTCGGTTTGGAGGTTGGGATTTGGAGCTTCTTTGGTCATTGGAGCTTGGGATTTGGGATTTAGAAAATCACGTTCCCCGGCAGCCGGTGCAGCACGGCCACGGTGCGGTCGTCGTTCTCACCGCGCTTCTCGAACTCCAGCCATTGCGCCAGTCCCCATGCGGCGGACTCCTGCAGCAGCGGTGCGAGTTGCAGCAACTGCGCCTTGAAGTCCGGCAGCGGCTGGTCCACGCCCGTGTAGAACTGGCGGAAGATGGCAGTGGCCTTTTTCTCCAGCGGATAGAACGGGTCTTCGATGCCATCGCTGCACAGGAGCACACACTCCACCGCCGCGACATCGCTGATGACCTCCACGGCCTTGGCCTTGACGCGCGCGCAATCGTCGGGGACGAAGCAACTGACCTCGCCGCTGTGCGTGCCGCTGTCGCTCGCGCCGAGGCGGGCGGTGGATTTGTCTTTGCGGAGGAGGCAAATCGCGCCGTCGCCGATTTGGTTCGTCAGGAGCAGTTCGTGCTGCTCGCCGCGATAGTGCAGCGCAGTGAGGAGCGTGCAGCGGAAGTCCTTGGGCGCGCAGCCGGACTTCTTCGCCAACTCCACGAGCGCGTCCGTCGCGGCGATGGCGGCGGCGGTGACTTGCGCGGAGAGAAAATCCTTCAACTTCGTCGCATCGGTGGCGATGGCGGAATCCACTTTCTCGGTCGCAGCGAGGAGAAACTCCACCACGCGGTGCGCGGCGACGTGGCTGCCGATGCGGCTGTGCTGGCAACTGCCCGCGCCGTCGGAGACGCACAGGACGGTCGCGCGGTCGTGGGCATCGAAGGCGAGGGAATCCTCGCGGTGCGTGCCGCCGTTGGCATGCATGCGTCCGCGTCGCGACGCGCCCGCCGCGCGCCAGCCGGGGAGCACGCGCTCGAACGCGACGGCGTCGGTGGCGGCGATGCGTTTGAGTTCCGGCGCGTGCGGTGCGATGGCGGGCGGACACCACGGCTCCTTGGCCGGGAGATTCTTCCAAGTGGCGGGCTTGGGAGGCGTGGTGGGGGCGGGTGCCGGGTTGGGAGTCCCGCCTTTAGGCGGTGGGGACGCCGCGCCGCCTGAAGGCGGGACTCCATGCGGGACGTTGGCGGTCGAGCGCGCCCCCTCTCCCTCGGAGGGAGAGGGCTGGGGTGAGGGTGAAGACGTGGGAGTCTTGGTGGATGCGGATGCAACAGAAGTAGGTGGCCGCTCTCCCTCACCCCGTCCCTCTCCCGCTGGGAGAGGGGGGGCGCTCGCGGCCGGCTGTGCGGGCGCTGCCTTCACCTTGTCCGCCGGGGCGGAGACGACGGCGGTGGCCGGGACGGTCACGGCGATGGTGGGGGCCTGGAGTTTGACCTCCTCGCGGGGGATGAAGACCGTGGCACCGGATTCCGCGATGTTGGGTGGGAGCTTCGCTGGACGGTCGGGGGCGGCGGAGGCGGGGGAATTGGGATTCGCGGGGCCGGATTTTGCCTCTGCGGCGGGGGAATTGGCCTCTGCTGTGCCAGAAATGGCTCGTGCGGCGGTAGAAATGGGGTCTGCGGCGCTGGAAATCGCTCGTGCGGCACCAGAAATCGTATCTGAGGCGGGGGAACTGGCACGCGCGGCACTAGAATTGGCCTCTGCGGCGGTCGGATTCGGGTCTGAGGCGGTCGAAATGGGCCGTGAGGCGGTGGAATTGCGGTCTGAGGCAGCCGCAGAAGCCTTTTCTGCCGCCGCAGACGGCATTCCTGCCGCCTCCTGTCTCACATTGTGTGCCGCATGTCCCACTTCGTGTGCCGCAGACGCCTTTCCAGCGGGTTCATTTGGCACACTTGCCGTCCCCGACGGCTTTTCGACCGGCGCAGACGCGTTCCCTGCTGGCGCGGGCGGCTTCGCAGCGGCATCAGCGGGCTGGGGAACGGCAGCTTTGTCATCGGCTGGCTTGTCGGCCTTGGGTTTGCGGAACCAGTCAAGCATGGCGGGGACGGAGGAAGCTTGCTCCCGGAGGGAGCGGGGAACTTAGTCGGGGGCAAGGCGAGCCGAGGCGAGCCGACGCCCTCGGAACCGTCCGCAAGGGCAGGCGCACCCCGGCAGGGGTGCCGGCGACGGCGGACAAGGCGGGTCCGGCGTCCCTCCGGGACGCGACTTCAAAAGGGGGCGCATACCGGGGGCGGCGGCCTGCGGCCTTGCCCCCGGCTAAGTTCCGCTGGCCCTCCGGGCCGGGGAAAGCGCGGTGGCTGCAGGATGTGCATGGGCGGAAGTGGCCGTTCTCCCTCACCCTAGCCCTCTCCCGCTGGGAGAGGGGATTCGCGCTGGAGCGGCGGAAGCTGGCGGTGCTCCCTCCGACCCGAGGCGGACGGACGCCCTCCCTCGCCCAGCGGGAGAGGGCCGGGGTGAGGGAGAAGACGTGGACTGTCGAACGGCGTCCGAAGGGAGAAGTGAGACTTCTCACGTCGTCACCTACGAAAAAGGAGAGAGTTGCCCACGGATGAAGTGCGAACCCACTCATTGTCCAAATAGTCTGCTCCAGAAGCTCTTGGGCTTGGCAGCGGCTTCGACAGGCGGTGCCACGGCGGAGGGTGGGTTATCCTGCGGAGCGACTGGCTCCTCGCCGAATAGCCGGTAGTGCTCCATTACAGCGTGAACAGTATCCTCAGCGCAGATGCTGGGCATTGTTTCGCCTTTCACCAAAGTCGCATCTTTCCAGAACCGCTCCATCTGCTGACGCCTCCCCTGATCCTCCTCATACAAAAGTGCATTCTTCAACGCTTCGGGACTCCAAAAGTATGCTTGTTCCCACGGCTCCGCCTGCCCTTCAACCCGGTCCCAACACCCTTCTTCTTCGCAACCATACCAAAGGCATCGCAACTGCACCCCGCCGCGCCAGTGATGAAACATGAAAGACCCAGCTGCTCCTTGGTAAGCGAGGCCTATGACATCGGTCGCGCTGGCAACGGAGAGGTCAGCGAGCTTCTGTTCCGGCAGAGGAAAATCGTCCCCCGAGAGGGCCGCTGCGATGAAGTTCGGGACTTGCTCGAAAACAACTTTGGGATACAGCGTCCGCACGGCTTCCATCACAGCGGCGTCTTTCTCCCCACGGTGGATGTAGAATGCAAGGAATGTGCCCATGAGAGTGAGTGCGGTTCGTTAGTTATCTGGAATGGTCAGTGTCATTCGCGTCTATTCGCGTGTTTCGCGGGCAATCAGTTTGAGCCTCCTCACGTCGGCTGCTACGGGTCAGGGATGAATCACAATCTGCGGCGGGGGCGGCGGGAGGGCGATGCCTTCGGCGGGCACGG
>WRPG01000152.1 GCA_009773355.1 Limisphaerales bacterium
GACTCCCAGATCTAGCCGCGCTAGCGGCGCTCGAGCACACGCCCCACGCCAGCCGGTCTGCTGCATGCGAGTGTTGGACAGCGGGCTCCGGGCGCAATGCTACCCAAGTAACCTGCGCGTTGCGTCTACCATCGTCGCAGTCACAGCCATCAGTCTACTTCGCTTTTCAATCCATACCCGCGTTCGGTGAACCTCACGCTCCCTTCGTGGGACCGGCAAGCCCCTGGAATCGAGGCCCCGCACCCCGGGGTCATTACACTCGGGCCGTCCACCGGCGCGGACACCTCGGCTGGCACGACCCCTGCCGTCCGTCTGCCTTTCGCCTCGGCGCCCGGCGGCAGGCCCTTCGCCTTGGGACAGGCGCGGCTGCCGCCATCGGACCCGACCAATCCTCATCCAGCCATACCAGCGGCAGCGCGCCTTCCGCTGGGCGAAGGGCTCTCCGCCGACCGCCGGGGCGAATCGCTGCGGCTTGCAGGGGGAGTGACAGACGAGGACTTGACGAAGTGTTCTCGCCCCTCAAGGGTCGGGGTGCGGGGCCCGATCTCCAGGAGGCTCGCCGGCCCCGTCTGGCCAACATACGAATCAGCTGCCGGCCATCACCGAAGCCCGGAAACACAGGCCTGGAGCCTGACTCCCGGATCTAGCCGCGACGAGCGGCGCTGGGAGTCACGCACGCCCGCCAGCCGGTCTGCTGCATTCGAGTGTTATAGCCCCGGCCCCGATGAGCTCAGGCCCGCTTTGGTCTGACGCAGCCACTTCCCGCTCTGCGACAACATCAGGTGACCGCTGTCCTCAAGAGTGCGACTTTCCCGGCGCGTCCCAAGAATGACGCAGCTTGCGAGTCATGCCGCGCTTAAGCTGCGTTGCGTCACAACCTGAGCCGAAGCTTCTGACGCATCGTGAGATGACTTTGACGCGTCTCGACCCAGTACAGCGAGCAAGCAGGCGAACCGATTCGACTGCTGCACTGAGGCAAGGAGCACCCCACGGAGTCTTCCTTGCACCAGGCTCGACCGTCGCCTTCAGTAGCTCCTGCCTCCGTTCCTCGACTCGATTCGCCCAGAGCGTCAAGCGTTCGCCGCTACCTTCGGCGCTGCGACGATTGTGGCCTCGAACAGGGAAGGCACCAATCGACGACGGGCGGCGGGCGGTTGGAACCGTCATCTCGACGGCGCGGCTCGTGCTACGGCGCGGACCAGACACTCATCGGAACCCGAGCACGAGCCGTGACGGCGCGAAGTCGCTCGACCGCACGCC
>WRPG01000025.1 GCA_009773355.1 Limisphaerales bacterium
GTCAAGCGCGCGCAGCCCCAAAATCGGCGGAAGCCCTCGTCGGCACGGCCCGCAGAAGTCGGAGTTTGAAAATCAGCCTTTGTTCAGCGTTTCCCTAGGACGGAGCCGCAGTGTTTTTCTCCGCGCATAAGGACAAAGCCGCCCTTCAGGCCCAGGTCGCTGAACTCCGCGAGCAAGCCCGGCAAACCGAGGCTAAAGCAGCAGACCCCAAAGAACTCGAACGCCTCCGCGCCCAGGCCCGCGAGGCGGTGGAACACAAGAAGGAGGCCGAGGAAGTCCACCGCCTGCGCGGCGAGGTGACGCTGTTGCGCAAGGACAAGGCCGTGTTCGAGCAGGCGAAGGCTGAGAATGTGCACCTCCGCGAACAGGTGCAAGTGGGCAAACGCTTGCAGGCCGAGAACAATGCGCTGCGCGGACAGTATCAATCTGCCGTTCAGGGTTTGCAGCAACGGACACAAAAGGACTCATGCATCGCGAACCTGAAGCAGATTGATGGCGCCATCCAGCAGTGGGCATTGGAATACAAGAAAGTGGCCGCTGACCGATACTCGCTTCAGGATCTCAGCCTGCTGGCGTTCCTGCGGGGTTCAGTGCTGCCGCTGTGTCCTGCGGGTGGCACTTATGCGCCCGGCTCCACCGTCTCGGTGGAGCCCACTTGCTCGATGCTAGGGCACACGCTCTGAGCAGTGCAGGCTTCACACGCCCGGAATTCAGCGTAGCTTTTGGCCATGCAAAACACCGCCGTCCTTGGTCCTGCCTCCCGCCGCCAGTTTCTGGCCGCCAGTTCCGCCGCCACCCTCGCGGCCCCCGCCATCCTCCACGCCGCCAATCGCAGCGACAAGCTGCGCATCGGCCTCATCGGCTGCGGCGGGCGCGGCACGGGTGCGGCGGCGCAGGCGCTCACGGCGGACAGCAACGTGGAGCTTTACGCGATGGGGGATGTGTTCAAGACGCAGATCGAGAACAGCCAGCAGTCGCTCAAGAAGCAGTTCGAGAAAGACTCGACGCGCGTGAACGTCGCGGAGTCGCGCCAGTTCACCGGCCTGGACGCCTACCAGAAGGTGCTCCAAAGCGGCGTGGACGTGGTGCTGCTCACCACGCCCGGCGGCTTCCGTCCGTTCCACCTGCGCGCGGCCATCGAGGCCGGCAAGCACGTCTTCTGCGAGAAGCCGATGGGCGTGGACCCGGCGGGCATCCGCTCCGTGCTGGAGTCCACGCGGCTCGCGAAGGTAAAGAACCTCGCCATCCGCGCCGGATTCAACTTCCGCTTCGAGTCGCCTTACCGCGCCGCCATGCAGCGGGTGCAGGACGGCGCGATTGGCGACCTTGTCGCGATTTACTCGACGCGCATGAGCAACCGTCTCGCGCGCTTCGACGGCGTGCGCAAACCCGAGCAGACCGACCTCGAATGGCAGCTCCGCAACTGGCACCATTTCGTCTGGCTCTCCGGCGACTTCATCCTCGAAGTCACCGCGCACAGCATTGACAAGGTCGCGTGGGCGATGCGCGACGTGCCGCCCGCCAAGTGCCACGCCAGCGGCGCGCGGCACCAGGCCACCGTGGGCGACTGCTTCGACCAGTGGGACGTGACTTACGAGTGGGACAACGGCGTGATGGCCTTCCTCAAGACGCGCTACCAGAACGGCTGCCACAACGAGCACCGCGACGTGCTCATCGGCACCAAGGGCAAGTGCGAGCTGGGCTGGGGGGCCGCCAAGATCACGGGCGCGGTGAACTGGCGCTACACGGGCGAGAAGCCCGTCTCGCACCAGGTCGAGCACGACGAGCTTTTCGCGGACCTGCGCGCGGGCAGGACGCCGAACGACGGCCAGCGCATGGCGCAGAGCACGATGATGGGCATCATGGGCCGCATGAGCGCCTACACCGGCAAGGAAGTGACCTGGGACTTCGCCATGAAATCCAAGCTCGCCACCATGCCCGAGAAGCTGACGTGGGACATGAAGCTGCCGGAGCCGAAACCCGCCGAGCCGGGCAAGACGCCGTTGGTTTGACCGCCGAACGCTGCTGCCATGAAACCTTCGCTTTCCCTCCCCTTCGGCCGGTTCATTGCCTGGCTGTGTCTCGGCGTCGCCATCCCGCTCTCCGCGCAGACCGCCAGGCCGGTTCCACCGGTCCCCACCGGCGGATTGCGCCTCACGCTGCCGCCGACGGTTTACGCCGTGCCGGGCGTGCCGATGAACCTGCACTTCGCCAACACCGTGCTCACCAAGCCGGAAGTCGTGCCCGCCTTCGCCGTCGAGTGTGGCGTCGGCCAGGCGCTCTCGAACCGCTGGACGCTGACCGCGACGGCGGCGCAGGTGGGCCGGCACCCGTTGGCGCTGCGCGCGGGCTTGTCCCCGGGCGGAGTTCAGGAGCGCGCCCAGACTGTGGTGCAAGTGGTGCCGCCCGACGCGGGCAAGGGGCGGGACATCGCGCTGCTCATCGTCGGCGACAGCCTCACGCACGCCTCGGCCTACCCGAACGAAATGGCCCGGCTGCTGGCCCAGCCGGGCAACCCCAAGTGGCGGCTGCTGGGCACGCACCGGCCCGGCGGCGCGGCCACGAACGTCGCGCACGAAGGCTACGGCGGCTGGACGTGGAACCGGTTCAACACGCTGTTCAACCCCGAGCGGCCCCAGCCCGGCTACACCAACAGCAGCCCGTTCGTCGCCGCCACCGGCCCGCAGGGGAAGCCGCAGCTCGATGTGGCGCATTTCATCGCGCAGCACTGCGGCGGACGCGCGCCGGACTTCGTCACCTTCCTGCTCGGCATCAACGACTGTTTCAGCCTGAAGGCGGACTCGCCGGAGCAGTTGGAGGCCGGCATCACGCGCGTGTTGCAGGAGGCGGACAAGCTGCTGGCGGCCTTCCATGCGGCCGCGCCGCGCGCCGAGCTGGGCGTCGGCCTCACCACGCCGGGCAACGCGCGCGACGGCGCGTTCGAGGCGAATTACAAGGGCCGCTATTCGCGCGCCAACTGGCGGGCGGTGCAGCACCGGCTGGTCGAGCGGCAGCTCGCGCATTTCGGCGGGCGCGAGGCGGAAGGCATTTTCATCGTTCCCACCGAGCTTAACCTCGACATCGTCGGCGGGTATCCCGACAACAACGCGGTGCATCCGAACGTCACTGGCTACCAGCAGATCGGCGCGAGCTTTTACGCGTGGCTCAAGTGGCGGCTCGCCGAGCACGACCGGCTGAAGCCGGCGAGGTAGCGTTGCCGCGCGTTGACCCGGCGGCCCGTTCGCCTCAAGCTGGCCGCATGAAAGCCACACGTTCGTCCGTCTCCCCTGCCCTCTCGCGCCGTCGGTTTGCCCAGGCCGCCGCCGTCGGCGCGGTGCTCGGGTTCCCCGCCGTCCTGAGCGCGCGCAACCCCAATGACAAGCTCGCCATCGCCATCGTCGGCGCGGGCGGGCGCGGCGCGGCCAACACCGGGGGCATCGCGCCGACCGAATACATCGCCGCGCTGTGCGACGTGAACCAGCGCAACCTCGACGCGGCGAAGGCGAAGTTCCCGCAGGCCGCGACCTTCACGGACTTCCGCAGGCTCTTCGACCACGCGAAGGACTACGACGCCGTGGTCGTGAGCACCTGCGAGCACACGCACGCGTTCGCGACGATGCTGGCGCTCAAGGCCGGCAAGCATGTGTATTGTGAGAAGCCGCTCACCTACAACATCTGGGAGGCGCGCAAGGTCCGCGAAGCCGCGGCTGCCCGCCCGAAGCTCGCGACGCAGATGGGCATTCAAATCCATTCGACCGAGAACTACCGGCGCGTGGTCGAGCTGATCCAAGCCGGAGCCATCGGCGGCGTGCGGGAAGTTCATGTGTGGGTTTCCCGCGCGTGGGGCTTGCAGAGCGAGGAGGCGGCGAAGCGAAACCAGGACCGTGTCTTCGTGACCGACCGGCCGAAGGAGGCGATGCCCGTCCCCGCCGGACTGGACTGGGACTTGTGGCTCGGCCCCGCGCCGGAGCGGCCCTTCCACGAGGTTTATTTCCCCGGGCCGAAGTGGTATCGCTGGTGGGACTTCGGCAACGGCACGATGAGCGACCTTGGCTCGCACTGGAACGACCTGCCGTTCTGGGCGCTCAAGCTCAAGGCCCCACTCACCGTCGAGGGCTTTGGCCCGCCCGCGCACCGCGAGATCGCGCCGGCCTCCATGCACGCCACCTACGAATACGCCGCGCGCGACGGCATGCCGCCGGTGAAGCTCACCTGGTATCAGGGCGAGGACAAACCGAGGCTCTGGACGGAGAAGGCGATTCCGCAGTGGGGCAACGGCCATCTCTTCGTCGGCGACAAGGGCATGCTGCTCTCCGACTACGGCAAGCATGTGCTGCTGCCGGAGAAAGACTTCGCGGACTTCAAACGCCCCGAGCCGACCATCCCGCGCGTGAAGAGCCATTACGACGACTGGTTGAGCGCGATCAAGAACGGCACGCAATCCAGCGCCAACTTCGAGTATTCCGGCTGGCTCACCGAAGCGAACCATCTCGGCAACGTGGCGTATCGCGTCGGCAAGAAGCTGGAGTGGGATCCGGTGAACCTCCGCGCGAAGAACGCGCCGGAGGCCCAGCCCTTCATCCAGCGCGCGTATCGCCAGGGCTGGTCGCTGGCCTGACGTGCCGGCGACTTCCAGTCGCCGTCCGTTGCGTGCGCCGAAAGCCACACGTTTGGAGCTTGGAGCTTGCGCCGGCCGCCGCCATATTCCCGCCATGAGCGCAGGCACCACCGTCAAACTCAGCCGCGATTGCGCGGCCATCCAAATCCCCGTCGGCACCGAGGTCACGCTGAAGGCGGCGACGCCCGTGGACATCGTGCAAACCCTCGGCGGCACCTACACCGTCCACAGCATGGGCGGCCTCTTCCGCATTGATGGCAAGGACGCCGACGCCCTTGGCCTCACGCCAGAGACCGCCACCGCGACGGCCTCCCCGGCCCCACAAGCTGTTTCGGAGCAAGCCGTCTGGGGCGTGCTCAAGACCTGCTTCGACCCCGAAATCCCCGTCAACATCGTGGATCTCGGACTCGTGTATGACATGGGCGTCGAACCAATCCCCGCCGGCGGCCACAAGGTCTTTGTGAAGATGACACTCACCGCGCCCGGTTGCGGCATGGGGCCGACCATCGCCCGCGACGCGCAGCAAAAAATCCTTTCCCTCAACGGCGTGGAGGACGCGAGCGTGGAAGTCGTCTGGGATCCGCCCTGGCACCAATCCATGATCTCGGCGGAGGGGCGGAAGATTCTGGGGCTTGGGTGAACCCGTGCCTGGTAGGGCCGACCTGCCGGTCGGCCTTTGCGAACTGGAACCACCCCGAGGCCGCGCAGCAGCGCGGCCCTACCATCCCGTCAGTTCAAGTCACGCTCGCCGCCAGCCAGTCGAGGTATCTGCGGTTCCCCTCCGTCAGCGGCAGCGCGATGAACTCCGGCGTATTGTAAGGATGCTTGGCCACAATGAGCTTCTCCAAGGCCGCCAGCTTCGAGCGCGTGGCCTTGAAGATGATGAGCACCTCCGCGTCCGACTCCAACTTGCCCCGCCACCAGTAGTGCGACTCAATCTTCGGCACGACGTTCGCGCAGGCAACGAGCTTCGCGGTCAACGCCGCCTTCGCCAGCATCCGGGCCGTCTTCAAGTCCGGCGCGGTGACGAGGACGAGGCGGAAGGCGGTGGCGCGTTTCATGCGAAGAGGACTGCCCGCGAATCACGCGAATGGACGCGAATGAAACAAGCCCGTGCCGGCGTTTTGCAAACGCCGTCCGCAAGTCGGGCGAGCAGAGGCGGCCACAAAGGTCTGTGGCGTTCGGGCGGCGGCTGCAAAGCATCGACACCTGGACTTGGCATTCGCGTCTATTTGCGTCATTCGCGGGCGGCTCGTTTCACTTCTCCGACTTCTTCTTCGTGCTCTTGGGCTTGGCGTCTGACTTGCCCTCGCCTTTCGCCTCCGCCTGAAGTTTGCGCGTGGCGAGCTGGTTTTTTAGAAAGTTGTCCACGGGCGCACTTTGGTAGGCGGTGAGCCACAGGTCGCCGAGCAGTTGGGCGGCAAGGTTGATTTGCCTGCTCAGGACGGGAAAGCCCTCCATCCCCTTCTCGCCGTTGCCGGAGAGGCGTCCGTCCTTGTTCATCTCGTAGAGCGGCTCCACCAGCTTGTGCTGGTCGGCGATGAAGCGCATCACGACCTTGAAGACCTCCTCCGCGTCGCGCACGGCTGCGCCATCGAGCGCGAGCGGGGCGGCGGGGCGGAGCTTCGCGCGCAACTCGGCGTCCTTCAGCCCGCCCACCTTGCGGAGATAGCCGCCGTCAATCCACGAGTGGAAAGTCTTGTTCGTCGCGTAGTCCTTCGGGTTCGCGCCCACCCAGCCGTTGAAGTGCTTCGTTGTGTGCAGCGGCTGCGAGGCGTCGCCCACGTAGTGGCCCATCGTGCCCATGATGTAGAGGATGTTCTGCCGCGCCTGCGCGACCTCCTCCGGCGTGCCCATCTCTTCATAAACCTTCAGATAGCTGAAGCCGGACTTGAGCTTCGCGTAGTTCTCCACGATGGCCCACGGCAGGAAGCCGGGCAGGTATTTGATGCGGTCGTTGTCCTTCTCGTCGGCGGGGAATTTCTCCGGCGACTTCGCGCGCACGGCGGCCATCTGCGCGGTGAACTCGTAGCGGAACGGACTCAAGCTCGTCGCCAGCGGCGCGTAGTAGTCGGTCAGGTATTCCATGTCGAAGTAATGGTCGAGGCCGTTGAAGTGGCGCAGCGGCCGGTCGTTCGTGTTGCGCCAGCGGTCCGGCTCGCCCGCGAGGAAGGCGACGCGCTCGCGGGCGGCGGCGTCACGCAAAGCGGCGGGGAAGCCCGCCGGCAGCGAATCGAGCGCGAGGAGGTTCACGGTGCGATGGCCCTCGTAATCCCATGCGCGGAGCGGGAGGACGGCGGCGAGGGCAAGCAACAGCGGGGCAAGGAAACGGCTTTTCACGGCGAGAGAGTGGGCAAGCTCCGCGAGGCTGGCAACCGCTGAGTTCGGCCACAAAGAGGCGCAAAAAGGCGCAAAACTCCGTGCCCCCGCACGACCGGTTTCTCCCAGCGCCCACGGTCGGTAGGGCGCGCTGTCCTCAGCGCGCTGCCGAACGCCCATGGTGAACAGGTGCCAGCGGCGGGTTGAGAACAACCCGCCCTACCAGCTTTTGCGCCTTCTGTGCCTCTTTGTGGCTATTCCGGCTCTGACAGTTGCGGCCAGTGCGATGTGCGGCGTGGCACCAGTCGCTCGTCATCGCGGAGGATGAACAGCACACCGAACTTCTCCCGCTCCGCCAGTGCCCACGCGCGCTCAAAGCCCAACACCGTCAGCGCCGTGCCCAACGCGTCCGCGCGCATCGTGTGGCTGTGAACGACGCTGATCGACGCGATGGCGGAATCCGTCGGCCAGCCCGAGCGCGGGTCGAGGTGGTGGGAAAAGCGGCGACTCCCGACGGTGAAGAAGTTCCGGTAGTCGCCGGACGTGGCGAGAGATTGGTTGGTCAAGGTGAGCGTGGCGGCGAGCGCCCGTGCCGGCGACTTGTAGTCGCCGTTCTGCGTGCTGACGCCAGCCAAGGACGGCGACTGCAAATCGCCGGCACGGGCTTCGGGCCGCTCCACGCCCACGCGCCAGCCGGGGCCGAGCGCGCCGTTGCCCCGCGCACGGAACTCACCGCCGACTTCCACGAGATACTCACTCACGCCCAGCGCCTCCAGCTTCTCGCCAAGGCAATCGCTCGCGTAGCCGGGGCAGAGGGCGGACAAGTCCACAGCCACGTCCGCTTGCGACTTCCGCAGCGCGGGCGGGTCGAGGCGGACGTGAAGTTTTTGCCAGCCGACACGTTTCAATGCGGCGGTGATTTCGGCGTCCGACGGCACGCGCCCTTTCCGTCCACCCGGACCGAAGCCCCAGAGTTGCACCAGCGGAAACACCGTCACGTCGAACGCGCCGTCCGTGAGTCGGCTGACTTCCAGCGCCTCGCGCACGACCAACGCCGTGTCGCGCGGGACGGGGAACCAGTTGGTGTCGCGCGATGCGTTGAAGCGCGACAGGTCCGAGTCCGCGCGCCAGGTGGACATTTGTTGCTCCAAGTCATCCAGCCGGGCTTGCAACGCCTGCTCGACAGCGCGGGCCGGCGGAGTGTTCGTGGCCGGACGATACTTGGCGGACCAGGTGGAACCCATCGTGAAGCCGTGAAGGGTGAGCGCTGCTGGCTCGGCGGCGGAGAGCGAGTGCGCCGAAAAGTAGAGCAATATGAGCGACAGAAGCAGCGCGCGGCGGAGCGCCGGTGTCCAACCGGCGTGCTCCACGAGGCAAATCAACGCGCCGGTTGGACACCGGCGCTCCACGCGGGCTTGGGCTGCGCTCATTGCCCCTTCAGGAACGCCATTAGGTCCGCCAGCTCCTGCCGCGTCATGGTCTTCTCCAGTTCGTTCGGCATGAGGGAGATGCTGCTGCTGGTGAGCTTGGCGATGTTGGAGCGGAGAATGGTTTCCTCGATGCCTTGCGCGGCGCGGAGGGTGACGCTGGTGGGGGTGTCGGAAGTGAGCAGGCCGGTGAGGGAACGGCTGTCCTTGGTCTCGACTTCGTAGGCGGTGAAGCCGGGGTAAATCTCGGCGTCGGGCACGAGGATGTGGAGGAGGATGGCCTCGGCGGGCTGGAGGCGCACGCCGGTCAGCTCGGGGCCGACGCGCGCGCCTTCGCCGGCGAACTGGTGGCACGCGGCGCAGGTCTTCACGAAGACGGCCTTGCCGTTCTTCGCGTTGGCGGGGAGCGTGAGGACGGCCTTGTGGTCCTCATAGACCTTCATGCGGTCGGCGGCGCCCTGGGGCTGGAAGGCTTTGGTGGCACGGGCGGCCACGGCGACGTCGCGGTGCTTAAGGAGCGGGTTGCGGCGGTTCGCGGGGACGGCCCAGGGCTGCACCACGCCCTTCTCGACGGCTCCGAGCAGGACGAGTTGGAGCGCGGGCTGGGAGAGCATCGCGGTGAGGACGGCGTCGCGGACGGGCGGGGTGTAGCTGCGCCAGCGCTCGCGCTCGACGAACCACTCGCCGGCCTTCGCGCCGGGCAACTGGCTCAACGCGCGCACAGCGGCGGCCTGCAACTCGTTCGGCGTCTGCGGGGCGATGAGCGACTGTAGGGCCGCGCCGGCGGTGGCGGCGTCGCTGTGGGCGAGGAGGTCAATGGCGGCGAGGCGCTCGGGCGTGGGGGCGGAGGCGGTCGCGACGGTCTTGCTGGCGGCGGCGAACAATTCGCCGAGGCGGCGCGCGGTGTCGGGGTTGGCCGACGCGAGCGTGACGAGGGCGGAACGGCCATCCTTACCGAGGCCCTTGGCGCGCGCGCCGTTGCCGAGTCCGGTGGCGAAGGCGGATTGACTAGGCACATTCAGCTCGTGGTTTGAGGCCAAGACTCTAGCCAACATGGTTTGAAGGTCGTCGCGTTGATGAGCAGCCGGAAGAATCTGTCCTAGTTCGCGCATGGTTGGCCCCGTATTTGAGGCAGTTGTCCATTGTTCCAAGGCATCTCGTAAAAACTCGTCGGTGCGGTTGCCAATCGAACTGAACACGGCCGCGCGCAACCATCGGTCAGTGGAATTTCTGACGATGGCAGCCAAGGTATGGACGGCGACGCTGCCTTCCACATCTCCGAGGGCAAGTGCCCGGCGGAAGGAAACTCGCGGAGCTTCCTCGTAGTTTCGTGTCCGCAATTGCTCCCGCACTTTGCCTTTGGTCTTTTCCGCTATCGGCTCTGCAATTTCGATAGCAGTGACCGCTACTTCAGGATCATCGCTAGTCATTGCCCCCAACAGGACATGCTCTTGAAGCAGTCCTTGCCGGTCCAAAAGGCGCAATGCAGTCGCCAACGCGAAGCTCTCCGGAATGGTTCCACGAAGTATCGCGGGCTTCTCAGTAAGCTTCGCAAGCGAAGACGGGGTTTGCGGGTCGTTTCGCTCAACAAGCAGTCGAAACCCCGTTGTCCGCACCCACCCGTTCGCATCTGTCAGCTTGGCCACCAACTCCTTCGTGCTCGCGGCGGCGAGGTTCAACTTGGAGCTTGGAGCTTGGGTTTTGGAGCTTGTCGCGGTGACGCGATAAATTCTCCCCATCGTCTTCCCTGCCTCGTAGTCGAGGGTGCCGCGGATGAACTCGGGGAGATACTGCGGGTGGTCAATCACCTTGCGATACATGTCGCAGATGTAGAGCGCGCCGTCCGGGCCAGTGGCGCTGAAGACGGGGCGGAACCAGGTGTCGGCGCTGGCGAGGAATTCGCGGCCGGGCGTGGCGGGCGCGGACTTGAAGGTGGGGCCGTCGGGCGTGAGCACCTGGCGCTGGACGAGGTTTTGCGCGGGTTCGCAGATGAAGGCGCTGTTCGCGAAGGCCGCCGGCAGCGCACCGCCGCGCCACAGGCTGATGCCGCACGCGCTGGTGAAGGTGCCCGCGTGCGGCGTGCTCATCAGGCTGGGGATGAACGCGGCGGTGGTGTGGTCCGCGCTCAGGGGCCAGACCTTCGCGGCGTCGCCGGGCGGGGCGACGTCCTGCACGGTGTCGGAGAAGGCGAGGTGCGGGTTGCGCTTGAGGTAGCGCGGGTGCAGGACGACGTGCTGGAGGGGGTTGCGGTTCGAGCAGGTGAACTTGCGGCCGAAGTCATCGAAGGCGAGGCCGAACTGCCCGACGCCGGGCCACGGCTCGATTTCCAGCGTGTCCGGGTGGAAGCGGGCGTCGCCGCGCGGGAGGGCAATCTCGCCGCGCTCGGGGTGCTCGGGGCAGGTGACCTTGCTCGCAACAAGGCCGCTGGTGACGTGAATCCAGCCGTCGAGGCCGAGCGTGGGATGGCTCACGCGGAGCTGCGTGGTGCTGGTGGTGCCGAAGCTGGTGAGGAGGACACGCTTCACGTCGGCCTTGCCGTCGCCGTCGGTGTCCTTGAGATAAAAAATGTCCGGGGCGCAGGTGACGATGAGGCCGCCGCGCCAGCACATGAGGCCGTTCGGGAAGGTGAGGCCAGTGGCGAACTCAGTGCGCTTGTCATAAGTGCCGTCGCCGTTGGTGTCCTCGAGCATGGCGATGATGCCGGCCGGCGGTTTGTTCGTGCCGGGGCCGACGGGGTAGCCGCGATTCTCGGCGACGAACATGCGGCCACGTTCATCCCACGCCAACGCGACGGGCGACGCGGTGAGCGGCTCGGCGGCGGCCAGCTCGACGCGCAGGCCGGCCTCGACTTGGAGCGAGGCGAGGGCCTGGGCGGGCGTGAGGGGTTTCGCCGTGGTCATGGCGGAGGTGTCGGCAGCGCGGAGCGGAAGGGCGAGAAACTGGCAGGCGAGGAGGATGATAAGCGAATGGGGACAAGCGAATGATGAAGAGAAGATTCGTTTGACCCCATTCGTTTGACAGAAAGGGCTAGGGCGTGCGGTGCGGGCGGTTTTCATTAGTGCGAGAATTGACGGCGAGGTTAGCCGCTGCCGTCACGCGCGCACGCGGAAAGTTTTGCGAGGAACAGTCTGGAAAAACGGCTTGTTCGCCGCGTTGGCCGGCGTATCCTGCCGATATTCCGATCCCATGAAACCCGCGCTCTTGCCCGCCCTTGTCTGCATCCTGGCCTCGCTGTCGCCGGCTTTGTTCGCCGCACCCAATGACGCCAAGGCCACGGCGGTCCGCGAACTGGTGGCCATTCCCAAAGACACTCAAGGACCGACCGCCAAATCGTCCGCGGAGGCGATGGCGTCGGCTCGGGCGTGGCGCGAGCGCGCCAGCCTGGATTATTATGACAAGGCCGGCCTCCGCAACGCGCGGTGGGACGCCGACGCGCGCGTGGCGCTCAAAGAGTTTGCAGCCCGTGGCACGCTGACAGACCCGAAGGTGGCGGCGGACGCCGAGGCCCGGCTTGACCGGGCGATTCGGAACGTGAAGAAGGCCGGCTGCGACGACCCGTTGCTGAACTACATTTTCGTCCGCGTCGCCCGTGCCAGCGATGGCGTCACTTGGAAAGCCTACGCCGATGAGATGCAGCCCGTAACAGACGCGCTGCTCGCCAGCCCGGCCCCCTGCTCCTGGAAGTTGTGGGCCTGTTTGCGCGTGGCCGAGGCGATGGAAAGCGCGGCGCCAGACAAGCGCAAGCTGCCAGAAAAGGCCTACCAGTTCCGCAACGCGGCGGTCGTGGAGCTGTTTCACATCCTCAAGGATCCGGCGCTGCCCGCCGAGGAGTTTTACCAGGCGGCGGACGGCGTGGCGAAATTCTTCAAGCCCTACAAGGCCGCGTTCGGTGACACCTTTCTCGCGCTGGAGCCGGTGGTTCTGGGCCGCTGGCCAAACGACGCCCGCGCCCGCCTGACGATGGGAGACTTTTACGTGGATCACGCCTGGAACGCGCGCGGCGGCGGTTACGCGCAGAAGGTCACTGACCAGGGCTGGAAAGATTTTGAAGCGCGCCTGCTGGTGGCCGAGAAACACCTTGAAAAAGCCTGGCAGCTCGACCCGACGGACGTGCGAATCGCCCAGCGGATGATGACGGTGGAATTGGGGCAGGCAAAGGGCCGGGACCGGATGGAGCTCTGGTTTCAACGGGCCATGAAGCTCAGTCCCAACGACGCCAACACCACGCACAGCAAGCTCTATTATCTCGAACCCAAGTGGCACGGATCCGCCCGGGACATGCTCGCCTTTGGCCGGGAGTGCGCGACCAACGCCGCGTGGGGCGGGACGGTGCCGCTGACCTTGGTGGACGCCCACCGCCGCCTGGCCGGCTATGTGGAGCCAAAGGAGCGGCAAGCCGAGTATTGGAAACAGCCGGCGGTCTGGCGCGACCTCAAGCTCGCCTACGACCGCTACTTCAAGGAACAACCGGCGGCCAGCCGGCAGGCGTTCATACGGCATGCCTATTGGTGTGAACAATGGGACGTGGTGCATCGGGAACTCAAATCCCTGGCAAAGCCAAACCATTCCTTCTTTGGCGGCAGGGAGGAGTTTGACAAGATGGCCCGCGTCGCCGCCGAGCGGGCGGCAGCGAAGTAGCCAGCCATGAAAATGTTCCGGATTCCCGCGCTCCTGCTGGTCTTCACCGCGCTCACCGGCTGCATCGAGTTCGAGCGGCAGACGGTGACTTACGAGCACGACGCGCAGTCCGACACGCTGCGCGTTCACCAGACCTACCACGGCATTTACGGCGCGGATGACGTGACGCAGGTGAGCGAGAAGGAGCGTGAGCAGCTCGCCGACGTGATGAAGGGCCAGCGGACATTTTTCTTCTCCAACTGGATTTTCGAGCTGAACGTCGAGAGCCTGAAGGATGCGCTTGCCGGCAGCGGCACACCGGAAACCAACTCACTCAAAGAAGCCTATCGGCGTGCGACGACGAACCTGCTGACGCAGCTCATTGCGAACGTGCGCGTGGAGAATGGGAAGTTCTACCTCAACGAGAAGGGCCAGCCGTGCGGCACACAGCGCGTAACCATCCGTAACGTGAGCAAGCTCCTCGCGTCGGGCAACGAGGCCATCCGCAAGGTTTGGGAAGTCGAGTTGAAGGACAAACCCACCGCCGAGGAGCGCGAACTCATCAACGCGTCGCTGGCACGCCCCGAGCCGTTCATCACGCTGACAGGCCAGCAGATACGGATTCGCTCACCGTTTCCAAAGTCCGAGTTCGATAAAATCGGCGCTGACGACGAGAAGCTGCGGCACCTCATCGCGGAATTCACCCGTGTCGGCGGCTCAATGTCGCACGAGAAGGGGGAGATTCATCTGCGCTTTGGTCGCACGGATGTCACGCGAGAGACCGTGACGCTCCCGATGGCCGGCAAGGAGAGCTATCGAGCCAACGCGCTGACTCACATCCGCGACACCTTCAGCCTCGCGAAGGACTTCGATCCGAAGAAGGACGCGGAGGATTTCCTGCGGGCAAAGGCGGCTGGGCCGAAGCGGTAGCGCAGGCTTGCAGCCTGCCGTTTCGCGGGTTTTAACCCGCAGACATCAGGCGCTTTTCCAGCCCGCTCGGAATGCAGGACGGCTCGCCGGTTACAAGCCGGCTGACACAGCAGACTGCAAGTCTGCGCTACGCCGACTGCACCGCTCGACTCCGGAATTCGGGTTGAACCCAAATCAATCTTGCATTGCCCCGGCTCGTTTCTACCTTCGCCGGGTGCTTTGCACGGAAACTATCCGCAACTGACTGACACTGACTCGATGACCGCCACGCCCGCCGCCTTTGCCCACCCCGACAACTTCGTCCGCCGCCACAATGGTCCCCGCCCCGCCGAGGCCGCCGAGATGCTCAAGACGCTCGGCTTCGACTCGCTCGACGCGCTGATTGACGCGCTCGTGCCCGCCGACATCCGGCTCACCGCTCCGCTGGCGATTCCCGCCGCGTTGTCCGAGTTCGATGCGTTGCGCCAGCTCAAGGCCATCGCGAGCAAGAACCAGGTGTTCAAGAGCTACCTCGGCATGGGCTACCACGACTGCATCACGCCGCCGGTCATCCAGCGCAACATCCTCGAAAACCCCGGCTGGTATACGCAATACACGCCCTACCAGGCCGAGATTTCGCAGGGCCGCCTCGAATCGCTGCTCAATTTCCAGACGATGGTCTGCGACCTCACCGGCCTCGACATCGCCAACGCCTCGATGCTCGACGAGGCCACCGCCGCCGCCGAGGCGATGACGCTCTGTCATCGCGCGATGCCGCCCAACGACAACCGCGCGAAGTTCTTCGTGTCCGAGGCGTGCCACCCGCAGACCATCGCGCTCGTGAAGACGCGCGCCGAGGCGCTCAAGCTCGAAGTTGTCGTGGGCAACCACGAGACGTTCGCGTTCGACGCCACGGTCTTCGGCGCGCTGGTGCAATACCCGACCACGACCGGCTCGGTGCTGGATTACACGGACTTCGCGGCAAAGGCCCACGCGGCGGGCGCGCTCGTGGTCGTGGCGGCGGACATCCTTGCGCTCACGGTGCTGCGTGCGCCGGGCGAGTTCGGCGCGGACGTGTGCGTCGGCAGCGCGCAGCGCTTCGGCGTGCCGCTGGGTTACGGTGGGCCTCACGCGGCGTTCTTCGCCACGCGCGATGCTTACAAGCGCAACATGCCCGGCCGCCTCGTCGGCGTCTCGAAGGACGCGCGCGGCAAGGTCGGCCTGCGCCTCGCGCTCGGCACGCGCGAGCAGCACATCCGCCGCGAGAAGGCCACGTCGAACATCTGCACCGCGCAGGCGCTCCTCGCGAACATCGCGGCGATGTATGCGGTTTATCACGGGCCAGCGGGCCTCGCGGCCATTGCCACGCGCGTCCACCGGCACACGCGCCTGCTCGCGGCGGGCGTGGCGAAACTCGGTCACACGGTGCTCACCACGGCTTACTTCGACACCATCGCGGTTCAGCTCAAGGGCTACACCAGCAAGGAAATCGTGGCCATCGCGGAGAAGCACGGCGTCAACCTGCGCGTGCTGGACAAGGCCACGCTCGGCGTCGCGCTCGACGAGACGACGGACTTGGCGGATGTGGAATTGCTCGTGCGGATTTTCAACGCGGGGTTTGAGACGCCGTTCAAGCTGGAGGAGTTTTACGCGCAGGCTGAAGCCTGCGACTACGGCGCGCACGCGCGGACCACGAAGCTTCTCACCGCGCCGGTCTTCAACCAGCACCACTCGGAGACCGAGATGCTGCGCTACCTGCGCAAGCTCGAGTCGCGCGACCTCTCGCTCTGTCAGGCGATGATTCCGCTCGGCTCCTGCACGATGAAGCTCAACGCCACGAGCGAGATGCTGCCGGTGACGTGGCCGGAGTTCGGCAAAATCCATCCGTTCGCGCCGCTCAAGCAAACCCTCGGCTATCAGGAGATGTTCAAGCAGCTTGAGCAGTGGCTCGGCGAAATCACGGGCTTCCCGGGCATTTCCCTCCAGCCCAACTCCGGTTCCGCGGGCGAATACACGGGCCTGCTCGTCATCCACAAGTATCACGCCAGCCGGGGCGAGGCGCACCGCGACATCTGCCTCATCCCGAACTCCGCGCACGGCACGAACCCCGCCAGCGCGGTGATGGCCGGCATGAAAGTAGTCGCCGTCGCGTGCGACACGCAGGGGAACATTGACGTGGCCGACCTCCGCGCGAAGACCGCCGCCAACGCGGCGAACCTCGCGTGCCTCATGGTCACTTACCCGAGCACGCACGGCGTCTTCGAGGGCACCATCCGCGAGATTTGCGGAATCATCCACGACGCCGGCGGGCAGGTTTACATGGACGGCGCGAACATGAACGCGCAGGTCGGCCTCACATCGCCGGGCTTCATCGGCGCGGACGTTTGCCACCTGAACCTGCACAAGACCTTCTGCATCCCGCACGGCGGCGGCGGTCCCGGCATGGGCCCCATCGGCGTCGCGGAGCATCTCGTGGATTTCCTGCCGGACCATCCCGTCGTCCCGCTCGGCGGCGAAGACCCCATCGGCCCCGTGAGCGCCGCGCCGTGGGGCAGCGCGAGCATTCTCCCCATCTCGTGGGTCTACATCGCGTGCATGGGCGGTGCCGGACTCACCGAGGCGACGAAGTATGCGATCCTCAACGCGAACTACATCAGCCGTCGCCTGGAGAAGTATTTCCCCACGCTCTACAAAGGCACCGGCGGCCTTGTCGCGCACGAGTGCATCCTGGACCTGCGCGGCTTCAAAGCCACGACCGCCGAGGACGTGGCGAAGCGGCTGATGGACTTCAGCTTCCACGCGCCGACGTTGAGCTGGCCGGTCGCCGGCACGCTGATGGTCGAGCCGACCGAGAGCGAGCCGAAGGGCGAGCTGGACCGCTTCTGCGACGCGATGATCGCCATCCACGCCGAGATGACCGCCGTGGAAACCGGCAAGGCCGACAAGGCGAACAACCCGCTCAAGGGCGCGCCCCACACCGCCGACCAGATTGCCGGCGACTGGCTGCGCCCCTACTCGCGCGAGCAAGCCGCCTTCCCCGTGAAGAGCCTGGTGGACTACAAGTTCTGGCCGCCCGTCGCCCGCGTGGACAACGTCTTCGGCGACCGCAACCTCGTGTGCTCGTGCGTCGGGATGGAGGCTTACCAGTAAGCATGGCGGGCGGGTTTGGGCCACAGCCCATTCAACCACTGGCAAGTCATGGAACCTTGCCTCGTCACCGGGCTGCCGCCATTCTCCGTCCACATCGCCATGACTCGTGCCCATCTTTTCCGTGCCTTGCTCGCCACTTCGGTTGCGCTGACCGCATCGGCCACCGCCGCTTCCCTCGCCCCCACCGACTGGCCGGCGTGGCGCGGGCCGACGCGCGATGGCATCGCCGCGCCGGGCCAGAACCCGCCGACGCAGTGGAGCGAGACGGAAAACGTCCTCTGGAAAGTCCCGCTGCCGGGGCGCGGGCACAGCTCGCCTACGGTCGTGGGCGAGCGCATCTACCTCGCCACGGCGGACCCGGTGAAGCGCGCGCAGTTCGTCCTCTGCCTCGACCGCCAGACCGGCAAGCAGGTGTGGCAGACCGAAGTCCACGCCGCCAACGCGGAGGGCGGCAAGCACGCCAACTCCACCGCCGCGTCGTCCACCGTGGCCTGCGATGGCGAGCGGTTGTTCATCAATTTCCTCAACGGCGGCGCGGTGTTCACGAGCGCGCTGGACTTGTCCGGCAAATTGCTCTGGCAGCAGAAGGTCTGCGACTTCGTCGCGCATCAGGGCTTCGCGTCCTCGCCGGTGTTGCACGCGGGGCTGGTGCTCGTGGCGGCGGACCACCGGGGCGGCGGCGTGGTCGCGGCGCTGGACCAGAGGACGGGCAAGCCGGTCTGGAGCGAGTCGCGGCCCAAGCTGCCGAACTACACCACGCCGGCCATCGTGCAGGCGGCGGGCCGCACGCAGATGGTGCTGGCGGGCGTGAACCTGCTCACCAGCCTCGACCCGCTCACGGGCAAGAAGCTCTGGGAAATCCCCGGCTCCACGGAGGAATGCGTCGTGACGATGGTCACGGACGGCGAGCGCGTCTTCGCGGGCGGCGGCTATCCGAAGAACCACACGGTGGCCGTGCTGGCCGACGGCTCGGGCAAGGTGGCGTGGCAGAACACCGCGCGCGTCTATGTGCCGTCCATGATTGCGCGGGCGGGCCATCTCTTCGCCGTGATGGACGCGGGCGTGGCGGTCTGCTGGAAGTCCGACACCGGCGAGGAGCTGTGGAAGGAGCGGCTGGGCGGCGACTTCTTCGCGTCGCCGGTGATGGTGGGCGACCGCATCTATGCCTCGAACGTGGGCGGGAAAATCTTCGTGTTCACGGCCACGCCGAAGGAGTTCAAGCTGCTCGCGCAAAACCAGCTCGGCGAGGAAGCCTTCGCGTCTCCGGTGATTTGCGGCAGCCGCATTTACCTGCGCGTGGCGACGAAGGGCGCGGCAAGGCAGGAGTATCTGTATTGCGTCGGTGCGGCGGGAAAGTAGCTGCCGGTAGCAACTCCGACGTTGCGTCGGTTGACTACTTCGTAAACTGACTCTCAATCAATCTCCCCGTCGCTGGATCGATGCGACAACGGAAGCCGGCGAAATTAGCTACCCACAACGGATCCTCGGCTAGAAACCCAACATAGGCGTCTGTGTCACCGAACCCGCGCCCAAGATTTTCTGCGACCCAAAGCCTCTCCCCAGTCGACGAGTAAGCGACGAGGTTTGGTGCGGGCAAACCGCGAGGATACGCCATGTAATCGTGAACGACGAGCAGGCGCTCTCCGAGGCGTATCGCGTCCAACACGTTGAGTGGTAAATCGAGATGCCCATCACCCCAAGCCACTCTATTGTTTTTGACTCCGAGCTTCAAAAAGGTAGGCGGCTCCTAACTACTTGTTCGGCTGCGGCGTGTAGCGGAGGTAGGGCTTCACCTTGCGCGCGCCCTTGGGGAACAGCGCCGGGATTTCCTCGTCCTTCACCGCGAGCGTCACGATGCATTCCTGGCCGTCCTGCCAGTCGGCGGGCGTGGCGACCTTGAACTTCGAGGTGAGCTGGAGCGAGTCCACCACGCGGAGGATTTCGAGGAAGTTGCGCCCGCAGGACATCGGATAGGTGAGCGTGAGCTTCACCTTCTTGTCCGGCCCGATGACGAAGACGGAGCGCACGGTGGCCTTGTCGTCCACGTTCGGATGAATCATGTCGTAGAGCGCGGCGACGGTCTTGGTGGGGTCGGCGATGATGGGGAAGTTCATCGTCGTGGCCTGCGTCTCGTTGATGTCGCGAATCCAGCCGTGGTGCGCATCCACCGGGTCCACGGAGATGGCGATGCACTTCACGTTGCGCCGGGCGAACTCGTCCTTGAGCTTCGCGACCGCGCCCAGCTCGGTGGTGCAGACGGGCGTGTAGTCGGCGGGATGGGAGAAGAGGATGCCCCAGCCGGTGCCGAGCCATTGGTGGAAGTCAATCTGGCCTTCAGTGGTGTCGGCCTGAAAATTCGGAGCGGTGTCGCCAAGTCGGAGTGCCATAGTCGTGTTTTTAGTTTCGGTTCGCGGGTGGGAAAGTAGGGAAGCGGAAGGCGCGGCACAAGTCTGGGGTGCGGGGTCCAAGCCCGCTCACTTCGCCGCCGCCACATCCGTCACAGCGTGCCAGATGAACTCCATGAACTGGCCCAGGCCCTTCACGCTGATGCGCTCGTCGTTGCCGTGCATGCCGGTGACTTCCTTGTCGGAGTAGACCGTGCCGACGCCGTAGGCCTGCACGCCCTTGGCGCGGAGCTGTGCGGAGTCGGTCGCGCCCACGACCATCATGGGCAGGGTGATGGCGCCGGGGAACTGCCGCTTCTGCGAGCGCTCCAGCGCGCCGAACATCTCGTTGTCGTGCCGGGACGGCGGAGCCGTGGGCCGGCCGCCCACGGGCGGGACGACCTCGATCTGCGGATCGGCGATGACCTTGCGCAGGGCGGCGGCAAGGCGTTCCACGTCCTCGTCGGGCAGCGCGCGCACGTCCACCTGGGCCAGCGCGTCGCCGGGGATGACGTTGATGCGGAAGCCGCCCTTGATGATGGTCGGCACGAGCGTGGTGCGGGTCATCGCGTGGTAGGTGCCGAAGTTCAGGCGCAGTTTCTCCTGCGCCAGCGCGCCGACGGCAGGGTCTTCGAGCTGGTTGAACAGGAGCGCGTCCGCCGGCGGGCTGATGGTGGCGAGGCGCTTGAAGAACTCGCGAGTGGTGTCGTTGAGGCGCATCGGAGCCTGCCACTCGCCGACCTTCGCGACGGCGGCGCAGAGGTGGACGATGGCGTTGTCCGGGCGCGGGCGGGAGCCGTGGCCGCTGGTGCCCTTCGCCGAGATGAGGAAGGGGCGCGGGACTTTCTCGGTGGTGGAGACGCCGACGTAGGTGACCCGTCCGTTGGACTCGTGGATGCGCCCGCCCTCGTTGAGCGCGTATTCACAGGCGAGCTTGTCCCAGTGCTTCTGAACGAGGAAATCAATGCCGACGTGCGTGGTGCCTTCCTCGCCGGACTCCGCGAGGAAGATGACATCGCGGTCGAGGGGAACCTTGTGGCGGTGAAGCAGCAGGAAGATTTCGAGGAAGGCGGCAGTCATGCCCTTGTCGTCCAGCGCGCCGCGCCCGTAAACCCAGCCGTCCTTCACAATCCCGGCGAACGGCTCGACGGTCCACTTCTCGCGCTCGACGCCGACGACATCCGTGTGGCCCATGAGCAGGAGCGGCTTCTTCTTGCCGTTGCCCTTGAGCCGCGCGACGAGGCTGCCGCGCGCGGGTTCGAGCGCGAGGATTTCGCTGGGGATGCCCTCGCGGTCGAGGAGGGCTTTCAGGAACTGCGCGCCGCGCGTCTCGTTGCCGGGCGGGTTGACGGTGTCCACGCGGATGAAAGCGGCGAGGTTGGTGACGGTTTCGTTGAGCGCGGCGGGAAAGTTTGGCTGCGGCAGCGGGGCGGCGGGGACGGGGGCGGCTGCGACGAGGCCGAGCGCGAGGAGAAGGAGCCGTTTCATGACTGGAAGCTGGCCGAGTGGTAGCGCAGGCGGGCGAAGGCGGCAAGCCGCTGCATTTTGGACTGCGGCGGCAAGCAGAGCGCGACGGCGCAGTCCAAGACGCGCGCTTCCCATCATCACGCCACTTGCTATGCTCGCGCATCACATGAGCGCCACCGCCGCCGAAACGCCCGCACCCGCCGCTCCCACTCCGGCTCCCGCCAGCCCGCGCCTCATGTCGCTCGACGCCCTGCGCGGCTTCGACATGTTCTGGATTCTCGGCGGCGACTTCATCGTCACCACGGCGGGCCGGATGTCCGGCGGCAACGACCAGACGTGGACACTCTTCGGCTGGCTGGCGGGCCAGTTCCGGCACAAGGACTGGGAGGGCTTCGCGTTCTACGACCTGATTTTCCCGATGTTTGTGTTCATCTCCGGCGTGTCGGTGGTGTGGTCGCTCACGAAGGAAACTCAAACTCACGGCCGCGCTGGCGCATTGCAACGCGTCGTGCGCCGCGCGGCTCTGCTCTTCGTGCTGGGCATCTTTTACTCCGGCGGCCTCACGAAGGAGTGGCCGGACATCCGCGTGCTCGGCGTCCTGCAACGCATCGCGCTCGCGTATCTCGGCGCAGGACTGATCTTCTGCCTCGTCGGCGCGCGCATGAAGGCGCTCGCGGGCGTCATCGCGGGCATTCTGGTGGGCTACTGGGCGTTGATGAACTTCGTGCCCATCCGCGACCTCGCGCTCGACAAGGCCAGGCTCGCCGAACTCGCCGAGAAGTCCGGCGACTCGCGCGGGGCCATCGCCCTCAAGTCCGAGACCAACCCTTCCGCGACGGCGAACAGCCGCGCCTGGGCCAAGGCCCGCGAGTTGTTCCGGCAAACCAAGGAGCGCACCACCGGCCAGTTCGGTCCCGGCCACAACCTCGCCAACCACCTCGACTTCCAGTTCCTGCCCGGCCGCAAGTATGACCTCTTCTACGATCCCGAGGGGGTCCTCAGCACCCTGCCCGCCGTGGCCACCTGCCTGCTCGGCGTGCTGGCCGGCGTCTGGCTACGCCGCGAGGACTTCTGCGACAAGTGGAAGGTGATTTACCTCCTGAGCTTCGGGGCGCTCGCGGTCATCGCAGGCTTCGCGTGGGGCATGTCCTTCCCCGTGGTGAAGAAGATTTGGACTTCGAGCTTCGTGCTCGTGGCGGGTGGCTACAGCGCGATGCTGCTGGCCGTCTTTTATCAGGTCGTGGAGGTCTGGCAGCGCCGCGACTGGTGCCAGCCTTTCGTGTGGATCGGCATGAACTCCATCACGATCTACGTGGCGAACAACCTCCTCTCGTTCCGCACGGTGGCGAACCGCCTGGTCGGCGGCGATGTGAAGCGGATGCTTGATGCAAACATCGCCGACGGCGCGGGCAACCTGCTCGTGGCGCTCGTGGGCTTCACGCTCATCTTCGCCTTCGTGAACTTCCTCCACCACCGGAAGATTTTCCTGCGGCTGTAGCGGCAGCCGAAACACGAGAGCGCGCGGAGCAGCGGCTTACTCCTTCAGCCGGAAGCCCGGAAACACCACCTCCGTCACCGTCACCGCAAGGAAGACGGCGCTGATGACGGCGTTGAGACGGAAGAAGGAGTTGTTGACCCAGTTCAGGCTCCGCCGCCGCGCGAGGAAATGCTCGAAGATCAGGCAGCCGGCGATCAGCCCCAGCCCGACGTAGTAGGCCAGCCGGAAGCCCGCCATGAGTCCGAAGATCCCCAGTAAAATCCACATGATCGCGTGCGCGAGCAGCGAGGCGGACAGCGCGTTCTTCGGCCCCCACGCGACGACGAGCGAATGCAATCCGTGCGAGCGGTCGAACTCGAAGTCTTGAATCGCGTAGATGATGTCGAAGCCGATGAGCCAGAACACCACCGCCACCGCGAGGACGATGGGGAGGACGCCGGTCAGCCCGCGCTCGGCCACCACGCGCCCCAGCGGCCCCATGCCGAAGGACGGCTCCACCGCGCTGAAGCCGAGCTGCCCTTTCACCGCCAGCCACGCGCCCACCGGCGCGAGCGCCAGCGCGACGCCCAGCCAGACGTGCGTGTAGCTGGTGAACCGCTTCGTCAGCGAGTAGAAGCACACGAAGAACAGCGCGACCGGCGAGAGGTAAAAGCACAGCGGGTTCAGCAGCCACGCCGCGCCCACGAGACCCGCACCCGCCAGCAGGCACAGCGCCCATGCGGAGACGAGGGAGATTTGGCCGGCGGGCAGGTGGCGGTTTGCCGTGCGGGGATTCGCGGCGTCGAACTTGCGATCCACGATGCGGTTGAAGGCCATTGCGCACGTCCGCGCGCAGAACATCGCGAGCAGGATCAGCCCGAACGTCCGCCAGCCCGGCCAGCCACGCGTGTCGCGCGCCGCCACGACCATCGCGGCCAGGGCGAAGGGCAGCGCGAAGACCGTGTGCGAAAGCTTCACGAACTCGGCCCACTTGCGGAGCGTGGCAAACATCGGCGGGGATGCTGGCAAATCGCCGGACGGAGTGCCACGCAGAACGTGCTCAGGCGGGCGGCGATGTCGTGCTGAACTTCGGAGCCAGCACGTCGAGCGCGGCCTGCGCGGCCTGGCGAACGTGCTTCCGCATTGCCTCGGCGGCGGCCTCCGGCCGCTTGGCGGCCAGCGCCTTCAAAATCTCCAGGTGCGCGCGGATGGCGTCCTCCTGCGCGTGGCTGCGGTTGCCGACAACTTCACGGATGACCTGCGCGAAGCGGCCGTAGCGGGCGATTTCCTCCGCGAGCCGGCGGTTGCCGCACGTCGCAGCGAGCAGCTCGTGCATCGCACGGTCCACCGCCCACGCGCGGCGTGACCAGTCGTCGTCGCGCTTCCGCTCGGCCAGCAGCTCCTCGAAGGTGCCGATCAGGTGTTTCACCTCGCGCGCGTCCACGCCGTTGCACGCCAGCCGCGTCGCCTCGCCTTCCAGCAGCCCGCGCACGTCGTAAATGTCCTCGATCTGGCGCGGGCCGAAGGGCCGCATCACCGCGCCGCAGTTCGGGCGGACCTCCACCAGCCCGACCGACGCCAGCTCGGAAATCGCCTCGCGCACCGGCGTGCGGCTGACGCCGAAGCGCTCGGCCAGCTCCGTCTCCACCAGCCGGTCGCCGCCGGCCCAGCGGCCCTCGAACATCTCGCGCAGCAGCCGCCGCACAAGGTCCAGCCGGAAGACCGGCTCCGCCTCGGTCCGGGTGGCGCGCTTCTTCATGGAAAATTAGTTGTATACAAACCGACGATATTGTATACAAAGCGACGTCGAACATGCCAGCACAATGAGCCGAGTTTTTTCATCAGCTCCAACCGCCAACCGATGGCCCCCCTTGAGCCGGCTGGCCGCGCGTGGCAACCTTCTCGGCGTGACACCCAACCTGTCGCTCCCGCGTCCCGGCAAGCACCGGCTGGTGTCGCTGCTGGCCGGTTTGCTGAGTGGCGCGACTGCGATGCTGGCGGCGGACGTGGACAAGTCAAAGCTGCCGTCAGCCGCGTCGCGCCCGGTGGACTTCACGAAAGACATCAAGCCCCTTTTCGAGTCGAAGTGCTACTCCTGCCACGGCCCGGACAAACAGAAGGGCCAGTTGCGCCTCGACCGGAAGGCGGACGCGCTCAAGGGCGGCGACTCGCACGCACCGGACATCATTCCCGGCAAAAGCGCTGATAGCCCGCTGATCCACTTCGTCGCCGGCCTCGTGCCGGACATGAAGATGCCGCCGAAGGGCGAACCGCTGTCGAGCGGGCAAATCGGCCTGCTGCGCGCGTGGATTGACCAGGGGGCGCAGTGGCCGGACGACGGCTCCGGCGTGAGTGCGAAGCACTGGGCGTGGGAGCCGGTGAAGCGGCCGGCGGTTCCATCCGTAGGAGACGACGTGAGGAGTCTCATTTCTCCTGCGGCCAAAAGTCAGAGACTCCTCACGTCGTCTCCTACCCAGAATCCGATTGACCGTTTCCTCCTCGCCAAGCTCGCGGAGAAGGGCCTCATGTTCTCCCCGTCCGCCGACGCGCGCACGCTCGTCCGCCGGCTCTACTTCACCACCATCGGCCTGCCGCCGACGCCCGAGGAAGTCGCGGCGTTCGAGCGCGAGTTCCAAACCGGCAATCGGCAATCAGCAATCGGCAATCTCGTGGACAAGCTTCTCACTTCCCCGCACTTCGGCGAGCGTTGGGCGCGTCACTGGTTGGACGTGGTGCGCTTCGCGGAGAGCAACGGCTACGAAACCAACGGCACGCGCAAGAACGCCTGGCCTTACCGCGACTGGGTCATCCGAGCCTTCAACAGCGACATGCCCTATGACCGCTTCATCGCCGAGCAGTTGGCGGGCGACGCGCTCGGCGTGGAAGAGGCCACGGGTTTCATCGTCGGCGGCCCGACAGACGTGGTGAAGTCGCCCGATCCCGTGCTCACCGCAAACCAGCGCGCCGAGGACTTGAACGACTTCGCCGCCACGACCGCGAGCGCGTTTCTCGGCCTCACGCTCCACTGCGCGCGTTGCCACAATCACAAGTTCGACCCCATCGCCACGACGGATTACTACGCGGTGGTCGCGTGCTTCGCGGGCGTGCAGCACGGCGAGCGCGCGGTGAAGCCGGCGAACGCCGCCGAACTGACGGCGAAGGCCGACGCGCTGCGTGCGCAACTCGCCGTCGTCACGCGCCAGTTGGAGCGCTTCGAGCCGGTCGCCCGGACGGGCACGAACGCGTCCGCCCGGCTGCGTCCGCCGGTCACGCGCGGCCTGAACCTCGAGCGCTTCGCCCCCGTGGCCGCGAAGTTCCTTCGCTTCACCATCGCGGAGACGACGCAGTTGGAGCCATGCATTGACGAGCTGGAGGCGTTCACCGTCGGGACCGGGTCGCGCAACGTGGCGTTGGCCGGCGCGGGTGCGAAGGCCACGGCGTCGAGCACACTGCCGGGCTACGCGATTCACAAGCTCGCGCACGTCAACGACGGCCTCTACGGCAATGACCGGAGCTGGATTTCCAACGAGCGCGGCAAGGGCTGGGTGCAGATCGAGTTTGCGAAGACCGAGACGATTGACCGCGTGCAATGGAGCCGCGACCGCGACAACGTGCCGCGCTACAACGACCGCCTCGCGACGCGCTACCGCATCGAGGTATCACGCGACGGCGCGGCATGGCAGACAGTGGCGACCTCAGATGATCGGCAGGCGTTTGGCGGGAAAGCGCCCGGCGGCGTCACCTATTCGGCGGAGGGCATGGCGCCCGCCGAAGCTGCCCGGCTGGCCGAACTGCTCGCATCGCGCAAGAAGCTGGAGGCGGACATCGCGGCGGTGACGACGTTCCCGATGATCTATGCCGGCAAATTCGTGAAGCCCGGCGACACGTTCCGCATGCACCGCGGCGACCCGATGCAGCCACGCGAAAAAGTTGGCCCCGGCGCGCTCGCATCGTTTGGTCCGAAGCTTTCGCTGCCTGCCGAAGCGCCCGACCAGGAGCGCCGTCTCGCGCTGGCGAAGTGGCTTGGCTCGCCGGAGAACCCGCTCACCGCGCGCGTCATCGTGAACCGGCTGTGGCATTACCACTTCGGCACCGGCCTCGTGGACACGCCAAGCGACTTCGGCCTGAACGGCGGGCGGCCGTCGCATCCCGAGTTGCTCGATTGGCTGGCGAGTGAATTGGTGGCGAGCGGCTGGAAGTTGAAGCACATTCACCGGCTGATACTGACGAGCGGAGCGTTCGCGCAGGCCGGCAGTGCTTACGCATTACGTTTTACGGCTTACGAGACTGGAAAACGTAATAGCGTAAAACGTAAGGAGAGCGGTGCGGACCCACGCCTCGTGGATTCCTCCAACCGCCTCCTTTGGCACTTCCCCGCGCGCCGCATGGAGGCCGAGCCGCTGCGCGACGCGATGCTCGCCGTCAGCGGCAAGCTCGACCGCACGATGGGCGGGCCGGGCTTCGACCTGTTCGAGGCGAACAGCAATTACGTGAAGGTCTATAACTCGCGCGCGGACTTTGGCCCGGCGGAGTCTAGGCGCATGGTTTATCAATCCAAGCCGCGCACGGAGCTGGACAGCACCTTCGGCGCGTTCGATTGCCCGGACGCCGGACAGGTCTCGCCCAAACGCACGAGCAGCACGACGCCGTTGCAGGCGCTGAACCTGTTGAACAGCCCGTTCGCCGTGCAACAGGCGCAGTTCTTCGCGGAGCGGGTAGAGCGCGAGGCAGGGCAGGCAAAGGACGCCCAGGTGAAGCGCGCCTTTCACCTAATCTTCCTGCGCGAGCCGGTGAAGGAAGAGCTGGTCGCCAGCGTGAAGCTGGTCGAATCCCACGGCTTGCCGTCGCTGTGCCGCGCGCTTTTCAACGCGAACGAGTTCCTGACCGTGTTTTGAATTTCGATGAAGGCCGCGTCAGCCAGGAAACTCCTCGAACACCCGCAGGCCGGGAATGGCCTTGAAGTGCTTGTCCTTCGTGAGCACGGCACCGCCCGCCTTCATCGCGCAGACGGCGATGATGGCGTCGGTGACGGGAATCTTGAAACCGGCGCGGTCGGTCTGCCAGAGGACTTCCTCGGCGGCTTCCCACACGTTGTTCAGCGTGGGGATATAGAGCAGGCAGTCCATGTAGTCCGCCAGTGCGCGGCGGGCCTTGGGCGTCCGCATCCCGCGAATCACCTCGCAGCGAATGACGCCGCAGGTCGCCAGGTCGTGCCGCTGGGCGTAAGGTGCAAACACCTGCGCCGGGTCGCGGCCCGCGCGCAGGTGCTCGATGTAAATGCAGGAGTCTATGAGAATCACGGGCGGCGGGGGCTACTTTTTCTGGCGCTTCAACTTGGAGTAGCTCACCGGCCCGGCGGGGGCAACCGGAGGTGGCACTGCGCCCGGCGTCTCTGCCAGGCGCAGCGCCATCAAGTCGTAGCTCGGATCCACGGCTTCGAGGATCTCGGCCCTGCTCAGGCCGAGGCCGGTTTTGCCGAACTCGGCGAGTCTCGCCTTCCTGTCCATTTCCTTGAGGGCGAGATCCACCGCCTCGGTTTTGCTGGCGGCTCCGCTCCACTTCATCACTCTTTCGAGGATGCCTTCGTCAATGTGCATCGTCATCTTCATGGCCGGAGTATGGCATTGATGCCATACTCAACGCAAGCCCTTTTTTCAGGCCTTTCCTTGCTGTCATCACGTTTCGGTCTGCCATGAAAAAACCATCATCAAGCCAGCCTCATTTCGTGGATCGTCGCGATTTCCTGCGCTTCAGCGGCATGGGTTTGGGCGGGGTCGCGCTCACTTCGCTGCTGGCGGAGCAAGGCTTGCTGGCGGCGGACAAGTCGCCCATCCGGCCGGCGATTGACCCGGCGCGGCCCTACGCGCCGCGCCCGGCGCACTTCACGCCGAAGGCCCGGCGCGTGCTGATGATTTTCTGCACCGGCGCGTTGAGCCATGTGGACACGTTTGACTTCAAGCCGGAGCTGGTGAAACGGCACGACACGCCGATGCCGGGGCAGGACAAGCTCGTCACTTTCCAGGGCGAGAACGGCAACCTCATCAAGCCGCTCTGGGAGTTCCGCGCGCGCGGCCAGTGCGGCAAGATGACCAGTGATTTGCTGCCCCGTCTGGGCGAGTTGGCGGACGACCTGTGCTTCATCCACTCGATGACCGGCAAGTCGAACACCCACGGCCCCGCCGAGAGCCAGATGAGCACGGGCTACATCCTCGACGGCTTTCCCAGCATGGGCGCGTGGGTGAGTTATGCGCTGGGCAGCGAGAGCCAGAACCTGCCGGCCTACGTCGCCATTCCCGACCCGCGCGGCGTGCCGCAAATCAGCACGCGCCAATGGGCCCCCGGCTTCCTCCCGGCGGCGTATCAAGGCACGCCGTTCAACGCGGACAAGCCCATCGCCAACCTCGCGCGGCCCGCGTCCATCCCCGAGAATGCCGATGCGGCCACGCGCGACTTCGTGAAATTCCTGAACGAGCGGCATCTCACGCAGCATCCCGGCGACACGGAGCTTTCCGCCCGCATCGCCAGCTACGAACTCGCCGCCCGGATGCAACTCGCTGCCGCTGAAGTCAGCGGCACGCACGGCGAAAGCGCTGCGACCCTCGACCTCTACGGCGTCAACGACACGAACAAAACCAAGGCTGGCTTCGCGAAGAACTGCCTGCTCGCGCGGCGGCTCCTGGAGCGAGGCGTGCGGTTTGTGCAGCTCTTCAACGGCGCTTACGCGATGGGCGAGGGCGTCGGCAACTGGGACGGTCACAAGACCATTGCCGCGCAATACCCAGGCCACGCGAACATCCTCGACCAGCCTTGCGCCGCGCTGCTGCGCGACTTGAAGTCACGCGGCCTGCTGGCGGACACGTTGGTTGCCTTCGTGACCGAGTTCGGGCGGATGCCGACGTTCCAGAAGGGCGCGAGCGGCCGTGACCACAACCCGAGCGGCTTCACCATCTGGCTGGCGGGCGCGGGCGTGAAGCGCGGCTTCAGCTACGGCGCGACGGATGACTTCGGCTACCGTGCGGTCGAGAACGTCACGACCATTTACGACCTCCACGCCACGCTGCTGCACCTTCTCGGCCTCGACCATGAGCGCCTGAGCTTCTATCACAACGGCATCGAGCGCCGGCTGACGGACGTTCACGGGCACGTCATCGAGAGCGTGCTGGCCTGAGCGTCAACCAAACTTTTTCCTCCGGGGTTTCTTACTTCTTGAGCGGGTCTGTGACCGGGCATACCTTCGCGGCATACCGATGGCGCAAGGCCTGTATTTGTCGCAGAAGATGTCGCAGTCAATGGTGCTGGCTCCCCAGCTCCAGCAGTCTCTCGCGCTCTTGCAGGCCCCCATCCTCGAGCTGCGCGCGCAGGTCGAGGCGGAGCTGGAGCAAAACCCGGTGCTCGAGGAGTCCATCAACGGCGAGATGGAGCTGGACGACAAGCCCGGCAAGGAAAAGGAAGAAGTCGCTGAACAACTTGACCCTGCCGAACCGCCGGCCGACCTGACCTCCGACTCGGTCCCGGAGAAGGAAAGCTCCGAGCCGGTGGATGACTTTCAAGCCGAGTTCGACAAGCTCGCGCAACTGGACCAGGAGTGGCGCGACCATTACGCGCAGAGCAACACGCCCATGCGTGCCAGCGAGGAGGACGAGGAGCGCCGGCAGTTCATGTTCGATTCGCTGGTGGCCGGGCAGTCATTGCAGGAAATGCTGCTGGAGCAGGTGCGCGATTCCGAACTGACGCCCGATCAGCTCCCGCTCGCGGAAATGATCGTCGGCAACATTGACGAGCGCGGCTGGCTCGCGGCGAGCCTGGAGGAACTCGCGGGTTCCACCGGCATGCCAGTGGAAAAATTCGCCTCCGCCCTGAGGGTCGTGCAGACCTTCCAGCCGCCGGGCGTCGGCGCGCGCGACCTGGGCGAGTGCCTCAAGCTCCAGCTTGAGCGCGCTGGCCGGCAGGACACGCTCGAATACCGGATTGTCACCGGCCACATGGAGGCGCTGGGCCGCCGCCGCTTTCCCGAGATTGCCCGCGCGCTGAACCAGGATGTCGTGGATATTCAGGAGGCCGCCGACCGCATCGGGCATCTGGAGCCGCATCCGGGCCGCGCCTTCCTGCCGGACAACGACCAATACATTGTCCCCGAGGTCTTCGTGCAGAAAGCCGGCGAGGAATGGGTCGTGACGCTGAACAACGACCAGGTGCCGCACCTGCGCATCAGCAACACCTACAAGGATCTCATGGCGCGGCAGGAGACCGACCCCGCCACGCGCGAATACATCCGCGACAAGATCCGCGCCGGCAAATTCCTCATCAAGAGCCTCCACCAGCGCCAGCAGACCATCCACAACATCGCCACCGAGATTGTGAAGCGGCAGCGCGACTTCATGGAGCTGGGCCGCGCGCACCTCAAGCCGCTCACCATGAACCAGGTCGCCGAGGTCGTCGGCGTCCACGAGACCACCGTCAGCCGCGCCGTCTCCGGCAAATACATGGAGACCCCGCACGGCGTCTTCGAGATGAAGCACTTCTTCACCTCCGGCTTCACGGCGGCAGACGGCCAGGCCGTCGCCAACACCAGCATCAAGGACATGGTGGCCGAGATCATCAAGGGCGAGGACCAGTTCAGCCCGCTCTCCGACGACGCCATCGTGAAGCTGCTCGTCGCCAAGGGCATCACCATCGCCCGCCGCACCGTCGCCAAGTATCGCGGCGAGCTGAACATCCTGCCCTCGAACCTGCGGCGAGTGTATTGAAGTCCGGCGGAGCGTGGCACTCCGGGCCGCAGCGGGTGGCTTCGTCAGCCGGGTTCAAGTTCCAGCTCACCTTTGCTGCTGCTGCCCCTGCGGGCCGGAGTCCCGCGCTCCGCCGATGCCAAGAAAGGTGTTGAACGCTTTCCCCAGACGCGCTCCTATCGCGTCAGTTCGCCAGAAACCTGTTTGCAACCTGACACGGCTTGTCCGCGTCCAAACCCTCAACCTATGAAATCCACACAACTCCTCTCCGTTGCGCTCGGCCTTGCCTTGCTGGCCGGGGCCGCCTCCGCCGCCAACTGGACCTCCGGCATGACCGAAGGCAAAGTCACCCTCAAGTCCGCCGGGCCGATCACCTTCGGGCCGGACGGCATCCTGTTCATCGCGGACACCAAGTCCGCCGCCATCGTCGCCATCGCCACCGGCGACACGAAGGGCGGGGCCGCCAAGGCCGTGAAGGTGGACGGCATCAACTCGAAGGTCGCCGCCCTGCTCGGCACCGCCGCCGACCAGATCATCCTCGACGACCTCGCGGTGAATCCCGCCTCGCACACCGCCTACCTCGCTGTCACGCGCGGTCGTGGCGCAGGCGCGACGCCCGTGCTCGTGCGCGTCAAGGGCGATGGCAATCTCGAAGTTGTCTCGCTCGACAAGGTGAAGCACGCGCGGGTCGAACTGCCCGACGCGCCGGTGGACGGTGTGCAGGGCGAAGGCAAGCGCCAGAGCAACCCGCGCCAGGAATCCATCACCGACATCGCGTTCTTGGAGGACCGCCTGCTGATCGCCGGCCTGTCGAACGAAGAGTTTTCCTCAACGCTGCGCGCGATTCCGTTTCCGTTCCAAAAAGTCGCCAACGGCACGAGTGTCGAGATTTACCACGGCGCGCACGGCCGGTTCGAAACGCGCTCGCCCATCCGCACCTTCGTTCCGTTCAAGGTTGGCCAGGAGGCGCAGTTGCTCGCCGCCTACACCTGCACGCCGCTCGTCCAGTTTCCTATCAGCGAGCTGAAACCCGGCGCGAAGATCAAGGGCAAGACCATCGCCGAGCTGGGCAACCGCAACCGTCCGCTGGACATGATTGTGTATCAGAAGGGCGGCAAGGACTGGCTCCTGCTGGCCAACAACAGCCGCGGCGTGATGAAGATCACCACCGACAGCATAGAGAACGCCGAGTCCATCACCGCGCCCGTGGGCGGCGGCGGCATCAAGGGCACGAAGTATGAGACGATTGATGCATGGAAGGGCGTCGAGCAGCTCGACAAGCTCGACGCGGGCAACGCGCTCGTCATCCGGCGCGGCGAGGGCGGCGCGCTGAATCTCGAATCGCTCCCGCTCCCGTGAGCGGGCGGCGCGGACAATCCCTGTTTCCAAGCTGGAGGCCGGCACTCGCCGGCCTCCTCTTTGTCTGGCTGGGCTGGCTTGTGCCGGCCTTCGGCGCGGAGGCCCCGAACCAGCCGCCCGGCTTCTCTGCCGTCTTCCTCCGCTGGGCACCGGTGCCCTGGGAAACCAACCGCCTCGTCCTCGAAGTCTCCGGCATCGCGAAGGACACGCTGGCCGCGCTGCAATCCACCAACTGGCCCGCAGCGAACTGGCCGGCGCTGCTCTCCGTCTTCGTCGAGCAGCCGGGAGTCGAGCCGGTGCCGATGCTGGGCGAGCATCGCATCGAGGGCGCGCTGCTCCGCTTTGCGCCCGCGTTTCCGCTGGAGCCGGGGCTGCGCTACCGCGCGGTGTTCGATGCCGGCCAACTTCCGGGTGCGGATTCAGCGGTGGCCGGAAAGGTGACTTCGATTCTGCAAGTCCCCGTGCGACCCGAGCGCGCCACCACGACCGTCACCCAGGTTTACCCCAGCGCCGACGTGCTGCCGGAAAACCTCCTCAAGTTCTACGTCCATTTCTCCGCGCCCATGAGCCGGGGCGACATCTACGAGCACATCCGCCTGCTCAACGAGGCGAACCTGCCGGTGGAACTGCCCTTCCTCGAACTCGCCGAGGAGCTGTGGAGCCACGACATGCTGCGGCTCACGCTCTTCATTGACCCGGGCCGCATCAAGCGCGAGGTGAAGCCGCTGGAGGAAATCGGCCCCGCGCTTGTCGCCGGCCGGCGCTTCACGCTCGCCATCGGCAGCGGCTGGAAGGATGCCAACGGGAACCGGATGAAGCAGGCGTTCTTCAAGCGCTTCACCGTCGGCCCACCCGACCGCGACCCGCCCGACCCTCGCCGCTGGGGCTATCAAGCCCCGCCCATCCGCACCCGCGAGCCGCTGGCCATTGACCTCGCCAAGCCGATGGATTCCGCGCTCGCGCTGCGGATGATTCACGTCGTGGACGAATCGGGCCGCGCGGTTCCCGGCCAGCCCTTCCTCACCGAGCGCGAGCGCATCTGGAAATTCCTCCCGCAGCACTCGTGGAAGGCCGGGCGTTACGCGCTCATCGTCGAGACGACCATCGAAGACCTCGCCGGCAACAACATCGGCAAGCCGTTCGAGGTGGATGTGTTCGACGGCGTGGCGCGGCGGCTGGAGCAGAAGACTGTGAAACTACCGTTCGAGCTGAAGTGAGAGAAGTAATCAGTAATCAGTGTTCAGTATTCAGTCGCGCAGACCGGACGTTTCACTGAAAACTGATTACTGATTACTTCCCCCGATTCGCCAGCAGCGCCTGCACCGCCCACCCCGTCGTGGACATCCGCTGCGCGTAGCTCTCGCCGCCGGTCGGGCGCGTGGTGGCCGGCCAGCTTCCGTCCGCTTTCTGCTGCGCGATGAGGAAGGCGCGTCCGCGCCGCACCATCGCCTCCATTTCCGCATCGCGAGGCAGTTCAGCCAGCGCCAGAAGCACCAGCGCGGTGTCGAAGGCCTCGGCGGGCACGTTCGGATACGGCCCCCAGCCGCCATCGCTGGTCTGTGCTCGTCGGAGAAATGTCAGCGCCTCCGCCTGCCGCCGCATGGATTCGCCTGAGTCATCTCGCACCGCGAAGCGCAGCAGCGTCGCGGCGGCGGGGACGTTGTTCATCGGTGCCTGGCGAAGCCAGCCTGCCGCCTTCGCCGCCGCGAGCCTTGCCGCGCCGGAGTCAGACTGCGTCAGCACCCGCCACGCGCTGAAGGTCGCCAGCGTCGTCCCGTAGGTGGCCGGCGAGCCGAGCGTGTCCTGCTCCTCAATGCGCCACGTCCCATCCTCACCTTGATCGGCTGCCACCTTGTCCGCCGCCGCACGCAACGCCATCCGATCACTGCTGTGTCCGGTCTCCACCGCCGCAAGCAGCGACGCGGCGAACTGGAGATTCGCCAGCCGCTTGTCGCTGAAGCCGGGGTCGCCCTGGTTGTGCTCCCACCGCGACGGCTGGCTCACCCACGCGGTCGTGTCCGCGAGCGCGGACTCTGGAATCGCGAAGCCGCTCCGCCTGGCCGCGTAGAGTGCCCGTGCGGCGTCGCCGTTGTTGTGGCAGGAGAAGCAGCCGTTTTCGCGGGACCACGCGGGCACCTCGCGCACGAGGAACGTGACGGCGCGGCGCTCGGCGGCGTCAGCGTTGCGCCTGGTCGCGCGCGGCGCGCAGCCGGCACCGGTGCCGACGATCAGCAGCAAACATCCAATGGCAGCACACCGGCGCATGGTTTGACGGGCGCGAGCTTCGCCCCACCGGCTCCGGGCTGCCAAGCGATTCCCGCTGCCCGGCTTGGGTTTCGGCTGGAATTTGTCCGGCTTCGGCCCACACTTCGGGCATGAAGTCCAAGCTCCTTTGCCTCGCTCCCATCTGCCTTGTCTCGGCGGCTCTGCTCGCGGCGGACGCGCCGAAGTGGGTCACGCTTTTCAACGGCAGGAACCTCGACGGCTGGGAGGTCAAGGGCGGCACGGCGAAGTATGAGGTGAAGGACGGCGTCATCGTCGGCACCACGGTCGAGGGGAGCGCGAACACCTTCCTCTCCACCAAGCGGGATTACGCGGACTTCGTCTTCGAGGCCGAGGTGTTGTGCGACAAGGAGCTGAACAGCGGCTTTCAAATCCGCAGCCATGTTTATCAGAAGGACACCCCGCAGCCGTCGCAGCCCAAGCGCGTGCGCAAGGCGGGCGAGGTGTTCGGCTACCAGTGCGAGGTCACGTTTCAGGCCAAGGGCACCAGCGGCAACTTCTGGGACGAGGGCCGCTTCACCAAGTGGCACGACAACCTGACCAACCGCCCGCCCGCGCTCACGGCGTTCAAGGACGGCCAGTGGAACCACTACCGCATCGCCGCGCAGGGCGACCGCATCCGCTCGTGGGTGAACAGCGTGCCGTGCGCGGATTTCCGTGACGCGACGGACAAGACCGGCTTCATCGGCTTGCAAGTCCACGGCATCAAGGCGGGCACCGGGCCGTTTCAAGTGCGGTGGAAGAACATCCGCCTCCGCGAGTTGAAGCCGGGCGAGGAGCCGTGACCTTTGAACTGCCGGCGAATCACGCCTTTCGGACATGAAAACTTTCAAGAAAGTCCTGCTCGCGCTGGCCGCGCTGGTGGCGGCGCTGCTCGGAGTCGGCCTGCTGTTGCCGGGCAGCTATCGCGTCGAGCGCCAAGTCGTCATCCGGGCCAGGCCGGACACGGTCTTCGCCAAGGTCAACACGCTGAAGCACTGGCCGGAGTGGACTGCGTGGACGGTGGCGCGCTTTCCCGACATGAAGCTGGCCTTCAGCGGCCCGGACGCGGGCGTCGGCGCGGTCTATTCGTGGGCAGGCAAGACTTCCGGCGACGGCACCTTGAAACTCACCCGCTGTGAGCCGGGCAGGCTCATCGCCTACGATCTCGACTTCGAGCACGGCAAGTATCTCTCGAAGGGCGAAATCACCTTCACGGCGGAGGGCGAGGCGGTCGCGGTCAAGTGGACGAACGCCGGTGACCTTGGCGCAAACCCGGTCAACCGCTGGTTTGGCCTGCTGATGGACCGGATGATGGGGCCGGACTTGCAGACCGGGCTGGACAACTTGAAGCGGTCGTCTGAAGCGAAGTAGTGCGTGCTGAATCCAGCCATGCCACCTCGCGTCTGCGCCTTGCCCAGTCCATTCAATTATGAAGCCGCGACAACCTCATCATTCCGCCTTCACGCTCATTGAACTCCTCGTGGTCATCGCCATCATCGCGATCCTGGCCGGGATGCTCCTGCCCGCGTTGTCCAAGGCGAAGACGAAGGCCAACCAGACCTTCTGCACGAACAGCACCAAGCAGTGGGCGATGGTCTCGCAGCTCTATTGCGATGATCAGGACGACAAGCTCCCCTACGCGTGGAGCCGGCTAGGGGTCCAGGCGAACAGCTTCGATTATTTGCTCTCGCCTTACTTCCGAGGCCAGGCGTTCAACTCCGCGCAACAGGGGACAAGCTGGACGAATTCACTCTCCAGGTGCCCCGACCGCCAGAAGGAATGGCACAACGCGACCAGCCCCGAATACCCCGGCTCAGGCAACCCGTGGCGCATCAGCTACGGCATGAACCAGCACACGTCGCTCAACTTCGTCAACGGCGCGCCCGCCACCGCCGGCGACTTCGTCGCCACCGCGCGCCGGGCGCAGGTCAGCAGGACCGCCGACACCTATCTCGTCGGCGACCTGTCCTACCGGCGCAACCACCCGCCCATCGAGAACCTCACCACCAACCACGTCGGCTACCGCCACGGCACGCGCTTCCCGGACGGCCAGGCCATCACCGGCTACGTGGACGGCCATGTGGGCCACTTCGACCGCCACAAGACCAACGGGGTTATCATGGAGTTCAAGCAGTGAGCGAATAACGCGTAACCCGTAATGCGTAAGGGGAACCAGCCGGCAACCGGCGACCCAACCCGCTTACGTTTTACGCATTGCACGTTACTTCCCGCTCAATGCCGCCGCATCGAAAGCTGGTGGTTCACGCGTTTGGTCTGCGCGTATTCCAGCGGCGGCAGGTCGGTGAGCGTCGGCGAGTCCGTCTCGCGGAGGATCGCCTTCGCGCGGTCTTTCAACGCTTCCCAGCGCGGCCATTCCAGGTCGGGCGCGTGGGCGATCTGCCGCAGCACGCTGCGCCACTCGATGATCATCCGGTCAATGTCCCCGATGCCCAGGAAGTCCGTCGTCCAGCCGTTCTTGCCCAGCGGATCGCGATGCACGTCCGCCGCGATCTCCTCCGCGCCCGCGCCGTATTCGGGCGGCACGCCTTGATCGAGGTAGCCGGTGAAGGTCTGCGGGCCGAACAGCCGCCGGCACGCCAGCGCGATGCGTCCGTCCCAGCGCGCGTCGCCCTTCGCGAAGCGGTGCCCCGCATGCAGGTTTGCGAGTTCGTAACTCAGCTCCTCGATGGACAGCGACTCATCCTCCAGCGCCGCCGCGACCGCGAGGCCGTCGCCGGAGTGGAAGAAGCTCACGATGCGCCCGCGCCGCGTCGGCACGCCCGCCGCGTCCACGAGGCCGAGCCGCCGCCAGATGGTCGCGACACCGGTGCCGGTGGGGAGCTGCTTGCACAGCGGCACGCACGGGCAGCGTGAGCAAGCCTCGGGGAAGACCTCGCGTTCCGGCGGCTTCCAGAGCGCGACGCCGTGGGTGTCCACGCAGGCCTTGAGCGTGAGCTGTCCGAGGGCGACCACCGCGCGCACGGGGCCGAGGCCGACCTCCGGCACATGCTCGGCGAACTCGTCCTTCAACCGCGTCGCCTTCGGATACTCGAGGGCCACCACGGGCGTCTTCTCGGATGCGAAACGGTTTTCCAGCACGGGCACGACGTGCTCGCGCCAGGCGGCCAAGGAGACCTGCCGCGCACCCCAATTCGTGAACTTCCGCACCCACTTCGCGAGCAGGATTTGCTGGCCGTTCAACACGTCCGCCACCGCGAGCGAGCGGGCGAACGTGCCGTCGGACAACTGCACCAATGTCCCGCCCTCGCCAAGTTTCTCGACCGCCGCTTCTACCATGAGCGCAGGGCGGAGGTGGACTCGCGCGCCGGTAGGGCCGACCTGCAGGTCGGCCTCCCCCGCGTCAGCGAGCGAAGCGATGCGAGCGCTGTCTTCCGAATCCGCCGAGCCGCCGACATCGCTTCGCTTGTCGGCAGGGAGGACGCGCGGCAGCGCGTCCCTACCAGCGTCGGGTGGCAGAGCGCGTTTCGGCAGCACATCCGCCGTCGTCGCGCGCCGCTTGGTTGCCACCGGCCCGCTCATCTTCAGCATGGCCAGCACGCCTTCGCCCAGCGGCTCCATCACCTGCACCTGCGACGCCGGCACATCCTTGAGCGCGGGCCACGTCTCCCATTCGCCCCGGCTGTTGAGGAACTGCCGCACCATCTTGCGGACGTGGCGCGCCCGTTCGCCGTCGGTCTTGAGGCCGCAGGGGGTGTCGGGATTCTTCAGCGCGCCCTCGACGCCAAGCAGAATCGGCTTCGTCGTGAACAGCCGCTCCTGCACGCGCACGGCCTCGCGGAACGGGTCCAGCCCCGCCTGCGCCGCCGCGCCCATGATGCCCAGCAGCGCGCTCCAGTCCACGAGGCCCGACCGCGCGAGAAACGCCGGGCGTCCGTCCAGCAGCCGGATGCCGTTCGCCGACACCAGCACGTAGCCGATCTCATCAATGCCCCGCCGCCCCGCGCGGCCGAACATCTGCAAAATCTCATCCGGTCGGATGGGAATCTCGACGCCGTCGCGCCGATACGATGCCGCTGCGAGCGCGACACTGCGCAAAGAGAAGTTAATCCCCGCCGCCAACCCCATCGTCGCGACCACGACGCGCAACTGCCCCGCCTTGGTCAGCGGCTCGACGACGCCCGCCCGCGCGCCGTAGCTCATGCCGCTGTGGTGATAGGCCACTCGACAGCGCAGCATCCGCGCGACCTTCTCGCCGACGAGCGACTTCTGCTCGGTCGTGAGCGTGAGCGGATTCGGGTTCGGGAGAAAGCGCGCGAGTTCGCCGGCCAGGGCTTCCGTCTCCTTGCGGCGCGGCGCGAAAATCAGCACCGGCCCCAGGTCATCCGCCAGCGCCTTCGCCACCAGGCGCGGCCAGTAGCCTTTCACCTCGCTGGGGACATGGACGCTCAGGTCGTTGGCGTGAACTTCCTCCAGCGGCACGGGCCGGTGCAGGTGCCGCACGAGTTGCGCCTTGCGCCCGAGCCGTTCCAGCCATTTCACGATGTGGTGCGGATTCTCGACGCTGCCGCTCAGGAGCAGCAGGCGCGTCTGCGGCGGAGCCATCGCGATGGCCAGCTCGTAGTTCAAACCCCGGTCGCCGTCCGCGAGCATCTGATACTCGTCAATCACCAGCAGCGCCGGGCCGTCGCCACGAATGAGCCGGTATTTCTGCGTCTCCAGCGTGGCGACCAGGATGGGCGCGTCGAGGTTCTCGCTCAGGTCACCGGTCGCGATGCCAACGTGCCAGCCGCGCGCGCGCCACTCGGCGAGCTTGTCGTTCGCGAGCGCACGCGTGGGCACGGTGTAAATGGCCTGCCCGTGCGGCTTGCCGAAATTCGACCACAGCTCGAAGACGAGCGTCTTGCCCGAGCCGGTCGGCGCGTGAACGACCACGTCCTTGCCCGCGCGCAACGCGGTGACGGCCTGCTGCTGCCACAGGTCAGGGACCGTGACTTGGTTGAAGGCCGGCTGGGCGGCGGATTGTTCCTCGTGGGAAGACACGGCGCGACGATAGGCGAAGCGCGCGAAACAGGAACGGCATTTCTTCCTTCCTTGATCGCCACCCTGGTCATTCTCCTGCGCGCCGGCAGCGTGACCCCGCGAGGCGGAGCCGGGTCAAGTGGGCCAATCCCAGCACCGGACAGCAATCCCGGCTCCCGGTCGTCAGCCGCGAGAAGGCACCGCGGCACCGCAACCGCACGGTCATTGCTGCGCAGGCGGGGCCGTGACCGGCGCGGGATTGCGGAAGAGCGCGAGGAACACCAGCATGATGATGCCGGCGAAGATGGCGGGCTTGCCCCAGAGCGGCTTCCACTCGATGGCCTTCAGCTCGGCCTTGCGCGCGGCGGCCTTCTCCTCGTTGACCTGCTTGAGCGAGGCTTCCAGCGCGGGCTTGGCGGCGGCTTCGGCCTTGGCCAGAGCTTCGCTAAGTTTGCCGGCTTCCTCGGCCTTCGCCTTCACGATGACGGCCTGGGCCTTGGAGGCGTCGGTGGTGTGCTGGGCCTCGATTTTGCCGGCGACCTGCGCGCCGACGAACATGCCGAGGCCGAGCGTGAACAGCACCAACATGCCCTGGGCCTGTGCACGGATTTCCTTGGGCGCGACCTGGTCGGTGTAAATCTGGCCGGTCACGAAGAAGAAGTCGTAGCAGATGCCGTGAAGCAGGATGCCGGTGGTGATCATCCAGGCGACTTCGTCCGGCGCGCCGACGGCGAACAGGCCGTAGCGCGTGACCCATGCCAACATGCCGACAGCGAGCATCCACTTCACGCCGAGCCGCGCGAAGAAGAAGGGCATCACGAGCATGAAGAAGATTTCGGACATCTGCCCGTAGCTCATGGTCTGGCCGATGGGCAGGCCGCCCATTTCCACGATGCGGCTGGTAATCATGTAGTAGAACGCCAGCGGGATGCAGATGAGCGTCGAGGAAGCCATGAAGATGAGATAGCTGCGGTTGGTGAGGAGCAGCTTGAGCGCCTCGAACCCGAGAATCTGGCCGACGCTCACCGGCCCGCTCGCGGTGGGCGGCGTGTGCGGCAGCGCGAAGCTCAGGAGACCGAGCAACACGCCTGAGCCGATGGTCAGGTGGAACATGTTGATTGAGGTGTCGGCCTTGAGCTGAGTGAGCGTCAGGCCCGCCGCGATCCACCCGATGGTGCCCAGCACGCGGATGCCGGGGAATTCCTTCTCCGGGTTGGTCATGCACTTCATGGCGATGGTGTTGGTCAGCGCCAGCGTGGGATAGTATGTCATCATGTGCGCGAAGAACATGGTGTTGATCGCGCTGGGTGACGGGTTCGCGCCGCCCATCAGCGTCGTGGCGTAATACATGAAGCCCGCGCCCAGCAGATGCATCACGCCCATGACCACCTGCGCCGGGAAGAAGCGGTCGGCGATCATGCCCACGAAGAACGGCGCGATCATGCCCGCGATGGGCCCGACGGAATACATCGTGCCGAAATCCTCCGCCTTGAAGCCGATGGTCGAGAGGTAGTTCGGTCCCGTCACATACCAAGACCCCCAGATGAAGAACTGGAGGAACATCATGACGGAAAGCAGGAGGCGGTGCTGAAAGCTCATAGATTTCGGGCGACGCTAGGGAAAGTGACGCGGGGCGGCAAGTGCGGAAATCAGTCCGCCGCGAGCTGGAACGCAAGAAAAGCAGTGGCGTCCAGCAGGTTCAACCGGTAGAATAAACCCTTTGACAGCGAGGAAATCGCGAGTAACAATTGTAAGGTCATCAATTCACTTATGATTACGACAGAGACGACGCCAAAGCTGACCCACAACGAGGTCATCAAGGACGCCATTCCCACCTTGGCTGGCAACATCGCAGCCACCGTCGCGTCCGGCTCGGACCAGTTTTCCGCCGACGACCAGCAGTTCATCAAGTTCCACGGCATCTACCAGCAGGACGACCGCGACCTGCGCAAGACCCAGAAGAAGTTCATCATGATGATTCGCGGGCGCATCCCCGGCGGCATCATGACCCCCGCACAGTGGATCACCTTCGATGACCTCGCTTCGACTTACGGCAACAACACACTGCGCATCACCACGCGGCAAAGCATCCAGTTCCACGGCGTCGTGATGTCGGGCCTTGGACCGCTCATCAAGAAAATCAACGACTCCCTCCTCTCGACGCTCGCGGCCTGCGGCGACGTGAACCGTAACATCACCGCCTCGCCCACGCCCGCGCAAACCACCGCTCGTGCCGCGATGATTGCCGACGTGCACAAGGTAGTCGCCGCGCTCGCGCCCAAGACAAAGGCCTATCACGCCATCTGGATTGACGGCGTGCAGCTCAACCTCGACGACCCGGCGAACAAGGACTTCGTGGATCCGCTCTACGGCAAGACCTACCTGCCGCGCAAATTCAAGACCGCCTTCGTCCTGCCGCCGAACAACGACATGGACGTGTTCACCAACGACCTGGGCTTCATCGGCATCGTCGAGAACGGCCAGCTCGTCGGCTACAACCTCGCCGTCGGCGGTGGCATGGGCCGCAGCCACGGCCAGGTCACGACCTACCCGCGCCTCGCAGACGTATTCGGCTTCTTCAAGGCCGAGCACATTGTGGAAATCGCCAAGGCCGTGCTGACTGTTCACCGCGATTTCGGCGACCGCACCGACCGCAAGCACGCTCGCCTCAAATACGTCGTCGCTGAGCGCGGCGTGGACTTCGTGCGTGGGGAAATCGAGCAGCGCGCCGGCATCAAGCTGGAGCCGGCCCGCGCCTACCAGTTCACCACCACCAGCGACACCTACGGCTGGCACAAGGCGATTGACGGCACGAACTTCCTCACCCTCTTTGTCGAGACGGGCCGTGTGAAGGACGTGGACAGCCGCCGGCAGAAGACCGCGCTGCGCCGAATCGCGGAGAAGTTTGGCAACATCGAGTTCCGCCTGACCGGCAACCAAAACGTCATCCTCGCCAACGTCAGCGATGCCGACAAAGCCAACATCAACGCCGTCTTCACCGAGCATGGCGTCCGCACGGAAAACCAGACCAGCCTGCTGCACGGCAACTCGATGGCCTGCCCCGCGCTGCCCACCTGCGGCCTCGCGCTCGCCGAGAGCGAACGCGCCCTGCCCGGCCTTGTGGACCGCATCGAGAAGCTCTGCGGCGACCTCGGCCTCGGCGCGGAGGAGATCGTCATCCGCTCCACTGGCTGCCCGAACGGCTGCGCGCGTCCCTACATGGCGGAGATTGCCTTTGTCGGCAAAGCGCCTGGCCGCTACCAGCTCTGGCTCGGCGGCAACGCCTCCGGCACGCGCCTCAACAAGCTGTTCAAGGACGTGCTCAAGGAAGCCGAACTGGAGAGCGAACTCCGCCCGCTGCTCGCTCGCTTCGCGAAGGAGCGGAATGCCGGCGAGCGCTTCGGCGACTGGTGCGAGCGGGTGTTGCTCAAAGAAACGGCCTCGACGAATTGAACTTCGTTTCCACCGAAGTTTGACCGGACCTCTCCTCGCATGGCCGAAGAAAAGCATTACCGCAGCCTCGTCAAAGCTGTCTCCTGGCGCATCACCGGGACGCTCGACACCATCCTGATTTCCTGGCTCATCACTGGCCAGATGAAGTGGGCGTTGAGCATCGGCTTTGTCGAGCTGTTCACCAAGATTGCCCTCTACTACGTTCACGAGCGCATCTGGAACCGGCTCGACTTCGGCCGTGTGAAGGCCAAGGACGATTTCGACATTTAACCACGCTTGCCCACAGCATGACCCCCGGACAAATCACCCAAGCCAACGCCGCCCTGCGCGGCAAGTCCGCGCTCGAAGTCGTGCAATGGGCCATCGCCCAAGCCGGCGGTCGCGCCATCGTCTCGACAAACTTCCGGCCTTACGAGGCCGTCATCCTCCACCTCGTCACGCAAGTGCAGCCGGACATCCCGGTGCTCTGGGTGGATCACGGCTACAACCGCGCCGCCACTTACCGGCACGCCGAGCAGCTCAGGTCGCAGCTCAAGCTCAACATCAAAGCTTTCGTTCCCAAGCTCACCGCCGCGCACTACGACGCCGTCCACGGCGGCATGCCCGAGCCGACGCCGGAGAACGAGGAGCGCATCAAGGCCTTCAGCACCGTGATGAAGCTAGAACCCTTCCAGCGCGGCATGAAGGAACTCGCGCCCACCGTCTGGCTCACCGCGCTGCGCAAAGTCCAGAACCCGAACCGCGCCGGCCTCGACATCGTTTCGCCCGACGGCAATTTCAACTCGCTCAAAGTCAGCCCCGTCTTCCACTGGTCCGACGCTGAGATGGAAGTGTATCTCAAGCAGCAAAACCTCCCGAACGAGTGGGATTATTTCGACCCAGCCAAGGCGGACGAGAAGCGCGAGTGCGGCCTCCACGCGGCGTGGGGTGGAAAGGCGGTTGAAGGGAATAGGTGATGGGGAATAGGGAATAGGGTGCGATGGCGACGCCACAGACATTTGAGGACACGGAAGCGTGGAAGGCAGCGCGTGTGCTTACGCAGAAGGTTTACACCCTGTGTCGCCGCGAGCCGCTGGCGCGTGATTTTGGACTTTGTGACCAGTTGCGCCGGGCGGCTGTCTCGGTGATGAACAATCTGGCGGAAGGCTGGGAAAGCATCCACTTGGCCGAGAAGAAACAGGCTTACAACTACGCGCGCCGTTCCTGCGGCGAAGTTCGCTCCATGACCTACGTGATGCTCGACAACCACTTCATCACCGCTCCCGAACAACTCGAATTCCTCACCCACTGCAAATTCACCGGCAAACTCATCACCGGCCTCATTCATTCCGTAGACCGACGCTGACCGCAAACCCTATTCCCCATTCCCCATCACCTATTCCCTCATGTCTTCGTATCACCTAGACCACCTTCAATACTTGGAAACCGAAGCGATTCACATCATGCGTGAAGTCGCCGCCGAGTTCGAGCGGCCCGCCGTTCTCTTCTCCGGCGGCAAGGACTCCATCTGCATCCTGCGACTTGCGGAGAAGGCCTTCCGCCCGTCGGACATTCCGATGCCGTTCCTGAACGTCGAGACCGGCCACGAGTTTCCGGAGTTGATTGAGTTCCGAGACCGCCGCGCCAAGCAGCTCGGCGCGAAGCTCATCGTCCGCACCGTGGAAGAGGCATTCGCGAAGGGCATTGCACATCCGACGCCCGGCCAGATCAGCCGCAACCAGCTCCAGATTCCCGTGCTGCTGGGCGCGATTGAAGAGTTCCGCTTCGACTGCTGCATCGGCGGCGCGCGCCGCGACGAGGAGAAAGCCCGCGCCAAGGAACGCTTCTTCAGCTTCCGCGACGCCTTCGGCCAGTGGGACCCGAAAAACCAGCGCCCCGAAATCTGGAACCTCTACAACGCCCGCGTGAACCCCGGCGAAAACATGAGGGTCTTCCCGCTCTCGAACTGGACCGAGATGGACGTGTGGGAATACATCCAGCGCGAGAAGCTGGAGGTGCCGAACATCTACTTCAGCCACGAGCGTGAATGCTTCCGGCGCGGCGGCCAATGGCTCCCCCTCCCGCCTCCGCACACCGACGCTGGCAAACCCGACCCCTACGCCGGCGCGCGCCCGACCGCGAAGGAGCCGGCGAAGAAAATGGTCTGCCGCGTCCGCACCATCGCCGACATGATTAGCACCGGCATGATCGAAAGCCCTGCCGACAACGTGACCGACATCATCCGCGAAGTCGCCGCCGCCCGCGTCACCGAGCGCGGCACCCGCGCCGACGACAAGGCCAGCGAAGCCGCGATGGAAGACCGCAAGAAGGCCGGTTACTTTTGAATCACCCCACCATGCCACACACTGCTCATCCAATCGAGTTGCTCCGCTTCAACACCTGCGGCTCCGTGGACGACGGCAAGTCCACGCTCATCGGCCGGCTCCTCTACGACTCCAAGTCCATCATGGAGGATCAGCTTGAGGCGTTGGAACGTTCCGCCGACATCACCGGTGGCGGGGCCATCAACCTCGCGAACCTCACCGACGGCCTCCGCGCCGAGCGCGAGCAGGGCATCACGATTGACGTGGCCTATCGCTACTTCGCCACGCCGCGACGCAAGTTCATCGTCGCGGACACGCCGGGGCACGTCCAATACACGCGCAACATGGTCACGGGCGCGAGCACCGCGAACCTCTCCATCGTGCTCGTGGACGCGCGGCTCGGCGTCATCGAGCAGACGCGGCGGCACACCTACCTCGCGGCGCTGCTGGGCATTCCGCACCTCGTCATCGCGGTGAACAAGATGGACCTCGTGGACTGGAGCGAGGACCGCTTCCTGGAAATCCGCGACGAGATTGAAGCGTTTCTGCCCAAGCTCGACGCGTTCAAGGACGTGAAGTTCATCCCCATCAGCGCGCTCAACGGCGACAACGTCGTCGAGCCGTCGAAGCACACGCCGTGGTATGTCGGCCCCGCGCTGCTCGGCCATCTGGAGACCGTCCACATCGCGAGCGACTGGAGCCTCAGCGGCTTCCGCTTCCCGGTGCAATGGGTGAACCGCCCGAACAACCCGACCGACAAAGCCCTGCACGACTTCCGCGGCCTGAGCGGACAGATTGCCGGCGGCATCGTGAAGGTTGGACAGAAAATCATGGTGCTGCCCAGCGGGATGAAGAGCACGGTGAAGGAGCTTTGGACCTACGACGGCCCGCTGAAAGAGGCCTTCTGCCCACAGCCCGTCACGGTCGTCCTCGAGCACGACCTCGACGTGAGCCGCGGCGACATCCTGGTGGGCCTCGACCACCTGCCCGGCATGGCGACCGAGCTGCGCGGACGCGTCTGCTGGATGAACCCGCGCCCGCTCCAGCGCGGGAAGAAATACTTCCTCAAGCACACCTCGCAGACCGTGCAGGCCATCGTCACGAGCCTCGACAGCCGCATCAACATCCAGACCTTCGACCCCGAGCCGGAGCCGGCGGAACTGGCCGCCAACGACATCGGCGAGGTCCGCATCCGCACCGCGAAGCCCATCGTGTTCGATGCCTACAGCAACAACCGCCTCACCGGCTCGTTCATCCTCATCGAGCAGGGAACGAACGCCACCGTCGCCGCCGGGATGCTCTACGCGCCGACGGAGCTGGTGAAGCCGGAATACAACGACTTCGCGATTTAGGCTGGCGGCTTGCCCGCGCCCGCCATGCAGGCTATCAAGCTTCTGTCATGGCCATTGCGACCACCGAGCTTGCCCCGGTTTCCTGGGCGCGTATGATTCGCGCCGTGGAGAAAGTTCGCGAACGCCTGCTGCGCGCTGCGCGCGCGTTGGAAGCCGCCGGAGTGCCCTACGCCATCGTCGGCGGGAACGCCGTTGCCGCGCACGTCTCCCGCGTGGATGAGGCAGCGGTGCGGGCCACGCGTGATGTGGACATTCTTTTGCGCCGGGCCGATTTCGACTCCGCCCGCAAGGCACTTGAGGCCGCTGGGTTTGTTTTCCGACGGCTGACTGGCTTGGGGATGCCCGGCGTGATTGACGCTTTCCTCGATGGTCCAAACGCAAGTGTGCGCGACGCGCTCCATGTGGTTCCAGCGGGGGAGAAAGTCCGGCCCGACAACCTTCTGCCCGCGCCCGACGTGACGGAATCCGAGCCGGGCGATCAGTTCCGCCTCGCGAGCCTCGAAGCCGTGGTCCGCATGAAGCTCGTCAGCTTTCGCGACAAGGACCGCACGCACCTCCGCGACCTGCTGGAACTCGGCATGGTGGACGCGTCGTGGTGCCACCGTCTTCCGCCGGCGCTCGCCGCCCGGCTGCGCGAATTGGTGGACAATCCGGAGTGACCATCCTCAGCGCAGAATCACCGTGTCCGCCACGGCGAGGTCGAGGGTCAGCACCGTCTGGCCGCCTTGCTTGCTCGTCGTGACTTTGCCGCCACTGGCGAGTTCGATTTTCTTCTGCGGCAACGCGGTTTGGAGCGTGACCTTCAGTCCCTTCAACGGCGTCGGCGTCCAGTTCACCAGCACGAGGGCGGCGGCGGACTTGGACTCGATGAGATTCGCCTCCACCAGCGGCTCGGAGCAGACCACAGGGCGCTCCGCCTTCGCCACGGGTAAGCCGATGAGCTGGCCTGCGCCCGCGTGGAACTTGGTCGGGATGAAATGCGCGAGCGAGTCGGCGGCGCTGGTGCGGTCGCCGGGGCGCTTGGGAATCGCGGGTTGGAAGTAGGTCAGCGCTGGGAGGAAGCCGCAGTAAATCGCCCGGCCAGTTCCGTGCGTCCGTGCGACGACGGCAGGCGAGCCGTCCTTGAACGTCCCCAGCACTTCGCTCCCGCTGGCGGTGAACTTGCCCAGCGCGGCGAAGACCGGGACGGTGCCGCCGGACTTCATCGTGACCTGGTCGAGCGGCTCGCAAAACGGCAGGTCCGTCTTCTCAAACAACACGAGCGGATTTGTCGAGATGGTCAAGGGCTGTGGCTGCACGCCGAGCAGCGTGCGAAGGGTGGCGTTCGGCTGGTTGAACTCGTCGAGCAGGCCCGCGCCGGCCGTGGCGAAAAGCTGGCCGCCCTTTTGCACCCAGTCCGCCAGCGCGCGCGACGCGGCCTGGCTCACGTTCGCGTCAGTCAGATAGAGCGCCGTGTAGCCCGACAGCGTGCCGCGCAAGGCGTCTTCCTCCTCCACAATGTCGAGCGGCGTCTGCTGATGGCGCACCGCGACGGCGAGCGCGCGCTTGTTCGGGCCGAAGGGCGCGCGGTGGTTCTGCCACACGTCACCAGCATGCGAATACCAAAGCGCGGCCTTGCCCCAGCGCGGGCGGCCGTCCTGCACCACGTCCTCGAACGTCGCCAGCTCATGGAACGCGCGGCGCACCTCCACGAACATCTTCGGGCTGTTCACGTAGTTCTCCGTGTAGGCCGCCTGCACGGGACGGAACTCGAAGAGGTTCACGATGGTCATGCCGTGGCCGAGCGCGCCGTAGAACAGCCGCCGCCAGCTCTCGGGCCGATTGCCGGGCATGTGCGGCATCACGTAGAAGTGGCTGTCGCGGCGCGGCTCGTAGCGGTTCGCAGCACGGGCGAGGTCGAGGAGCAAATTGTTCATCTGCTGCGAGCCGACGGGCACTTGGAAGATGTAATCCTCGCTCCACGGCATCGTCATCCCACCCGCGCGGAACAGGGAGATCCACATGTGAGCATCGCCGAGATAGAGCGGGCCGTGGTGCGGGGAAAAGTTCGCGCCGGTGTCCGCGTTGGGCAGCGCACGCTTGATGAGGTCCGTGCGCTCCTTCAACTGCTGGGTGCCGAAGTGATACGCGTAGAGCTTCGCAAAATAGAAGAGCCGTGGGTTCGTCCCGCTCAACGCGGGCGAAGCATCGTAGGCAACTTTGCTCCAGTCGCCACCGGCAGCGGGATTGATGTCCTCGGGCTTGAGACCGCGACCGCGCGCCCATTCGCGGAACGGTTCGTCGCTCTTGGCGGGCGGACGGCCCAGGCCGATTTCGTCACCGAGGCTCACCACGCGGATGTCTTCGAGCTTCTGGCCGTCCTGCTTCAGCTTCTCAAAGTGCTCGTTGAGCTTCGGCGTCGGCACGCTGCGCACGTCAATGTAGGCACTTGCCCGCGACGTGCCGGACTTCGTGTTCCGGGCGCGCACGTTCAGCGCGAACAGCTTGAGAAACTCCTCGCGCGCGGCGGTGTATTTGGCATCGCCGGGCCGCTCGTCGAAGGTGAAACCGTAAATCAGCGTGCGCTCCGGCGGCTTGCCGCGCACGGGCGTTTTCTTCAGATGCGCGAGCAGGTCGTAGAGGAAGGTGTCTGTCGTGCGAAAGCGGCGCGTCCAGCGCGTGTTCGCGTCGTAGGCGACTTCGAGCGCGTTGGTGCGGCTCTCGAACTTCGCGACCGATTCCAGCTTGCCCGCCGCGTTCTTCACGCCGAATTCCAGCCGGTAGTGGACGGGCGCGCCCTTGGTCTTGGACGCGGCGGTGAAGCGCCACTGGCCGTCGTTGAGCGTGTCGAGCAGACTGCCGACTTCCTCCCAGTCCGTGACCGCGCCCGGCTCGGCGGTGAGCGACTTCGGCTTCCACGCGCGCTGGTGAATCCAATACGGCGAGTGCTCGATGCCTACAGGCACGCTCAACGTCAGCGGCGTGGTGGAGAGGTTGTGAAACTTCAGGAACACGTCGCCCGCCTGGGTAAGCAGGCCGTCGAGCGGCAGGTAATTCTCCTTCGCGATGCGCGCCTTCACGCCTTCCTCGTCCTTGGTCAGGACGATGACGTCCACATGGCGGCGCGCGGCCGGCTCGGGCTGGTTCTCGGCGACGAGCGTGAGCCGCGCGCGGCCCGGCGCGAGTTCCACCCAAGCGTCGTGGCCTTCCCAAACCGTGTTCTCCACCTGGCCCCAGTCCCAGCCGACCTCGGTTTTCAGCCCCTGGCGGAAGGCCCAAATCTTCTGCTGGTCGCGTGCGCCGTAGGGCCGGTCGAGCTTCACCTGCCCGCCCTGCTCGACGCGCAGCCGGAAACGCGTCTCGAAGCGATACGCCGCCTCGTAGCGCACGAGCGCGAGGTAGCGCCCGGCGGCGGGCACCTCGACTTCGACGGACGCCTCGGCTCGCGCGCACTGTTCAGGCGCGCCGAGACAGCCCTTGCGGCTGAGGAAGGTGTTCGCCAGCGACGCGGCGTAATAGTTCTCGCCCCAGTTCATCGTGCGCCAGCCGTTCGCACCGCCCGACTTCACCGCAAATTCCTCGGCCTCGATGATGAAGCTCCCGTCCGCCTGCGCAGCCACCGGCTGTCCGCCGCGATAGCCGGGAGCCAGCGCGGCTTCGTTGCCCGCGGGAGCGCCATATGCCGACCCGGACAGCACCCACACCGCAAGCGAAACGAAGACGAAGTAGGGAAGGCGGTAGGTTGGAGTCATGGTCTTCCTGACGCGAAGAAGTGGAAGCTCTTCAAGGCGAGGCCACGCTTGCCACCTCTCAAGCTGGTTGCAGTTGCGCCTTCAGCTTGGCCATCAACACCGAATAGAAAAGCGACTTCAACAGAGCCGGGCTGGTTTCAGGCAGCGCGTAGTAGCACAGAGATTGGCCCCGTTCATAAACGGTGATGGTCACACAGAGTTCGTTCGTGCGCCGATTGCGAGTGATGCTATTGGCTTTTTCGGAGGCATCCGCCCACAAGTCATCGTGTTCGAGCACATCCTTCGGGAACTCCTTGGGAAGTGAGAGTGCGCTCTCAATGAGTTGCCGTGCTTCTGAGGTCGAAACCGGGAACTCAAAAGTCTTGGGGCGTGCGTGCCGCCAAGTGCCTCCTGGGACTGGGTGACTGATGGAGCCGCCGGTTCGCCCATCATCCCAGACACCGAACTGAATCTGAGGCAGGTTGCGGGCGGCCTCACCGGGGCGGAAGATGACCAACTGTTTTCCCGGCGGATAAAGGTGCGACGTCGCAGTGCCAGGGTCCAAGACTTCCAGCAACTCGACTTCAAACCGCAGCACAGCATTGGGGGGCACCTTTCCAGCACCCTTGGCACCGTATGCCAAATGAGGACTCACGGTGAGTTCCCGCTTGCCTCCTTCGCGCATCCCTTCAATTCCTTTGACCAAGCCCGCGATGTGGTCTCGCCTGCCCAGCGCGATGCGACACGGCACGCCGTCGGCGTAGGTGTTCATGCACTCCTCGCCGCGATTGAGGAATGCACGGAAATGAACGAGGGCAGCTTTGCCGGAAGTTGCCTCACGGCCACCGCCAACCCGCAGCTCCTTGATGTCAATTCCACCGGTCATGGTTTGAGCGGATGTTGGAACTCTGGCACCGCCTCGGCGATAAATTCCTTCACTCGCGCGAAGGCCTTGTCCTCGTCGCCGGGCAGGCATTGCGCGAAGCAGGCCACGTAGGCCCAGCGTTGCAACGTGCCGGTGCGCAACAGTTCCTTCGCCATCGCGGCGAGCCGCTCGGAGCGATGCGCCGTGACCGCGCCATCGGCCACGAACCAATAGACATAAACGGCGCGCACGGGGATGCGCTGGCCGTTGTCGAGCGTCAGGACCTTGCTCGCGGTGAGCTTGAGCGCGGGGATTTCGCGTGGCTGCGGCCGGGCGACGGGCAAGCGCACTTCCTCGGTCTTCTCGATGAGCCAGCCCTGGCCGGTGAGGCAGTATTGCGGCTGGTGAATGCTCGTGCGGTCGCGGCCCATGAGCACGACTTGCAGCAGGAGCGGCGAGCCATCGGCGGCGGTGTAGAGGCGCTTGCCGATGGAGGTGTCCGGGGGCAGGCCTTCCAACTCTTCCTTCACCGCCGGCACTTCCTCCGAGTTCATCCCGGCGACGCGCTCCGGCAGGGGAATCCGCCAGCGCAGCGAGCCGGGCTGTGGTTCCGCCAGCACGCCGGGGCGGCCGAGGGTCTGGCGGGCCTGCAAGTTGTATATCGCGCCACCCGCCACGGCCATGAGCAGCAAGGCGGAGACAAGTGGTGCGGTGAGCAACGGCCTGGTAGGGACGCGCTGCTGCGCGTCCGGCTGGCCGACCGGCAGGTCGGCCCTACCGGCGGGCGCGGCAACCGGCGTTTCCTTCTCCCGCATCAGCCAGCCCGCGAGGAACATCAGCCCGATGGCCACGGCAAAGGTGACATAGCCCAGATTGGTCTCCGCCGCCGCGCCGGTTTTGTGACCGAACGCCTCCGCGAGGATGATGACGGTGGTGATGCGCGCCACGTTGCCGGCGACCGCGAGCGGCGCGGCCAACACGATCATCACGGCGCGTTTCCACGGTGCCTTGAAAGCCACGTAGCCGTAGATCGTCGTCACCGCCAGCAGCGACGCGAGGCTGCGGATGCCGCTGCACGCCGGGGCTACGTCGTAGTTGAAGCTGCGCGTGGAGTTGAAAATGCGCGTGCCGTCGCGCAGCACGTCGAGGCCGAGCAGGTCGTGGCCGATGCCGACGGAAATCTGCGTCACAAGCAGGCGCAGGCGGAACAAAAGGCCTTCGCCCAACGCCTCCAGCGGCACGCAAAAGCCCAGCAGCAGAAATGGGAAGAAAGTCTTCCGCGCCCAGCCCGGTCCCCACACCAGACCGACGAGGCACCAAACCCCGCCCGCGAGCGCGACCATTGAGACGCGCGGCTGCTGCACGGTGAACGCGACTGCGTGCAACGCCAGCGCCAGCGCCAGACCGACGAGCGCGGGCAGCCAGCGGCGCGTCGGGGTGGCGACCAGTTCCTTGTGCCGCAGCCAGAGCAGCACGAGCACGACGACCGGCACGAGCTTGCCGTGTTCCGCTTCAAGCGCGGGCGCGCTCCAAGCACCCCACATCCACGCGAAGAGCGAGGGCTGGTTCGTGAAGTTAAATGAGCAGTGGCCGAGGAAGTGGAACAGCACCGCCCATGCGCTAAGCAGCATGAAGAACAGCGGCTTGTCCGGCAGCCGCGCCCAGAACGCGCGGAACTCCACGAGGAATTCCTCCGCCAGCGTGGGCGCGGGTTTGGGGTCGTCGGCCATCGGCGTGAAACTTACCCGACGACTCGGGAAAGCCCAAGCCTGTCCAACTCCGGCGAAGTCCGTAGGCTTCCGGTTCGTCAGCACCAACCATGAGCCACCGCCTGCCAGTGCTTGTCCTCCTCCTGTTGCCTGTCTCCACGCTGGTCGCCGCCGACCGCTACGCCGGTTTGGAGACGGCGAAATATCTCGGCGCGCTCAAGGTCGAGACCACCCTGCCCGGCACGAAGAACTTCACCGAAGGCCCGGCGGTGAACGCGGACGGCCATGTCTTCTTCACCAATCCCGGCGAGATTTTGAAATGGGAGCCGGCGACCAAAACCTTGTCCGCGTTCCGCAAGCCGAGCAACGGCGCGAACGGCCAGGCGTTTGACCCGCAGGGACGACTGCTGCATTGCGAGGCGGCGGACGGCACGAACGGCCGTGTCACCCGCACCGACATGCAGACTGGCGAGATCGCGGTGCTGTGCGACAAGTTCGGCGGCTTCCCGCTCGGCGGGCCGAACGACGTGTGCGTGGACGGCAGCGGCCGCATCTACTTCACCTCGCGCCTCGCGAACACGAACCCGGCCACGGGGAACGTCAACTCCGTCTATCGCATTGATCCCAACGGCAAGACCGCGCGAATTCTCGCCGCGCCGGACATTGACATGCCCAACGGGCTGGCCGTCTCGCCGGACAGCCACACGCTTTACCTCATCGAGTCGGATGGACGCGCGAACCGCGCGCGGGTGATTCGCGCCTACGACCTCAAGCCCGACGGCGCAGTCGCCAATCATCGCATCCTCTACACTTTCTATCCCGGTCGTGGCGGCGACGGGATGCGCGTGGACGCGGCAGGCAACCTCTACATCGCCGCCGGCCTGCACAAGACGCGCGGCACCAGCGAGACGCTCGACACGCGGCCCGGCATCCACGTCCTCACGCCGCAGGGGAAGCTCGTGGCGTTCGTCGAGACTCCGGAAGACACGATCACGAACTGCGCCTTCGGCGGCCCAGACCACCGCACGCTCTACGTGACCTGCGGGAGATTCCTCCTGAGCCTGCCAGCGAAGCACGCCGGCAGCCCGCTCTACCGGACGGGGAAGCAACCACCGCTCTCCAAATAAAAATGGCAAGGCGCCCCTTCAAACCAGGCTGCGGCAAGAAAGGAAATCCGCAACCCGGTTTTTAGGAGCGCCTTGCCCCCTGCTGCTCAACCCACGAACGGCCTGGAAACCCATAACCAGACCGCCCGTGAAATTCACTTCTTGGCCGTGACTTCGACCTTCTCGGCGGTCAGTTCCAGTTTGTCGCCCACCTTCTTGCAGGTGGCGGTGACGGTGATGTTCTTCACCGTCTCGCAAATCTGGCTGTGGAAGCCTTTGCTCACCTCGTTCTGCACGAGATAATACTTCGTCTTCTTGCCGTCCTTCTCGACGGTCAGCACGTTCTGGCAGGTCTCGGTTTCCTTCAGGCAGCACTTGGCGCAGCAGCCCTTGCCGCTGAGGGTGATGGTCTTGCCCTTGCTTTCGGCGGCGGCGTTGAAGGCCAGCGCGCAGGCGATCACGGCGGCGGCGAGGGTGGTGGTCAGGAACTTCTTCATGTCTGAGTGTGTGGTTGAATGTCTGGCGTGAGTGGACATCCGCCGCTGTCGCGCCGCTCCCCCTCCCTTGGCGGAAACCAATCGCAAATTGTCTGCCCCGCCGCCGCCTCAGTGGTTGAACGCAAACTCCTTCGTGTTCATCAGCGCCCAGAAGAGGTCGGCGAAGAACGCCTCGCGCGGATCGGCGGCGCTTTGCTGGCGGGTCACGGCCTCGCGCTCGGTGGCGGTGGGCTGGCGGCCCAGCGTGGTGAGGTAGAGCTGCTCGGTGAGCTTCGCATCGTCCGGGAACTCCTTGAGCAGGCGGGCCAGGCGGGCATCGGGCGACTTGATCTTCTTCACCAGATCCTCGCCATTGTTGAGGTGCAGGAGCTGCGGGAGCGTCACGTCACCGCTGCGCTCGCACGCGCAGGCGGTCACGCGGTCGCTGCGGCCGAAGAGCGTGAGGAAGTAGCTGTTGACCGTCGGGTCCGGAAGCTGCACCGCGCGCAGGCCCACCGGATACCCAGGGAAAGTCTCCGGCACGCCGGTCGCATCTCCCACCGCGTCCAGCAGCACCTCGGCCGGCAGCCGGCGCGCGTAGAAGTGCGAGTGGAACCGCTGGTCGGCGGCATTCGCTTTCGTGGTGTCCGCACTGAGCTGATAGGTGCGCGACGTGACGACCAACCGCATTAGCTTCCGCAGGTCATACCCGCTGGCAAACTCCCGCTTCAGCAGCGCCCACAGCTCGGGGTTCGACGGCGGATTGCTGTCGCGCAGATCGTCCACCGGTTCCACGAGGCCAACCCCCATGAAGTGCCGCCAGACGCGGTTCACCATCGCGGCGGCGAAGAACGGATTCTCCGGCGCGGTCAGCCAGTCCGTGAACACCTCGCGCGGGTCCGCGCCCTCGGGCATCACCAGCGCGCGGCGGTCCAATGGCTGCGCGGCCATCATCTGGCGCGTGCGCGGCTGCTGCACGGCCGGCGGTTTCGCGCGCGCGGACTTGATCTGCTGCGCCAGCTCGGTGACGCGCTTCTCGGCGACGGTCACTTCTTTCGCCCGTTTTTCGGCTTCCTTCGGCTCAAGCCCCAGCGCGACGGCTTCCTTCGCCTTCACGACCTTCTCCTCGGCCTGCGTCAGTTGCTTCGCGAGCTGCAGCTCGTTCTGCGTGCCGAGCTGCAACGCGGTGAACCCATCCACCGGCTCCTTGCGGTCCAGCGACACCCGGGCGAAGAACGCCGCGAAGTGATAAAAGTCATCCTGCGTGTAGCGCTCCAGCGGATGGTTGTGGCACCGCGCGCAGCCGATGCGCGTGCCGAGGAACGCCTGCGCCACCGAGTCCGGCAGGTCGGACTGCTCCGGCTGGCGCTTCTCGCCGACGGTGTAGATGAAGTAGCCCACCGCCGGCGTCTCCGCGGCGGAACCGCGCGCCGTCAGCACGTCGCGGGCGAGCGCGTCCCACGGGCGGTTCGCGGCCACCTGCGCGCGCAGCCAGCTCTGCAAGGCCCGCACGCCCTTCGCCCCGCGCACGTCATGGTCGCGCTCCTTGCGGTTCTGGAGCAGGTCGGCGAGCTGGAGCGTCCAGTAGTCCACGAAGCGCGGGCTGCCAATAAGCTGGTCCGCCAGCTTCGCGCGCTTGTCGGGCGCGGTGTCCTTCGCAAACGCCGCCGCCACCTCCGCCGTCGGCAGCGAGCCGGTCAGGTCCAGATGCACGCGCCGACAATACGTCGCGTCGTCGGCCAGCGGCGCGGGCGGGAGCCGGAGCGCCTGGAGCTTCTTGAAGACCGCGTCATCAACCGCGTTGTTCCGCGCCACATAGTCCGCCGCCTTCACCTTGTTGTCGTAGGGCATCGTGAACGACACCACCTCGACCAGCCCCTGGAAATGCACGCGCACCGACGCCTCACCCGCGCGCAACGCCCTGGCCACGCCCTCGGGCGTGACCTTCACCGTGGACTCGTCGTTCGAGAAGAACTGCGCGAGCCAGGTCACGTCGCGCTCGCGGCCGTCCGTGTAGGTGGCGCGGGCGGAGAGCGGCAGCGTGTCGCCGGGCTTGAGCGGGCGGGTGACGGGCGAGAGCGTGAGCTTGGCCACGCGCGCCTCGTTCGTGGTCGGGCCGGGCGCGCCCGCGAGAATCCAGTCGCGCAGCAACTGATGCCCCGGCGACCCCGGCGCGAACCGCGCGCCGCCCTCATGCGGCTCCGTGGCGAGCGCCTTGGTGAGCAGCAGGCTGGCGTCCGGCTGGGCGAAGTTCAGGCGGCGGCCCCGGCTCTCGCGGGTGAGCCGCTCGTAATCCTCCTCCGGCGCGAACCCGCGCAGGGACAGTCTGAATCCATTCTGCCCGGCGAGCTTTCCGTGACACGCGCCCATGTTGCACCCCGCGCGCGTGAGCAGCGGGATGACATCCTCACGGAACGACGGCGCGGCAGGCGTGGGAAGCGCGAGCGCGAGCAATGCGGCGAGGAGACCAAGCTTGGCGGGTGGAACCATCGGTGGGTTCAGACTGTGGGCTGCGCGGCACGATTCACCGCGCAATGGCTTTGCCTTCGGCCCCGCCGATGCGTTCTACTCCCCGCATGTCAGCCACCCCCGGCGCACTGCGCGCCACCAATGCCCGCCAGTGGGTCATATTCTACGCCGTCACGCTGGCCGTCATCACCTACGTGGACCGCGTGTGCATCTCCAAGTCCGCCGAGTTCATCATGCGCGACCTCAACCTCACCAAGGTCCAGATGGGCTACGCCTTCACCGCCTTCGGGTGGGCCTACGCATTGTTCGAGATACCCGGCGGCTGGCTCGGCGATAAGATTGGTCCCCGCAAGGTGCTCATGCGCGTGGTCATGATGTGGTCCGTCTTCACCATCGCGACGGGCTGGGCGTGGGGGCTGGTGTCGCTCGTCTTCTTCCGCTTCCTGTTCGGCATCGGCGAGGCGGGCTGCTTCCCGAACCTCACCAAGGCCTTCACGCTCTGGCTCCCGGTGCAGGAACGCGTCCGCGCCCAAGGCATCATGTGGCTCAGTGCGCGCTGGGGCGGGGCCTTCACCCCGTTGCTCGTGGCCTGGATGCTTACCTTCATGGAATGGCGCTACACGTTCCTCACCTTCGGGATGCTCGGGGTCGTGTGGGCGTGGTTCTTCTATTCGTGGTTCCGCGACAATCCCAAGGACCACCCCGCCGTCAACGCCGCCGAACTCGCCCATATCGGCGACTCCGGCAATGGCGTGGACGCCCACGCCTCCGTCCCGTGGCGACGCCTCTTCGCCAGTCCCACCGTGTGGCTGCTCTGGGGCCAATACTTCTGCATGAGCTACGGCTGGTATTTCTATGTCACCTGGTTCCCGACCTACCTCAAGGAAGAGAAGACCTTCGTGGACATGACCGACTGGCAACGCTCCCTCATGGCGTGCGTCCCCCTCTTCTTCGGCGGGCTGGGTTCCATCTTCTGTGGCTTGGTCTCCGGCCCGATGGCGCGCAGCCCGCTGGGGCTGGCGCGGACCCGTCGCCTCATGGGTTTCCTCGGCCTCGCGGGTGCGGCGGCGATGCTACTCGGCTCCACCTTCCTCTCCAACCCCTTCCTCGCCGTCCTCGCCATCGGCCTGGCGAGCTTCTGCAACGACTTGGCCATGCCAGGCGGTTGGGGAGCGTGCATGGATGTCGGGGGCAAGCACACCGGCTCCCTCTCCGGCAGCATGAACATGATGGGCAACGCTGGTGGAGCCGTCGCCCCCATGGCGGTGCCCCTCATCCTGGCGGCCACGAACAACAATTGGAGCATCAACTTCTACGTCTTCGCCGCCGTGTATGGCTTCGGCGCGCTGTGCTGGGTCTTCCTCGACCCCGTCACGCCGCTGGAGAAACCGCAGGATGTGCCTGCGTCGCATTCCTGAGCAAGCAGGTGAGCAGTAAAATGAGATGACTGACCTTTTCCATCAACAAAGCCAGGATGCCCCTGATGTGACTCACAAACTCATGAAGGAGATGGCGAAATGAGGCTGATCTGCCGGCTGTTGAGATCCATCCAGATCGCATTGGGTTCGGTCTTCGGCCTTTGTCTCGTGGGTGCTGCTTTATGTTTCGGTATCCCGTTAGGCAGGATCCCTCTCCTTCCGCTTATGATCGTGCTCTGGCCAGTTGCTCTGTTACTCGCCTGCTTGGGGCCTGTGTTTCTGCTAGCCAGTGCCCTATTTGGAATTGGGCAGTATGGCCTCCAAACTTGCGGAGCCCCGGAGGAAACTGGTCTGCGGTTGAGCGACCGTGCAGCTGGCTTTCTTCGCTTCGTTTTATGGTCGGAAATCAGAGAGATTAGGCGTGTCCAAATGCCAAAATCTATTCTCACTGAAGCTGTGCTTCACTCTGGCGAGGTCGTTGACATCCACATCCCCGATCTGGACAACCTCGCCCGCCTATTAGCACGGAAGGGCATCCCGTTCCGGGGTCGCGAACAACCACTCACATTTCCCTTCGATTGCGATCCCATTGTCTCGCCTCCCCCATCTCCACGAAGTGACGAAAGCAGTCTGAGGTAGCTATCGGGAGTTACACCAGGCCCTTGATTGGCTCGCCGCCGGTGAGGGTGTCTTGCAGGGTCTTGGGCAGGCCGTCCATCACGCGGACTTCGCCGAGGTCGAGCAGGGTGTGCATGACGGTGGCGAGGAGGTTTTGCATCGTTACCGGATTGTCCGCCGGGGTGCCGCCGTCGCGGGCGGAGGCCCCGATGACTTTGCCCATTTGCAGTCCGCCGCCGTAGAGCAGCAACGGGGCGAGGCCGCCCCAGTGGTCGCGTCCGCCCCGGGCGTTGATGCGGGGGGTGCGGCCCATCTCGCCGCAGCAGACGAGGAGGATCTTGTCCCGCAGGCCGCGCGCCTCGCAGTCCTCGATGAAGGCGGAGACGGCGTGGTCGAAGGGGCGGCCCACGTAGTCCATGCCGGTGGTCATGGGGGCGTTGTTCACGTCGGCGTGCATGTCCCAGACGAAGCTGGTGGTGACGGTGACGAAGCCCGCGCCGCGTTCGCACAGGCGGCGGGCGAGGAGGAGGAGCCGGCCCAGGGTGGCGGCGTTGTCGGCGTAGTGTTCGCGGTTCTTCCACGCGGGGCTGAAGCGGTCGCGGGGCATGAGCGGGGCGGTGTCGTAACGGGCGACGACTCGCGGGTCTTCCCGCTGGAGGTCGAAGGCGTCACTGAGGCCGCGTTCGAGGGCGGCGAAGGCTTGCTGCTGGAAGGTGTCGGTGCCGTCGAAGGTGCCGCTGGCCTGGAGGCGATGCTTCCATTGGTCGAGGGAGGAGAGCAAGGCGTGGCGGTCGTGCAGGCGGGCCTGCGGGAGGTTGAGCTTCATGTCCGCCTGCAAGCCGCCCCCGGCTCCGGGCACGAAGGGCGCGTAGGCGGAGCCGAACTCGCCGGTGGACTCGAAGTTGCCGAACTGCGTGATGGCGGGGCCGGACGCCATGTCCACGGCGCGGGGGAAGAGGGCGACGTTGGTGGGCATGGCGGTGTCGGGCCGCAGTGCGCCGGCCACGCGGGCGTAGAGGGTGCCCATGTTGGCGCGCAGCGTGTCGCGGCCGACGATGGGCTTGATGTCGTGGTTGGCATCGCCGGTGGCGAAGGATCGGACGATGGAGAACTTGTCGTTGAGCTGGGCCAGACGCTCGAAGGTGGAGCCAAACGTGATGCCGGGAATCCTGGTTGGAATCTCACCGGTCGCGGAGCGTATCTCGCGGGGCGCGTCCATCTTCGGGTCGAAGGTCTCGAACTGGGAGGGACCGCCGTGCTGGAATAGGAAGATGACGGACTTGTCGCGGAGGGGGAGCTTGGCGGCCCGGGCAGTGGCCTTCGCCGCCAGCAGGTCGGCGAGGGTGAGACCGCCCAGCGAAAGGCCGCCGACGCGCAGGAACTGGCGGCGGTGCAGGCGGTCTTGCAGCGTGAGCATGAGTGGAGCGTTGGACGTGACTTGGTGCCCGCAAATTGAACTGTGAATTCAAGTCGCGCCCGCCAATCGCCGCTCTCTCATTGGCACCCGGCTTCAGCCGGGTGGACGCCGCAGGTGAAGGCGGAAACCGTTTCAACGGTTTCTGCCGGGGAGTGACGGGAGGCAACGAGCAAGCCGTTGAAACGGCTCGCGCTGCCTCGGGGGCTGGTCACCGGGTTGAAACCCGGTGCCAATGAGATGGGCGGCAAGTTGCCCACAGTCGGCCAAACGCTGAATTGACGCCGGTGGCCTCCGGTCTAGCCTTGTTGCGTGAACCACCTGACTTGCTCCCTCCTCGTGCTGCTCGCGGGGAGTGTCTTCGCCAATCTCCTCGCCGCCCTCGCCAACGACGGCCTGCCCTCTGGCCTCGACAAGCGCATCCCGCTCACGACCTCACGGGTGGTCGGCTCGCCGGAGCCGCCCCTGATGCTGCGGGCGAAACGGGCGTGGCCGGCGACGAGCTTCAATCACCCGCTCTTCATCGGGCGTGACGCGGGGAGCGAGCGCTTCCTGGTGGTCGAGCAGGCGGGGCGCATCCTGGCGATTCCCCGCGACCAGTCGCAGAGCACGACGAACCTGTTCTTCGAGCTGCCGAACCACGACCTTTACTCGTTCCACTTCCACCCCGGCTTCGCGACGAACCGCTTCATCTTCGTCTTCGCCAACGGGCCGAACAAACTCCAGACCAACAGCACGGGCGTCGTGCTGGGTGGCACGAACCGGTTCAACCGCATCCTCCGCTACACCGTCACTGCGGAGGGCAAAGCGAACCCCGCATCCGAGCATGAGATCATCAAGTGGTGGTCGAACGGACACAACGGGGGCGAGATGGTGATCGGCCTGGACGGGATGCTCTACATCACGTCCGGCGACGGCACGAGCGACTCGGATGGCAACAACACCGGGCAGGACATCAGTGACTTGAACTCCGGCCTGTTGCGCCTCGACATCGAGCATCCCGATCCGGGCAAGGCATTCTCCATTCCGAAGGACAACCCGTTCTGGAACATCCCCGGCGCGCGGCCGGAGCTGTGGGCCTACGGCTTCCGCAACCCGTGGCGCATCACGATGGACCCGGCGGACGGCGGCCTGCTGGTCGGCGACATCGGGCAGGACCTCTACGAGATGATTGAGCTGGTGACGCGCGGCGCGAACTTCGGCTGGAGCGTGCGCGAGGGAAATCATCCCTTCCACGCGCAGCGCAAGCTCGGCCCGCATCCGGTCACGCCGCCGCTCATCGAGCATCATCACGCCGAAGCACGCTCCATCACCGGCGGCGTGGTGTATCAAGGCAGCCGGTTCCCCGAGCTGCGCGGCGCTTACGTCTACGGCGACTACGGCACGGGGAAGATTTGGGCGGCGAAACGCAAGGGCCACCAGGTCACCTGGCACCGCGAGATAGCCGACACGCCGCACGCGATGGTGGGCTTCAGCGAAGGCCGCGCGGGGGAAATCTTCTACGTGGACTACGCCGCCGGGCAGCTCTTCGAACTGGAGCCAACGCCTCCCGTCGCGAAGAAGCGCCCGCCGTTCCCGAAGAAACTCAGCGAGAGCGGGCTGTTCGCCAAGGTGAAGGGCCACGTCGTGCAGCCCGCGCTGATTCCGTATTCCGTCAACTCGCTGCTGTGGTCCGACGGCACGCACAAGGAACGGTTCATCGCGCTGCCGGGCGAGACGCAAATCACCTTCAGCGAGGGTGCCTGGAAGTTCCCGGAGGAAACCGTGCTGGTGAAGAGCTTTGCCCTCGACCTCGAAGCCGGGAACCCGAAGTCGCGGAAGTGGATTGAGACGCGCTTCATGCTGTTCGAGCAGAACGAGTGGGTGGGCTACAGCTACCGCTGGAACGACGCGCAGACCGATGCGGAACTGGTCGAGGCGAAGGGCGCGGACCGCGACTTCAGAATCAAGGACGCCCGCGCGCCCGGCGGCTCGCGCAAGCAGACGTGGCATTATCCCAGCCGCGCCGAGTGCATGACCTGCCACAGCCGCGCCGCGCAATACGTGCTGGGGGTGACCACGCCGCAGATGAATCGCGAGCACGACTACGCCGGCGTGAAGGCGAACCAGCTCCGCACCCTCGCGCACATCGGCGCGTTCAACCTGAAGCCGGACAAGGCCGGCGTGGTGAAGCTGCCCAAGCCGCCGGAGAAGATGGCGAGCCTGACGAATCCCTACGACGAGACCGCCGACCTGAATCTCCGCGCCCGCTCCTACCTGCACGCCAACTGCGCGCACTGCCACGTCGAGGCCGGCGGCGGCAACTCCGCCATCACACTGAACTGGAACACCACGCCGGAAAAGATGCGGCTCATCGGCATCGCCCCGCTGCACGACAAGTTCGGCCTCGCGGACGCATTGCTGGTCGCGCCCGGCGCGCCGGAGCGCAGCATTCTGATGCAGCGCGTGCTGCGCCTGGGCCAGGGCGGGATGCCGCCGCTGGCAAAGTCACTCGTGGACGAGCCGGCGGTGAAGATGCTGGGCGAGTGGATTCGCGGGGTGAAGCCGCCAGAGGCGAAGTGATTAGTAATTAGTGCTTAGTGAGGTGGCGTTGCGATGTGGCCGAGGCGACTAATCCCTAAGAACCTATCCGAATAACCCGGCTTGCTGCCAGGTGATGCAGGCGCAGGCCAAGTGGAGGAGCGCTTCATAGTTAGCCGCCTGCTTCTCCCAGCGCACGAGCAGCCGACGAAAACGATTCAGCCAGCTATGCGTGCGCTCCACCACCCAGCGGCGGGGCTGATACCCCGGCTCCGTGGCCAGGGCCTTGACTTCCTCGCCGCGCGTGCGCAGGTGCAGGGCCAACCCATACTCCACCGCCAAGGCCCGCGTCTGCGGGTAGTCGTAGCCCTTGTCCAAGCACAAGCTCTGCGGCCGTTGCGCGCTGGGCAGCGGCCGGGAGGTGGGCAGCCGCGCCAGCGTTGGCCCCAGCAGCTTATGATCGTTGCGGTTGGCCCCGGCCACCACCAGCGCGACGGGCACCCCCGCCGCCTCGACCAGCAGGCTGCGCTTGGTCCCCTGCTTGGCCCGGTCGGTGGGGTTGGGGCCGCTTTTTTTCCCCCGCCAGCGGGGCCTTGGCCTGGCAGCCGTCGGCACTGAGCCACGCCCAGTCCAAGCCCTTGAGTTCATCGTAGCCGGTGAGCGCGGCCTGCCAGAGCCGGTGGAAGAAGCCCGCGCGCACCCACGGTTGAAACCGGTCGTGCGCGGTGGAACCGGGACAGATACCGGTGGCGTCCAGCGCCTTCCACTGGCAGCCGGTGCGCAGGACAAAGAAGATGCCGTCCAGACAACGGCGGTCCGGCGCGGGCGGCCGGCCCCCGCCAAAACG
>WRPG01000153.1 GCA_009773355.1 Limisphaerales bacterium
CTCGAGTAGCACCGGGCACAAGTTTGCTAGAGCCGTCGTGTGCTCTAGGCTCCCGGGCCATGAATGCGCGCTCCGCCGTTCGCCTGCGCGTGCTCGCCGGGAACACGGCGCTCGTACTGGTGGGGCTGAGCGCCTCGGCCGCGGCGCTGCACACGCTGCCGCCGGTGCCGACCGAGATGACGTACGGGGACCGGCGCATCGAGCGCGCGCGCCCGTGGTGCGAGGTGTTGTTCATCGGACCGAGTTACGTGAAGGCGCAGATCATCGAGCCGGTGTTCGACCAGGAGGCCAAGCGGCTCGGGGTTCCGATGCGTTCGTGCAAGTTCGGCGGCACGGGCGTACGCGGAATCGAACTGCAGCTGCACCTGACGCGCCTGTTGCGCCGTAGCTGGCCCAAGCTCCGCTTCGTGGTCATCGACATCACCCTGCGCGAAGGACTCGCGTTCGAACGCGAGAATTGGTTCAAGGCACGGTACATCCAGTGGCACACGTGGGAATCCATGCCGTGGATTCTCCGCTCCTACCAGCGCCGTCCCAGCCAGGCATCGCTGACGAACTATGCTGGCCACGCGGCGCACCTGGCCGCCAACTATTCCAATCTCGGAACCGGCATCGAGCTGTTCTCCAGGCTGCACGTCGTTACACGGCTGCGCGCGCTCGTCGGAGCCAAGGTACGCGTGCCCCGTGCGGACGTCGAGCGACAGTACACGTCCGAGCTGCGTTCATGGGAGCGGCGCAAGAAGGCCCAGGCGCACACAAACCTCTCGCCGGCCGCATGGAAGCGACACCGACAGAAGCTGGCCTCGCTGATACGAGGCAAGCGCGCCGCGCGGAAGCACGCCGGGAATCGCGACGACGCGTGGCCGCGAGAACTGCGCGCGTGGGTGGAGCAACGCGGCTTCGAGCCGGTGTTTCTGAACGCGCCGGTCTGGCGCCCGGTCCGTGAGATGAAGCCTCGCACACGCCCGCTCGTCGTCCTGGACTTCAATGACCCCGAGCGGTTTCCAGTGCTCTACGAGCCGAAGAACCGGGGACGCACCCACCACCTGAGTTGGTATGGCGGCGTCGAGTATTCGAAGTTGCTCGCACACGACATGGCGAAGCTCTGGACCGGGAAGCGCCAGTGATCTTCACCCAACCGATCTTCCTCTTGTTCTTCGCCGTGTGCTTCCTCGTCCACTGGGCGTTGAAGAACCACCAAGCGCAGAAATGGTGGTTGCTCGCGTGCAGTTATTACTTCTACGGCTACTGGGATTGGC
>WRPG01000154.1 GCA_009773355.1 Limisphaerales bacterium
TGCCGCTCATCGACTCAGCGCGAGAGAAGCGCCGCGTCCCCTTGTCCGAGCTGCTGTCGGGCGTGGGCAAGCTCCTGCCGCGCGCGCGGCGTCCGGAGCGGTTGAAGGGCGACCAGCCGATCTACACCGGCTCCCGGCTCAGCGTGGAAGAGTTCGCCGGCATCAAGGTGCTCGCGGCGATGTTCGGCTGCTTCGCGGGGATGGCGCTGCTCAAGGAGCTGGGCAGGTTCAACCCGCTCGTCCTGCTCATCCTGGGCCTCTTCGGGTTCTTCGTACCGACGCTGTGGCTGAAATCGCGCATCGCGGCCAGGGAACGAGCCATCGTGCGGCTGCTGCCGGAGGCGATCGACCTGCTGGCCCTCTGCATCGGGGCGGGGCTGGATTTCCTGATGGCGCTCAACAAGGTGGTGGGGCTCAACCGGTTTCAGAAGGAGCCGCTCATCGAGGAGCTCGGGGCCGCGCTGCAGGAGATCAAGTTCGGCAAGCGCCGGATCGAGGCGCTGAAGACCATGGCGAAGCGGCTCGGCCTGCCGGAGCTCTCCTCGTTCGTGCGGACGGTGGTGCAGGCCGACCGGATGGGCACGCCGATCGGGGAGGTGCTGGCGGTCCACTCCGAGGACGTGCGGATGGAGCGGCTGGTCAAGGCGGAGCGGCTGGCGCTCAAGGCGCCGATCAAAATCCTGTTTCCGCTGATCTTCTGCATCATGCCTTGCGTCGCCATCATCGTCGGCGCGCCCATCTTTCTCCAGTTCATGCGACAAAGCCCATTCGGCCAATGAGAAGCAGAGCCTCTGCCCAAGGGATGTGTGCTAGGTCGATTCGACAGCGATTGCAAAAGTTTGAGATGACGATTTTCAACACATGCACATAGACCGGTGGCTGCACCTCAAACGCACGAAGGCCTTCTGCATCGGCCTGGCGACGCTCTTTGCGGCGGAGCAGGCGGTGTGGGGGGCGGATGCGAACGCACTGCACCTGCTGAAGCTGTCGGGGGAGCAGCAGCGGCAGGTTGACCTCGCGCTCTCGGCGGCGGTGGTGACGGTGTACGACGACCTGTACGGCCGCCAGCCCACGCCCGAAGAGCTGCGCGGGGCGCTTGAGTTCCTGCGCCGCTCGCCGCAGCTTGCTCACCTCGTGGAGCGGCTCAGCCAATCGCCGGAATCGCGCTGGCGGCTGCGCCAGCTCAACCCGGAGCGCATCGCGCGCCGCAAGGCGGAGGCCGAGCGCATCAGCGCCGCGGCCAGCCGCCTCGT
>WRPG01000026.1 GCA_009773355.1 Limisphaerales bacterium
CGCGGGGCCAAGGGCAAACAACTCAACGCTGCCCTCAAGCCCGACTACCTCCTCCGCCTGCTCAAAGCGACCTGAACTATTTTGATGCGTCAGCCCTGAACCTTGGAAACAGGTTTCCGGCCGTTCGCGCCTGGCGTTGGCGGCGATCAGCATGCGAATCAGGACACCCGCAAACTTCCGCTTGTTTCGCTTTGTCGCCAAACATAGATTCCGCGCACGCGAATTAAGCGTGCGCGCCGTCGCCCAGGTTGAATGATTGAGCTGATTCAGTTTCCGTGGAGTCCCTTCTGCATCGTGCAGCGGCGCATCTTGGAGTTTGCGGGGGTGCGGTTCAAAATCACCAACATCCCCAACACCGACCGTTCGCTCGTGTGGAAGCTCACGCGGGAGCGCTACTACCAGGTGCCCATCATCCGCGATGGCCGGCAGGTGGTGTTCGAGACGGGCGAGGACTCGCAGGTGATCGCCAAGTATCTCGACAACAAGCTGGGACTGGGGTTGTTCCCGCCGCACCTGCGCGGATTGCAGACGATTCTCTGGAGGCACATCGAGGACGAGATCGAGGGGCTGGGGTTCCGGCTGAACGACATTTACTACCGCGCGGTCATCCCGGCGAGGGAGCGGCTGGCGTTCGTGCGGCACAAGGAGCGGAAGTTCGGGCGTGGCTGCCTGGAGCGGTGGCGCGACGAGCAGCCGATGCTCCTCAAGCAACTGGAGGAGCGGCTCATCCCCTACGAGCAGATGCTGCTGGAGAAGCCCTTCCTGCTCGGCGACCGTCCGCGCTTCGTGGACTTCGACCTCTACGGGATGCTGGGCAACTTCCTCGCCTCCCGCAAATACGAGCTGCCCGCCGCGCACACGCAAATCCGCGCGTGGTATGCGCACATGACCAAGGCGCGGGCCGCTGATTTCTCCCCCTGATGGTTCAACTCCCAAGTCGCACTCCGCCCGTCCGATTCCGGCTCCGCTGCCGGACGCAGGCGCGGCGGCAAGGTGCATTGTTTCAATTGTGAAAAACTACATCCTCGACACCAACGTCCTGCTCCACGACCCCAACTCCCTCCTCAACTTCAAGGACAACCACGTCCTCATCCCCATCGAGGTCGTGGAGGAGATTGACAACTTCAAGCGCGACTCCAGCGAGCTGGGCCAGAACGCGCGGGGCGTGTCGCGGATGCTGGACAGCCTGCGCGGCACGGGGCGCTTGAGCGAGGGCGTCGTGCTCCAGAACGGCGGACACCTGCGCATCCTGCTCGACAGCAAGAACGGCAACGGCAATGCCAACGGCGGCCTGCATACAACGGTTCAGAACGTGGACAACCGCATCCTCGCCCATGCGCTCATGGTCAAGCAGGGCCAGCCCGACGTCGCCACCGTGCTCGTGAGCAAGGACATCAACCTCCGCATCAAGGCCGACGCGCACGGCTTGTCCGCCGAGGACTACGAGACCGACCGCGTGCGGTTGCAGGATTTGTATTCCGGGATGTTCGACTTGGCGGTGACGCCGGAGCAAATCGTGAAGTTCCGCGCGGAGGATGAATTGCCGCTCCCGACGAACCGCCAGTATTTCCCGAACGAGTATTGCACGCTCACCGAGCCAGCGAACCCGAAGCGCACCGTGCTCGCGAAGGTGGACGCCACCGGCAAGAAGCTCGTGCCCATCGTGGATGTGCGCGAGGGCGTTTGGGGCATCAAACCGCGCAATCGCGAGCAGCACTTCGCCTTCGACGCGCTGCTCGACGACCGCATCAAGCTCGTCACGCTCATGGGCAAGGCCGGCACCGGCAAGACGCTCATGGCGATGGCCGCCGGCCTCAAGCGCACGGTGATGGACCGCGAGTTCCGCCGGCTGGTCGTGGCGCGCCCGACCATTTCGATGGGCAAGGAGCTGGGCTTTCTGCCCGGCTCGCTGGAGGAAAAGCTCGGCCCGTGGATGCAGCCGATTCACGACGCGCTCGAACTTCTCAGCGACCTGAACATGGGCAACGACCACCGCCGCAGCAGCGACCTGCTTCGCAGCGGCACCATCGTCGTCGAGGCGTTGAGCTACATCCGCGGCCGCAGCATCGCGAACCAGTTCATGATCATTGACGAGGCGCAGAACCTCACGCCGCTGGAGGTGAAGACGATCGTCACGCGCGTCGGCAACGGCACGAAAATCATCTTCACCGGCGACCCCTACCAGATTGACAACCCCTACGTGGACAGCTCCTCGAACGGGTTCAACTACCTCATCAGCAAGTTCCGCGACCACGCCATCGCCGCGCACGTCGAGCTGCAACGGGGCGAGCGCTCCGACCTCGCCGAGCTGGCGGCGAATGTGTTGTAGCCGGCCTGCCGCAGGTGTCCGGCGATGGGAAGGAGGCTGAATTATCAGGGCTTCGGCGCGTCTCTTGCCCGCGCTGGGAATGGCTTTTTGACGGGCAAAATCGGGCTTCAAGATTCCCGAAAATTTTTGTGGCGCAAAAGCTCGACCTTGCTACATTCGCGCACTCTTTTGCGGGCGGGCTTGCTCGACAGTGTTGAAATTCGCAAGTCCACGCGCGGGTAAAACCAGTTTTGTGCTGTGACTAAGAAGAAGATGATTACCAAAAAGCCGGCCGCTCCGGCCAAGAAAGCCAAGAACGTCGGCTCCGCCACGCTCGCGGCGATCCTGGGCAAGGCCTCGCCCAAGCAGGAGCCGAGGCAGTCCGTGATGTGGACGCCCAACGGCAAGGTGAAAATCAAGCCGGAGTGGCAGGGTTATTACAACACACTGCTCGACCTCCGCGAGCGCCTGCGCAGCCAGATGAACGGCCTCGCGAAGGAGTCCGCCACCCAGATGGAGAGCTACAGCCTCCACATGGGCGACTCCGGCACGGACAACTTCGATCGTGACTTTGCCCTCAGCCTGCTCTCGTCCGACCAGGACGCGATTTACGAGATCGAAGAGGCGCTCAAGCGTATCGAGCGCGGCACCTTCGGCGTCTGCGAACTGACCAACAAGAACATCCCCAAGGCCCGTCTCGAGGCGATTCCTTGGACGCGCTTCACCGTCGAGGCGCAGGCGCAGCTTGAGCGTGAGGGCGCGCTCCGTCAGAAACGCCTCGCCGCCCTCGGCTCCATGGAATCCACCGCCGTGGCTGACATTGACGACAGCGACGTGGAGGAAGCCGAAGAGAAACCCGCCAAGGAAAAGGAATAAGAGTTTATGGCCCGTGAAAACGTAACTATCGAATGCACTGAAGCGCGCAAGGAAGGCAAGTCGCCCTCCCGCTACCAGACCAGCCGCAACAAGAAGCTCCAGCAGGAGAAGGTGGAGAAGAAGAAATACAATCCCGCCCTCCGCCGGCACACCCTGCACCGCGAAATCAAATAACCTCTATGCCTCGCAAGACCCACACCGACAAGAAGGACGCCAAAGGCCGCACCACGGAGAAACGCGCTCCCCGTCCCAAGCCCAAGCTGGAGTTCACGCTCGACGCGATTGACTACAAGAACGTGACCCTGTTGAAGCAGTTCGTCACCGACAACGGACGCATCCTGCCGCGCAAATACACCGGTCTCCCCGCGCAATTCCAGCGCCGCGTGACGACCGCCATCAAGCGCGCCCGGCAGATGCTGTTGATGAAGTAGGCTTTCACCCTCCGCCTCTGGCCCCGTGCCGAGGCGGAGTTTTTGTGTCCATCGCCTGCAAATCGTTTGCATGAAGCGCCGCCCCGCGCTATGACTACCGCCATGAGCCAGCTTCCAACCAAGCCCAGCGCTGCCGCCGTCCCCCCCTCTCCCAGCGGGAGAGGGCCGTGGAGAGGGAGAGCGGCCACTCTCTCGCAGCGAAGCCTCCTCCTCGCCTTGGCGCTGCTTCCCTTGCTCGCCCTCACCGCCTGCACCCGCGCCGCCGAACCCACCGCCAAACTCCACGTCCTCACCAGCTTCCTCCCCGTCTATTGCTTCACCGCGAACATCGCCGGCGACCTCGCTGAAGTCGAAAACCTCCTCCCCGCCAACGTCGGCCCGCATGACTACCAGTTCGCCCCGCGCGACCTCCGCAAGCTGTCCGGCGCGCAGCTCTTCGTCATCAACGGCCACGGCATGGAGGACTGGCTCAGCAAAGCGCTCAAGGCCGCCAAAGGCTCCCGCACCGCCACCGTCGTCGAGGCCTTCGCCCGCGTGCCCAAGGACCGCCTCATCACCGAACTTCCGCACATCCACCTCCCCGGCGAGCACGGCCATCACCACCACGACGGTCCCAACCCCCACCTCTGGCTCGACCCCACGCTTGCCGCGCACGCCGTCACGAACATCCTCGCCGCGCTGCAAAAGGCCGACCCGAAGAACGCCGCCGGCTATTCCGCCAACGCCGCCCGCTACGTCGAGCGCCTGCACGCCCTCGACCGCGACCTCGCCGCCGTGCTCGCGCCCGCCAAGGGCCGCCGCATCGTCACCTACCACCACGCCTTTCCCTACTTCACGCGCCGCTACGGCCTCGACCTCATCGGCGTCATCGAGGAGGTGCCGGACACCGAGCCGTCGCCCAAGTATCTCGCCGCCCTGCTCAAGGTCATGCGCGAGAAGGACGTGAAAGTCATCTTCACCGAGCCGCAATTCTCCCCCAAGCTCGCCGAGCGCATCTCCCGCGACGCCAAAGTCCCCGTCGCCGAACTCGACACCCTCGAAACCGGCCCGCTCAAGCCCACCGCCTACGAGGAAGGCCTGCGGCGGAACCTCAACACGCTGCTGAAGCATTTGAAGTGAAGGCTCTTTCCCAAGGTGCATTAAGAATGAGTTTGCTGTTCCAGGCTGGGGCAATCCGAGGGAATGAAGTTATCAAATGGGCGGACGAACAAGTGATTGGTTTAGACCCACTTCCTGATGCTTTGCTTGAACTCGTTCAAACAAGCCCTGAGAACACAGCAGACATCATCTCGTTTCTTCATCGTCTTTCTACGGGTGCGGAATACTGGGAAGCACTTCGCCAATCGCTTGGTTATTTGCACGATTTCATCCGCTCGAATCCTCTCCAGGCAGAACGAATTGCCGGTGCTCTCTATTACGCCGTTACTTGCGAAGGCCCCGGCGAGATTCCCTCTGACCTAAGATTCATCCTGCGTTATGACGACGCATTTTCGTTAGCGCAAACAGGTGTCTATGGAAGCCGAGCGACCGTCTTGGAAGACTTCCTCGCGGAGCTTGGCAAATCTGTCGCGACGACTTGACCGGCCGTCGCCAAAAACTTCAATGACTTGAACCAACCCTCCCACACCACCTGCAGCCACTCCGCCGCTGACATCGCCGTCTCCGTGCGCGACCTGCGCGTCACGCTCGGTGGACAGGCCATCTTGCGCGGGGTGAACCTGCACCTGCATCGCGGGCAGCTCGTCGCGCTCATCGGCCCGAATGGCTCGGGCAAGACCACGCTGCTGCGCGCCATCGTCGGCCTGCAAAAGCCTGACTCCGGCGAGGTCCGCCTCTTCGGCGAGAGCAACTTGCAGAAGGCTTTGCCCCGCGTCGGCTACGTGCCGCAACGCCTCGCCCTCGACCGCAGCTTCATCCTCAGCGTCCGCGAATTCCTCGCCCTGCGCCTGCGCGAGACGCAGCACTGGTTCTGGCACCGCCACCGCGACACCGACGACCGCCTCCGCGCCGGCATGGCCGAGTTGGGTGCCGAGTCGTTGCTGGACCGCCCCATCGCCGCGCTCTCCGGCGGGCAGCTTCAGCGCGTGCTCATCGTCTTCGCGCTGCTGCGGAATCCCGACCTGCTCCTCCTCGACGAGCCCACCGCCGGCGTGGACACGCCCGGCGAACAGGACTTTTACGAAACCATCGCGGAGGTTCACCGCCGCCACAAACTCACCGTCGTGCTCGTCTCGCACGACCTCTCGATGGTCCATCGCCACGCCTCGTGGGTCTATGCCCTCAACGGCGTCGTCTGCTGCGAAGGCTCGCCCGAGCACGTCATGAATGCCGACTCGCTCAAGGAAGCCTACGGCCTGAACGTCACGCCGTATCACCATCACCACAACCATTCGCACGGCCCTGGCGGAGGGGCTGCCCAATGAACCTGCTCTCCGACATCGAACCCTTCATGCTCCGCGCCTTCGCGGTGGCCGTCGTCATGGGACCGCTGTGCGCGCTGCTCGGCGTGTTCGTCACCGCGAGGCGGATGGCCTTCTTCAGCGACACCATCGCTCACGGCGCGCTCGCGGGCATCGGCCTGGGCTTCCTCCTCGGCTTCGAAGACCCCACCTGGCCGATGGTGCTGTTCAGCCTGCTCGTGGCGGCGGCGATTCTCTGGCTCAAGGAGCACACCGACCTGCTCACCGACACCATCATGGCGCTGCTGCTCTCCGGCTCCGTGGCGTTCGGCATCATCGTGTTGAGCCTGCTCAAGAACCGGCGCGGCGAGCTGCACCGCTACCTCTTCGGCGACATCCTCAGCGTCGGCCCGGACGACGTGTGGCTCGCCGTGGTGCTGTGCGGAGCCATTGGCGTGTGGCTGTTTGCCAAGTTGAGTCCGCTCGCGCTGCTCACCGCGAGCGAAGACCTCGCGCACGTCTGCGGCGTGCGCACGCGCTGGCTGAACTACGCCTTCGTGCTCGTGCTCACCGTGGTCGTGTCACTGAGCATCCGGCTGCTGGGCATCATCCTCGTCACCTCGCTCGTGGTCATCCCGCCCGCCGCCGCGCGCAACCTCGCGCGCAACCTCCGCCAGCAGCTCATCCTCAGTCTCATCATCGGCCTGTTCGGCGGCGCGGCCGGCACCGTGGCGAGCTACCACTGGGACATCCCCTGCGGCCCGGCCATCGTGATGGCGTGCATCGCGGTGTTCATCGGCTCGCTGCTGGTGAGCAAGCTGTGGCTGAACAAGCCAGTGAAGGCTGCTTGAGGTTTGCGCATGGTGAATCCTGATTTGCCAAAACTCTCTCCGCGCGGCACTTTCGAGACATGAGCACGGTAATGGAAATCCGCGAGGCCATCGGCAAGCTCTCACTTGAGGAGCGGGCTGAAATCACCGCCGAGCTATGCGGCTGGGCCGACGATGATTGGGACCGGCAGATGAAGCGCGACGTGCAGCAGGGCAAGCTCTCCGCTTTCAACCGCGCGGGTGATGCCGCCCAGTCCTCCGGACACACGCGTCCCTTGAACGAAATCCTTCGCGAGCCGTGACCATCCCCAGCAGTGGCACGCAGGAATTCTGGCAACTCTATCGCGCTCTGCCTCTGCCCGTCCGGATGCTCGCCCGCAAGAACTACGCGCTGTGGTCTGCGAACGCCTTTCATCCCTCCCTGCATTTCAAATCCATCGGCAAACCCAACTGGTCCGTGCGGGTCGGCGACCACTACAGGGCGGTTGGGAAGTTCACGGGTGACAGTTTCCTATGGCAATGGATCGGCACGCACGAGGACTACAATAAACGATTCTGACCTGGCACGCGGTGCCGTGCCGCCCATGAAGAAGACCCATTCCCACGCACACGACCACTCCGCCGAACCGTTGGCTGACCTGACTTCGCGGCTGCGACAGAAGTCCCAGCGCGTCACCGGGCCGCGGCAGGCCATCCTCGCGTTGCTCCGCGAGCACCGGCATCCGATGACGAACAAGGAAATCCACGCCGCGCTGGCGAAGGGCGACTGCGACCTCGCGACCATCTACCGCTCGATGCACCTGCTCGAAGGCATGGGCATGGTGAAGCGCTTCGACTTCGGTGACGGCACGGCGCGCTTCGAGTTGGTCACGGGCGACGAGCACGCGCACCACCATCACCTCGTCTGCACCTGCTGCGCTGACATCGTGGAGATTGACGACTGCTTCGCGGAGGAACTGGAGCAGCGCGTCGCCGCCGCGCACGGCTTCAAGAGCGTGACGCACAAGCTGGAGTTCTTCGGCGTCTGCCCTGACTGCCAGAAGGAAGGCCACTCGCATGAGCAGACGAAGCGCGCGCGGCGCAAGCCGTGCGGGTGTTGAGTAGGACAGCGCGTCCCGCCTGTCCTTCTGACTGACAGAACCCGCCTGGGCGGAATTCCGCTGGCGCGGGAAAATTGAAATGGAAAGACAGGCGAGACGCGCTGTCCTACTTCTCCGCCAAGTCCACGCAGATGAGTTCCTTGTCGTTCCTCATGTAGGCGCGCTTGTTCGCGAAGGCGGGATGAGACCAGACCACGGGACGGGCACCGGCGTTGCCGGTCGGTTCGAGCAGGTGGGCACGGCTGATTTCCTCGTAACCCTGCGGTGAGAGCTTCGCGATGATGAGGTCGCCCTTCTCGTTTGCGATGAAGAAACGGTCGGCGTGCTTGATGAGGAAGGCGTGCGCCCAGCGGTCATTGCGCCCGCCGTTGTCGCCGGTGGCTCCAGTGGCCTTGAACGTCTCCCAGAGGCGCTCGCCGGTGTCGGCCTTGAGGCAGCGGAGCTGGCCGTAGCTGCACACGCCGTAGATGTGGCCGTCCTCGAACCACGGGGTGCACATGATGGCGTGGAGTTTGTCAGTGTTGCGCTCGTTGCTGCTCGTGCCGCGCCAGACGACCTCGGCGGCGGGTTTGTCGGCGGCGAGCTTGAGCATCATCGGGCCGTTGTAGAACGAAGTGATGAACAGCTTGTCGCCCAGCACGCGCGGCGTGGGGACGGTCAGGCCGGAACGCACGGCGAAGGGTTCGCTCCAATAGGCTTTCCCCGTCTCGGGATCGAGCGAGTTGAGCGACTCGGGATGCCAGATGATGAGCTGCCGCTTGCCGCCGGCCTGGAAAATCATCGGCGGGGCATAGCCTGGCTCCTTCGCAGTGAGCGCGCGCCAGAGTTCCTTGCCGGTGTCCTTGTCGAACGCCATCGCCACGCTGCCCTCGCCGCCGACGAGGCAGATGAGCTTGTTGCCATCGAGCAGCGGGTTTGCGGCAAAGCCCCAAATCGGCGTCTTGGCGTTGAAGTCCTTCTTGAACTCGTGCGACCAGATGACTTTCCCGTCCTTCGCGTCGAGGCAGAACAGATGCCCCTCGGTGCCGAGCGTCCAGACCTTGCCGCCACTGACGACCGGCGTCGCGCGCGGGCCGGCGGGATAGCTCACGTCGTAGGGGCACTCGTATTCGTGCTGCCAGAGAATCTTCCCGGTCGCCTCGTCGAGACAGAGCACGCGCTCGTTCCCGGGGATGACGCCGCGATTGAACGGGTTCGCCGGGTTCCGCGCGCCTTGCGTCAGCACGCGGTCCGTCACGAACACGCGCCCGCCGGCCACCGCCGGCCCCGTGTAGCCGGCTCCGATGGGCGTGCGCCAGCGCACCGGCGGGCCGCCGGCGGGGAAGGACTTCACGATGCCTGTCTCGCGCCAATGGCCGTCACGCTGCGGGCCGAGCCATTGCGGCCAGTCGTCGGCGCGAAGCGGAGTCGTGAACGCGGCGAGGCAGAGAGCGAGGAGGAGTTGGTGACGCATGGGCCGCATTCTACTGAAGAGACTTGGCCCGGCGACGACGAAGTTGAAATTGCAGTGTCCGTGGGGATTCCACAAAGCGCTTGACTGGAGTGGGCCGCCACAAAGACTGCAACGCATGGAATCCCAATCCCCACCCGCGCTTCGCGTGCAGTTCTGGGGCACGCGCGGCTCGCTCGCCAAGCCTGGCCGCACCCGGACTCGCTACGGCGGCAACACCTCCTGCGTGCAGGTCACGTCCGCCGCCGGCACGCTGCTGGTGCTGGATTGCGGGACCGGCATCCACGACCTCGGCTGCGCGCTGATGGCCAGCGGCAAGAAGCCGATCAAGGGCAGCATTCTCATCGGCCACACGCATTGGGACCACATCCAGGGGTTGCCCTTCTTCGCGCCGCTCTTCATCCCGGGCAACGAGTGGGACATCTACGCGCCGCGCGGGCTGGGGCAGTCCCTGCGCGAGACGCTCGCGGGGCAGATGCAATACACCTACTTCCCCATCTCGCTGGAGGCGATGGGCGCGAAGATCCGCTACCACGAGCTGGTCGAGGGCATCTTCCAGGTTGGCGACATCAAGATCACCACGCGCTACCTGAACCACCCCGCGCTCACGCTGGGCTACCGGATGGAATCCGGCGGCGCGACGGTGGTGTATGCCTGCGACCACGAGCCGTTCTCCAAGCCGGCGGAAGTGGCGAGCCGCGACTACAACATCCGCGACCAGCGACACGTCGAGTTTCTCACCGGGGCCGATCTCGTGGTCCACGACTCGCAATACACCGCCGCCGAATACCCGCAGAAAGTCGGCTGGGGCCACAGCACGATGGAATACGCGATGGACGTGTGCCGCGCCGCCGGCGCGAAACGCCTCGCCTTCACGCACCACGACCCGATGCGGGATGACGAGGCGATTGACGCCGTCGTCGCGGCGGTGCGCGCCGCGAAGCACGATCCGGCCTCGCCGCTCGAAGTCTTCGCCGCCGCCGACGGCATGGCGGTGGACGTGGCCGCGCCGGCCGCCCTCACGGGCGATTCCGCCGCCACGCCTGACACCGCCCTGGCGAGCGATCTCGGCGGGCTGGTCGAGCATTCCGTGCTTCTGGCTGTGGCGAGTTCCGCGCAGGCCAGCACGCTGGCCGACGCCGCGCGTTCACACCGCCTGCGGGTGCTGGAGGCGAAGGACGGCCCGACTGCCTGGCGGCTGGTGCGGGCGGAGCATCCGTCATTGGTCATCGTGGAGCGGGATCTGCCGGGCAACGACGACTTCGCGCTGTGCCGCGCCATGCGGAGCGCCACGCCGGTGGAGGGGAACGACGTGCCCGTCGTCGTCCTCGCGGACACCGAGGACCGCGTCGCCGGCCAGGCCGCCGGCGTGACCGACTGGCTCACGCCGCCGTTTTCGCCGACCTTCGCCCGCACGCACATGCAGGCGTGGATCATGCGGACGTCGTGCCGCTGGCAGCGCGCCGCCAAGCCCGAGGACGAGGCCAGCCGCCTCGCGGCCCTGCGCGCGCTGAACCTGCTGGACACCGCACCGCAGGAGCGCTTCGAGCGCATCACGCGCGTGGCCAAGGCGCTCGCCGACGTGCCCATCGCCTACATTTCGTTCGTGGACGAGAACCGCCAGTGGTTCATGTCCTGCCAGGGCCTCTCCACGAAGGAAACCCCGCGCGAAGTCGCCTTCTGCGCGCACGTCGTGGTGCTGCGCAAGCCGCTCATCATCCCCGACGCGCTGCAAGACGCGCGCTTCGCCGAGAATCCGCTGGTGACGACCGACCCGCGCATTCGTTTCTACGCAGGCTTCCCGCTCATCCTGCCCAACGGCGCGTGCATCGGGACGCTCTGCTTCGTGGACACGCGCCCGCGCCAGTTCCCGCCGGCCAGCCTCGTGGCGTTTGAAGATCTCGCGGAAATGGCCAAGCAGGAAATCGCCCTCAAGACTGGCGTGACTGGGTGAGCCAAGCAGCTTCAAGCACGGGCTGGGGAGAAAGTGGAGCGAGCGAAGGGATTCGAACCCTCGACATTCACCTTGGCAAGGTGACGCTCTACCAGACTGAGCTACGCTCGCTTCCGTAAGAAGAGCGTCGAGAGAGTAGGCAACGGCGGTTTCATTGCAAGCGGAGATTTCGGCCTCGCGCCGGGACTTTTTCCCGGGGCGGACGCAAAAAAGTTGTGACGCCGTCCCCGACTGCTCAACATCCCGCCGCATGGCCAGCGCTTCCACCCCTCCCGCCGCGCCGCCGTCGGCCCCGGCCGGCGCGGTTCGGGACCAGGTCTGGATTGTCGCCGTCGTGGCGCTGGGCGCGGCGCTGTCGCTGGGCGCGTTCAAGCTGGTCCGGCAGTGGGACGACGAGCGCGCGGAGCTGCATCTGTCGCTGCAGGCGCAGGCGGCGGCCAGCGCGGTGCGGGCGTCGGCGGAGACGTGCGACGAGGTGCTGCACAACCTGGCGGAGCTGTTGGGGCGGCGTGGTGACCTGTCGCGCGCGGAGTTTGCGGAGGTTGCGCGTCCGCTGCTTCAGCGGCATCCGGGCTTGCGGGCGCTGGAATGGGTGCCGGTGGTGGCGCCGGCGGAGCGGGCGCGGGTGGAATCGCAGGCGCGCAGCGAACTGGCGCGGCCCTTCGAGTTCACGCAGACCAACGCCGCCGGCGTGCTCGTGCGCGCGGCGGACCGGGCGTCGCACTGGCCGATCCTTTACGTCGAGCCGCTGGCGGGCAACGAGGCGGCGCTGGGCTACGACCTGGCGGTGGGGCCGAGCCGCGCGGAGCTGGGCCGCGCGCGTGACCTGGCCGATCTCGTCCTTTCCCGCCCCATCCGGCTGGTGCAGGAGCCGGAGCGGCAACTGGGTTACGTGGCCGTCATGCCGGTGTATGGCGGCGGCGGGGTGCCGCCGGCGGCGGAGCGGCCGGCGCGGCTCACAGGATTTGTCCAGGGCGTGTTGCGCACGGGGGATTTTCTGCGTTCCGCGATGCGGGACGCGCCTCCGACGGCGCTGGATTTGATGCCGCTGGATTTGACCCCCGGCAGCCCGGAGCGGGTCGTTCATTTCCTCCCCGCGAAGGCCTCGGCGGGCGCGCCGGTGCCGACGGAGGCGCAGATGCGCGACGGCTGGCACACGGAGCTGCGGATGAAGCTCGGCGAGCGGCAGTTCGCGCTGCTGTTCCGGCCCGCGCCGGGGGCGTTGGCGGCGCTGCGGACGGCGCATCCTTACGGGGCGTTGTTCAGCGGATGGGTGCTGACGCTGGGGGGCGCGCTCTACGCGCGCACGATGCTGCGCCGCAAGGCGCGGGTGGAATCGGAGGTGGCCACGCGCACGGAAGAACTGTCCAAGACCAGCGTGCGACTCTCCAGCGAGGCCGCCGCGCGCCGGCAGGCGGAGCGTGAAGCGACCAGACAACTGCAATTGCTGCGCACGCTGATTGATGCCATCCCCGATTCCATTTACATCAAGGACCAGACCGGCCGGTTCCTGCTGCTCAACGCCGCCAGCCGCCGCGTGCTGGGTCTGGCGCCCGGCGACGACGGCGCGGGCCGCACGGTGCATGACTTCCCGGCGACGAAGGTCAACGCCGACGCCTACACCGCCGACGACCGCGCGGTGCTCACCAGCGGCCAGACGGTCATCAACCGCGAGGAGTCCTTCACGCTGCCGGGCGGGGGCACGGGCTGGTTCCTCACGACGAAGGTGCCGGTGCGCGACGAGGCCGGCGTGATCACGGCCATCGTGGGCGTGAGCCGCGACATCACCGCGCGGCAACGCGAGCGCCAGGCGCTGGCCGACAGCGAGGCGCGCTTCCGCGTGCTGTTTGAAAGCTCGCCCGACGCGGTCTTCGTCGAGAGCAGCGAGGGCATCGTGCTCGACGCCAACCCCGCCGCCTGCCGGCTGCACGCCATGACCCGCGGGGAACTGCTGGGCCGGCACGTCACCGAACTGGTGCCGGCGGAGCGGCGCGCGGAGGTGAGCAACAGTTTTGCGAGCTTGTTCACCAAGGTGACTTCGATCCTGGAGAGCGAGAGTCTGGCCTTGGATGGACGGGTCGTCCCCATCGAGCTGGCGGCGCGGCGCTTTGAGTATGGCGGCAAGGTCGCCGCGCTGATTCATGTGCGCGACATCTCCGAGCGCCGCCGCACGCAGGTGGCGCTGGAGCGGCGCGACCGGATTCTCCACGCCGTCACCCGCGCGGCCCAGACGCTCCTGCACGCGGATTCGTGGCAGGCCGCCACGCCGGAAGTGCTCGCCGAGCTGGGCGAGGCCACCGCCACCGATGCCGTCTGCCTGTTCGCCAACGAAACGCTGGATGGCCTGCCGGCCTTCCGCGTGTTTAGCACCTGGCCGCCGTCGGCTGACGCCGCTCCCGCCGTGCCGCTGGGCTATGACGCCGCCGGTTGCGCGCGCTGGCGCGAACTGCTTGCGCGCGGCGAGACGGTCCACGGGCGCGTCCGAGAGCTGCCCGCCTCGGAGCGGCACATCCCCGAGCGCAAGGGCATGAAGTCCCTCGCGCTCACGCCCATCTTCGCGGGCGACGTGTGGTGGGGCTTTCTCTCGCTCGGCCAGGCCGACGAGGAGCGCGACTGGTTTTCCGTCGAGCTGGAGGCGTTGAAGACCGCCGCCGAGGTGTTCGGCGCGGCCATCGAGCGCGCCGTCGCCGAGGCGGAGCGGGAGCGCATCGAGGGCCGGTTGCAGGAGACGCAAAAGCTGGAGAGCCTCGGCGTGCTGGCCGGCGGCATCGCGCACGACTTCAACAACCTGCTCACCAGCATCCTGGGCAACGCCAGCCTCGCGCGGCTGGACCTGCCGCCGCGCTCGCCCGTGGAGCCCGCGCTCGAACAGATCGAGCAGACCGCCCTGCGCGCCGCCGAGCTGTGCAAGCAGATGCTCGCCTATGCCGGCAAGGGCCGCTTCGTCGTCCAGCCGCTCGACCTCACCCGGCTCGTGCAGGACACCGCGCACCTGCTCCAAGTCTCCATCAGCAAGAAGGCCGTGCTGAGGTTCGACCTCGCCGCCGGCCTGCCGCCGGTGGTGGCCGACGCCTCGCAGCTCCGGCAGATCGTGATGAACCTCGTCATCAACGCCTCCGAGGCCATCGGCGACCGCAGCGGCATCATCGCCCTGCACACCGGGCTGGTGCGCGCCGACCGCCATTACCTCGCGGACACGCAGCTCGCGCACAGCCTGCCCGAGGGCGACTACGTGTTTCTCGAAGTCAGCGACACCGGCTGCGGCATGACGCCCGAGCTGAAGGCCCGCATCTTCGAGCCGTTCTTCACGACGAAGTTCACCGGGCGCGGCCTGGGCCTGGCCGCCGTGCTGGGCATCGTGCGCGGGCACCGCGGCGCGTTGAAGGTCTACAGCGAGCCGGGCAAGGGCACCACGTTCAAGCTCCTGCTGCCGATGGCTTCCGGCGCGGCGGTGGAAGCGCCGGCCCCCAGCCCGCTCGCGGACGGCTGGCGCGGCAGCGGCCGGATTCTGCTCGCCGAGGACGAGGAGACCGTGCGCACCGTCGTCGCCCGTGTGCTGGAAAACCTCGGCTTCACCGTCACCGTGGCCGCCGACGGGCGCGAGGCCGCGAAGCTGTTCGAGCAGGAACCCGACGCGTTCACGCTCGTGGTCATGGACCTGACCATGCCGCACTTGGACGGCGCGGAGGCCTTCGCCCGGATGCGGCTGCTCCGCCCCGACGTGCGCGTGGTGCTGATGAGCGGCTTCAGCGAGCACGACGCCACCATCACCTTCGCCGGCAAGGGCCTCGCCGGCTTCCTGCAAAAGCCCTTCGAGCTGGCGCACCTCCGCGACAAGATTCGCGCGGTGTTCGAGGAGCCGGCGAAGTGATTTACCTCCCGAGCCTCGCAGTGGTTTCGGTGTGGTAGGGCCGTCGCTGTGCGCGGCCTTGATACTCCATTCTCCACCCGTATGGATTTGCTGCCACGCCCCGAGGACGAATGGATTCACGAGGACGACCACAGGTCGTCCCTGCCGGCGTTGATGGCCGCGCGCCTTTGCGGCCTTCGTGTCCTTCGCGTGAGGAAAATCTTCCCCGAGCAGGCGAACTGCCGCATTGCATCCCCGCTCGCAGCCGCTACAACCTCCGCGCCATGACTGCTCCAAACGTCGTCCTGTGGGTTTACATCGTGCTGCTCGTCGCGGGCGGCCTCGTCGGCTTCCTGAAGGCCGGCAGCAAGGCTTCGCTCATCGCCAGCGTCGCCTGCGCTCTGCCGCTCGTGCTGGCGCTGCTGCTGGGCTGGCCGAATGGAACCATCGCGGCGCTGCTCGGCGTGCTGGCCATCGTCTTCGGCCTGCGCTGTCTCAAGGCGAAGAAGTTCATGCCCATGGGCTTGATGATGGTGCTCTCACTCACCGCGGTTCTGCTCCGCTCGGTGCTGCGTTGACGGCGCGCTGCTTTCGCCCGGTGTCCTGAGATGCAAGCGCAGCTTCCCATCTGGCAGCTCCACGAGCAAATCGTGGCGACGCTCCGCACCGGCAACCGCCTCGTGCTCGTGGCACCCACCGGCTCCGGCAAGACCACGCAGGTGCCGCAAATGCTGGCGGATGCAGGGGATGGGTTCTGGGGAATAGGGAATGGGGAGCGGCAGGCGTTCGGCAACTCACCCCATTCCCCATCTCCTATTCCCCATGCCCTCCGTAATCCCTTCCGCATCGTCGTGCTCCAGCCACGCCGCGTGGCGGCGCGGACGGTGGCGGCGCGGGTGGCGTGGGAACGGGACGGCAAGCTTGGTGACGAGGTTGGCTACCAGATTCGCTTCGACGACCGGCTCGGCGACGCGACGCGCATCTGCTTCGTGACGGAGGGCGTGCTGCTGCGCTGGCTTCAAGATGACCAGCAGTTGTCCGACGTGGCGGCGGTGCTCTTCGACGAGTTCCACGAGCGCAACCTGCTTTCCGACGTGGCGCTGGCGCTGGTGAAGCGACTGCAGCAGACGGCGCGGCCGGACCTGAAGATCGTCGTGATGTCCGCGACGCTGGATGCGGAGCCGGTGGCGGCTTACTTAGGGCAGGCAGGTGAGCAGGTGGGAAAGCGGGAAAGTGAGAAGGCATCCGAACCAACCGGCTCACTTTCTCACTCTCACACTTTCTCACCTGCTCCAGTCCTCGTCAGCGAGGGCATCTGCTTCCCGGTCGAAGTCCGCTACGCCGAGCATCTCGACCGGCGGCCCACGACCGAGCAGGCGGCGGATGCGGTGGAGCGCATCGTCAATCATGGCGGGCCGGGCGATGTGCTCGTGTTCATGCCCGGCATGGGCGAGATTAATGCGACCATCAACGCACTGCGGGCAGCGGATCTCGCGGAGGACTGCGATTTCATTCCGTTGCACGGCGACCTTTCGCCGGAGCAGCAGGACCTCGCGTTCTGCCCGAGCGACCAGCGGAAGATTGTCGTGTCCACGAACGTCGCCGAGACGAGCGTGACCATTGACGGTATCATGCACGTGGTGGACAGCGGCGAGGCGCGCGTGGCGCGCTACGATGCGGAGCGCGGGATTCAAACGCTATTCATCGAGGAGATTTCCCGCGCGAGCTCGGACCAGCGGAAGGGCCGCGCGGGCCGCACTGCGCCGGGCACCTGCTGGCGGTTGTGGACGGAGAGCGGGCACTTGAACCGGCCCGAGCGCAACACGCCGGAGATTCAGCGCGCGGATTTGGCGGAGGTCGTCCTGCTCCTGCACTCGCTGGGCATCAAGAGCGCGGTGACATTCGACTGGCTCGACAAGCCGGACCCGGCGGCGGTGGAGCGGGCGGAGCGGTTGTTGGTGATGCTGGGGGCGCTTCGTGAGCGGGCAGAGGATAGAGGAAAGAGGCTAGAAGATAGAGGGGCGGACGGACGCGCTGCTCTATCCTCTAGCCTCTCTCCTCTATCTTCTCCTTCAGACCTCACGGACATCGGCCGCCAGATGCTCCGCTTGCCGATGCACCCGCGCTACTCGCGGATGCTGGTCGAGGCCGGGCGTCGCGGGTGCGTGCCGTCGGCGTCGCTGTGCGCGGCGCTGGTGAGCGGGCGCGACTTGCTTATGCGCGTGCAGCGCGGCGACGCGCGGGCGGCGGAGAACCGCGAGCTGTTCGAGGCCAGCCAGGACTCGGATTTCTTCACGCTGATGCGCGCCTATCACTTCGCGAAGAAGAACGGGTTCAACCCGGAGACGTGCCGCCGCTACGGCATCAACGCGAAGGTTGCGCGCGAGGTGGAGCAGACTTACTTGCAGGTGCTGGGGATTGCGGAGCGGGAAGGGCTGGGGGAGGAGGAAGTTCAATGTTCAAAGTCCAAAGTTCAAAGTCAGGAAGCTCCGGACGAGGCCGCGCTGCTCAAGTGCCTCACCGCCGGGTTCATTGACCAGCTCGCCATCCGGCGCGACCAAGGGACGCTGGAGTGCGAAATGACAGAAGGGCGGCAGGGGACGTTGATGCGCGAGAGCGTGGTGCATAGCGCGACGCTCCTCGTCGCGGCGGCGATTCGCGAGACGGAGGGCGCGCTGCGTCCGCTGACGTTGCTGGGCCTCGCGACGGCGGTGAAGCCAGAGTGGTTGAAGGAGCTTTATCCGCAGCATCTCTCAGCGACGGTGACGCACTTGTTCGACCGCACGCACAAGCGCGTGGCGGCGGTGAAGCTCGCGCGCTTTGCCGACCTTGTCATCGGCCACGAGCACCAGCGCGAGACGGAGCCGGAGGCGTCGGGGCGGTGTCTGGCGGAGGCGGTGATGCGCGGGTGGTTTGAACTGCCGAACCTGAGTCACGAGGTGAAGCAGTTCATCGCGCGGGTGAACCTGGTCGCCGCCGCGCTGCCGGACTTGGAATACCAACCGTTCGATGATGCGGCCATGACGGCGGCGCTGGCGCGGGCGTTCAAGGGGCTGACGTTGCAGAAGGAGGCGCAAGGGGCTTCGCTGAAGGAGGGCTTCCATGCGCATCTTGCGTCGGAGCAGGTGGGCTGGCTGGAGGAACTCACGCCGGTGCAATTTCCGTGGCCGACGGGCAAGCCGGCGAAGCTGGTCTACTCCGAGGAGGCCGAGGGTGGCGGGCGCACAGCGATGTCACCCGAGGCGCAGGTGAAGTTGCAGGAGTGCTTCAAGCTGGAGTTTCACCCGCTCGTCTGCGAGGGCGCGGTGCCGGTGAAGCTGTGGCTTTGCACGCCGGACGGGAAACGGCTCGCCAGCACCTGCGACTGGCCGCACTGGAAAGCGAATGAGTGGCCGAAGCAGAAGGCGGTGGTGCAGAAGAAGTTCCCGAGCGTGACGTTTGCGTGAGGCTGGGCGGGGGTGCCGGACAGGGCGGGGAAAACCTGTATTTACCCGGCACTCCCGGCGTGGCACGGTTTCGCCACGATGGCAGAACGGCAAACAGCGGCGGAACCGGGGTTGGCCGCGTCTCCCCGTTTGCAGCCGGAGCAACGGCGACGCCGGGGGGCGCGAATTGCGCTGCTCGCGGGGGCGTGTCTGCTGGCAGCGCTGGTCGTGGAGGCGGGCGTGCGCCTGACCTTGGGGGACCGGATCGTCTTGTTTCCGCGCTATCACACCGGGGCGGATTATGGGGAGTTCAAGCTGCGCCGCCTGCGGGCGAATGAGCGGTTCCACCATCGCAGCCGTGACGGGGAATGGGAGTTCCGAATCAACAGTGCCGGGTTGCGCAACGACCGCGAGTTCGCGCGGCCCAAGCCGCCGGGGGTCTTCCGCGTGCTGTGCCTTGGCGATTCGCACACGCAGGGTTACGAAGTGCGGCAGGAGCACACCTACGCGGCGGTGCTGGAGCGTTTCCTCAACGCGAACGGCCTGCGGGCCGAGGTCATCAACGCGGGCGTCTCGGGCTTTGGCACGGCGGAACAGGTGGCGTATCTCGAAAGCGAAGGCGTGAAGTGGCAGCCCGACGCGGTCGTGGTCGGCTTCTTTGCCAACGACTACGAGGACAACCTCAAGGCCGGCCTGTTCCAGCTTGAGGCCGACGGTTCGCTCAAGGTCGTCAAACGTGAGCACCTGCCGGGGGTGAGCATCCAGGACAAGCTCTATGCCGTGCCGGGGGCCAAGTGGCTGGGCGAGCATTCCTACGCCTACGCGCATGTGTTCAACCTCGTGTGGGAGCACCACAAGTCCCGGCTGGCGGCCAGCGCGCGGGCGGCGGTGCCGGTGGAAAGCGCCGTGGCCACGCGCGCGGCAGACGAGCATGAATCGCGGCTGGCGGCGGCGTTGCTGGCGCGGCTGGGCGGGTTCTGCCGGTCGCGGGGGATCAAGTCGCTCGTGCTCGACCTGCCGCAGACCGATGAGCGCACGACGGCCCGTGCGTCGTTGAACGCGGTGGCCCACGCGGCGGCGGAGCGGCACTGCGACGGGGTGCTGGCTTACGCGGCGCTGTTGCGGCCGTATGCGGGCGTCGCGGACCTGCACGTGGCCCACGGCCAGCGGCACATCACGGAATTCACGCACGCGTTGCTCGGCGTGGCGGCGGGCCAGCGGCTGCTCGCGGGGCGCGCGGAGCCGAGGCCGGCATTGCCAGACAGCGGCGCAACGCGATAAAACCAGCGACGACTCATGCTCAGGCGACAGCGACAAATCCGGGCGGTGATCCAGCAATGGGCGGATGCGGGATTGTTTGCCTTCGCGTTCTGGCTGGCCCACACGGTGCGCTCGGCGGCGGTGAACTACTGGCCGGGGCTGGAGGAGATCCACCCGTTTGAGCAATACCTCTGGCTCTACCTGCTCATCATTCCCGGCACGCTGCTGCTCCTCAAGGCGCTGGGCTTCTACAACCGCCCGCTGCTCTTTTCGCGGCGCGAGACGGCGTGGGTGTTGTCCCATGCCGTGACCATCGCGGTGCTGGGCGTGGTCGCCGGGTTGTTCCTCCGCAAGCAGGAGCTGGCGCGCTGGGTCATCTTCCTCTTCGGCGCGTTCAGCTTCGTGCTGGTGATGGCCAAGGAGGAGCTGCTGCGGCGGTGGCTGCTGTCCAAGCTCGGCCAGGAGCAGTTGAAGCGCCGGCTGGTGCTGGTGGGCACCGACGAGGACACGGCGCAGATCGCGCGTGACCTCGACGCGAAGGCGCGCGGGACGGTGGAGATTTTGGCGCGGCTGGACGTGAGCCAGACCTCGTGGGAACGGCTCGTGGAACTGCTCCACGAGCGTTCGGCCAACGGGGTCATCCTCAGCGCGCGCCACACGTATTTTGAGCACGTCGAGAAGGTCATCGAGCTGTGCGAGCTGGAGGGCGTGGAGGTCTGGCTGCTGGCGGACTTCTTCAAGACCCGCATCTCGCAGACGAGCGTGGATGATTTCCTGGGCCGGCCCACGGTGGTGTTCCGCTCCGCGCCGGAGGCGAGCTGGCAGGGCGTGGCGAAGCAGGTGCTGGACTTCGCCGGCGCGCTGGCGCTGCTGGTGGTGCTCACGCCGTTGATATTGTTGCCCGTGGCGGTTGCGGTGCGGTTGGCCTCGCGCGGACCGGTGTTCTTCCGGCAGCAGCGCAGCGGGCTGAATGGCCGGCCCTTCACGATGCTGAAGTTCCGCACGATGGTCACGGACGCCGAGCAGTTGCAGGCGGAGCTGGCGAGCTTCAACGAGATGGACGGCCCGGTGTTCAAGGTGACGAACGACCCGCGCGTGACGCCGCTGGGCCGGTGGCTGCGCAAGTGGAGCATTGACGAGCTGCCGCAGCTTTGGAACGTGCTGCGCTTCGAGATGAGCCTCGTCGGCCCGCGCCCGCTGCCGGTGGACGAAATCCGCCGCATCAACGATCCCGCGCACCGCCGCCGCCTGAGCGTGAAGCCGGGCCTGACCTGCCTGTGGCAGATCAGCGGCCGCAACGACGTGAGCAGTTTCAAGGAATGGGTGCGGCTGGACCTCGAATACATTGACAACTGGTCGCTGTGGCTGGACTTGAAAATCCTGCTCAAGACCATTCCCGTGGTGCTGACGGGCGCGGGGGCGAAGTAGAAAGTAGGGCTTGGCGGATGGGGAACGTGCGGGCTTGCTGACGGGGCGGGGGACTGTCCTACTTGGGCCGGATGAATCTCGACGCGGGTTCGCAGTTCTCGGTCGGCCAGCTCATTGCCGGCGCGGCGGGCGCGATGGTGCTGGGCGGGTTGCTGGCGCTGCTCCTCGCGGCGTTGTTGCACGCAGGGCTGCACGCGGCGGGGGCGTTTGCGACGCGACCACGGTCGGAGAAAAAGTTTTCGTGGTGGCTGGCGCTGCTCGGCATCGGCCTGGGCGCGGTGGTGGGCGGCTGGACGGGCTTGAAGGTCGGCGTGGCCCGTGCGGCGGTGCCGTTCGCGCGGGATTTGGGACCGAAGGTGGCGGAGGAGGCGTTGCAGAACGGCCTGCGGCAGGCGGGCATGACCAACTTCGCGCAGCTCGACGTGAAGCAACTGCGGGAGTTGTTGGACAAGGCGGGGGCGGCGGAGTTGCCGCCGCTGGAACAACTGGAGCGCTTCCGACCGCAAATCGAGGCGGCGCGCGCGAAGCTTCTGCCGGCGGCCAAGGCGTTGCTCGATGCGCGCGCAAAGGACGGGAAGCTTGCGCTCCACGAGGCGGTCAGCACACTCTGGCCGAAGGTGTTCGACGAGCTCACCGCGTGGGAACAGCGTTTTCGCCGTTGGGAAATCATCACCGGCATCCTGTGGGTCGTGGGCATTGAAGTCCTGCTCGCGCTGGTGTGTCTCGTGATGCGCCTGACGCGTGACCCGTTGCCCGCCGGCCCGTCGAAGCCACCCAAACTTTAGTCATGGCCACCAAAACCAAATCGAAAACCAAACCCGCCCGCAGCCCGCAACCCGTCTCCGTCGTCACCGGCGCGGCGGGCTTTCTCGGCTCCCATCTGACTGACTTGCTCCTGTCGAAGGGCCACCGCGTCGTGGGCATTGACAACCTCGTCACCGGCTCGGTGGCGAACATCGAGCATCTCGCGGGCAACCAGAACTTCCGCTTCATCCAGCAGGACGTGACGGAGTTCCTGTTCCTCGACGGGCCGGTGGATTACGTCTGGCATTTCGCGTCGCCGGCCAGTCCGGTGGATTACGCGCTGCTGCCGATTCAGACCCTCAAGGTCGGCTCGCTGGGCACGCACAAGGCGCTGGGTCTGGCGAAGGAGAAGGGCGCGCGGTTTCTGCTCACCAGCACGAGCGAGATTTATGGCGACCCGCTGGTGCATCCGCAGACAGAGGATTACTGGGGCAACGTGAACACCATCGGCCCGCGCGGCTGCTACGACGAGTCGAAGCGCTTCGCCGAGGCGATCACGATGGCCTACCACCGCCAGCACAAGCTCGAGACCCGGATAGTCCGCATCTTCAACACCTACGGCCCGCGGATGCGGCTCAAGGACGGGCGCGTGGTGCCGGCGTTCGTGAGCCAGGCGCTGCGCAACGAGCCGATCACTGTTTTCGGCGAGGGGAAGCAGACGCGGAGCTTCTGTTACTGCTCGGACCTGATCGAGGGGATTTACCGGCTGATGATGAGCGACTATCCGCTGCCGGTGAACATCGGCAACCCGCGCGAGATGACCATGCTGGAGTTTGCCCGGGAGATCATCAAAGCGACCGGCGCGACGAGCAAAATCACCTTCAAGCCGCTGCCGGTGGACGACCCGAAGCAGCGCAAGCCGGACATCACCCTGGCGCGGAAGCTGTTGAAGTGGGAGCCGCAGGTCGAACTGGCGGACGGCCTGGCGCGGACCATTGAGTTCTTCCGCAAGAAGCTCTGAGCCGCCTACGTGATTTGCCGCATGGCGCGGCGCGGAACCTGTTTTATATTTGACCCATCCTGTGAATTCCGTTACGAACCCGGCCATTCAGAACGCCACACACCCGAATGGTTTTGAAGCCGGATTCAAGGCGGGGGCGGTCGTGAACGCGCTCGGGCCATGCTAAAATCAAAGTCATTCCTCTGCATTGATTTCGGAGCCACGACCGTCAAGGTCGCCGAGTTCGAGCCGAACGAGACGGGTTCCCTGCGGCTCAAGAACTACACGCTCAAGTCCATGGGGCAGGCGGGCTTCGCCGAAGGCGACCGCGAGGCGGTGGTGCTGCAGACGCTCAAAGAGGTGCTGGCCGAGGGGGTGCGGGGGCCATTCGAGGCGGATGTCATCAACGTCTGCGCGCCGGGCTTCCAGGTCTTCTCCAAGTTCGTCAAGCTGCCCGCCACCGATCCCGGCAAGGTCAGCCAGATCATCCAATACGAGGCGCAGCAGAACGTCCCCTTCCCGCTGGAGGAGGTCGTCTGGGATTACCAAATCCTCGGCAGCACGCCCACGGGCGAGCTGGAAGTGCTGCTCGTGGCCATCAAGAACGAGGTGGTCGAGAGCCTGTTCCGCATCGGCGAGCAGGCCGGGCTGGAGATGCATTTGGTGGACGTGTCGTCCGCCGCGCTCTGCAACGCCTACCGGTTCAACTACGGCGACGCCGAGGGCTGCGTCATGCTGCTGGACATCGGCGCGCGCAGCAGCAACCTCCTTTTCTTCGAGCAGGGCCGCGTTTATTCCCGCTCCATCAACATCGGCGCGAACTCCATCACGCAGGATTTCGCGAACGAGGTGAAGATGAAGTGGGAGGAGGCGGAGAAGCTCAAGATCGAGGAGGGCTTCGTCAGCCTTGGTGGCGCGTATGAGGAGCCGAGCAACCCGCACCAGGCGCTCATCTCGAAGATCGCGCGGCAGGTGATGACCCGCCTGCACATCCAGATGAACCAGACGATCCAGTTTTACCGGGGCCAGCAGGGCGGCTCGGCCCCGACGAAGCTGTATCTGGCCGGCGGCGCGTCGCTGCTGCCCTACACCGCGCAGTTCTTCGCGGAGAAGCTGAATGTGCCGGTGGACTACTTCAACCCCTTCCGCAACATCCAGATTGACCCCGAGATCAATCTCGAGGAGATGGCCAAGGTCGCCCACCAGTTCGGCGAGGTCGTCGGCTTGGGCATCCGCAACCTGGCGCAGTGCCCGGTGGAGCTGAACCTGATGCCGGCCAGCCACCTCAAGCAGCAGCAGTTCAACGCCAAGCGGCTCTACTTCATCGGCTCGGTGCTGTGCGTGCTGATCACGCTGCTGGCGTTCGGCTGGTTCTTTGGCTGGATGGCCAACCGGAAGCAGACGGAACTGGTGGAGATTCAAAAGAGCATCGAGCCGTTGGAGAAGAACAGCATGGTGCTTCAGCAGGCCAACCAGGAGCTGGGGGCGGCGAAGAACCTCTCCCAGCAATACGTTGACTTGGTCAGCGCCCGCCCCCGGTGGGCGGAGCTGCTGACCGGCATTCAGGGCATTCTGGTCGCCGCGTCCACGAACCACGGCATCAAGACCACAGCGGGAGACGGTGATGGGGCGGGCAATCCGAACGAGGTGATCGCAGCGGTCTGGATCGAGAAAATGGATGTGTCCTCCGGGGGCGGCGGTCCGGCCCCTGCCAGTCCTGGGACTGGCATGCTCGTGGGGGACGATGGCGCGCCTGTGCCCGGCGGGGCCATTCCAGCCGCCCCCGCCCCCGCCCCGATGGCCCCGATGGCCCCCATGGCTCCGATGACTCCCAACATGAACATGCTGGGTGGCGAACAACCGGTGGCAGCCGCCGGCCCGAAGGAGATCGGCTTCATCAACCTGACCTTCAAGGCGCTGAACCTGAAGCGTTATTCCCCCTCGGCCAATCGGGAATTCGTTGAGGCCTTGCAGACCAACTTCCAGTCGGCGACGAACCTGTTCCTGCGCGAGGGCACCACGCTCACCAACCGGATTGACGAGGTGGAGCTGACCAATCACACCTTTGGTTTCAGCGTGACGCTTCAGTTGAAGGATGTGATCCGTTTTTAGCGCGGCTGCCTATGCTCTGGCTCAAACGCAATCTCGTGCTGGTGATTGGGATCGTCGTGTCCCTCGCGCTGCTGGGCGGCGCGGGCTACTACCTCTATGACAACTTCGAGGAGAACTGGGCGCGGGACGATGACCTGGACAAGCTGAAGGTCAAACTGGACGCGCTCCGCACGGGCACCTTTCCCAGCGAGGCCAACATCGCGACGATCCGGAGCAACGTCACCCAGGTCGGGAAGTTCACCCGCGAGGCTGAACGGCTGCTCGTCCATGAGCCGGTGAAGGCGGGCACGGTGCCGTTCAGCGTGCACCTGCCCCGGGTGCTCGACGAGATGCGGCGCGCGGCCACCAACGCCTCGGTGGAGCTGCCGCCCAAATACGAGTTCACCTTTGGCGAGGTCAAGGCGATGTCACGGATTCCCGGCTACGCCCTGGAGCCGTTGGCCTCGCGGTTGTCCGAGGTCGGCACCATCTGCAACGTGCTGTTCAAGGCGCGCGTGCGGGGGATTGAGAGCATCCAGCGCGTGGCGGCGTTTGCGGACGAGCCGAAGGGGGTTGACCTGCTGCTGGACCGGGCCGAGCAAACCAACGTCCTGTCCACCAACATCGTCGTCACCATCACCCCATACCGGGTGGTGTTCCGTGGTTTTTCCGGGGACCTTTCCGCCGTGCTCAACCACCTGTCCCAGACCAAGGACTTCTTCGTGGTGCGCCAGGTGGATGTGGAGCCGGGCACCCCCGGCCTGGGCCAGGGCATGCAGAACATGATGGACCCGAGTGGATTGACCTTTCCGATGATGTCACCCTCGCCTTTCGGCGGTCCCGGCGGTCCCGGCGGTCCCGGTGGCCCCGGTGGCCCGGGCGTCCCCGGCTTTGCTCCTGCCGGGGTGGGCGGGGGGGTGGCCGCCCCGATGACTCCCGGCGGCCTGACCCGGCCGCCCGCGCCCAGAAGCCCAGCCGGAACGGGGCCGGCCCCGCCGACGCCCAAGTCCAGCCTGACGAAGGTGCTCGACGAACAACAACTGCGCATCACCCTCGTGCTGGATGTGATCAAGGTGACGCGCAGCAAGGTGGCGCTGCCGCCCGCCAATTGATCTCATGGAATTCCTCAAGAGCCATTACGAAAAACTCATCCTCGGCCTGATGCTCCTGCTCATGGCGGCGGGGGCGGTGCTGCTGGTGCTGGAGGTTGGCTCGGTGCAGGCCCAACTGGAGGAATACCGTAAAATCGCCGTGGGCGGCGAGGGCAAGCCCCCGCCGCAGGAGAACTTGGATCAGTTGCGGGAGATCCTCACGAAGGCCGTCAAACCCGGCCAGACGGATTTTGTCACCACGCACCGCGTCTTCAACCCGGACGCCTGGTATGTGGACACGAACGGGAACTTGATCGCCGGCACCAACGTCGGCGTCAACCGGCTGATGGTTCACTCCATCACCCCCCAGCAACTGCTGCTTGAGCTTGCGGCGATCGGCGGCTCGGCGGAACGGCCTTCGGTTTCGATGAACGTGGTCCGCCAGTTTGCGAAGACCCCGACGGAACGGAACAAGACCCGCCGCAGCGTGTCGCTAAACGCGACGAACACGCCCGCCACGGCCACGCCGGCAAACACTTTGGATGCGGCGCGCAAGCTGGTGCTGCTGGCCCGTGAGATCGGGGGCACGCCCGAGAATCCCGAGGTGAAATGCGAGTTGCATGAGCCGGGCAAGGACGCCCTCAAATTCACCCTCTCCAAGGCCGTAGGACTGGCGCATGTGGTGGAGTATGTGGCTCACATCCAATATCTGGTGGAAACCAACTTCGTGTGGCGCGTGGCGCGCAAGGACACGCAGCTCGACTTTGCCGGCGACACGAACATTGTCGTTGATATCACCGCTTCCAACGTGGTAGTCAGGGCCGTCTCAAATGACAAAGTCACGATCCTGCCGCTGGGTTCTGCCCAGCCCGCCTCCCCGCCTGCCAGAAAGCAGTGAGCCGAAGCCTGTCGCCGTGTAACTTTCTCCCTCCCATGAAGCAACGCCTCCTTGTTTTCAGCGCGCTGTGCCTGCTTGCCATTCCGGCCCGTCCCGCGCCCGCCGGCCCCGACCCCGTGGCCATCGCGGAGGAGGAGGCGCTGCGCCGCCAGGAGCGTCGGCTGGTGCTGGATGCCAACCTGCTCAAGGCCAAACAGCTTCAGAGGGAGAAGGACTTCGCCAACGCCGCCAAGCTCTACGAGGAGGCCATCGGCCACGCCAGGCTCTTGGGCGGTGTCGAGGCCGTGGAGAAGCAGTATCGGGACGCGCTGGCCGGGCTGACGCACTGCCGCATCCAACTGGCGATCGCGTTGCAGGAGAAGTATGAGTTCAGGGAAGCCGCCGCCGAGGCGGACAAAATTTTCCCGTTCGACCCCCGGAGTTCCGCGGCGGAGGAGTTCAAGCGGTTTAACGATCGGGTGGAGTCCGCGCACAAGGGCCGGCTGCCGAGCCAGCAGGCGGTCACCAAGCGCGCGGAGCTGATCGAGGGACGCTCCAAGATCATGGGGCTGGTTCGTGACGGGCGGCTGTATTACGAGGTGGGCGAATACAAGGTGGCGAAGGAAAAGCTCGAGGAGGCCATCGCCTTGGATCCCATGAACGATGCCGCCTTCTTCTACCTGCGGCTGATCATGGAGTCGCAGTTCGAGCGCGAGAGCCGCCTGCGCGAGAACACCTACAGCAAGCGCGTGGTGGAGGTGAGCTCGAAGTGGAACGAGGGCACGCGAAAGCTGCCGTCACCCAACCCCTACTACAAGACCAACTCCGAAGTGCCCCTGCTCACCCACTCCAGCAAGGGCGCGCAGATGATCAACCGCAAACTGGAGGAAATCGTCTTCCCGGAGATCAGTTACGACGCGCTCCCGCTTCCGGAAGTCGTCAAGATGCTGGACACGGACGCCAAGAAGAACGACCCCGAGCCGGATCCGAAGAAGAAAGGCGTCAATTTTCTCATCAACAACGTGGTCACCGATTACATTTCGTTAAACGCCACCGGTCCGGGTGGTGCGGGTGGCGCCGCTGCCGCCGCGCCCGCGCAGCAGTTGCTCGACCCCATGGGCAACCCCATTGCCGCCGCGCCCGTGGGTGCCCAGAAGCCCGACCTTGACACCGCGTTGATCAAAGTCGCCAGCGTGCTGCGCAACCTGACCCTGCGCCAGGTGCTGGACGTGATCTGCAAGACCGCCGAGGTGAAGCTGCCGGATGGGCGGACCTCCGGCCTGAAATACTCCATCGAGGAATACGCCATCGTCTTCTCCCCGAAGCTGCCGGAACAGGCCTCGCTGTTCCCGCGCATGTTCAAGGTCAACCCGGACACCTTCGTGCAGGGTCTTCAGAGCGTCGTGGCCAATCCCATCCAGGCCGTCTTCTCCAGCGGCGGCGGTGCCGGCGGCCAAGGTGGCGGCGGTCAAGGTGGTGGCGGTGGCGGCCAGCAGGGCGGGTTGGGCGGTGCCGGCGGCCAGGGTGGCCAGCAGCAAAGCGGGGCTGGGTTTTCCATTGCCGGTGTTTCGGTCGCTGGCCAGAGCCAGGGTGGCGGTGGCGGTGGCGGCGGTGGCGGTGCCCAAGGGCAGGGTGGCATCGCCGGCGTGACCTCCACCAATCTCACCTCGGCGCTGAACATCCAGGTGCGTGAATACTTCCAGGCTGCCGGGGTGGTGAACCTCGGGGTGACCAACGGCCCCGATGCCACCCAGGTCTTCTTCAACGACCGCAACGGCCTGCTGCTGGTGCGTGCCTCCTTGCAGGACTTGGACATCATCCAGCAGGCCATCGAACTGCTGAACGCCATCCCGCCGCAGGTGTTGGTGGAGTCCAAGTTTGCCGAGATCAACCAGAACGACAACAAGTCACTCGGCTTCGACTGGTTCTGGGGGAACACCATCGTCGGCCCCACAGCGGTCCAAGGCGGCACGGCCCCGACGCTGACGGGGCGTCCCTCGGCCGCCAACCCCCTCGGCCTCTTCCCACTGGCCGGCGGCGCGCCGATCCCCGCGACCTCCTCGGATGCCAATCTCACCAGTGGTGTCCTGTCCCGCAACAGCGCCCCGGCGCTGGCGACGATCACCGGCATCCTGACTGACCCGCAGTTCCGGGTGGTCATCCGCGCATTGGAGCAGCGGGACGGCACCGACGTGCTCTCGGCCCCGAAGGTCATCACGGTCAGCGGCAGGCAGGCCCAGATTCAGGTGACCGACATCCAGACCATCATCACGGGCATCACGCCGGGTCAGACTGCTGCGGGTGGTGGTGGTGCCGCTGCCGGTGGTGCTGCCGGTGGCGCCGCGATCGGGGCGCAACTTCAACCGTCTGTGCAGGCCTTGCCCACGGGGCCTGTGTTGGATGTCCTGCCGACGGTGGCGGCGGACGGCTACACCATCAACATGGCGCTGATTCCCTCCATCACCCAGTTCATTGGTTACGACGCGGTGCCGCCGGAATTCGCCGGGGCGATTCAGGCGCAGTCGGTCGGTGCCGGCACGGTTGGTGTGCCTTTGACCGCGCAAGTGCCGCTGCCCCGCACGCGCGTCCGCCAAGTCGTCACTCAGTGCGTGGTGTGGGATGCACAGACCGTCATGCTGGGCGGCTTGATCTCCGAGGACGTCCAGAACACCAAGGACAAGGTGCCCGTGCTGGGCGACCTGCCGCTGGTGGGGCGCCTGTTCCGCAGCGAGACGAAGACCAACCGCAAGAAGAACCTGGTCATCTTCGTCACGCCGACCATCATTGATCCCGCCGGCAACCGCGTGCATACGGACGACGAAATGCCGTTCGCCGCCCCGCCCCAGGTCGGCTTGGTGCGCTGACGGGCCTAATCCCATCGCGGTGGTCACATCCCCCAACGGAGGCGCCGATTCGCCGGTTCCCGGCGGTGCTTGTCTCTTGCTGGTGGATGGTCATGCCTACGCCTACCGGGCTTTTCACGCCATCCGCTCCCTGAATGCCCCGGATGGTTCGCCCACGAACGCCATCTACGGGTTCCTCAAGATGCTGGCCAAGCTGCGGTCGGCGGTGAGGCCCACGCATCTAGTGGTGATCTGGGACGGTGGCCTGGCCCCGGAGCGCATGGCGGCCCATCCCGCATACAAGGCCCAGCGCCCGCCGATGCCGGATGGTCTGGCCCGGCAGTTGGACGGGATCGTCGAATACCTCCGGGCGGCGGGGATCGCCTCGTGGTGTCGCGATGACGTCGAGGCGGATGACTGGATCGCGGTGGCGGCGCGGCGCGCGGCGGCGGCGGGCGCGCGGGTGGTGGTCGCCAGCTCGGACAAGGATTTCATGCAGTTGGTCACGCCGCTCATCGGCCTGGTGAACCCAAACGACAAGACGGAGCGTGTCTGGACCGACGTGGAAGTGGTCGCCAAGACGGGCGTGCGCCCGGAGCAGATCGTGGACTGGTTGAGCCTCATGGGGGACAGCGTGGACAACATCCCCGGCGTGCCGGGCGTCGGCCCCAAGACGGCGACGGGTCTGCTCCAGGAATTCGGTTCCCTGGCCGCACTGTATGAGCGGCTGCCAGAGGTGAAGTCAGACCGGGTGCGCGAAAGTCTGGCGGCAGCACGGGAGGCGGTGGGGCGGAATCGGGAACTCATCCGGCTGCGGGACGACGTCGGGGGGGAGTTCCGCTTGGCGGACACGCTGCCGGGGCCGGAGGATGGGCGGCGTCTGGGGGAGCTGTATGAGGCGTGGGGTTTCAAATCCCTGCGGCGGGAGTTGGACGCTCGCCAGGGACCGGCGCAGGCGATGTTGTTATGAGCACCGCCAGTCCAGCCAACCTGCGGGAAACGAAGGGGTTCCGTGGCTTGCTCTCGGTAATAATCCGTAGGATTTGCAGGCAAGAAAGCGTGGACAATGAAGGGCCACTTTGATAGTTCTAAACGAAAGCGTATGCCGCCAGTTTCCCGCGCTCTTCTGAGCCTGTTTGCCTCGGTAGCCTTCCTCTTCGGAAGCGTTGCCGTCCGCGCTCAGGGAGGCTATGCGAAGCTGGCGGGCGAGTATTCCCTGTCCGGTGCGCTGCCCGGCGATCAGACCCGGCCGGCGCTGGCCTTCGGCCCGTCCGGCGGCTATGTCGTCTGGCAGGACAACGTCACCGATGGCGACGGCAGCGGCATCAGCGCCCAGCGGCTCAATGACAATCTCTCGGGCACGCTCGCGCCGTTCCGCGTGAACCAGCTCGGCGCGGGGCATCAGGAGTGCCCGCAGGCGGCGGCGCTGCCCAACGGCGGCGCGGTGTTCGTCTGGCAGGGGGGCGCGCTGGGTTTCCAGAAGATCTACGCGCGCTTCCTCAATCCCGACGGAACCTTCGCCACGGGTGACATTCTGGTCGGCACGGACACCAACCAGCCCAGCCTCAATCCCGCCGTCGCCGTGCTGGCGGGCGGGGAGGTGCTGGTCGCGTGGAGTCGCATGGAAGGGGATGGGCATTTGCAGGGCGTTTGCGCGCGGCGGCTGTCGGCGGCGGGCGCGCTGCTCGGCCCGGAGTGGGTGGTGAACCAGGCCAGCCTCTACAACCAGACCCGGCCCGCTCTGGCCGCGCTTGCGGGCGGCGGCTTCGTGGTCGCGTGGGTGTCCGAGTCGGTGCGCGGGGTGGACCCGAACATTTTGGAGACGCTGTCCGATTCCTACGCGGTGGACATCCTCGCGCGGCGCTACGACGCGGCGGGAGCGGCGCTGGGCAATGAATTCAAAGTCAACACCTCGCCGGTGAACTGCGACAACCCTGCCCTCGCCGCGACCCCGGACGGCGGGTTCACCATCGTGTGGGAACAGCGCTCGACCGTGCGCACGAACAGCTTGGACATTCTGGCGCGCAGCCACGATGCCGCCGGCGCACCCGTCACCGCCCCGGTGGTGGTGAACGCCACCACCTACGGGGACCAGTATGCGCCCCGGATCACCACGCAGGGCGACACGCACCTGGTGCTGTGGACGAGCCTGGGCCAGGACGGCTCGTATGAGGGAGTCTATGGCCGGATCTTGACCGTCACGGGTGCGCCGACGGGCGATGAATTCCTCATCAACAGCACCACGCTGAACCGCCAGATCCAGCCCGCCCTCGGGGCTGACAATGCCGGGCGCCTGCTGGTGGTCTGGTCGAGCTTCACCGGGGTGGCGGCGGGCTGTGACCTTTACGCGCAGCGCTACGCCTCCGCGCAACCCGTCCCCACGCCCGCCGCGCCCAGCGTGAGCGCGATCAGCCAGTCGCGGCTCGCCGTGTCTTGGGCGGAGCTGGCCGGCTACGATCTGGCGCATTACGCCGTCTATGTGGACGGCAGCGCCACGCCGATCACCACGACGAACCAGCTTCTGGTCGTCAGCAACCTCGTCGCGGGCAGCACGCACACCTTCCGTATGGAGCATGTCCTGCGCGATGGCCGGCGCTCCGCTCTCTCCGCCACCGGCAGCGGCCAGACGTGGGGCGAGGATGCGAATTTTGACGGACTGCCCGACGACTGGCAGTCGCTCTACTGGGGCTTGAACCCGCTGGGCTGGCCGGCGGCGGGTGCGGACAGCGACGGCGACGGCGCGACGAATGTGCAGGAGTTTCTCGCCGGCACGAATCCCGCGAGCCGCGCCAGCGCCCTGCGCCTCGACCTGATGCGCAACGCGCAGGGGCTGTGGCTCAACTGGAACACCGAGCCGGGCTTCGTCTATCAGGTGCAGTTCTCGACCAACGCCGTCACCTGGCAGAGCACCGGCTCCGCGCGTTTCGCCCCCGGCACGGTGGACGCGGTGGCGGTGGGGGGCAGTGACGTGCGGCTCTATCGAATCATCCGAATGCGCTGAGGCCCCCATGCGACGCTTCATTCAAAAACTCCTGGCCCTGGGTGTCGTGGTCACGCTGGCCACCAGCGCCTCCGCGTTCTCGCTCATGGGGCCGTTTGCGACCTGGCAGACGGCGGCCATCGGTTACAACCCGACCGGCATCGATGTGGGCGGGCCGATGAACCTCGGCGAGGATTATCGTGTCACCGTCCCGGTCCTCAACTACGGCTTTGATCCCACGTTCCTGAATTTCTTCGGCTCCAACGGCGTGGTGGCGATCGAGGCGGCGATGGCGATCCTCAACGCCGTGCCCGCTGCCAGCGCGATGAGCACCAGCCTGGCCGAGTTCCCCCAGCAGGCCATCGGCCCGGCCAACGCCACCGCCGCCAGCCTGCAAGTCCGGGACTTGAAGTCGGCGGCCATGTCCACCGTGCTCGGCCAGCTCGGACTGGCCAGCCCCGAGCGCTGGACTTACACGCTTCGCGACCGGGCGATCATCGTCAACACCACCAACTACACCGTCATCCAGCGGAACTTCGACCCGGTCAACTGGCGGCCCACCAACGTGGTCAACGGCGTCCTTTACACCTACAACGTCACGGAGCCGCTCCTGCCGGGCAACTATGCCGACGCGCTGGAGACGCGGGTGAGCGGCAACATCAACAACGTCAGCGTTTCCAGCGTGGACGATGGTGGCGGCCTGCTCTTCGGGCAGTTCTTCACCAGCCTGACGCGCGATGATTACGGCGCGCTCCGCTACCTGCTCCGGTTCAACAACGTGCATACGGAGACGCTGCCGGCCAACATCACGCTGGTGGACACCTCGTCCCCTTACGCGCCGTTCTTGGGCACCAACATCACCAATCTGGCCGGGACGAACATTCCCGTCGCCACCGCCCGTCGGCCTGGGATTCAGCGCGTCCAGTTTAATCCCATCCCGCTGGACTCGCTGCTGGGAGTTACCATCCGTGCCATCACCAACCAGTATGTGGACACCTACTACGATCCTTCCAACGCCGTTTCCAGTCTGATCCAAACCAACCAGACGGTGCAGCGTGTCATCACCATCCCCGACATTCTGTTCACCGCCGCTGACCTGCCTTTCACGGCGCTCCCGTCGGGCGACACTCTCACGCGCCCCACCAGCACGCGTTGGGTGAACAACGCCGCTCTGCCGGGCAACACGGCGTTTGTCGGCACCGGCATCACCTCCGGTCCCGGCGTGATCCCTGCCGCCGTCTCCAATGCCACGGCCATTGTGATCACCTTCAACACGCTTGGCCCCAGCCGGCTGAACTTCTCGTCCGCCGGGGCGCGTTTCCTCGACGAGCGCAGCGCGACGCTCAACGGTGTCTGGGGCTACTTCGACGCGACGACGATTTACTCCGTTTTTCCGGACGGCCTGACCATCCAGGATCTGGAGCGGCAACTGCTCGGACGATGAGGACGCATCTCACATCACTGACTCGCATCCCCGGCCTGCTGGCGTTGGTCGCGCTGCTGGCGTTGCTGGCTCCGTCCCCGGCGCGGGCCGCGACCACGCCCGTCCTGACCATCGAGTCCGACGTCACGAACCCGCCGCTGGACGCCTCCACCATCATCAACAAGGGGACCATCAACGCGGTGGACACCTCGTTCGGCCTGTTCCTATTTCAGACCATCAACAACCTCAATTTCACCAACACCATCAGTGGAAAAATGTTCGGAGACGTGGGTTTTGACCTGCAGTTTGTGACCAACAACTCCCGCTTCTTTGCCAACTCAATCGTCAACGAAGGCATCATCCGGGCCGAGTCCGTCCTGCTGTCGGCGACCAACCTGGCGAACTCCGGCTCGATTCGGGCGGGTGCCTCTGGCGTGCTGCAACTGCAAGGCAGCAACGTGGACGTCAGCCGCTCGGTGCTCTCCGCCTCGGGCGCCAGCACCAACAGCTTCATCGGCGTGGGTTTCCGGTCCATTGACACCAACGGGGTGGTGACCTACCAGAATCCCAGCGCGGTCACCGACCTATACTGGGGGGCAGGCACGGGCAACGTGATGACCGCCTCGCTCACGCCCAACAGCCTGTTCCTGCCGTTCTTTGATTTCTTCCTCCGCCCGCCGCAGATTTCCTCGCCTTCCCACGAGGTGCAGTCGGTGCAGGGCGGCATTGGGACTTTTTCCTCGTTCGTCAACATCGCCGGGACGAACTACGTCTCCTTCGTGCGGACCAACCGGCAGAACACCAACATCAACTACCAGATCGTGCTGCTCCAAACCAACACGGCCAACACCAACTTGGCGGTGGATGTCCGCTTCGCGTCGCTGGGCGGGTTGGGCGGAGGTGGGGGCAATTTGTTTGCGGGCATCACCCCCATCATCCGGTTCAGCACCTTCGGTTTCGACATCACCACCGGCACTTTTTACACCAACAGCCTTTACTTCGCGGACTACATCAACAGCCGGACCAATTCGGTCCTGTCCGCCAATACGCTGACCAGCTCTTCGCGGCCGGCCGCCTACGACCTGAGCCGCAGTTCCTCCTACGATTTCTACTTCACGCCGACCTTCAGCTTCACGACCAACGAGAACATCAACAATGTTCCCTACTACGCGAACGGCTTCGCGCTGGATACGATCACCAACAACTTCTACGCGGCCTACCAGGCGGCGGTGGGCAATGCGGCTTTCGTTCCAGGCACGGCGTCCTTTGTCCCGCATCTGGATGACCCAACGAATTTTCCCGGGCGCATCGAGATCACCGCAAACAACCTGGACATGAGCCTGGCGCGCATCCGCGCGGACAACCTGGTCAGCATCCGCGCGACCAATTTGATCAGCAGCGCCGGGACGCTGATTGACGCGCCCTACGTCCAGTTGTCCATCGCGAACACCAACACGACGCTCACGCTGACCAACTTCGCCACCACCCAGGTGGCCCGCCCGAACGGAACATTGAGCTTTTACAGCACCACCTGGACCAACAGCGTCACCAACGCCTCGCCCCAGCTTGACCTGCGGTATCACCTGTTGATCGTGGACGCCTCGCAGTTGAGCGGCGTCACCCCCGTGACGCTGCAGGAGTTCTCCGCCCGCGGCACCAATGTCATCATCAACAACACGCTGAACATCGGGCGCAGCATCCAGGTGGACTCTCCGGCAGTGACCTTCAGCACTTCCAGTTCGCTGATTTTGCCCCTGCTGACGGCGACCAACCTGGTCTCCACGAACTTTCCCAACGTGGAGTATTTCACCAACCTCGGGACGATCAACGTCCCCTACCAGTGCGTGCTCGGGAACGACCGCCCGACGGCGATCTCTAATTTCGTCAACCGGGGCGTGCTGACCGCCAACAACATCGCGATTCGCGCGTTGGAGTATGAAAGCTCCGGCACCAACCAGACGCGTTCGCTGGTCAGTGGTGTGAATGTCGGCGGCGGCGGTCCGATTTCCATCCTGGCCGGCACGGCCAAGCTGGATGGCGGCAGCTCCGGGGGCCTCCTTTCCGCCGGCGGCAGCATCATTCTCGCGGCCAACGATCTCAAGCTGCGAAACCATCGGTTCGTAACCGCCGGAACGCTGGAGATGAGTCCCACCAATTCGCTCACGGACACCGGGGCCTCGGGCACGAACCGGATTGATGTCGCCCTTGGCTTCAGCCTCCTGGTCAAGCCCGCCAGCGGGGATCTGCTTGGCACGACCATTTACACCACCGCGCCCTTCAACCGCAACGTGCCCCACGTCTGGGCGGGGGCGAATCTTGGCCCGGTCGCCAGCGGCTACACCAACAATGCGGCCTTGGGCCGGCTGCTGCTTGACACTGGCACCGCCGCCATCTCCCAGAACCGGCTTTCCTTCCGCGGCATCGGCACCGACAACGCGCTCTACGTGGACTATCTGGAGCTGGCCGGCACGCTGACCAACGATCTGGTCAACCACCTGTTCATTGACACGAACATGACGCTCTACTTTGCCAACGCGAACGTGTCACCGGAGGCGTTGGACGGACAGTTGGGCGGCCGGCTGCGCTGGGTGAAGGATTACGCGGGGCTGAACACGGGCGTGGACGTGCGGCTGCCGGACGGGCGCACGGTGAAGGTGAATGTGGCCAAGCTCAACAGCCAGGTGCTGGATTCGGATGCCGACGGCGTGGTCAACGCCAGCGATCTCAGCCCGTTTGACGGCATCATCATTGACAGCCGCGTGACCTTCACCAACGTCCCGCCGCTCACCGCCTTCGTCACTTGGGAGGCCGCCGCCCAGACCGTTTATCAGGTGGACGTGAACACCAACCTGCTTTCGGGCACCTGGCAGTTGCTCGCGAATTTTACCAACACCGCCGCCACCAACCGCGTGGTCACCTTCTCGGATGTGGTTCCCGCCGGCGGCGCGGAGCGCTACTTCCGCATTTCCTATCAACCGTGAGCAGGCGCATGGCAGCAACACTTCAGCGGGTTAAGCGGGCGGGCGGTCCCGTCACCCGACGGGCTGGGGTGGGGTGTCGGCTGGCCTGGCTGGGCGTCCTGCTGCTCGCCGGGATCTTGGGGGTGGCCCAGGCTCAAAACGGCGCGGTGCCGTTCATCATGATGGACGGGAAGCGGGTGCATCCCACCAGCGTGCTGGTCAAATACGGCGCCCGCACCACGGCGGCGACGGCGGTGAACGCCGTCACGGCGGCGAATCTGCGCGTCGTGCAGGAGTTCAGGGGGGGTGCCCGGTGGGCCGTGCTGGATTTGGCGCCACAAGCTCCCCGACCGGCGGCCGGACAGGAGGCGCAGGCATTAAACGACCGCATCAACCAGTTGCGCCAGTCCGGCCAGTTTGAGTTTGTGGAGCCGGACTATGTCCGGAAACTGTCACTGTCCCCGCCGGACACTTTCTTTCTGGATGGCACTCTCTGGGGGCTGCGCAACGTGGGTCAGGCAGGCGGCGTGCGCGGGGCCGACCTCAACGTCACCAACGCCTGGGACATCACCGTCGGCAGCACGAACGTCATTGTGGCGGTGCTGGATTCCGGCATCCGCTACACGCACCAGGATCTCGCGGCCCAGATGTGGCGCAATCCAAACGAGATTGCGGGCGACGGCATTGACAACGACGGCGACGGTTACGTGGACAATGTTTTCGGCATCAATGCCATCACCGGCACCGGGGATCCCAACGACGACAACGGTCACGGCACCCATGTGGCGGGCACCATCGGCGCCGCGGCCAACAACGGCCATGCCCATGTGGGTGTCGTGTGGAACACGCGGCTCATGGCCGTCAAGGCGGCGGACCAATTCGGCTTCCTGAGTTCCAGCGCGATCATTGCCGGCATGGACTTCGCCGTCGCCAAGGGGGCAAAGGTCATCAATTGCAGCTTTGGCGGCTACTTCTTCTCGCAGGCGGAGTTCGACGCGTTCCTGCGCGCGCGCAACGCGGGGGTGCTCGTCGTGGCGGCGGCGGGCAACGATGCGACGGACACCGACGTGTTCCCGCACTACCCGTCGGCCTTCCAGCTCGACAACATCATTTCCGTGGCGGCGCTGGACCGGCGCGACGGGCTGGCCTCCTTCTCGAACTTCGGGCGGACCAACGTCCATGTCGGCGCGCCGGGCGTCGAGATCATGTCCACCTACAACACGGCGGACAATGCCTACCAGTTGCTGAATGGCACCAGCATGGCCTCGCCGCACATCGCGGGCGTGGCGGCGCTGGTCCTCTCGCTCACCAACACGATGACCTACAGCGAGGCGCGCAACCGCATCCTGTTCACCACCGCCCCGGTCGCCGCCCTCACCACCAACACCAGCACCGGCGGACGCGCGAACGCCTACCGCGCCCTGACCACCGCCGGGGACAATCTGCTGGAGGTGCTGCTCACGCCGTCCGCCGGCTCCACGCTGCTGGCCGGGGCCACCATTCCGCTCACAGTCGAGGTCAACGACTTGCTGCCGGTCAACAACGCCACGGTGCAGGGTTCCATCCCGGGGGTTTTCACCAATGTCTTCTTCGTGAATGGCGGCACCACCCCCGACACGGTCGCGGGGGACAACCGCCATGCCATCAACGTCAATGTTCCCGCCGTCGCCACCAACCTGACCCTGACCCTGACGGTGACGGCCCCGGGCAAGACCAACTTCACCGGCACCTTCACCTTCCGCACGGCGACGGTTCCGCCGAACGACAATTTCCCCCCCTTGGCCAAGGTGCCGGACAACGGCGGCGTGGTCTTCGGGGACAACACCTTCGGCTCGGTTCAGTTTGGCGAGCCGGTTCATGCGGGGGTGTCCAGCATGGCGAACTCTGTGTGGTGGAACTTTGCGCCCACCAACAGCGGGCTGTATCTCGTGGACACCGCCGGCAGTTCGTTCGACACCGTCGTGGCGGCCTACACCGGCAATGTGCTCACGAACCTGACGCTCATGGCGGCCACCAATGACGTGGGGGCGATCCCACAGGGCTTCGTTTATATCTCAGTGTCGGCGGGCACGACCTATCGCATCGCCGTGGCCTCCGCCTCCACCAACTCCGTCGGCCAGGTTCGGCTGCGCGTGTCCCGCGATGGTTTCCCCGACACCACCGCGCCCACCGTGGTCATCACCAACCTGGTCAGCGGTCCGCTTTCCGTCACCAACCCGCCCAGCGGCCTGTTCGTCACCAACGCCGCGCTCACCCTGTCGGGCACCGCCACCGACCCGACCACCAACGCCATCGGCGTCAGCCAGGTGCTCGTCCGCCTCAACAGCGGCCTGTCCGCCGTGGCCTCCGGCACGAATGCCTGGGTCGCCCCGCTGTTTCTGGTGCCCGGCACCAACGTCATTCAAGTCTCCGCCGTGGACCTCTCCGGCAACACCTCCACCCCGCTGGTGTTCCAGGTGATTTACCGCGTGTTCGACCCGTTCAACGACGTGCTGGCCAATGCGCTGGAACTGACCGGCGTGCTGGGGTCGGCCACGACCAACAATGCCAACGCCACCTTCGAGCCGGGCGAGCCGTTGCACGCCGGCAAGCAGGGCGGCAAGTCCGTCTGGTATTTCTTCACCGCCCCGGCCGACGGGCTGCTTTCCCTGACCACTTCGAACTCCGTCTTTGACACCCTGCTGGCGGTCTACACAGGCACGCGCGTGGACCGGCTCACGCCCGTGAGCGCCAATGATGACGCCCCTTTGGGTGGTGGGGCGGTCCACAGCGACCTGCTCCAGGCCGTTCGCGCGGGGGTGCGCTACTACATCGCCGTGGACGGGTTGTCGGGCGCGTCCGGCCAGCTCTTCCTGACCTATGGTTTCACCGCCGCGCCGATCTTCAATCTCACCGTCACCGCCTCGGCGGGCGGGGTGGCCTTTCCCGCCTCGGGTTCCTTTGTGGGCACCTCCGTGGTGGATGTCACGGCCGTCGCCTCCAACGGGTTTAATTTCGTGACGTGGACCGGCGACTCGCTTTCGCTCGACAACCCACTCCGCATCACCGTCACCCGGGACACCACGCTGGCCGCCGTGTTCGCCCCGGTTCTGGTGGCGGACAACTTTGAATCCGGCGCGCTCCGCACGAACATCGGCTGGGCCACCAACAACGCGGCGGGCATCGCCCCGTGGCTGGTGCAGGCGGCCGCCGGCCAGGCAACGAATTCAACTGCCGGTGGCACGTATCACATCCGTTCCGGCGCGATCACCCACGCCCAGACCACCGTCCTTCGGCTGGTGACGAACTGCCGGCCGGGCGGCGCCTCTTTCGCCTATCGGGTCAGCAGCGAGGAGTTCGGCCCGACGGTCGGCGACTTCTTCGAGTTTTACCTCAATGGTGTGCTGCAGGTGCGGACGAATGGCGAGAGCGGCTGGCAGACGCACGCCTTCACCGTGGCGGCGGGCACGAACACTTTGGAATGGCGCTATCTGAAGGACGCCTCTTCGAGCGCCAACTTGGACGCGGTGTTCCTCGACAACGTGAACGTGCCACTGGTCGAGCCGGTGAACCTGGCCGTGCCCGTGCGCGTGACCACCAACTCGGTCCAGCTTGTCAGTGGCGGCGGCGTGCAGTTCCGTGTCGAAGGCCAGACCAACCAAGTCTATCAGGTGCAGGCCTCCGCCGACCTCGCCAACTGGGTGACGATCTCCACGAACTACGCGCCTTACGGCCTCATCCAGTTCACCGATCCGCAGGCGACCACCAACGCCAGCCGTTACTACCGGGTCATCCTGCCCTGAGCCGGCGGGCAGGAGGCCGGTCCGTTTCCCTCGCGGTCAGCGCGGCTTCCGCGTCAGCCGCTCGCGGCCTACTTCTCCCGGACCTGAAGTTGATACGGCCCAGCCAGAACGCTGTCGGGCTTGGGGGCCGGGATCGCGTTGTATTCGAAATCCACCTTCACGCGATAGGTCGCGAGATTCGTGGTGGCGGGCACGGGCAAAAGGGTTTCCCAGCGGTGTTCCATGCGCGGCGTGCGGCGCATCGGGTAATTGTTCTCGCCGACCTGGAGATAGGGCTTGAGCGTCTCCTTCCTGAGCGCCTGCTTGTTGCTGCGGAACTCGATCTCCACCGGATACAGCCCTTCCGCGTTGCGCGTCTGCGTGCGCGGGGACAGCAGCGTGACGGTCGAGGTCGTCCCGCATCCGGCCAGCAGCATCGCCGCCGCCAGACCGCCGAATCGAAGTGCCTTGCTCATGGTGCCGCGAGTGTGTCCCGCCGCCGCGCGCGCTGGCAAGGCGGTTTTGCCGCTTGCGAAAGCACGTCTCCTCGTTACCGTCTGCGCCTTGAATTTGCCGCCGTCGCGGCGGCCTTGGTTACGCATCACGCATTACGTTTCACACCCATGGCCCTGCTCAACGACCACTACCTCAAACTCAAAGCCGGCTACCTTTTTCCCGAAATTGGCCGCCGAGTGAAGGCCTTCTGCGAGGCGAATCCCGAGGCCGCCCAGCGCCTCATCCGCTGCGGCATTGGCGATGTCACCGAACCGCTGCCGTCCGCCGTCATCGCCGCCCTGCACAAAGCTGTGGACGAGATGGGTGTGCGTGAATCCTTCAAGGGCTACGGCCCCGAGCAGGGCTACGACTGGCTGCGCGCCGCCATCGCGCAGAACGACTACCGCGCCCACGGCCTCGACGTGGCCGATGACGAAATCTTCGTCAGCGATGGGTCGAAGTGTGACTGCGGCAGCATCCTCGACATCCTCGGCGCGAAAAACAAAATCGCCATCAGCGACCCGGTGTATCCCGTCTATGTGGACACCAACGTCATGGCCGGCCACACTGGCGAGGCAAATGAGGCCGGCGCTTACGCCAAGCTCGTCTATCTTCCGTGCCGCCCCAGCAACGGCTTCATCCCCGAGCCGCCGAAGAAGCACGTTGACCTCGCCTATCTCTGCTCGCCGAACAACCCGACCGGCGCGGTCGCCACGCGCGCGCAGCTCGAGGCCTGGGTGAAATACGCGCTGGAGCACAAGGCCGTCATCCTCTTCGACGCCGCCTACGAGGCCTACATCGCCGACCCGGCGCTGCCGCACTCCATCTACGAAATTCCCGGCGCGCGCGAGTGCGCCATCGAGTTCCGCAGTTGCTCGAAGAACGGCGGCTTCACCGGCGTGCGCTGCGCGTTCACGGTCGTGCCCAAGACGCTGCTGGCGCAGACGAAGACCGGCGAGTTCAAGCCGCTGCACCCGCTCTGGTCGCGCCGCATGACGACCAAGTTCAACGGCGTCTCCTACATCACCCAGCGCGGGGCCGAGGCGCTCTACAGCGACGAGGGCAAGGCGCAGGTGCGGGCGCTCATCGAGCACTACATGGGCAACGCGAAGGTGCTGCGCGCCGGTGCGAAGAAGGCCGGGCTGAAGGTCTTCGGCGGTGAGAACGCGCCCTACATCTGGGTCCGCACGCCCAAGGGCGTCACGAGCTGGCAGGCCTTCGACAAGATTCTCGGCGACGCCAACGTCGTCATCACCCCCGGCTCCGGCTTCGGCTCGAAGGGCGAGGGCTACTTCCGCATCAGCAGCTTCAACAGCCGCGCCAACGCCGAGGAGGTCGCGCGCCGCTTGCAGGAATTGAAGTGGTGAGCCGTCGCGCCGTCGAAGGCCCATGATCAAATTGCTGCGCCGGCTGCTCACGCTGGCGGTTGCTTGTGGGACAGTCACTTTCGCGCGCGCGCAGGACGCGGGTTTCGAGTCGCTTTTTAACGGCCGCGACTTCACCGGCTGGCGCTTCTCGTTGCAGAAGACCGGCGATCCCTGGCCGGACAACTGGAAGATCAAGGACGGCGTCATCTACCTCACCGGCGCGATGCGGCCGAACCTCGTCACCACGCGCGAATTCGGCGACTTCGAGGTTAGGTTCGAGTGGCGCGCGCTGACGCCCAAGTTCAATGGCGGTTTCTACATCCGCTGCCGGCCCGACGCGGGCAACAACCAGATCCGCGTGGACAAGAGCAACGAGGGCGCGTTCCTCGCCGGCAGCATCAGGGGCGCGAAGGCGGCACCGACGCTGCAAAAGGCCGTCGGGGAATGGAACGAATGGCGCGTGCTGGTGAAGGGCGCGGCCGTCACGCTCTGGTGCAATGGCAAGCTCGCGTGGGAAGCCACCGGCCTGGCTCCGGCGCGGGGGCACATCGGCTTGCAGGCCGAGGGCACGCCGATGGAGTTCCGCAACTTGCAGGTGCGCGAGCTGAGGTGAGCCGTCCGGCTCACGGCGTGGGCTGGCGCAGCCGGTAGTAAGCTCGCGGGAGACTGCCCGGCGACGGCGAATGCGTATGGCCGCCCAGCGTCTCGGCGAGGTCGTTCCAACTGGCCGGGTTCACCGGATTGGTGCTCATTTGCAGCACCCGGTTGGCTGCGGAAGCCCAGTAGAGGTTCACGCGCAGGGGCGGCTGGTTCGTCTTGATGAGGATCAGCCCGAACTCCCCCGGACCGGCCAGGCTCTCGGCCGGGGCGCGCGCCACGAGCGTAAGCTCCTGCGAACCGTCCGCCCGCGTGCCGATGAGGAAATCCTTTCCGGCGTTGCACCAGAGCGTGCTCGAGAAGCTCCCGTCCGTGTCATTGGTCCCCGCGACCTGCACCGTTCCAGGCGAGACGATGCTCACCCGGCCCACGGTTCGATCCGCAGGCGCGGTGAAGATGCCGGTGTGCCCGATGTGGATTGTCTCACGATGCACCGCAAAGTTGTTCTTGCCAGGGAGGTCCATCACGAAGCCCAGGCCGTTGGTGACCAGCGAAAGCAGGCCCGGGGTCTCGAGACCGCCGACCCGCCAGAGGCCTTGCGATTCGCCCTCGGTCTGCGCGGACGGCAGCTTCACCGCCACGACTATCTCCTGGTAGTTCGGCTCCGTGTGAACCGCCGCCATCACATTCTTGCTCTGGTTGACGTAGAACAACAGGGTCATGGCGGGGTTGGGAGGCATTGGGATCACGACGGTCAGCAGGCCGCTTGCGCCTGGCGTCGCCGTGCCGTTCATAGTGTCGGGACCAAAGACCAAGCTGAACGAGCCGTCTCCGGCCACCGTGAGGGTGCCGTTCCCGATGCCGAACGAGGACCGGCCCTCGATCTCGAAGATACCGTCCACGGGATGCTGCGGATCGAGGTAGTTGGTCGACCAGCGCAGTTGCAGCTCCCGGGGAGTTCCCAAGGTCACCATTTTCCAAACTCCGGCCATTTCGGCGGCGGTGAGGCTGGCGGGGGCCTTGAGCATCAGCATCAGCTCCTGCTGGCTGCCGCCCGGCGGAAGATTGGCCGCGAACGCGAGGTCTTGAGCGGCGTTCACGCTGAACATGACGGGCGGCTCACCCGTGGGCACCGCCTGCACCAGGCCCGGCCCGGCCACGGTGATGACGCCGTTGCCCGGCCCGCTGAAATTGCCGCTGCCGTCAACCGTCATGGGCACCATGCGCGCCATGAAGTTGGTCTTTTCAAAGATGTCCCGCAGCGTGAGGTAGTTGTTGCCGAAGACGGGCGTGTTGGCCGTCACCAAGGTCAGCCGGGCGGGCGAGCCGAACTGGGCGAAGTTCCAGTTGCCGACGAAATTTGCCTGTGACTGCCCAAGGGAGGCCGCCGTGCCCAGCCAGCACGCGGCGGCACCGGCGAGCGCCGAACGAAGGATGCGGGGGAGCGTTTTCATGGAGTATCGCTCGCCCCGTCGGGCGCGCGCGGCTTCGTGGATTTTGTCAGGCTTCGGCCCAAAGCTGTCCATGGGCTTGCGCGGGCCGGTCTTGCCGCCAGTGCGGGGGTGGCCTAACTTCCGCCGTCGCCATCAACCGTGAGCGCCGGCAAGACCTACCTCAAATGCAAGTGCCCTCATTGCGGCGCGGAGGTCTCGTATCCCGACTACGCGGGCGGTGGTGCGAGCAGTTGCGGCCAGTGTGGCAAGACTGTCCTGCTCCCGCGCGCGGCGGCCGCGCCGCAACCCGCGCCCGCCAGGCCCGCCGCCGGCCCGGCACCCGCACCAAAGCCCGCAGCTCCTCCGCCCGCGTCCAAGCCCGCGCCTGCCGTTGCCCCCGCACCGTCCGCATCGAAGCCGGCTCCCGCCCCGGTCAAGCGGGTTGACCCCGCCGCCATCCGCGCGGTGGAATCGAAGCCGGGTGGCGGGCGGGCACCTTTCCTGCGGGTGTGCCTGTGGACGCTGAACATCGCCATCGTGCTCGCGGTGGTGGTTGTGCTGGGCAATCACTTGAAGAACCGGCCGAAGCCAGCCGAAGGGGAGAAAAATGAAGCTCCCATTCCGTCCGCCCCCGCCGCTCCGGCTCCGGCGGCGAAGCCAGGCACTCCTTCCCCGCCGGCTCCCGCCACTCCCGCCGCCCCGCCCGCGCCCGTCGTTCCCAAAGGCCCCAAGCTCATCGGCGATTTGAAAATCACCCAGGTCGCGCTCGACCAGCCCAAGGGCGCGAAGGGCAGCCGCTTGGTTTATGTGACCGGCGTCCTCAAGAACGACTCCGACCATCAGCGCTTTGGCGTGCGCGTGGAGCTCGACCTACTTGACGTCGCCACCAACAAGGTCGGCACCGCCACCGACTACCGCCAGATGCTCGAACCCCGCGCGACCTGGCAGTTCCGCGCCGTCGTCACCGACCGCCGGGCCACCGCCGCAAAGCTGGCTGGCGTGAAGGAAGACGAGTAGCGCGTCTGCGCGCTTGCCACGTCTGCGGGGCGTTTCCATACTCCGCGCCTTTGAAACTATGAACGCACCCATTCGTGTCGCAGTCACCGGCGCTGCCGGCCAAATCGGCTACTCCCTCCTCTTCCGCATCGCCTCCGGCGCGATGTTCGGTCCCGACCAGCCGGTCATCCTCCAGCTCATCGAGGCACCCATCGAGAAGGCACTCGCCGCGCTCGGCGGCGTCGCCATGGAACTCGACGACTGCGCCTTCCCGCTGCTCAAGGGCATCGTGCAGACCTCTGATCCCGCCGTCGGCTTCAAAGACGCCAACTGGTGCCTGCTCGTTGGCGCAAAGCCGCGCGGCCCCGGCATGGAGCGAGCCGACCTGCTCAAGGACAACGGCAAGATCTTCATCGCCCAAGGCCAGGTCATTGACGCCGTGGCCGCCGCCGATGCGCGCGTGGCCGTCGTTGGCAATCCCGCCAACACGAACTGCATGATCGCCGCCTCGCAGGCCAAGCGCCTCCCGCCCGAGCGCTTCACCGCGATGGTGCGCCTCGACCAGAACCGCGCGCAGACCCAGCTCGCCAAGAAGGCCGGCGCGGACCTCACCGAGGTGAAGGACATCTTCATCTACGGCAACCACAGCCCGACGATGTTCCCCGCCTTTGCCCACGCGACCATCGGCGGCAAGCCCGCCAAAGCCGTCATCAATGACGACGCTTGGTTGCAGGGTCCGTTCTGCGAGACCGTCGGCAAGCGCGGCGCGGCCATCATTGCCGCGCGCGGGGCTTCTTCCGCTGCCTCCGCCGCGAACGCGCTGGTGGACCATGTCCGCAGCCTCGTCACGCCCGGAGCCATCCACTCCGTCGCCGTGAAGTCGAACGGCCACTACGGCTTCGACGCGAACGTGTGGGCCGGCATGCCCGTGCGCACGACCACGCCCGGCAGCTACGAGGTCATCACGTCCTACGCGATGGACGACTTCGCGAAGTCGAAGATCGCCGCCACGAACAAGGAGCTCCTTGAGGAGCGGGCCTTTGTCGCCGACATGCTGCCGAAGGCATAACGCAGTTTCACCCCGAAGCCGCCGGTGCAAGCCGGCGGCTTTTCTATTTCCGTGCGCAAAGCGACCGTCGAACTCACCGAACTCACTCCCGACGTGCTGCGATTGAGCGTCGGTAGCGGGGCGAAGCGCACCAACTCGCATCTCGAACTCACCACCGCCGCCGGAAAATTCTCCCTGAACCGCCGCACCGGTGCGTGGACTCTGCACGACCACACCGGACTCGAAATCTTCCATTGCACTTCGCTCGACTTCGCTGCCACTCAGCCGCAACTCACCCTCCGCCTTGCCGATGGCGAAAGCATCTTCGGACTCGGCGAATCCACCGGCCCGCTCAACAAACGCGGTCTCATCCGCGAGTTCTGGAACACGGACGTGCTCGGCCACGCCTCCTGCATCCATCCAAGCCTGCGCAATCTCTACGTCTCCATTCCCTTCGCGCTCTCGCTGCGCGAGGGCAGGGCAGGGGGCCTCTTCTGGGACAATCCCGCGCGCCAGACCTGGGACATCGGCTGCACCGAGCCTGATGAGTTCCGCCTTCGCGCCGCGACCCGTGCCGGCGACTTCCAGTCGCCGTCGGTTGCGTCCAGCAGCACGGAGCGGCGGCTGGAAGCCGCCGGCACGGGCTGCGGTGCCATCGAGCCTGCGTGTGCCGATGGCTCGCTCTACCTCTTCCTCGGCCCCACGCCCGCCGACGTGGTCGCGCGCTTCACGGAGTTGACCGGTCGCATCCCGCTGCCGCCGCGCTGGGCGCTGGGCTATCACCAGTCCCGTTACAGCTACGCGAGCCGTGCGGAGTTGGAGCGCATCGCCCGTGAGTTTCGCCGCCGCCAGATTCCCTGCGACGCGCTGCACCTCGACATCCACCACATGGATGGCCACCGCGTCTTCACCTTCGGCAAGACCTTCCCGCGCCCGCGCGAGCTGCTGGCGAAACTCACGAAGCAAAGCTTCAAGACCGTCGCCATCGTGGACCCCGGTGTGAAAGACGACCCGAAGTTTGGCGTGCTGAAACGCGGCCTCGCACAACGCGCTTTCGTAAAAGCTCCCGACGGCAAGCGCGACTTCATCGGCAAGGTCTGGCCGGGCAAATCGCGCTTTCCCGACTTCCTGAACCCGCGCGTGCGCCGCTGGTGGGCGGAGGAGCAGGCCGCCTTCCAACGCCTCGGCCTCGCCGGCATCTGGAACGACATGAACGAGCCGGCGCTCTTCGACACGCCGGGCAAGACGCTGCCGGAGACGTGTGTGCATCGTAGTTGCAACCTTCAGGTTGCGAATCAAACCGACGCGCAGGCTGAAGCCTGCGACTACGCGACGCCCCACGCCGCCGTCCACAATCTCTACGGTTCCGCGATGGCCGCCGCGTCGCGTGAAGGCGCGCTGCTGGCCGCGCCGGACAAGCGCCCCTTCATTCTCACGCGCGCCGGTTACGCCGGCATCCAGCGCCACGCCGCCGTCTGGACCGGCGACAACAGCTCGACGTGGGAGCACCTGGCCGAGTCCATTCCGATGCTGCTGAACCTCAGTCTCAGCGGTGTTGCCTTCTGCGGCGCGGACACGGGTGGCTTCATGGATAACTGCACCGGCGAACTGCTCGCGCGCTGGACGCAACTCGCCGCGTTCACGCCGTTCTTCCGCAACCACGCGAACATTGATTCGCGCCGACAGGAGCCGTGGGCGTTCGGGCAGCGCATTGAGACGCTCTGCCGCGACGCCATCGCGTTGCGCTACCAGATGCTGCCGTATCTGGAATGCCTCTTCGCCGAGGCGCACCGCACCGGCGCACCCATCATGCGACCGTTGCTCTGGCATCACCCGAACGACCCGGTCGCCGTCGCGTGCGAAGACCAGTTCCTCCTCGGCGAGAGCTTACTGGTCGCGCCCATCCTCCGGCCCGGCGCGACGGCGCGCAGCGTGTATCTGCCGCGCGGGCTGTGGTTTGATTTCTGGAGCGGCGGACTTTACGAGGGTGGGCAGCACATCGTCGCCGAGGCGGTGGCAGAGCACATCCCAGTCTTCGTGCGCGCGGGCGCGGTGATTCCCACGACGGCTCCGCGCCAGTTCCTCACGAGCGAACGTGATGCGACAGTGAACCTCCACATCTGGCCGCACGGTCGAAGCTCCCTTGCTTGGCACGAGGACGACGGCGAGTCACTCGGCTATGAGCGCGGCGAGGTCAGCACGCGGCAGGTTGAGTTCGTGGACCGGGGGACGAGCCGGCAGCTCACACTTGGCGCGGCGAGCGGGAATTTCGTCAGCCGGGTGGAGATGTGGCGCATTGTCGTCCGCTCCGCCCACCGGAACTACCGGGTCTGGGTGGACGGACAGCGAGCGGAGGCACACTTCGATCCGACGCTGGGCGTCATGCTGTTTGAAGTGCCCAACGGCCCGGTGCCCATCGCGGCGCGCTGGCTTTGACTACTACGGAAAGGAGGCGGGACTCCGGCCCGCAGCAGCCACCCCGCCCGTGATCACGGCGCAAATACCACGCGGTGTGGCGCAAGTTGCCGCGCTCCGGCGCGCGAACATCTGGCGCAGGCCGGCTAGAACCAGCCCTTCTTGTTCGTGACGTAGGTCGCCACGAATTCCTCGTCGCTCTTGGTGAGGTAGAGGATGCCTTCGATGAGGCCGACGATGCCCGTGATGAACCCGGCGATGCCGAGTGTCAGCACGGTCACCAGCAGCATGATGACGCCCTCCTTGGTGTAGCCGAGGATGAACTTGTGGATGCCCAGCGCGCCCAGGAGGATGCCGCAGATCCCGGCCGCGATTTTCTTGTCCGCACCAGCAGGTTTGTCGCTCATAGTTTTGTCCCTTCCCTGCGCTGACTACCGGAGGCGGGGCTGGGCGTCAAGCCGCGCCTCACACCACCTCCACCGGGCACTTGGGAATCGCATCGAGGAAGGCCTGGCCGTAGCGCTTGTTCAGCACGCGGTTGTCGAGGACGACGACGATGCCGGTGTCGGTCTTGGTGCGGATGAGGCGGCCCACGCCCTGCCGGAATTTCAGGATGGCCTCGGGCAGGCTGAACTCGCTGAAGGCATTGCCACCGCGCGCTTCGATGGCTTCGATGCGCGCTTCGATGAGCGGGTGGTCCGGCACCGCAAAGGGCAGCCGCGTGATGATGACGTTCGAGAGCGCCTCGCCCGGCACGTCCACGCCCTGCCAGAAGCTGTCGGTGCCGAAGAGCACGCTGTCCACGTTGTCCTTGAATTTCTCCAGCATCGTTGAGCGCGGCGTGCCGGTGCCCTGGATGAAGCAGTCCAACCCCAGTTCCTCGAAGAACGGCTGCATCCGCTCGCCCAGCTCCTGCATGAGCTTGTAGTTGGTGAAGAGGACGAAAGCCTTGCCGTGCGTCTGTCGGATGAAGTGCTTCACCCAGTGCTCCAGCGCCTCGCGATAACCGGCGTCGCGCGGGTCGGGCATCTTGTTGGCGACATAGACCTTCATCTGCCGCTCGTAGTCGAAGGGCGAGCCGAGTTGGAGGGCGGTGGCGCGTTCGGCACCGACGCGACGGATGAAGTAGTTCAGGCCGGGAGCGGGGGGAAGTTTCGGCGTGTTGCGTGTTGCGTGTTGCGTGTTTTCAGACACGGAACACGCAGCATGCAACACGCTCGTTCCCAAAGTCGCACTCGTCATCACCACGCTGGTGTCGCTCTCGAAGAGCCTTCTCCGCAGGTAATCCGCCACGTCCACGGGGGCGGCGTTGAGGGAGAGGTTGCGCTGCGTCTTGCCGCCGCGCTCGACCCAATAGACATAGTCCTGTCCCTCCTGGCTGAGGAACGCGGCGATGGCCTGGCGCAGCTCCAGCAGGCGGCGGTTGCACTCCATCAACTCCTGCCCCGTGTCCGCGTCCTCGGAGGTCTTGATGAGTTCGCTCACGGACTCGCGCAGGCGCTGGATGGGGAGCGTCACGTTGTCCTTCACGAGGTCGGCCTGGCGGATGCGCAGCTCCTTCCAGTCGCGACGCGCGCCATCGCCGCCGGTGCCGAAGCGGCTGCGGCTGTCCGATTCGCGTGCTTGCTCGTTCATGGTGTCGCAGGCTTGCTCGACCTGCTGGAAAAACTTCTCCGACTCGCCGAGCAGTTCATCCACGAGCTTCACGGACTTGCCCTGCCGCAGCGTCGCGAGCAGGCCCTTGCCGGACTTGGGATTCCACAGCCGCCCGAGTGCGAAGCGGAGCTGGCCGCTGCTCACGCTCAAGCCGACGTGCCGGGCGGCGACGTTCTCGACCGTATGCGCCTCGTCGAAGATGAGGAAGTCGTTCTTGAAGAGGATGCCGCCCTCCTGCTCCTCGTTCACCGCGCCGAGAAGCGTGAAGAACAGCGTGTGGTTCAGCACCAGCACATCGGCGGCGAGGATGCTCTTGCGCGCGCGCTGGAAGAAGCAGAGCCCGTGGTCCTTGGCGAAGTCGGACTGGTGGCCGCAAATCTTCGGCGAGCACAGGCCGCGCTCGGAGCAGACCTGCGCCCAGACCTTCGGGTCCGGCTCCAGCTCGAAGTCCGAACGGCTGCCGTCCTTCGTCTCCTTCGACCACTCGAAGACGCGCTTCAGCTCCTCAATCTCCGGCGAGGTGAACAGGTGGTCGGCGTGCTGCATGGCCTTGTGCAGGCGGCGGGAGCAAAGGTAGTTCGCGCGGCCCTTGAGCATCGCGTAGTTGAACCGCACCGGCTCCGGCAGCGCGCCCAGCAAGGCGGCGAGCATGGGCAGGTCTTTCTGCGTGAGTTGCTCCTGGAGGTTGATCGTGTGCGTGCAGACGACGGCCTTCTTCTTCTGCGCGAGCGCGAAGAGAATGGACGGGATGAGGTAGGCGAGCGACTTGCCCACGCCCGTGCCGGCCTCGACGACGAGGTGCTCGCGGGCCTCCAGCGCGCGCGCGACGGCCACCGCCATCTGCTGCTGTTCGGGGCGGAACTCGAAGTTGCTGGCCTTGGACAGCAGCCCGGTCGGCGAAAAGATTTCCGCGACCTGCTGGACGAGGTCGGTGCCGGAACCGGCTGGCTGGTTTTCAATGGCGGCAATCACGGGCGCGCGAACTATGGGAAGCGCCGCGCGCGGGAGGCGAGTGAAAAGGCAAGTCCGACTCCGGGCTAGACGCCTCGCGCCGTTTCGCCTATACAGTCCGCGCAATGTCGAAAGCTGCCAAAGCCAGTGCGGCGACTCCCCCGGCGGCGGACCAGCCCTTCGAGGAGGCGCTCCAGAAGCTCGAAGCCATCGTGGAAGCGATGGAGTCGCAGGAGCTGCCGTTGGAGACGCTGCTCGCGCGCTACGAGGAAGGCACCAAGCTCGCGGCGGTCTGTCAGGCCAAATTGGCCGAGGCGGAATTGAAGGTGAAGCAGCTTGAGCAGAAGGCGGGCGGCGAGTTTGAACTCAAACCGGCGGCGGTGGGGGCGGAGGATTAAGAGTAAGATTAGGAGTAAGAGCACGAGGCCGAGCGCCTCTCAATCCTACTCCTAATCTTAGTCGTAATCCTAATCAGACAAAATGAACCGATACCTCGACATGGTGGACAGCCCGGAGCACGTGAAGAAACTCACGCCGGAGCAACTGACCTCGCTCGCGGAGGACATCCGTGGCGAACTCATCACCAAGCTGGCCAAGGCCGGCGGGCACCTCGGCCCGAACCTTGGCGTGGTGGAGCTGACCATCGCGCTGCACCGCGTTTTCAGCACGCCGAAGGACAAGTTCGTATGGGACGTGAGCCATCAGGTCTATGTCCACAAGCTGCTCACCGGTCGCAAGGACCGCTTCCACACCATCCGCCAGACCGACGGCTTGAACGGCTTCGCCCTTCGCACCGAGTCGGAGCACGACAGCTTCGGCGCGGGTCACGCGGGCACGGCGCTTTCCGCCGCGCTGGGCATGTGCGCCGCGCGCGACCAGCGCAAGAGCGATGAGCACGTCGTCTGCGTCTTCGGCGACGCCGCGTTGACCAACGGCGTGTCCTTCGAGGCGCTGAACAACATCGCGCACACGACGAAGAAGTTCATCGGCATCCTGAACGACAACGAGTGGTCCATCGCGAAGAACGTCGGCGCGATTTCCGGCTACCTCAACAAGCTCATCACCAACCCGACCTACAACCAGCTCCAGAAGGATTTCGAGTCCTTCATGCGCGGCACCCCGCGCGGCGAAATCACCTACAAGCTGGGGCAGAAGGTCGAGGAGGCCGTGAAGGGCGTGGTCAAGGAACTGACCCTGCGCCACAATCCGACCAGCAGCGAGAACGACGGTCGCGGCGGCTTCGGCAGCAGCCTCATCTTCGAGGAGTTGGGCGTGCGCTATCTCGGGCCGATTGACGGGCATAATCTGCCGCTGCTCATCGAGGCGCTGGAGTTCGCCAAGAACTGCGACTACCCCATCGTCCTCCACTTGCTGACGAAGAAAGGCAAGGGCTTCGACGCCGCGCTCAAGCACCCGGAGAAGTTCCACGGCCTCGGACCTTACAACGCCGAGACCGGCGAGACGCCCGCCGCCAAGCCCGGCACGCCGCCTGCGTATCAGGACGTGTTCGGCCAGACGCTCGTGCGGCTCTGCCAGAAAGACGCCACGCTCGTCGGCATCACCGCCGCCATGCCCACGGGCACGGGTTTGAAGCACTTGGAGAAGGCCATGCCCAGCCGCTACTACGATGTGGGCATAGCCGAGGAGCACGCGGTCATCTTCGCCGCCGGCATGGCGACGATGGGCTTCCACCCGGTCGTGGCGATTTACTCGACCTTCCTCCAACGCGCCTACGATTGCATCCATCACGACGTGTGCTTGCAGGACTTGCCGGTGATATTCTGCATGGATCGCGCGGGCCTCAGCGCCAACGACGGCCCGACGCACCACGGCCTGTTCGACATCTCCTACCTGCGCTGCCTGCCCAACGTCATCGCGATGGCGCCGAAGGACGAGGATGAACTCGCGGACATGATGTTCACGGCATCGCTCCAGAAGCACCCGACCTTCATCCGCTATCCGCGCGGCAACGGCGAGGGCGTGCCCATCAAGGACACGCCCGCGCTGCTGGAAGTCGGCAAGGCGGAGGTCACGCGGCAGTTCGCGAACAGCGGCGGGAAGAAGGTCGCCCTGTTCGGTCTCGGCCAGATGCACGGCATCGCCAAGAAGGCCGCCGACCATCTCGCCGCCGAGGGCTTCGATGTCGCCGTCATCAACCCGCGCTGGACGAAGCCGATTGACGCCGGCACGCACGAGTTCTTTGGCCGCGCCGCTGACCTCGTCATCACGTTGGAAGACCACGTCCTCATGGGCGGCTACGGCAGCACTGTGCTGGAGCACTTCGCCGACCGGCACATCACCACGCCCGTCGCGCGCATCGGCTGGCCGGACGCCTTCATCGAGCACGCCAGCAGCGTGGATTACCTGCGCAACAAATACGGCCTGACTGTTGCCAACACAGTGGCGCAGGCGAAGGCCCGGCTTGCTGCCCCCGCTGCGGAACAGGTGAGCTTCAAGGCGGCGTAGCGCAAAGTGCCGGCGGCTTGCAGCCGCCGTTGGATGGACTGACCGAACCAAAGACGGCGACTGCAAGTCGCCGGCACGGTGAATGGCCTCGCGCTGCGCGAAGTCGGTAGATGGACTCCAAAGCACACCGATATGTCCCTCACCCTCTTCGTCCGCCTCTGGTTCATGGTGTTCCTCCACTACTTCGTGTGGGGCACCTGGTATGTCACGATGGGCACCTACCTGCACTCGACGCTCAAGTTCGAGGGCGGGCAGATCGGCCTGGCCTACGGCAGCACGGCGATTGGCGCGATGGTGTCGCCATTCTTCGCGGGGATCGTGGCGGACCGCTTCTTCGCCACGCAACGGCTACTCGGGACGTTGCACCTCATCGGCGCGGCGTTGCTCTGGTATGTCTCGACGCTGAAGAGCTTCGGACAGTTCTACCCGGTGCTCATCGCCTACACCATCAGCTACATGGCCGGCCACGGGCTGACGAACGCGCTAACGCTCGCGCACTCGAAGAACCCTGCGAAGGAGTTTCCGCTGGTGATGATGATGGGCAGCGTGGGGTGGATTGCTGCGGGCTTCGCTGTCAGCAAGCTGAAGTTTGAGAACAACGCCGGGATGTTCCAGCTCGCGGCGGGCGCGGCGCTGGTAATGGGCCTCTACTCGTTCACCCTGCCGCACACGCCGCCCAAGGGTGCGGGCGTGCCGGTGTCCTTGCGCACGATGCTCGGCCTCGACGCGCTCAAGCTGATGCGCGACCGGTCGTTCGCCACGTTCATGATATGCTCGTTCCTGATTTGCGTGCCGTTGAGCTTCTACTTCAGCCTGGTTCATATTTGCGCGGGCGAGGCGAAAATCGAAGAAGCCGCCATGAAGCTGACTGGCGCGCAGGTTTCGGATGTCGTGTTCCTGCTGCTCCTGCCCTTCTTGCTCAAGCGGCTCGGGGTGAAAGGCATTCTCATCCTCGGCATGATTGCGTGGACGGTGCGCTTCGGGCTGCTTGCGCAGTTCGACCAGATGCGTGACGCGGTCTGGCTGTTCTACCTCGCCATCGCCGTCCACGGCATGTGCTACGACTACATCTTCGTGATGGGCCGGATGTATGTGGACAACCGCGCCAGCGAGGACATCCGCGCGGCGACGCAGGGCTTCCACGCGTTCGTGACGCTGGGCGCGGGGATGTTCGTCGGGTCGTGGCTCTCCGGCGTGGTAGGGCAGCACTACACGAACGCCGGGGGCGCGACGCACAACTGGTCCAGCATCTGGCTTGTGCCGGCGGTGATGTCGGCGGTGCTGATCTTCGTGTTCGCGGTGCTGTTCAAGGACAACCCGCCGTCGAAGGCGGAGGAGCCAGCCCAGAGCTGACGGGAAAAACCCGTTGACACTTCCGGCGGGAAACTGCCACTTTCCGCACCGTTCGCCCCGAGGCGGACACTCATCCAGAGTGACTGAGGGACTGGCCCGATGAAGTCACGGCAACCGATTGCGGCGCGTCCGCAGTGACCAGGTGCTAATTCCAGCTCCAGCCGCAAGGCCGGGGGAAAGATGAGAAGCGAGCGCGTGTTGTTTTGCGGCCCCTTCTCATCCAGATGAGTCGGGGCTTTTGTTTTGCCCTGAAACAGACGCGGTCAGGCAAATTATGGACAAGCACGAAGGTTTCATGAAGGCGCTCAAGTGCCGCGAGTGCGGCAAGGAGTATCCCCTCAGCGCCACGCACGTCTGCGAGTTTGACTTCGGCCCGCTCGAAGTCGCCTACGACTACGACCGCATCAAGCAGTCGCTCACCCGCGCCGCCATCGAGGCGCGCCCGCACACGATGTGGCGCTACCGCGAGCTGCTGCCCATCGCGGGCGAGCCGACCGTGGGAACCCAGGTCGGCTACACGCCACTGGTGAAAGCCGATCGCCTCGCCAAGCGCCTGGGCATCCGCGAACTGTGGGTGAAGAACGACGCGGTGAACTACCCCACTCTCTCCTTCAAAGACCGCGTGGTCAGCGTTGCCCTCAGCCGCTCGAAGGAACTCGGCTTCAAGACTGTCGCCTGCGCGTCCACCGGCAATCTCGCCAACTCCGTCGCCGCGAACGCCGCCGCCGCCGGCCTCAAGTCCTACGTCTTCATCCCGTCCGACCTCGAACTCGGCAAGGTCGTCAACTCGCTCGTGTATGGCGCGAACGTCATCAGCATCAAGGGCCATTACGACGAGGTGAACCGCCTGTGCGCGGAGATCGCCGGCAAGTTCGGCTGGGCCTTCGTGAACGTGAACATGAGGCCCTACTACGCCGAGGGCAGCAAGAGCCTCGGCTACGAGGTCTGCGAGCAGCTCGGCTGGCGCACACCGCAGCACACCGTCGTGCCGATGGCCAGCGGGTCGCTGCTGACGAAGATTCACAAGAGCTATCAGGAGTTCGCCAAGCTCGGCCTCGTGTCCGAGAGCAACTGGCACATCCACGGTGCGCAGGCCACGGGTTGCAATCCCATCAGCGCGGCGGAGAAGGCGGGCCTCGACTTCTTCAAGCCAGTGAAGCCGAACACCATCGCCAAGAGCCTCGCCATCGGCACGCCCGCCGACGGCTTCTACGCGCTGCGCGTGATGAAGGAAACCGGCGGCCATGCCGACGACGTGACTGATGACGAGGTGCGTGACGGCATCCGTCTGCTGGCCGAGTGCGAAGGCATCTTCGCCGAGACCGCCGGCGGCGTGACCGTGGGCGTGGCGAAGAAGCTCATCGCCTCCGGCAAGATTCCCGCGAACGACTCCGCCGTCCTCTGCATCACCGGCAACGGCCTCAAGACGCTCGAAGCCATGGTCGGCCACGTGGGCCAGATCCGCGAAATCCGACCCAGCCTGCGCGAGTTCGAGGCGATGCTCAAAGACGAAGAGAAGCAACCTGTGACTGTCTGAAACCAAAACGGAGTGTTGGAGTAGTGGAGTGCCGGAGTTATGCTCCTCCCACGGCCCCAACTCTCCATCACTCCAACACCCCGCTCCCCATGCCCATCAACGTCCGCATCCCCACCCCGCTCCGCCAGCTCACCGGCGGCGAGGAAACCGTCATCGTCACCGCCGCCAGCGTCGGCGCGGCCATCGCCGAATTGCAGGCCAAGTATCCCGGCATCAAGGACCGGCTGCTCGACGACAAGGGCGAGGTCCGCCGCTTCGTGAACGTGTATGTGAACGAGGAGGACATCCGCTTCCTCCAGAACCAGGCCACGCCCCTCAAGGACGGCGACGAGATCAGCATCATCCCGGCGATTGCAGGGGGCTGAGAACTCTCTTGGCAGATGAACAAGTGGCAAATCATCTGCCCGCTCGCGGCAATAGCCATCGTCGGACTGGTGATGGTCTGGCTACAGCCCTACGGTCAGCGCAAGGCGAACCGTTATCTCGAAGTTCAAGCTCTCCAAACTGGCTGGGATTTGGTGAAGACCACCAACTCGCCGCAACTGGTCCGTATTGGGCCAGGTTTGGAGGGAAGGCTTGCGAGTTTGCTTCACACGAACGCTGGCGTTTTTCAAGTCCTCCTCGGAGACGAACCATCGCCCATCGGAAACGGCAAAGCCTCCTGTCGCTTGATTCTGACCAACGCGGCAGCCGACAGTTTGGGCATCCGCCTCCGCGCGGATTCAGGCAAGTTCCATGTGCTGGGTTATTACAGTCTTACTCCGTAGCCAGACTCCACGCGCCGCTTTGACAATTCGTAATTCCCGCTACCATTCTCACCTATGTCCTCTCCCAAAAAGAAACCCGCCGCCAAGCCCGAGGCGAAAGCCGACGCGCCGCTCCCGCCCGACCCGCGCCAGTCCAAGTCGCGGCTCTGGCTCACCTTCCCCGCGCCGCTCATCACGCGCCCGGTGATCTGGGAGCTGGGGCAGAAGTTCAAGGTCGTCTTCAACCTGCGGCAGGTCAGCGTGGGCAAGGACATCGGCATCGTCTGCCTCGAACTCGACGGCGCACGCTCGGAAATCCGCGCGGCCATCAACTGGCTCGAAGGCCTCGGCATCGAGGTCGAGCCGGTGGAAATCAGCGTGCTGGAGTCTTAGCAGCCGGCGTGAGGAGGCTCTGAATTTCTGTTTCCCTTGTTCCAGTTTGAAGTGAGCCTCCTCACGTCGGCTGCTACCCTCGAAGCGTGAGCCACAAGTCTCCCAAAATCGCCGCTCTCATCGCAGACCTTCAGGGCCGCGATCTTCCGGCGCACTACCTCGGCTGGTTCGCGTGCTTCAATCGTGGCCTGTTCTACGAGGCCCACGACGTGCTGGAGGAACTCTGGCTCGCCGACCGCCACGGGCCAAACGGCAACTTTTACAAGGGCCTCATCCAGCTCGCCGGCGCGTTCGTCCACCTGCAGAAGGACTGCCCGAAATACCCGCGCCTGCGCCCCGCCGCCGCGCTGTTCACGCTGGCGGAAGAAAACTTTCGCCCCTATCCCGCGGTGCATGAGCGGCTGGATTTGGACCACGTCCGCGCGCTCATCGCCGACTGGCGCGGGCGGCTCGTGACGACGGACTTCACCCGCAACCCGCTCACGCCGGACAACGCGCCAAAGCTGGTGCTGACCGAAGACGCCTTGCGCTGAGTCGTGAGGATTGGGTGGCACCCGCGTCCCGCGGGTCGTTTTCGGCGTCCCGCCGAAAACCTCGTGGCACGCTATTCCACTTCGGCCAAGTTTCAGATGGAGCCACGAAGGTTCGGGCGGGACGCCCGAACCGACCCGCGAGACGCGGGTGCCACCCAAGGCAATCCGGTCGCCGTCACACCTCAATCGCCTGGTGCAGCACGGGCACGGTGACTTCGGACTTGGGCAGGAGGTGCTTCAAGGTCTCACCGAATGCGAGTGCGGACTCCTCCTCGCCGTGGATGACGAAGGTCTGCTTGATGTGGCCGGTGAGCGATTTCACGTAGGCGGACAGCTCGTTGCGGTCCGCGTGGCCGGAGAAGGCGTCAATCTTCGCCACGCGCGCGCGGATGGCGTGCGGCTCGCCGAGGATGTTCACCGGGCTGCGGCCCGCGAGGATTTGCGCGCCGAGCGTGTGTTCCGCACAGTAGCCGACGAAGAGGATCAGGTTCACCGGGTCGCCGCCGTGGTTCTTCAGGTGGTGCAACACGCGGCCCGCCTCCGCCATGCCGGACGCGCTGATGATGATGGCGGCCTCCTTGAGTTCGTTGAGCTTCATCGAGTGCGCCACGTCGCGGATGTAGGTGAGGTTCGTCATGCCGAAGGGATTGCCCTTCTCGCGCAGGAAGGCGTAGGTCGCCTCGTCGAAGCACTCCGGGTGCAGCCGGAAAATCTCCGTGGCGTTCGTGCTCAACGGGCTGTCCACGTAGATGGGCACGGACGGCAGCCTCCCGGCGTCCGTGAGCTGGTTCAGCGCATAGACAATCTGCTGCGTGCGGCCCACGGAGAACGCCGGGATGATGACCTTGCCGCCGCGATTCACGGTGTCGGCGACGAGCTGGCACAACTCGTCGCGCGCGTCCACCGGGCTGGAGTGGACACGGTTGCCGTAGGTGCTCTCGATCTGGAGGAAGTCCACGTTCTCGACCGGCTGGGCGTCGCGGAGAATGTCCTGGCCGGGCCGCCCGATGTCACCGCTGAAGAGCCAGCGGAACTTGCGCCCACCCTCGCGCACGTCCAGCACCACCTGCGCGGAGCCGAGGATATGGCCGGCGTCCTTGAACGTGACCGTCACGCCGTCCGCGATGGGCATGGGGCGGTCGTAGTTGATCGCGACGAACTGCCGGATGGCGCGCTCCGCGTCGGTGGCCGAATACAGCGGCTGCACCGGCGGCTTGCCCTGCTTGGCGCGCTTCTTCGAGACGAACTGCGCGTCCGCCTGCTGGATCGAGGCCGAGTCCTCCAGCATGATGCTGGCGAGGTCGCGCGTGGCGAAGGTCGAGTAGATGTTCCCGGCGAAGCCCTGCTTGCAGAGGTTGGGGAAATTGCCGCAGTGGTCAATGTGCGCGTGGCTGAGGATGGCGGCGTCGAGCGTCTTCGGGTCGAAGGGAAAGCAGCAGTTGCGCGTGATGGACTCCTCGCGCCGGCCCTGGTAAAGGCCGCACTCCAGCAGCAGCCGCTGCCCGTTGACCTCCAGCAGATACATCGAGCCGGTGGTCGTGCGCGTCGCCCCGTGGAAGTGAATTCGCATGGCGCGAGCGTAAGTTCAAAGTTTGAGGTTCAAAGTTCAAAGTTGGCCGGGGCGCTCCGCCAAGCCGTGCCGGTGCTGGGACAGGCTGCCGCCCTCATTGGCGGCGGACTTCAGTCGGCCGGATCGAGCGACCAGATGCCCCGCGGGGAGGCGGCGGTGCCGGTGCCGATGGTTTTGATCGGCTCGATGGCCTCCACATGGCCGTCACAGAGGAGGAACGTCGGCTTGTTGGTGTGGAAGGGGATGACGCCCGTGCCAGACACCCCGGCCTGCAATTCCGCCAGGCTGCGCGACACCGACTGGGAGACGCCGCCCGCGTTGTTGCCGGAGAAGGGCTTCTCCGCCATGAGCATGGTGGAGGCGGGCGCCAGGGCATCGGTGAACCGTTTGTTGGCCGGGTTGTTGCCGTTGATGCCGGTGCTGATGGAGCCGCCCGATTGCACGTTGGGCATGGAGTAGGTGCGCGCCACGTTGGTCGGCGTCCCGGTGAGGCTGAGGCGGGGGACCGCGTCGGCCGGGCACTTGAGGAGCGCGCTGTATTTGCTGGCCGGCACGATCTGCGCCTCCGATTCGGCCGTGGTCATCAAGGGCACGCCCAGGTAGGTCGAGAGGTAATCATCGAAGCTGACTTCCCGGCGGGTCGCAAAGCCGCCGGGGACGTTGTAGGCGAGGGCGATTTTGTCCTCGTAGTCGGAGGCATACAGCGCAAAGGCCATCCCCATCTGCTTGGAGTTGTTCAGGCAGCCGGTCTGCTTGGCCTTCGCCTTGGCCTTGCTCAGGGCGGGCAGGAGCATGCCCGCCAGAATCGCGATGATGGCGATGACGACGAGCAGTTCAATCAGGGTGAAGGCCAGGGCGCGGCGCACTGAAGCGGCACGAGGCGGGCGGGAGGGGTTCATTTGTGTTGCGGGTTGGTTTGCTTTCATTCGCTGTTGGGGTTGGTGGTTGAGCTTACCGGCCGGCGAGCACGGCGTGCTCCTTGTCCGGTCCGATGACGAGTTTCATGCCGGGCGGCACCGGCGGCATCACGGGGAGGTATTTGGTGGCGACCAGCTCCTCAATGCTGCGGGGCATGCGGCCGTTGTTCTCCCGGAAGTCGCGGATGCGCTGGTTGACCTCATTCAGGTCGAGCCGCCCGGCGACGGCGGCGGAAGGCTCGGTGGGCGGAGGTGGTGGCAGAATCCGGGTGGGGGCCGATTCGCTTCCTGCCGGGGCGGCAGCGGCTGAATCGGCAACGGCCGCTTGGGAATCCGGCGGCGGCACGGCCCGTCTGCGGCGGCAGGCCGGCAGCAGGAGGCAGCCCACCACCAGCAGGAGCGGCAGGAAAAACCGGCGGGCAGTCCGCGCGGACGGGGCGTGAGCGGTGAACAACGTGGTCATCAGTGTGGTGAGATTAACGGGCGCTGGCAGGCTCCGTAATCGCACGTTTGGGGGGACGCGAAGGACGGCCGGTTGCGCAGGGCACGCCGGCTACTTGCCCAGATACTTCACCACGGCCTCGGTGCGGGAGCTGACGTGCAGCTTGGCGTAAACGCCGCGCACGTATTCGCGCACGGTGTCCATGCTGATGCCGAGGCGGTCGGCGATTTCCTTGTAGCGGAAGCCCTCGGCCAGCAGCGCCAGCGTCTCGCGCTCGCGGCGCGTGAGCGTGTCGAGGTCCACGGCCGAGCGGCCCATCTGCTGAAAGTAGGCGGCGACCTTGCCGGCCATCTGGCGCGTGAGCGGCACGCCGCCCTGCCGCGCCTCGGTGATGGCTTCGAGCAATTTTTCTCCACTCGTGCGCTTGAGCAGGTAGCCGCTCGCGCCGGCCTTGAGCGAGTTGAAGAGGAACTCGCCCTCGTCATAGACCGTGAGCATCAGGATGGGCAACGCGGGCAGCCGTGCCTTGAGCGCGCGCACGGCCTCGATGCCCGACATGCCTGGCAGCCGGATGTCCATCAACACCACGTCGGGCCGCAGCCTCGGGATTTCCGCCAGCGCGGCCTCGGCGTCGGAGTAACTGCTCACCACCTGATAGCCCTCCGCACGCTCGATGAGCTGCGTGAGGCTGCGCCGCACGCGCGTGTCATCCTCCACGATGCACACGCGGATGGGCTGGCTGGCGGCGGGCATGGGGTGTGGGCGGGAGGAAAACCCGGTTTCAACCGCGTTCGACTGCGGGGACGGAATGATTTCGCCGGCCAGCACGACGGCAACTGGAAACCAGTTCCCGGTGCCGGGCCATCGCACAAACGGGGGGATGGCGGGGAATGGCCGCGAAAGGCCGGAGAGAGGAAAAAGAAAACGTCCAACGTTCAACGTTCAACTTTGAACGCTCAAAGAAGCCAACCGGCGACGAACGCACTCGTTGAAAGTTGAATGTTGAGCGTTGAGCGTTGGACGTTTCCCCTCTGGGTTCTTTGCGCCCTTTCGCGGCAAATTGAGTTTCCCTGCTCATGCCGGCACCGGTTGTTTGAGCGTGATGGTCATCTCCACAGTCGTGCCCTGCCCTGCCGCGCTGCGCAGCTCGAAGCGCCCGCCGAGCCGCTCGATGCGCTGCCGCATGTTGCGCAGGCCGTTGCCGTCGGCGCGCGCGGCGGACGCGTCGAAGCCGCGTCCGTTGTCCGTGACGCGCGCGCGCAGCGCAGCGTGGTCCCGGCCAGCGCCAGCTCCACGCGCACCTCGGTGGCGTGCGCGTGCTTGAGGACGTTGTGCAGCGCCTCCTTGCACGCGAGGTAGAAATCGTGGCGCACGTCCGCCGCCAGCGGCAGGTCCGGCAGCTCGGCGGGCGCGGTGAACCAGCAGCGCACCGGTGTGCTCTCGAACAGCTCGTCCGCGCGCCGGCCCAGATATTCGATCAGCCCCTTCAACGTGTCGCTCTCCGGGCGCACGGCCCAGACGATTTCGTCCAGCGACCGCACGGTCTCGCGCGCGGTCGAGGAGATTTTCCGCGCCTGGGCGCGGACTTCGCCGGGGTCGCCGGCGTCCTGCTCGGCGAGTTCGCCCAGCCAGGCGATTTCCGTGAGGCTCGCGCCGAGGTCGTCGTGGATGTCCTGCGCGATGCGCGTGCGCTCACGTTCGAGCGCGTGCTGCGCCTCCAGTTTCCGCATCCGGCGCTGCCACCGGCGGCGGGTGATGAACCGCACCGCGCCCCCCACCGCGCCCGCGCCCGCGAGCACGGCGGCGGCGAGGAACCACCACGTCTGCCACCACGCCGGCACGACGGTGAAGGCGAGCGTCGCGCCCGTCTCGTTCCAGAGGCCGTCGTTGTTGGCCGCGATGACGCGCAACCGGTAGGTGCCCGGCGAGGGTTTCGGATACGTGAGCGTGCGTTGCGCGCCGGCCTCGACCCAGTCGGAGTCGAAGCCGTCGAGCTTGTGCCGCACCCGGATTTTCTCCGGGCTGGCGTAGCTCAGGACGGCAACGCGGAAATCCAGCTTCCGCGCGTCCGGCGGGATTTTCAGCGCGCCCCGCGCGTCCGCCCGCTGGCCGTCGAGCAGGAACTCCTCGATGACCACGGGCGGCGGGTTCGTGTTCGGTCGTTCCACCGCCGGGTCAATCGCCAGCACGCCCTTGCGCGTGGCGAGCCAGAGCCGGCCGTCGCGCCCCGGCCAGGCGGCGGGCTGGTGGTCCTCGCCGAGGCACGAGACGCCCGGCAATCCCTCGCTCTTACCGAAGGTGACGGCGTTCACGCGCCGCGTCTCGCCGCGCGCGCAGGCGAGCAATTCCTTCCGCGCGACGTGGAAGATGCCGCGATACGAGCCGAACCACATCCGCCCCCGGCCGTCCTCCAATACCTGCGAGATGTAGTCCGCCGGCAGCCCGTGCGCGTCAGTGAGGCGGCGGAACCGGCCGTCCACCCGCGCGAGCAGCCCGCCGCCGACGGTGCCCGCCCACAACACGCCGCCCGAGTCCACGCGCATCACGCGGATGGCCGCGCCCGGCAGGCCGTCGTCCCGCGAGTGGCGCGTGAAGACGCCGTCGTGGAACGCAAACACGTCACCCTCCGCCGTGCCTATCCACACGCGGCCCTCCGCGTCCTCGGCGAACGCGCGCGTCTGCCGCGCTGTGAAGCCGTCCGCCTCGGTGAAGGCTTGAAACGCATCGCCTTGAAAGCGGCCCAGCAATCCCTCTTCGCCACCCATCCACACATCGCCGTTGCGCGCGCCGAAAAGAACACGCACGCCGCCGGGCCGCGCGACCTCGACGCGGCGCACCGTTTCGCCCGTCACGCGATGGATGCCCGTGTCCGCCAGCAGCCAGACGTTTCCGCGCGCGTCCGGGCAGACGATGTTCACGAACAGCTGCGGCCAGCCCTTGCGTTGCGAAAGCACCTCCACGCGCCCGTCCTTGAGCCGCGCCAGCCCGCCGCCACGGTTGGCGAACCAGAATTCACCGGGCCGCCCCTCGCACACCGAGCGGCTCTCGTCCTCGCCGAGGCCCGCCACCGCGTCGAACATCTGGAACGGGCGCGGGCGGACGCGGTTCAAGCCGCCGCCGCGGGTGGCGACCCAGAGATTGCCCTCGCGGTCCTGGCAGATGCCCATCACCTGCGGGTGCGTCACCGGCACGCTGGCGAACTCGCCGTCCTTGAAGCGGAACAGGCCGCGCGTGTCGGTGCCAATCCACAGCGCGCCGTCGCGGTCTTCGAGAAGCGACTGCACGTTCGCCCCCGCCCACGGCGGCACCTCCGACACGACCGCGAGCACGCCCGCGTCGAGCCGGTGCAACTGCTCGCGGCTGCCCACCCACAGCCCGCCGGCGCCACTCGCGGCGATGCGCAACTGCGTGCCGGCGGCATCGGGAAACGGCGTGAGTTTTCCGTCGCGGTGTTGGCCGAGGAAGCCGCCGCCCGCGATCCACACGCCGCCGTTCTTGCCGGCAACGAAGGAGGGCACGCCCCACGCGCCGGGGCTTTGGTCGGGGTTGAGCAGCTCCGCACGGTCATCCGCCCAGCGCTTGAGCGCGCCGCCAGCGTAGCCCACCCACAGCGCGCCGCGCGGCCCGCCAAAGAGCGTCACCGCGTTCCGACCGTTCACCGCGCCGCTGGCGGGATGCCGGGTGAACTGCCCGTCCTTGAGCCGGAGGATCCGGTTCCCCGCCACCAGCAGCAGCAGCGCGCCATCGGCCTCCTCGTGCAGCCCATACACGCCCTGCACGCGGTCCGCTGTGGCGGTGGGCAGGGGAAATTCCTTGAACTCGACGCCGTTGAACCGCACCAGCCCGCCGGAGGTGGCGACCCACAGATAACCCGCGCGGTCCTGGAGGACGTGATTGACGATGTTGTGCGGCAGGCCTTCCTCGACCTGCCAGGACTGGAGGAGAAACTCGGGCGGGGCCGCGACACCGGTGGCCGCAGTCAGCAGCCACACTGACAACGCGCGGACAAGCTGGCGCCACCGGGTCACGCCGGAGCGATAGCACAAAGGAGCACGATTTCAAAGCACCAGGCCGCGCGGGCCCTGCCCTCACCCGCCATGCAACGCCCGGCCAGCCGCCGTTGATCGCGTGTAGCGTCGCCGTCGCATCGCTCAACGGTGATTCGAATCATCCGCGCAAATGCCGTGGCAAGCCGTCCGCTCTCTGGCTAAATGTGTGCCCGTGCAGATTTACACGAAGTTCAAACAGCCCAAGCCGAGGAAGCGCTCCGACGGCGGCTGGCATTGGGGCTGGGGGCTGCTCGTCGTGCTCGCGTGTGTCGGGGCTTGGTGGTGGTGGGCGCGCAAGGATCAGCCGAAACCGGCCATCCCGCCCGCGCAGTTGCTGGCGTTCACGCCGGCGGTCCCGAACTCGGGACTGCCGGTGACCGTGGTGACGAACCCTCCGCGTCCGGTCATGGGCGGAAGCTTGCCGCCGGCGCGCGCGACGACGACCGCCACCAACCGCGTCTCGGCCACGGAACCGGTCTTCGACAACAACACATTTCCCCGCCCGCCGCAGAACAGCTTCGAGGTGCAACTGGCACTCGCGCGCGCGGGGATTTCCGCCGGCTCGTTCGATGGCGTGACCGGCTCGCAGACTCGCGCGGCGATCCGCGCGTTTCAACTGCGCGAGGGCCTCGCCGAGACCGGCGCGGCGGACGCGGAGACGAAGGCGCGGCTGCAACTCATGCTGCCGCCTCTCACGAATTACACCGTCACCACGAATGACCTCGCGCGCCTCCAGCCGCTGGGCACGACGTGGCTGGGCAAATCGCAGCAGAGCGCGCTGGACTACGAGACCATCCTCGAACTCGTCGCCGAGAAGGGCCACGCGCACCCGCTGTTCATCAAGCGGCTGAACCCGAGCGTGGACTGGACGAACGTGACGGCCGGCGTGGAGCTGCGCATCCCGAACGTGAGCTATCCCCCATCGCGCGCGCGCGCGGCGTTCGCCGTGATTCATCTCGCGGGCAAGACGCTCCAGGCCTTCGACGCAAACACGAACCTGCTCGCGCACTTCCCGTGCAGCATCGCCGCGCGCGTGGAGAAGCGGCCGGTGGGAGAGCTGCACGTCGCGGTCGTCGCGCCGAACCCGAACTACACGTTCGACCCCGAAGTCTTTCCCGAGTCGGCGGAAGCGCAGCAACTCGGGCGCAAACTCATCCTGCCGCCGGGACCAAACAACCCCGTGGGCGTGGCGTGGATCGGCCTCGACCGGCCCGGCTATGGCATCCACGGCACGCCGTCACCGGAGCAGGTGGGCCGCACGGAGTCGCACGGCTGCTTCCGGCTGGCGAACTGGAACGCGGAACACCTGCTGAAGCTCGTGACCGTGGGCACGCCGGTGAGGGTCGTTGAGTGACAAGTGGCGGGTGACATGTGACAAGGACAGCCACAAAACTCCGAACGCAACCGGTTGGCAGGTGCCCCTTGTCACCTGCCAACTGCCACCTGTCACTTCCCTCGTGAGCGCAAAATACAGCTTCACCCTCGCCTCCGAGGATCGCCGCCGCGCCGACCTGCCGCGGAAAATTCTCATCGCCCAGCACCAGACGGAGACGGTCGCACACGTCACACTCAGGCTGCTGGCCTTCCTCATCTTCTGGCGGCCTCGGCTGCAACTTGAAACCAACCTCCATGATGACGACATCCCGTTCGTGCCCGACCTCGCGCAGCTCGACTACCAGTTGCGGCCCGCGCTGTGGGTCGAGTGCGGCGAGTGTTCAGTGGCCAAGCTCCACAAGCTCGCCGTGAAATGCCACGACGCGGAAATCTGGGTGGTGAAGCGCTCACCCGCCGACATCGAGCACCTGCGGCAGGCGATGAAGAAGGCCGAGCTACGCGAGGACCGCTACAACCTGCTGGCGCTGGACCCGGAGATGTTCAACGAGGTCTGTGGCCTCGTGCAGCAGCGCAACGACGTGACGCTGTTCGCCTGCGAGTTCGACCCGCCGAAGCTGCAGTTCGATTTCAACGGGCTGTGGTTCGACGCGGAGTTCAGCGTCGTGAGGTTCTAACTCGAGAAGCCGAAGTTCCTCCTACTTCTTCCCGAGCACTTCCTTGAGCTTGTCGGAGGCTTCCTTGCCGGCGGCGAGCTTCTGGCGGACGAGCTTGTAGGCTTCGGAGGCGCGCTTCTGGCCCTCGGTGATCTGCCACGGGCTCATCAGGCGCATGACCTTGTCGCGGGCCTCGACCGCGCGCTGGTAGCCGAACGCGCCGACGAGGTTATACCACTTGTAGGCTTCCACGTAGTCCTGCGCGACGCCGCGCCCGAGTTCGTGGCAGTTGCCAAGGCGGAACTGCGAATCGAGGTGCGCCTGCTCGGCGGCCTTGGAATACCACTTCACCGCCTCCGCGTAATCCTGTGGCACGACCTGCCCGGCCTCGTAGAACTGCCCGAGCCGCGCCTGCGAGTCGGCGATGCCGGCCTCCGCGCTCAGGCGATACCACTTCACGGCCTCCTGCTGGTCCTGCGCCACGCCCAGGCCGAGGTCGCAATACTGCGCGAGCCGCGCCTGTGCCTCGGCGATGCCCTGCTGGCCGGCCATGCGGAAATACTTCGCCGCTTCCGCGAAGTCCTGAAGCGTGCCGAGGCCGCGGTCAATGCAACGACCGAGCCGGCCCTGCGCCTCGGCGTGCCCGGCGTCGGCGGCCTTGCGATACCATGCGACGGCGGCCTGGTGCGATTGCAGCACGCCGCGCCCGAACTCCGTGCAGAAGCCGAGGCGGAACTGCGCGTTCGGCTCGTTCTGGTCGGCGGCGAGCCGATACCAGCCGGTGGCCTCCGCGAAGTCCTGCGCCACGCCCTCGCCGAACTCGTAGCAGTAGCCGGTGAAGAACTGCGCGCCCGCGTGGCCGTTGTCCGCCACCGTGCGGTAGAGCGAGTAAGCCTGGTTGACATCGCGCTCGACGCCGAGGCCCTGCCGCAGCAACTGCGCGAGGAGGAACTTGGATTCGAGGTGCCCCTGGTTCGCGGCGGCGTGGAAACACTGCGCGGCCTTGCCGTAATCCTGCGCGATGCCGTGCCCGTGCTGGTAGCAGACACCGAGCTTGTGCTGCGCGCTGACGTTGCCCTGATTGGCGGACTGGAGGAACCACCGCGCGGCGGTCACCTGGTCCTGCACCACGCCCTGGCCCTTTTGGTAGAGGCAGCCCAACGCGTATTGCGCGGCGGCGTTGTTGCGGTCGGCGGCGCGCTGATACCAGCGGCCGGCGGCGGCGTAATCCTGCGGCACGCCCTCGCCCAGCTCATACTTCGTGGCGAGCGTGAACTGCGCGCCGACGTGGTCCTGCTCGGCCGCCTTGTGGAACCACACGATGGACTCGGCGTAGTTCTGCGGCACGCCCTGGCCGCGCGTGCACAGCTCGGCAAGCGAATACTGCGCCTCGGGGTTGCCGTTCTCGGCGGCGAGCTGGATCAACATGCCGGCGGCGACGAAGTCCTGCGGCACGCCGTCGCCGATGAGATACTTCTGGCCGAGCGCGTATTGCTCGAAGGGATTCGCCTGCTGCGCGACGCCCATGAGCGACTCGGTTTCCTCGAAGGCGGGCGCAACGACCTGCTCCGGCGCGGCAACCGGCTGCGGCGGGACGAAGGTCGGCTCGGTGAACGCGGGCGCGGGCATCGGCGCGGGCGCGGGCGCGAACTGCGGCTGGGTGATGAAGCTTGTGCCCGGGCTGACGGGCGCGGGCGTGGAATACACGGGCGACGGCATCGGAGCGGGCGGCA
>WRPG01000106.1 GCA_009773355.1 Limisphaerales bacterium
GGCGGGCCAGCGCGGGCCGCTGCTCGGCGGTCAGCTTGCCGAAGTCCGGCTGCAACGCGGCGAGCGCAGGCAGCGCCTGGGGAATGGGAATCTCACTGATGGCCCGGGCGGCTTCGAGGATGACACGGCCATTGGCATCGGCGAGGAACTGGCCGACCTCGGGCCGTTCCAATCGGCGCAGCGCGACGACGGCGGCGATGCGGACCGACGGGGAGGCGTTCGTCTTGAGCGCGGCGATGGCCCGCGCATCCGCGCAGCCGAGCAGGCCCATCACGCCGGAGTGCCGGAGCACGGCGTCCTTGTCCGCGTTGTCGGCGAGCAGTTGGGCCAGCGCGGGCACGGCCCCGGGTGCGCGGAGCTTGCCGATGGCAATCGCGGCGAGATGGCGCACGCGCGGGCTGGGGTCCGCGAGGAGCGTCGCCACTCCGCTCCGGGCTTCACCATCGCGCGCGTCCCCGAGCACCTTCGCGGCTTGCGCGCGGATTTCAGCGTCCGCGTCCGCGAGCAGCGGGCGGAGGGCGGCGAGACCTTGAACCTTGAACCTTGAACCTTGAACCTTGTCCGCGACCAACTGGCCCAAACCCCAAATCGCGTGCAGGCGGGGACGCTGCTCCGTGGCCTTCGTCGCCACGTCCACGAGCGTGCTCACGGCCTTCTTCTCGACGAGCGTGAACTGCGCCTCCTGCCGCACGCGCATATCCCGGTGCGCGAGCAGCCCCTTGAGTTCATCCACGGAGCGCTTGGTGAAATCACCGGCGAAGATCGCCTTCACGTCCTCCGCGCTTTTCACGGTGGCGGGATCGGAGATGCGGTAGAGCCGGCCCTTGCCGGTCATGGCCCAGCCTTCGATCCAGTCGGAGAAATAAACGTGGCCGTCATAGCCAAAGTCCACGTCCGTCGCGAGCGCGTTCCAGATGAACTGCTCCTTCTCGACCAGCTCGAAGCTCGCGCCCTTGGGCTGCATCTTGAAGCTCCAGATGCCGCTGGCGGAGCTGGCACCCTTGAAGTCGCAGAGCAGGAAATGGCCGTCGTATTTCGCGGGCAGGCCGGTGCCGGGATAGTAGGCCAGGCCGCTGGGGCCGTTGGCGATATTGACAATGGGCGGCAGGATGTGCGCCGCGCGGTCCTCGGGATAACACATGCGCTCGCCCAGCCACGGGCCGCGCCGCGTGGTCCACGGCGCGCTCTCGATGAACTGCCAGCCCACACGCCAGCCGGTGTCGCCGCCCTCGACGGCATAGACCCAGCGCGCGGGGTCGCCGCCGTCGGAGTTGTTGTCACCCGTGAAGAGGTTGCCGAACTGGTCGAAGGACAGCTCCTGCGGGTTGCGCAGGCCGAAGTGGAAGATTTCCAAATCGCTGCCGTCCTGGTTGCAGCGAAAGATCGCCCCCATCTCCGGCGTCGCGACGGTCTTGCCTTCGAGCGACTTCACGTTCGCGCCACGGTCACCGATGCTGAAGTAGAGCTTGCCGTCCGGCCCGATAATCAGCCCGTGCAGGTCGTGGCCAAGGAAGCCCACGCGCACGCCGAAGCCGGTGAAGACGGACTTGCGCAAGTCCTTCGCCCCGTCGGTCTGGCCGTCGCCGTCGTTGTCGCGGAGCAGCCAGAGGTTCGGGATGTTGGCGAACCAGACATTGCCCCGGCGCGCGAGCAGGCCCGCGCCGATGCCGTCCACCGAGGAATTGAAGATGCCGTCGGCGAACGTGCTGTAATGCGTCGCCAGGCCGCTGCCGGTGCGGTCCTCAATCATCGTGACGCGCTCGGAGACGTTCGTCTTGCCGTCGTATTTGTGGCGGGCGAAGAGCGCCCGCATGTCGTCGGTGGACTTGGCGGCGAGTTCCTCGTCGAGCCAGTTCATGTGGCCACGGATGTCGGTGACGCCCTGATGGAGACGATGTGTCTCGGCGACGTAGATGCGCCCGCGCTCGTCGAGGCAGAAGGCCACGGGGTTGGCGAGCTGCGGCTCGGCGGCCCAGAGGTCCACCTTCAAACCGGGGGCGAGCTTGAATTTCTTGGCGGCCAGCTCGGCCTCGCGCGTCGCCTCGCCGGGATTGATGGCGTTCCGCGCCGCGCCGGCGGACTTGTCCTTGGGGATTTCCGCCGTGAACCCGGCGGCGGCGTGGAACAGCACGCCCAACGCCGCCAGCCACCGGTGAACGAATGTCAGATGCTTCATAAACAAGGGCGAAAACTTAGACTCGCGTCGCCGGGGAAAGCAAGCGGGTCGGTGCGGCCCATCCGGCAAAGCCGCTGAATCTGCCGGCGCTCCGGCCCGTCCGTCTCACACGCCCGAGGGTTGACCCGCGGGCGCGACTCGTTTAACAACGCCGCACACTATGCAATTCACATCGCCCCGTCCCGTCCGCCTCCTTGTCGCCACGATTTTCGCCTCGCTTGCCTTGGGCACCGCGACGCAGGCGGCGCAACCGCCCGCCGGCTTCACGGCGCTCTTCAACGGCAAGGACCTGAAGGGCTGGCGCGGCGGCTCGACGTTCGACCATCGCAAGCTGCTCGCCATGACCCCGGAACAGCGCGCCGAGCAGATCAAGAAGTGGACCGCGCCCGACCAGAAAGGCTCGATGATGGAAATGGGCAAGACCGGCAAGCCGCACTGGTATGTCGAGGGCGACGATCTCGTGAACGACGGCTTCGGCGCTTACGCGACGACGGAGAAGGACTACGGCGACTTCGAGCTGCTGCTCGAATACAAGACGGTGCCCAAGGCCGACAGCGGCATCTACCTGCGCGGCGTCCCGCAGGTGCAGATCTGGGATTACACTGAGGAGGCCAAGTTCAAGCTCGGCGCGAACAAAGGCTCGGGCGGCCTCTGGAACAATTCGCCCGGAGCGCCCGGCAAGGATCCGCTGGTGCTCGCGGACAAGCCGTTCGGCGAGTGGAACAAGTTCCGCATCATCATGAAGGGGGAGAACGTGACCGTGCATCTCAATGGCAAGCTCGTCGTGGACAACGCCCGCATGGAAAACTTTTACGACCGCAAGCTGCCCGTGCCCGCGAAAGGCCCCATCCAGCTCCAGACCCACGGCGGCGAAATCCGCTGGCGCAATGTCTTCATCAAGGAACTCAGCAAGTAACCCCACCTCAGCTCATTGACTCATTTCCGAACATGAATGCATTGCTCAAATCCACCGCCGTCGTCGCCACGCTCGTCTTTGCGTTGACGCTGTCCGCCGCCGACAAGGGCAAGGACGGCTTCAAGTCTGTCTTCAACGGCAAGGACTTCGAGGGCTGGGCCGGGCCGATTGACAACTACGAGGTCGTGGACGGCGCGATTGTCTGCAAGAAGGGCAAGGGTGGCACGATCTACACGAAGGAGGAATACGGTGACTTCGTCGTGCGCCTCGAATTCAAGGTGCCCTCCGGGGGCAACAACGGCCTGGCCATCCGCTACCCCGGCCAGGGCAACACCGCCTATGAGGGCATGTGCGAATTGCAGGTGCTCGACGAGAACTACGACAAGATGCGCGGCAAGCTTGACCCCCGTCAGGTCCACGGCTCCGCCTACGGCATGGTCGCCGCCAAGCGGGGCTTCCAGAAGCCCATCGGTGAATGGAACCAGCAGGAAGTCACCGTCAAGGGCAGCACCATCAAGGTCGTGCTCAACGGCGAGGTCATCCTCGACACCGACCTGAGCAAGGTGGACCCCGAGACCTACATGGCGAAGTCCAAGCACCCGGGCGTGACGCGCAAGAAGGGCCACTTCGGCTTCGCCGGCCACAGCGACCCCGTGGCCTTCCGGAACCTCAGCATCAAACGGCTGGACTGACGGCCCGCCGGCGGTTAGAACTTCGCCCGACCCAAACCTCTTATGCGAAGTTCCAATCCCATCCTCAAAGAAGGCACGTTCGAAGGCCTGGGCGAAAGCACCGCCCGGATGACCATCAACGGCACGGTCACCCGCACGCTCATCCTGCTCGCCTTGATGGTCGCGGCGGCCCTGTTCACCTGGGACAAGGTGCGCGGCGGCGACGTGCAGGGGGCGGTGCCGTGGATGCTGGGCGGGCTGATTGGCGGGCTGGTGTTCTGCCTCATCACCTGTTTCGCCAAGCCCGCCTCGCCCTTCACCGCGCCCATCTACGCCATCTGCGAAGGCCTCTTTCTCGGCGCGCTGTCCGCGTTCATGGAGACGCGCTTCCCGGGCATCGTGCTCAACGCCGTGCTGCTCACCGGCGGCACGCTCTTCGGCCTGCTCGCCGCCTACCGCACGGGACTCATCCGGGCCACGGAGAATTTCAAGCTCGGGGTCTTCGCCGCGACGGTCGGCATCGCGCTGGTCTATCTCGTCAGCCTGGTGATGAACCTGTTCGGCAAGAACATCCCCTACATCCATGACTCCGGCTGGATTGGCATCGGCTTCAGCCTGTTCGTCGTGGTCATCGCGGCGCTGAACCTCGTGCTGGACTTTGACTTCATCGAGCAGGGCGAGGCGGCGGGCGCGCCGAAATACATGGAGTGGTATGCGGCCTTCGGCCTGATGGTGACGCTCATCTGGCTCTACATCGAGTTCCTCCGCCTGCTCGCCAAGCTGCGCCGGTAGGCGCTTCCGCCCGCTCGCCACCGCGCGGGCAGCTTGTGCACCGCATCGTCACGACCGGAATTGAGTTTTGGCGCTGGCTGGCAGCCCAACGACCGCTGAAGCGCGCCGGCTTGAAGCTGGCCTTGCTCGCAGTCGTGGTGTTGTTCGCCCTGTATCCCAACCCGGTTTTGCTGGTCCGGCAAGTTGGGCGCCTGCTCGACACCGAGTCGCTCATCCAGCCGGATCTGCCCGCGATGCCGGAGATCAACCGGGGGATTGACCAGCTCCTCGCGACGAACACGCCGGCGCTCACCGAGTTCAAGGCCGTGGAGCGCTACGTCTATCGCCGCGTCTCTTACCAATACGACTGGCACGGCTGGTGGAACCTCGACTACTGGCCCACCGCCGCCGAGGTCTGGGAGCGCCAGCGGGAGGATTGTGATGGCCGCGCTGTGCTGGCCGTGAGCATCCTCCGCGCACGCGGCCATGCGGACGCGCGGCTCGTCGCCAACCTCCAGCACGTCTGGGTCGTCGTTGGCACGAACGAACTGATGGGGCCGATGGCGGACAAGAACTTCCGCCGTGAGGGCGGCAAGACGATCATCACGTTCCCCGCGCTGAAGACGCTGCTCGACTCGCTCGCGATGACCTGCAAGTTCCCCGCCTGGCGCGTGATGCTGATGCTGGTCACACTGCTGGCACTGGTTTTCCACCCGTCGGCGGACCCGGGGCGCTTCGCGATGCTCTGCGCCATGATGCTCGCCGGCTACGCCGTGTTTCTCGATTGGTGCGTCCGTCGAGTGGACCGCGACGCGGCGGGCTTCGACTGGAACTTTCCAGTGGCGGCGGTGCTGATTCTCGGCTCGCTCGCCTTCGCGTGGCGGACGGCGCGGCGCGGCGAAGGGTAGGGCGCGTCTGTCCTCAGCGCGCCGCCGAAGCGTTCGGGCACTCGAACGGTGCGCTGGGACAGACGCGCCCACAGTGCCTTACCGCGCCTTCACCTGCGTCCACGCCTCGTCGTAAAGCTTCGTCTTTGCGCCGAGGTCTTCTAGGAACTCCAGCTTCGCCATCACGTCGGCCGGCGGGTAGATGGCGGGATTCTTCGCGTCGTCCGGCTTGATGAACGGCTTTGCCGCCGCGTTCGCCGTGGCGAACTGGCCGAAGTCCGCCAGCCGCGCGCCGACCTTCGGCTCCAGCACGAAGTTGATGAACTTCTCCGCAAGGTCGCGATGCGGGGCCTTCGCCGGGATGCACAAGTTGTCCACCCAGATCTGGCTGCCCTCGCGGGGGATGACGTAGCGCAGCGCGGGGTCATCGGTCATCGCCCGCGCCGCCTCGCCGCTATAGACAATGGCCGCAGCCGCGCTCCGGCCGGCCACCTTGTTCTTTGCGCCCACGCTGCCGGCGAAGCCGAGCGCGCGTTTCTTCGCCTTGATGACCAGGTCACGCGCCTCCTTCAGGTGTGGAATCTCCGTCGAGTTCAGGCTGTGCCCCTTGAACTTCAACGCCGCGCCGAGGCAGTCGCGCACCGAGTCAATCAGCACGAACTTCCCCGGCTGCTGTATCGCATCGAACACCAGCCCCCACGTCTCCGGCACCGCTTTGCCCGCCGCCGGCCGCACGAGGATGCCCACCGTGCCCCACTGGTAGGCGACGCTGTATTTGTTCCCCCGGTCATACGGCGGGTTGGCGAACTTCGCGTCGAGGTTCTTAAGATTCGGCAGGTTCGCGGGACGCAACGGCGCGAGCAGGCCGAGCTTCACCATCGTCGGCACCAGATGGTCCGGCGGCACCACGAGATCGTAGAGCGCCGTGCCGCCGCCTTGCAGCTTGGCGAGCATGGACTCCGCGTCCTCATACACGTCCACCGTGACCTTGCAGGCGTGCTGCCGCTCGAAGTCCTTCACCACCGCCGGGTCGAGGTATTCGCTCCAGATGAAGATGTTGAGCCTCGCCTCGGCGGCGGCGAGCGGGGACGACAGGGTGAAAGCCAGGAAAAGGCAGCCAAGCAGCGCGCGCATGGATTGAGTAGGAACGGCGGGGCAGGGGAGTCAACCGGGAAAGCGCAGCGCAGCCAATGTGCCGGCGGCTTCCAGCCGCCGTCGGGTGCCCGGCGTCAAGGCGGCGATTGCAAATCGCCGGCACGCCGCGCACTCCCGTCTGTCGCGTTGCGAGCAAAGGTGAACAGTGTGCGAGCAAACCCGGACAAGCGTGCGAGCAAAGGCGAACACTCCCGCCCTAGCGGGCCTGGAGGAGGCC
>WRPG01000155.1 GCA_009773355.1 Limisphaerales bacterium
CGCAGCCCCCGCCCCTGCTCTTCAGGGCGTGGCGGGTTGCGGCTAGTGTAGTGTAACAGAATTATCTTGACAATGAGGCGGTGTATGTATACAAGGGCTCATGTTCACTCCAGCGCGAGCGCTTTCGATCGACGACCATCAGCGGAAGCGACTGCGGGTTCTGGCGCACTCGGGCAAAACGCCGCAGAAGGTTGCCCTGCGGGCACGGATCGTCCTGCTGGCAAGCGAAGGAGTCCCCAACAACGCCATCGCGGCTCGGCTGGGAACGACGCGGCCGACGGTGCTCTTGTGGCGCGAGCGGTTCGGCCAGCGGGGCGCGCCGGGGCTGCTGAAGGATGCGCCGCGGCCGGGCCGCAAGAAGGCCATCTCGCCCGAGGTGGTGAAGCAGGTGGTCGAGACGACCTTGCACAGCGCGCCGCGGGGGGCGACGCACTGGACGACGCGCACGCTGGCCCAGGCCCAGGGCCTCTCCCACATGACCGTGCACCGCATCTGGAAGCAGCATGGGCTGCAGCCGCACCGGGTCGAGACCTTCAAGCTGTCGCGGGATCCCCAGTTCGTCGAGAAGCTGCGCGACGTGGTGGGGCTGTACCTCGATCCGCCGGACCGGGCGTTGGTCCTGTCGGTGGACGAAAAGAGCCAGATTCAGGCGCTCGATCGGACGCAACCGGGGCTGCCGATGAAGCGGGGGCGCTGCGGCACGCTGACCCACGACTACAAACGCCACGGGACCACCACGCTCTACGCCGCCCTCAGCCTGCTCGACGGCAAAGTCATCGGCCAGTGTCTGCCCCGGCACCGAAGCCGGGAGTTCATCCGCTTCCTCAACACCCTCGAGCGGCAGACGCCGGCGGAGCGCGATCTGCATCTCATCGTGGACAACTCCAGCACCCACAAGAGTCCGCCGGTCAAGCGCTGGGTCCAACGGCACCCGCGCTTCCATCTCCACTTCACGCCCACGAGCAGCTCCTGGCTCAACATGGTCGAGCGCTGGTTCCGCGACATCACCCAGAAGCGCATCCGCCGCGGCAGCTTCGCCAGCGTCAGGGAGCTCCTCGCTGCGATCCAAGAATATCTCGACGAGTACAACCGCGCTCCCAAATGCTTCGTCTGGACCAAGAGCGCCGACATGATCTTGGCGAAGATCGAGCGTTGTAAAGCAGCGTTAGTTACACACCACTAGCGCCCTGCCGGATTCCTGACCAAAAGCCGGCGCCCGCCCGTCCG
>WRPG01000027.1 GCA_009773355.1 Limisphaerales bacterium
GCCCAGCAAAAACCCACGCTCCTCTTCACCGATCGACCACGTTGAAACTGTCCTGCTTTGCTAACTACAAAAATGTCCTGCTTTGAAAACTACGCGACAGTGAGGTGGAAACGTGTTGCGTGTTCCGTGTTGCGTGATTTGACTCAGTGCCCATGAACCTTCTCGCCATGTTCGGCTGGCCGGAAATCATCCTCGTGGGCGTGGTTGTGACCGCCATTCTCTGCTGGCGCATCTTCAGCCAAAACTCAAACGAGAAGAAGGACGAGTAGGCCATGCGCAACTCGTTTTACTGTTTGCTCGCTGCCCTTTTGCTCGTGGCTACTGGTGTGCCTCATTGCGTTGCTTCTGTGCATGCGGTGGTGCTGTTTGCCCTCGCACTCGGGATTGTCTTCGCCGGCATCGCGTTGGACTGGAACCGATGGTCGAAGCAAAGGGAGGACGACTAAACTCAGGCTGCCACCATCCAATCCTCATGCGCATGTCACTCATCGGACTCCTCGTCATCGGGCTGGTGGTCGGCCTCATCATCGCCGCCGTCTTCGCCTTCACCCGCAGCGGGAACGAGAAACACGATGAGTAAGCGTCAGCGAACCGCGCTCGTGCCGGCGACTTGCAGTCGCCGTTCTGCGCGGACGCAGCAGACCAAGACGGCGACTACAAGTCGCCGGCACGGACCCATCGCAATTCGCGCCGCACGCGCGACCGACGGCAGCATCATCGCCCGGTTCAACCGCGAGATGGCGTTGGAGACTGAGGGCCGGAGGCTGGGTCCGCAGCGCGTCCGGCGCGGCGTGAAGGCGTTGCTGGCCGATGCGGCCAAGGGCACCTACTACGTTGCCGAGTCGGGCGGCGAAGTCATCGGCCAGCTTCTCATCACTTACGAGTGGAGCGACTGGCGGAACGGCAACTTCTGGTGGATTCAAAGCGTGTTCGTCGCGCCGGACTGGCGGGGCAGGGGAGTCTTCAAGGTCCTCCACGCGCACGTCGAGCGGCTCGCGCAGAAGCGGAAGGACGTGTGCGGCGTGCGGCTCTACGTGGACGCCCACAACACGAAGGCGAAGGAGGTCTATGCCCGGCTCGGATTGAGGGCGACGCATTACGAGCTGTGGGAGACGGACTTTGTGCTGGGCCGCTGAAGTGTCGGCGCGTTCCCTTGGCTTGAACTTGCTGTGGTGGGGCGCGACGTCCTCACCGCGCCGCCGAGGTCTGGTGGCATGCGGGTGGCCGACGGCGGGCTGAGGACAGCCCGCCCTACCCATCGTAGGTGCATGGGAACTGAATAGTGCGCAGGCTATTTCACACTGCGATCACCCGGTTCAGCACCACCTCCACGCCCTCGCGCGCGGCGTCCACTTCCAGGTTGCTGCCGTGGATGGCGGCCAGCTCGCGTGCCCATTCCTGCATGGCGTCAATCTTCGCGTCGTCGTGGTCGGGGTCGTGGTGGAAAAGGAAAAGTTTTTTCACCTTCGCGATGACGGCGAGCGCGACGGCGTCGTCCACGCAGGTGTGGCCCCAGCCGATGTGGGACTTGTATTCCACGCCGTCGTATTGCGAGTCCATGATGACCACGTCGCAGTCGCGGATGAACTCGATGAGCTTCTCGTCCTGTTTCTGGGCGAAGGCGAGCACCTCGTAGGATTGCGCGCTGTCCGTGACGGGGGCCATGCGCAGGCGCGAGTGCGGCTCGTTGTCGGGCAGGAAGGCGATGGAGCCGCCGCTGGTCTCCAGCCGGTAGCCGACGCAGATGCCGGGGTGGTTCATGAAGGCGGCGGTGACCTTCACCTGGCCGATGTTGAACTGCATCTCCTTCAGCTCCTCGACTTGCAGGTAGCCGGGCAACTGCTGCATCGAGACCGGGAAGTAGGGGCTTTCCATCTGGCTGCTCAGGACGCTCTGGAGGCCGACGCGCGCGCCCTCGTAGCCCTTGATGCGAATCTGGTTGTGCGGGCTGTAGGCCGGGATGAAGAACGGGAAACCCTGGATGTGGTCCCAGTGCGTGTGCGAGATGAGGATGGTGACCTCGATGGGCTGGGACTTGAACTCCCCCGCGAGCTTGCGCCCGAGGTTGCGGATGCCGGTGCCGGCGTCGAGCACGATGAGTTCGCCGTCGGCGCGCACCTCGACGCAGGTGGTGTTGCCGCCGTATTTCAACGTCGTGTCGCCCGGCGTGGCGATGGAGCCGCGCACGCCCCAGAAGCGGACGGTGGGCGGCGTGCCGATGGCGCGGCGGAAATACGTCGTGTCCGGCGGCGTCGGGCCTTTGCTGACCGGCGGCGTCCGGCGGATGAAGGTGGTGCCGCCTTCGAGCTCGAGGATGTGCAGCAGCTCGGCGGGCTTGATGGGCTTGAGCAGGAAGTCATCCGCGCCGGCGTCCAGCGAGTTGGTGCGGTCTGCCGCGTAGTTGCTGCTGGAGATGACGACGATGCGGGGCTGGGGGAGAAAGGTCTGGTTCGAGCGGATGGAGCGGCAAACCTGGTAGCCGTTGACGCGCGGCATCAGCAGGTCGCAGACGATGACGTCGGGCCGTTCGGCGACGGCCAGCTCGATGCCCTTGTCCCCGTCATCCGCCTTGAGCACGCGCCAGCCGGCGTCCTCCAGCGTGCGCGCGAGCACCGTGAGCACGATGGAATCATCGTCAATGACGAGGGCGGTTTTCACGTGGCTGTGGTGACCGGGTGCCGCTAGGACACCAGCAACGCCGCGTGAAAGCAAGCCGAAGGGCGGGCCGGCGGGAAAGGCGCGGCAGAAATTCCTTGCCCGCCCCGCGTCCGCCGGAATGATTCCGCCGCCGCACGATGCTGACCAACCTGCGCATCAAGAACCTCGCCCTCGTGGCCGACCTCACGCTGGAGCTGCGTCCCGGGTGCAACGTCATCACCGGCGAAACCGGCGCGGGCAAGTCCATCATCATCGGCGCGCTGAACCTCGTCCTCGGCGAGCGCGCCGACCGCACGCTCATCCGCGCGGGCGCGGACAGTTGCGCGGTGGAGGCGGTCTTCGAGGTGGCCCGGCTGCGCGGGCGGCTGGCCCCGCTGCTGGAGGCGCACGGGCTGGAGCCGTGCGAGGAAAACCAGCTCGTGCTCAAGCGCGTCTTCACCGCCGCCGGCGCGAACCGCCAGTTCGTCAACGGCTCGCCCGCCACGCTCGCCACGCTCGCCGCCATCGGCGAGGGGCTGGTGGACATGCACGGGCCGCACGACCATCAGTCGCTGCTGCACCCGGCCAAGCAGCTCGCCATCCTCGACGCGTTTGGCGGCCTGCAGCCGCAGGTGGTCGCGTTCGCGGAACTGGTTCGCCGCCGCGCCGCGCTGGCGGCGGAAAAGGCCGCGCTCATCGTGGACGAGCAGACTTACGCCCGGCAGCTCGATTTGCTCCGCCACCAAGTCCAGGAGATCACCGCCGCGCGGCTCCGACCGGACGAGGAAGCCGAGGTCGAGGCCGAGCACCACCGCGCGAGCAACGCCGCCCGCCTGCTGGAGTTGTCGCAGTCCGCGCTGAGTGCGCTCGATGGGGAGGACGGCTCGCTGCTCAACCAGCTTGGCGCGCTGGGCCGGACGTTGCAGGAGCTGGGGCGGGTGGACGGCTCGCAAACGCGGTGCGCCAAGGCGCACGAACAGATCGTCGCCGCCGTCCAGGAACTCAGGTCGGACCTCTCCCGCTATGCCGAACGCGTGGACCTCGACCCGGCCCGGCTGGCGCAGTTGGAGGAGCGGCTCAACCTGCTCCACTCGCTCAAGCGCAAATACGGCGCGTCGCTCGCCGAGGTCATCGCGTTTGGCGACGCGGCGAAGGCCAAACTGCACAGCCTCGAACAGCGGGACGCCGAGCTGGCGCGCTTGAACGACGCGCTGGCCCAACTGGACGGTGAACTGGCCCGCGCGGGCCGCGACCTGACCGCCGCGCGGCGCAAGGTGATCCCCCGGCTCACCAAGGCCGTGAGGCGGCAGTTGCAGGATCTGGGCTTCCAGCAGAGCGAGTTCGGCATCGCACTCACGAACCCGGCGGAGGCCGCTCCGCGTTCCGAGTTCCGCGCTCCGAGTTCGACCGGCTTCGACTCGGTTGAATTCCAGTTCGCCCCCAACCCCGGCGAGCCGGCCCGGCCGCTTCGGGCCATCGCCTCCAGCGGTGAGATGGCGCGCGTGATGTTGGCGCTCAAGACGGTGCTCGCGGCGGAGGATGAGGTTCCCGTGCTGGTGTTTGACGAGGTGGACGCGAACGTGGGCGGCGAGACCGCCCACGCCGTCGGCGACAAGATGCGGCAGATCGCCCGCGCCCGGCAGGTGCTGTGCATCACCCACCTCGCGGCCGTCGCGGCGGCGGCAGACACGCACTTCGTCGTGACCAAGGAAGTCCGCGATGGCCGAACGCGCTCGGACATCCAGCCCTTGAGCGCGAAGCAGCGCGTGGACGAGCTGGCCCGAATGCTCGGCGGGCAGGGCGAAGCCGCGCGCACGCACGCCGCCGCGCTGCTGGCCGCCAACTGACGCCGCGCATGAGCGATCCGGATCAGCCGCGTGATTCCCCGCCTCCGCGCGAGAACTGGCGCGCGCTGCTGGGCCTTGTTCTGTCCAGCGCGGTTGTCGCCAGCCTGTGCTGCCTGCCCAGCGTGGTGCTCGTGCTCTTCGGCCTCGCGTCCGTCAGCACGGCGGCCGCGCTGTCGGACCAGTTGTATTGGGGGCCGGCGCGTTATGTCCTCTACGCGGTGAGCGTCGCGCTCATGGTGGCCGGCCTGGTGGTTTATTTCCGCCGCCGGGGCATCTGCACGCTGGCGGCCGCGAAACGCGAGCGGAACCGCATCGTGAACACCACGCTGCTCGTGCTGGTCGGCGGCGTGCTGGCCTACCTCGTCTGGAACTACCTCATCCTCGACCTCATTGGCATCGCCGCCGGCCTGCCGTGGAAGCTGCCGGCCTGGTGGCCGTTCTGAGCGGGGCTTGGAGCACGACTGAGGGCTTGGCCACACCAAGACGAAGGGGAAAACTTCCAAGTCCGGGCCGCCCTTTTGGAGCCAGTGGTCGGGATTGAACCGACGACCGACGGTTTACAAAACCGTTGCTCTGCCACTGAGCTACACTGGCCACCGACGCGGCAGGGATACACGCGCGGGCGGGCTTTTGAAAATCCTTTTCTCCGGCTCGTAACCTCGGTTCATGGCCTCGCGTCCATCGGGGCGGTGCCGCAGCCCCGGCGTGAATACGGTCGCGATCCGGGGCGTTAAAAGGGCGACACCGGTTGAAACCAGCGACCGCAGCAAAACGACAGACCTTATGGACCCGAAGCAACATCAGCCGCAACTCGCCGACCTCTTCGCCACGCGCCGCCAGTTCCTGAACCGGTTCGGCATGGGCATGGGCGCCCTGAGCCTCGCCTGGCTCCTCGATCCCGAGGGCAAGGCCCGCGCCGGCACCGCGTTGAACCCGCTCGCGCCGAAGCAGCCGCACTTCACCAGCCGCGCCAAGCGCGTCATCCACATCTTCGCGCAGGGCGGCCCGTCGCACATTGACACCTGGGATCCGAAGCCCGCGCTCGCCCAGCACGGCGAGTCCAAGGTGGACGCCATCGGCGGCGTGCCGCTGCCCACGCAGTTCAAGTTCGAGAAGCGCGGCAAGTCCGGCGTCGAGGTCAGCGAAATCTGGCCGCGCCTCGGCGAGATGATTGACGACATCTGCGTCATCCGCTCGATGACCACGGACATCCCGGCGCACGAGTTTGCCACGTTGATGATGAACACCGGCTCGGGCCGGCTCGTGAAGCCCTCGTTCGGCTCCTGGGTCACCTACGGCCTCGGCACGGAGAACCAGAACCTCCCCGGCTTCATCGCCTTGGGCGGTGGGCTGGGCGGCGCGTCCAACTGGCGCTCGGCGTTCCTGCCCGGCGCGTATCAGGGCACGCTGGTCAACAATCCCTCCGCCTCGGTGGAGAAGATCATCGAGAACATCAAGAGCCAGCACCTCAGCCTCGCCCGGCAGCGCGAGCAGCTTGATCTCGTCAAGTCCTTCAACGAGCTGCACCAGGAGAAGCTCGGCCAGGAGGCGTTGCTTGAGTCCCGCATCCAGTCCTTCGAGCTGGCGTATCAAATGCAGACCGAGGCCACGGACGCCTTCGACATCTCGCGCGAGCCGCAGAGCGTGCGCGATCTCTACGGCGACACGCCGCAGGGCCGGCAGCTCCTCGTCGCCCGCCGCCTCGTTGAGAAGGGCGTGCGCTTCGTCCAGACGTGGCACAACGGCTGGGACCATCACACCGCCGTCGGCACGAACCTCCGCCGCAAGGCCGGCGAATCCGACCAGGCCATGGGCGCGCTGCTCAAGGATCTAAAGCAGCGCGGAATGCTGGACGACACCCTCGTTGTCTGGGGCGGTGAGTTCGGCCGCACGCCACGCCACGACCGCGGCCAGCGCGGCGAGCCGGGCCGCGACCACCACAACCGGGGCTTCTGCGCCTGGGTGGCGGGCGGCGGCACCAAGGGCGGCCAGACTTACGGCGCGACCGACGAGTTCGGCTACAACGCCGTCGAGAACAAGGTCCACAACCACGACCTGCACGCGACGCTGTTGCACGCGCTCGGCTTCGACCACGAGAAGCTCACCTTCCGCTACAACGGCCGCGACTTCCGCCTGACGGATGTCTACGGCAGCGTGGTCAAGGGCATCCTCCAGGCCTGATCGCACTTCGTTGCGCTTTGGCCGCATGGAATTTTTTCAGACCGGGCAGGCGCGCCGCCTGCCCTGTTCCTTTTTCAGGGTCGCGGCCGCAAGAAAAGTCGTGTTTTCGCAGTATCCTTTGTTCCCAAGTCGCCGTCCAAGCTCGTGAACTTATGAAATCGCAATTGCTCATCTTCCGAGTTGTGGCCGCCGTCGCCGCCACCATCCAGCCCGCCCGGGCGGCCGCCGAGAAGCTCGACCCCGAGCAGCTTCAGTTCTTCGAGAAGAAGATCCGACCCGTCCTCGCCGAGCACTGCTACAAGTGCCACTCCGCGAAGGCCGAGAAGGTCAAGGGCAGCCTGTTGGTGGACACGAAGGCCGGCCTGCTCAAGGGCGGCTCCAGCGGCGCGGCCGTCGTGCCCGGCAAGCCGGACAAAAGCCCGCTCATCAAGTCCATGAAATCCACCGACGCGGACGAGATGATGCCGCCCAAGGGCGACCGCCTTTCGCCCCAAGTCATCGCCGACTTCGAGACCTGGGTGAAGATGGGCGCGCCCGACCCGCGCACGGACACCACCGGCGTGGCCGCGCTCTCCGTGGACTGGAACAAGGCGCGCGACCACTGGGCTTACCAGCCGGTGAAGGCTCCGGCCGTGCCGAAAGTGAAGGACGCGGACAAGTGGGCCAGGAACGATCTCGACCGGTTTGTGCTCGCGAAGCTGGAGTCAAAGGGCATGGAGCCGTCGCCGCTCGCCGACAAGCGCACGCTCATCCGCCGCGCGACCTTCGACCTCACCGGTCTGCCGCCGACGCCACAGGAGGTCAGTGACTTCCTCGCGGACAATTCGACCAGGGCCTTCGAGAAGGTGGTGGATCGTCTCCTCGGCTCGCCCGCCTACGGCGAGCGCTGGGGCCGGCACTGGCTGGACGTGGCGCGCTACGCGGACACGAGCGGCGACCGGAACAACAACCCGCGCAACAAGACCCTTTACCCGTTTGCCTGGACCTATCGCGACTACGTCATCCAGGCCTTCAACGAGGACAAGCCCTACGACCAGTTCATCCGCGAGCAGCTTGCCGGCGACCGTGTCGCCTCCTCCGAGAACAAGGCCCCGCTGGCGGCGATGGGCTTTCTCACGGTGGGCAAGCGTTTCATGGGCAACGTGAACGAGGTCATTGACGACCGGATTGACGTGATCACGCAGGGCCTCATGGGCGTCACCGCCGCGTGCGCGCGCTGTCACGACCACAAGTTCGACCCGGTCTCGCAGAAGGATTATTACGCGCTGCACGGGGTGTTCAGCTCGTCGGTCGAGCCGTCGGAGGAGCCGATGCTGGCCAAGCCGAAATCCGAGGCGGACTATCAGGACTTCCTCAAGAAGTCCGAGGAGATCCAGGCGCGCGTCGCGAACGCCAAGAACGTCGTCGAGGAGCGCCTGCTCGACGGCTTCCGCAACGCGGTGGACAAGTATCTGCTCGGCGTGCGCGACGCGCAGTTGACCAGCAAGACCAGCGTCCAGATTCGCAACGCCCGCGGCCTCGACCTCGACCTGTTCAGCCAGTGGACCGACTACCTCAAGGAGCCGGAGCGCAAGACCGACGCCGTGTTTGGGCCGTGGCTGGCGTTGGCCGCGCTCAAGGACGGGGAGTTCGCGGCGCAGGCCCCCGCGCTGGCCGCGAAGCTCGCGGCGGACAAGTCGGTGAACGAACTGGTGGCGAAGCTGCTCACGCCGGCTCCGGAAAGCATCACCGCGTTGGCGGAGGGCTACGGCAAGCTGTTCCGCGAAACCGAACGTCTGCACGACAAGGGCGAGCAGCCCGAGGGCGCGCGCGCCGCACTGAACGACGTGCTCCACGGGAAGGGCACCCCCATCCGCCTCAGCGCCGCCAGCCTCCGCCGCGTCGCGGGCGCGGCCCTGAACAACGCCGAGGCCACGGAGCGCGCCAAGCTCGAAACGCTGAAACGCGAGCATCCGGGCAGCCCGCCGCGCGCGATGGCGCTCAACGACCTCGACCGTGCGCGCGATTCCTTCGTGATGATTCGCGGCGAGCCGAACAACCGCGGCCCCGTCGTGAAGCGCCGCTGGCTGGAAATCTTCGGTGGCTCGGACAGCAAGCCCTTCACCACCGGCTCCGGCCGCCTCGACCTCGCCAACGAGGTCGCCAACAAGGACAACCCGCTCACCGCGCGCGTCTTTGTGAACCGCGTGTGGAACTGGCACTTCGGCGACGCCATCGTGCGCACGCTCGGCGACTTCGGCCTGCGTTCTGACCCGCCTTCCAACCAGGAGCTGCTCGACTTTGTCGCGTCCCGGTTCATGGCCGACGGCTGGAGCGTGAAGCGGCTGCACAAGCTGATCCTGCTCTCCGCCACCTGGCAGCAGGCCACGCATGACAACCCGGCGAACTCCCGGCTCGACCCCGGCAATGCGCTCCTTTGGCGGCAGAACCTCCAGCGCCTCGACTTCGAGACCATGCGGGACACGCTCATGGTGCTTGGTGGCAAGCATCAGTTCGACGAGCGGGGCGGCCCCTCCGACGAGGACGTCAACGCCTCGGGCCGGCGCACCATTTACGGCTACATTGACCGCGCCCGGATCGCGGATTCCCTGCGCATCTTCGACTTCGCCAACCCGGACATGACCTCGCCGGGCCGCGTGCTGACCACCGTGCCGCTCCAGGCGCTCTACCTGATGAACAACGGCTTCGTGGTCGAGCAGGCCCGTCATGTGGCCGCCCGCCCGGAGCTGCTCTCCGGCGCGAAGGACGAGGAGAAGGTCCAGTTCCTCTACCAGCTTTTCTTCCAGCGCGCCCCCTCGGCGGCGGAGTTGAAGCTGGCGGTGGACTACATCGCCGACCAGCAGGCCAAGCCCGCCACCGGCGGCGCGGACCTGCGCGCGTGGCACTACGGCTACGGCGAATACGACCCCGACGCGAAGAAGCTCGCGAGCTTTGAGCCGTTCCCCGCTTTCCTGCGGGATTCATGGGTGATCGCCGACAAGGCCGCCTTGCGCAAGGGGCCGGAGCCGAAGAAGGAGGGCAAGGGCAAGGTTGCGATGGCCTCCACCACGGCCTTCAACGTGACCTTGAACGCGGTGGGCGGCGTGCCGGGCGACCGGAAGCATTCCGTCGTCCGCCGCTGGATCGCCCCGCGCGACGGCGTCGTCAGCATCGCCGGCAAGCTGGAGCACGACGCCATGACGGGCGACGGGGTGGAGGCGTTCGTCGCGCTCGGCGCGGGCGGACAGCTCGGCGCCTGGCAGGCCGCCGGCAAAGATGTGGCGACGAACCTCAAGGACATCAAGGTCAAGCGCGGCGACACGATTGACTTCATCGTCACCAGCCGGGGCACCTCGGACAGCGACGCCTTCCGCTGGGCGCCCACCATTCACATGTCCGGGGTGAAGCGCGGCGAGGAATATGTCTGGAACGCGCAGCAGGAGTTCAGCGGCCCGGTGAAGCAGAAGCTGGAGGCCAATCCGTTCAGTCCGTGGGAGCGCCTCTCGCAGGCGCTGCTCATGAGCAACGAGCTGATCTACGTGCACTGAGTCCTGGTTCCCTCACCCAGCCGGCGCGGACCCCCCGTCCGCGCCGTTTGCTTTTCCGTGACTCCCCGGTTGCTACTTGCGGGCGGTGATCAGCTCGAAAGTCGCCGCCATGCCCAGATGCTGGGACTTCCGGCCTTCCTCCGCCTCGCAGTGGATGGGGCGCAGGCCGGTCTTGCCGCAATAGATGTTGTCCAGCCGCAGCCACGGCGGCAGCGAGGTGTCGCCGGGGAAGGTGGCCCCGACGCCCTGCCCGCGCTCGTTGAAGGCCTCGATCCAGTTCTCGCGATAAAGCCGGTAGGTTTTCCCGTGCGTCGGCACGTTGAAGTCGCCGCAGATAATGAAGGGAACCTTCGCGGTGCGGGTGAGGTTGATCATCTCCTGCGCCAGCTTGAGCTGGTGTTGGAAGAACTTCTCGTTCTCCTCGCGGACCTTGCTCCCGTGGCCGCCCTCGCGCCCAAGCAGCGCGGAGAAGGCGCCCAGCCCCTTCATCGCGTTCAACTGGTCGCGCGGCGTCGGCATGTGGACCATGAAGATCAGGAGCGGCTGGCCGTGCGCCTCGATCTCGAACCACGCCGCCACCCGCTGCCGGGGATCGGCGGGGTCGGGCATCGGCAAGGCATCGGCGGCGCGGATGGGGAACTTGCTGATGAGGGTGAACTGGTCTTTCACCACCACGTAGCGGTCGGGATACATCTTGGCGTGCTCCGGCCCGCGGTTGGCGCTGGCGTCCTGCAACGCGATCAGGTCCGCCTTCTGGAGGTCGGCGAAGTCCTTGAAGCTCGTCTTGTGGCTCTGGCCGATGTTGTTGGTGACGATCTTGACGGTCGGGTTCAGCGCGACCGGCCAGTCGTGCCAGCGCAGGTCCATGAAGCCGAAGATGATCACCGGCACGCACAACACCTGCGGCAGCAGGAGCCGCGCGTAGAAGAGCAGGGAGGGCGGCGCGAGCACGGCCAGCGGCACCAGCCAGCCCCACGGCGGGAGATACATCCCCGTGCTCAGAAACTGGTAATCCTCCGCGTAGTATTCGATGCCGATCAGGATCACCAGGAGCGCCACGCAGTAGATCGCCGTCAGCGCCGTCAGCGTGAACCGCGTCCACGTCAGCAGGCGTTGCACCATGCTCACGTCGTCCGGGTGCGGGACGCCATGCTCGCGCGGGCGGGCTTGCTGCGGCTCGAAGGGGGGTTCGTCGGGGTTGTCCGGGGGATAATCGCGCGCAGCCATAAGGTCGTGTCCGAGGGACGGCGGGCCTGTCGTGCCGTCTTGATTGCTGGCGGAAAGAAGTAGTCGCCGCCCGCCGGGATTGCACGGAAAAAGAAGCGCCTTGGCGGGGAGAACTGCCGGCGCGGGGAGATGCTCCGCTACTCGTTGATCCCGCTGTGCGAGAAGTCCGCCGGCTCCGGGAACCACAACTCCTCCTGCTCCTCCCAGCGGGAGAGCTTGCGCGCGCCGCCTGCGGGACCGGCCCCGGCGACGGGAACTTCAGGCGGCGGGACATCCAGCGGGAACAACGCGGCCGGCGGCAGCTCCGGCGCTGGCGACGATGATGGCTGCGTGCTCATGTCAGGCGTTTCCTGTAAGGGACTCCCGGTAAGTTGTTCATGATTCCCAATCGCGCAAGGGACTATTTTCCGCCGCCCCAATCTTGCCGGTTCCCGAACCTCGCTTGCCCGCGCCGCTGGCGGTGAACTTTCTCGTTGAATCCCGCCGCCCGCTTGCCCCTTATTTACGCCGCGACCGCCAGCGCCAACCAACGTGAAACCCACCGACCTCCGGGGCATCCTCCAATACATCCCCCGCTTCCGCGAAAAGACCTTCGTCATCGCCGTGGATGGCGCGGTCGTGACCGATGAGAATTTCGCCAACCTCCTGCTCGACGTCGCCGTCCTGCGCTCGCTGAACATCCGCGTCGTGCTCGTCCACGGCGCGGCGGCGCAAATCCAGGCGCTCGGGGCCGAGCGCGGCATCACGCCCTCGAACCTCGACGGCACCGGCATCACGGACGCGCCCACGCTCCAGCTCGCCCTCACCGCCGCCAACCGCCTCACGCACGAAATCCTCGAGGGCCTCTCCACCAACGACCTGCGCGCCGCCAGCCCCAACGCCGTCATCGCCTCGCCGATGGGCATCCTGCAGGGCGTGGACCAGCTTTTCACCGGCAAGGTCGAGCGCGTGGACACCGAGCTGCTCCAGACGCTCCTCGCCGCCGGCATCACGCCCGTCATTCCCCCGCTGGGCTTCGACGGCGACGGCAAGACCTACCGCGTCACCTCGGACACCATCGCCCTCGCCATCGCCACCGCGCTCAAGGCGACGAAAATCCTCTTCATCACCACCAGCGACGGCCTCTTCCACCAGGGCAAGCTGCTCAAGCAAGTCCTCGCCGCCGACCTGCGCGCCTTGATTGAAAAGAAGGAGCTTTCTCCCGAGGACACCGCGCGCGCCCGCGCCGCCGCCGCCGCCTGCCTGCAAGGCATCCCCCGCGTCCACCTCATCAACGGCCGCACCGACGAGTCGCTCCTTGCCGAAGTCTTCTCCAACGAGGGCGTCGGCACGCTCATCTACGCCGACGAGTTCCAGCAAATCCGCCCCGCGCAGAAGAAGGACATCCGCGCCCTGCTGCGCCTCACCAAGAACTCCGTCCTCAGCGAGGAGCTGATGAAGCGCACGCGCGCCAGCATCGAGAAGCACCTCGGCGACTACTACGTCTTCGACATTGACCGCAACCCGGTCGCCTGCGTCGCGCTGCACGTCTATCCCGAGGCGAACACGGGCGAGCTGGCCTTCCTTTTCGTCGCGCCCTCGCACGAGAACCAGGGCCTGGGCAAGAAGCTCATCCAGTTCGTCGAGAACAAGGCCCGCGAGCTGGGTCTCGGCGAGCTGGTCACGCTCTCCACGCAAGCCTTCACCTACTTCCAGAGCAAGGGCGGCTTCACCGAAGGCACGCCCGAGGACCTCCCCCCCGCCCGCCGCGAGAAGTATGAGCAGAGCGGCCGCAACTCGAAGGTGCTGGTGAAGAAGCTGGGGAAGTAAGGCCCGCGTAGGTGACGAGGTGACGAGTCTCCAATCAACTCGGAGCGCGAAACCCGGAACGCGGAAACAAGTCAGAGACTCCTCACGTCGTCTCCTACGGGGTTGGGCAGGGCCGGCTGCGGCGCGACTTCGGATGCACTATCGCTCAATGACCCGGTAGAAGCGCCGTGGCAGGCTGGGCGAATCCGCGTCATCCACCTGCACATGGCCGTTGGTCACACTCACGCCGTTGGTGACTCGCACCCACGCGTTCGTGTTGGAGAGGTTGGTCGTGCCCCAGACCTCGAAGCCGGGCAGATCATTCGTCGTCAGGGTTCCGCCATCGCTGTCTCCGAAGCGGAGTCGAAACTGCCCGCTGCCCAACGGCTCCGGCGGTTGAAGGCGCTGTGGCACCAGAACCCGCAGCCGATAGCCGCCGCTCGTCACCGTGCCGGCTGCGTTCGTCACCGTCACGGAATACAGCCCGGACTGGCCGCGAACCACATTCGTGACTGTCAAGACCGGGCCAGTTTGCCCCGCAAGGTTCGTCCCGTCCTTGTGCCACTGGTGGGAAAAGGGCGCGGTGCCGGTGGCTGTCACGCTGAAGCTGACATTCTGTCCGGCGGCCACCGCCTGGTTCCCTGTCTGCCGGATGATGGTGGGGGCGATGGCTGGCGCTGTGCCAAGAATTCCCATGGTGTGACGAGCCCCCGCCGCGATCGCCGTTATTCCGCCCAAACCTGCTGGGACATTCGTTTGACCTTCGGTATTGTCTCCCCACGCCACCACGGTGCCATTGGTCTTTAGCGCCACATTGAAAGCGAAACCCGCCGCAACGGCTTTCACGCCGCTTAAACCATCAGGAACGGGCACGATTCCACTCATATACTCATCAAGATTGCCCCATTGCACCACAGTGCCATCGCTCTTCAAGGCCACAACGTGATGACCGCCGGTCGCAATCGCTACGACGTTGCTTAATCCAGAAGGAACTCGAACAGCCCCAGGAAATGGACCGATGTATCCCCATGCTGCGACTGTGCCATCGCGCTTCAAAGCCACCGTGTGCCAGGTTCCAGCCCCAATCGCCACCACGTCGCTCAAACCAGACGGAACGGATGACAGGCCGCTTCGATTGTCTCCCCATGCCACCACCGTGCCGTCGCTCCTTAGAGCTACCGTGTGGCCCAAGCCCGCCGCAATGGCCGTGACGCCGCTCAAGCCGGCAGGAACATTCGTCTGTCCATAGTCGTTCAATCCCCACGCCACCACCGTGCCGTCGCTGATCAGCGCCACGGTGTGGAATTGTCCGCAGGCAATGGCCGTCACTCCGCTCAAGCCGGCTGGAACAGTCGCTTGGCCGTTCGCGTTCAGCCCCCACGCCAACAGCGTGCCTTTGTTCTTCAAAACCGCAGTGTGATACATGCCTGCTGCAATCGCTGTCACTCCATTCATGTCGGCAGGAAAAGTTGCCTGACCGAACTCGTTGCCCCCACCCCATGCCACAACCGAGCCGGGCGTGGCCGCGTCAACTAGCGCCGTCGCCAGTGCCAGCCAGAGGCAGAGCGCCGAAAGAAGTATTGTTCGGTCAGTCCTAATGGGAGCGAACATTACCGGATTTCACCCCGGCACTGCAATTGTTACCACCTCCCACATTGATCATCGCGTCGCGGCCATGCAATGTCCCGCGGTGGAACCGTCAGCGCATTGCACCGGAACATCGTGGGCCATCCGCTAAAACTCCTCTTCGTTTGCAGCCGCAACCGCTGGCGCAGCCCGACGGCTGAGAAGCTCTTCCACGGCGTGGACGGTCTCCAGACCCGCTCCGCCGGCACCGAGGAGGGCGCGCGCGTCAAAGTCACCGCCGGGCACCTCGGCTGGGCGGACCTCATCTTCGTGATGGAGCCGAAGCACGCGCGCCGCCTGCGCGCGAAGTTCGCCGGGGAACTCGCCGGCAAGCCCGTCCTCTGCCTGCACATCCCGGACGACTTCCAGTTCATGCAGCCGGAGCTGGTTGCCTTGCTGGAGTCCACCGTCACCCCGCATCTGGCTGCTGACGAAATGAGAAGTGAAACCACGGATGAACACCGATGAACACGGATGTCCGAAAACTCGCTTCGCCTCGTTCGCCGAGAGAACGAAGGGTTTGCTGTTCTGTCTTTCCCATCCGTGTCTATCTGTGTCCATCCGTGGTTGAAATGTCGCTTCTAGCATGAAGCCCCCGCGCCTGCCCACCGCCTTCCGCCGCGCCTGCACGCGCCTCGGCGTGGTGCCGACGCGCCATGTCTTTGCCGTCCGCATCGCGGAGCAACGGGCGGCGTTGTTTGAACTCACCACACAGGGGAACCGTCGCGTCGCCAAGCTCGTGAAGGAATTTGTCTGCTCCACCTCGAAGTTCGGCATCGGCCAGGTTGCCGGCTCGAACTGCACGCCGCTGGGCTTGCACCGCATCGCGGAGAAGCACGGCGCGGACGCGGAGCCGGGCACGGTCTTCAAGGGCCGCAAGCCCATCGGCCACCTCCGCGACGGCCTGCCGCTGGAGTCCATCACCACGCGCATCCTGTGGCTCGACGGCCTTGACCCCGGCTTCAACCACGGAGGCAACGTGGACACCTTCGCCCGCTACATCTATATCCACGGCTTCGGCGATCAGACCAGCCTCGGTCGCCCCGCCTCCCACGGCTGCATCCACCTCGCAGATGCCGACCTCATCCCGCTGTTCGAGCTGCTGCCCGTCGGGACGCTGGTGTGGATTGCCGAACGGTAGTCGCAGGCTTCAGCCTGCGCTTCTCCAACAACTTATTCGCAACCTGAAGGTTGCGACTACGGGATGCGGAGAACGCCGTCCGGCTTTGGACGTTGAGCGTTGGAAGTTGAACGTTGGACGTTTCCCCTGCCTTTGCCTTACTTTGCCGCCATGTCGTTGCTCGACCAGATGACGCAGCTCGCGCAGCAGGCCAAGGCCGCATCGCGCGAACTTGCGAAGCTTTCCACTGACGAGAAGAACCGCGCTCTTCTCGCGATGGCGGATGCTCTGCAAGCCAGCGCTCCCGCGCTCCAGGCCGCCAACGCCAAGGACATGGCCACCGGTGCGCAGATGGGCCTCTCCGCCGCGATGCTCGACCGCCTCAAGCTGGACGACAAGCGCATCGCCGCGATGGCGAAGGGGCTGCGCGAAGTCGCCGCCTTGCCCGATCCCGTGGGCCGCATCCTCGACGAGCGCACGCGTCCGAATGGCTTGCGCCTCCAGAAAATCGCCACGCCCATCGGCGTCGTCGTCATCATCTACGAGTCGCGCCCGAACGTGACCGCCGATGCCGCGAGCCTGTGCTTCAAGACCGGCAACGCCACCATTCTGCGCGGCGGCAAGGAGGCGCTCCACTCCAACACCGTCATCGCGGAGACGATGGTGGCCGCCGGGAGGCAGGCGCTCGCCGGCTCGTCAGGAGCCTCGCCCCACCTGTTTCCAAAGCACGCGATCCAGGTCGTGCCCACCACCGACCGCGAGGCCATTCCCGCGCTGCTCTCGCTCACGCAATACGTGGACCTCTGCATGCCACGCGGCGGCGAGGGCCTCATCCGCGCCGTGGCCGAGTGCAGCAAGGTGCCGGTCATCAAGCATTACAAGGGCGTCTGCCACATCTTCGTTCACGCCGCCGCCGACCTCGCGATGGCGGAGAGCATCGTGATGAACGCCAAAGTCCAGCGCCCCGCCGTCTGCAACGCGGCGGAAACGCTGCTGGTGGACAAGGCCGTGGCGGACAAGTTCCTTCCCGCCATTGCCGCGAAACTCGGAGAGAAGAGCGTCGAGCTCCGCGCCGATGCCGGGGCAACCGCGCTCATTACGCATTACGCATCACGCATTACGCCCGCCACTGAGCAAGACTGGTTCACGGAATACAACGATTACATCCTCAACGTCCGCGTCGTGGACGGCGTGCAGGCCGCCATCGCCCACATCAACCACTACGGCTCCGCGCACAGCGACAGCATCGTGACGGGCGACGAGGCGGCGGCGCGGCGGTTCCTCGCCGAGGTGGACAGCGCGGCGGTCTATTGGAACGCGAGCACGCGCTTCACCGACGGCGGCGAGTTCGGCATGGGCGCGGAGATCGGCATCAGCACCGACAAGATCGGCGCGCGCGGCCCGATGGGCTTGGACGAGCTGTGCACCTACAAGTGGCTCGGCTTCGGCAGCGGGCAGGTGCGGGGATGAAAGTCGCGAACGTCATCCACAAGGAGCGTGGTCACGTAATGTGCCGGCTCATCAAGGAGGCGTCCTTCGATGAGTGGTTGACCTACCTGTTTGACAGGCCCGAATGCGAATACGGAGGCCACTGGAGTTTCGGTCGGCCTGATGACGAACCGGTGTGGGATGCGCCAAGGGAAGTTTCCGCCGAATTCATCGCTCGCACTTACGAAGACCCGAAGTTCTGGATGGGGCGTTTCACCAACGCGCAGATTGCGGCAGGTTTGGAATACACCTGGAACCCGAGCTACAGCGACGTGGGGTTCGCCATTCGCGATGAACCAACTCCCATGCCGCTGCGACTACGGGCCGTGCGGGCGTTGGTTCCGCTCTACCAGAACTGTTTCCAGTCCCGCTGCGACGCTGGTTTGAGCCATCTCAGCGAGCGACTTGATAACCCAATGAACGGTGCCTGCTACATGTATTGGGATGTCAGCCCCTTCGTTGCCCAGCCGGAAAAACCCGAGCCTCGGCTCGTGGATCAAGAGTGCCTGAAGGTCATGGAAGTCACCTTGCAAATTGACCACGATGCCTGCCGGGAGAGCGCCTTGCATGGGCTTGGCCACTGGCAAAGCGACTACCCCGCGAGAGTTGCCTCCCTCATCGAACAAGGGTTGAAGCATAAGGGAGCACACTTGCGCCCAGAACTATTGCGTTACGCAGCGGCGGCGGTGCGTGGTGATGTTCAGTGAAGGGGACATCTCACGGCTTCACCGCCGTCACGATGCTCCGGTCGGCGGCGGTGAGCGTGTGCTTTAGTTCGCGGAAGCCCACTTGCGCGAACAGCTCCGCCAGCTCGCCCAGCGAGTAGCATTTCCCCTCCGTCGAGTGCATGAGGATGACGGAATACTCGGCCACCGGCAGCGGGCCGGTCTTGTCCGTGTGCAGGTGCATGTCGTGGATGACCAGCAGCCCGCCGGGCGGGAGCGCGGCGAAGGATTTATCCAGCAATTGCCTCACCACCGGCGTGTCCCAGTCGTGCAGGACGTTCGAGAAGAGGTGCATGTCGTAGCCCGCCGGCAACGGGTCGCTGAACATGTCGCCGGGCCGCACGTCCACGCGGGCCGCGTAGCCGCGCTCGGCGATGTGCCGGGCCGCGACGAGGTCCACGGGCGGCTTCTCGAAGACGGTCGCCTGCACATCGGGATGGCCCGCCGCGATGGCGCAGGCGTAGATGCCCGAGCCGCCCGCGATGTCCAGCAACTGAGTGCGCCCGCCGGGTTGCAGCGCCTTCGCGACGGCGCGCCCGAGGTAGATGCCCCGGCAGTCCATCGCCGCCGTGAAGCGCCGCGCGAAGTCCTCGTCCTCCATCGCCTTGCTCCATTCCTTCTCGGACTTCGAGCTGCCCCAGTTCGCGGGCTTGTCGGTGCGGAGCACTTTGAGCATGTCGAGCGTGACGGGCCGGTCCTTGAGCGAGCCGAAGTAAGGCCCGAGAAACCACGGCGAGCCTTGCACAAGATGTTCCCGCGCGACCTCGGAGACGTGGTGAACGCCGTTCTCCTCGCGGACAAAACCGTTGGCCTTGAACAGCGTCAGCATCACGTCCACGGGCCGCGCGGCGAGCTGCAACTCGCGGCAGATCGTCGCCGCGTCGGACGGATGCGCGGCGAGCCAGGTGAAGAAGTCGAGGTGGACGACGGCGGCGTTGAGCAGGTCCACGGCGTAGATGCCGTCGCGGTAGCGGTAGAGGCGCAGCGGGTCGGCGGACGGGTCGCGGGTCAGGTCGAGCATGGGTGGATGCTGCGGGAGGCGAGGGGCAGGGCAAAGGGGAAAGTGAGTGTCGGCTCCGCTCGGAGTCCCGGCTTCAGCCGGCACGGTGGCCTTTCTCCCGGATGCTTCGCGCGCAGCGTCATTGATGGCTGGACGGCGCGCCGCCTGAAGGCGGGACTCCAAACTGCCCGCACGGGTTCAGCATTGGCAAACCGCCGCCCCGCTCCTAGCTTTCCGTCATGTCTTTGAACCGCCGTCGCTTCTTCACCCGCACCGGCCTGCTCGCTGCCGCGTCCGCTGCCGCGCCCGCCGTCGTTCGCGCCGCCGAGCCGGGCAACGCCCGCCCCGGTCAGAAGCCCGCGCGCATCATCCACCTGGTCGCCGATGGCATGGCGATGGCCACGCTCACGATGGCCGACCACCTCTCGCGCGCCGTGCGCGGGCGCGGCTTGTCATGGATGAACCTTTACAACCAGCCCGGCACCGTCAGCTCGCTCATGGACGTGCGCTCGCTGAACTCCGTCGTGACTGATTCCTCGGCGTCGTCCTGTGCGTGGGGCAGCGGGTCACGCATCGTCAACGGCACGGTCAACATCCTGCCCGACGGCACGATTCTGACGCCGCTCTACACGCTCTTCGGCCAGCAGGGCTGGAAGCGCGCGCTCGTCACGACCACGGAGATCACCCACGCCACGCCGGCCGGCTTCGCGGCCAGCGGCCTGAAGCGCGAGGCGGCGGAGGGCATCGCGGTGCAATACATGGAGCGCGGTGTTGAAGTCCTGCTCGGCGGCGGGCAGAAGTTTTTCGATCCCGCCAAGCGCAAGGACAAGCGCGACCTGCTGCCCGACTACCGCCAGGCCGGCTATCAGGTCTTCAAGACGGCGAAGGAATTTGCCTCCGCCAAGAACGACGGTAAATGGCTCGGCATCTTCGCCAACAGCCACCTGCCGTTCACCGTGGACTGGACCCACGACGCCAAGCACAAGGAGACCGTTCCGCACCTCGCCGACCTGACGCGCCGCGCGCTGGCGAAGCTGGAGAACGAAAGCCGCTTCATCATGCAGGTCGAGGGCGGGCGCGTGGACCACGGCGCGCATATGTGCGACGCGGTTGCGGCGCTCTACGACCAGCTTGCATTCGACGAGGCGATTGACGCGTGCCTCGACTTCCAGCGGCGTCACCCGGACACGCTCCTCGTCATCACCACCGACCACCCGACCGGCAACCCCGGCCTCAACGGCCTCGGGAGCAACTACGGTTTCAGCTCCGCGCTCTTCACCAACGTCCAGCGCGTGAAGAAGTCCTTCAGCGAAATGCTCAAGCAGCTCAACGTCCCCGGCCCTGACACGCCGCCGCTGGCGAAGGGCGCGGTCGCCCCGGCGGTCCAGCAAGACCCGAAGGTCATCGCCGATGTGATTCGCGAGGCGACAGACTATCAGGTGTCGTTGGAGAAGGCCGCTGTGCTCGCGCCGTATCTGGCGCGCAAGGGCAAGGCGCAGTTCACGCTGATGAGCAGCGCCGTGGCCCAACTCGGCCAGCTCATGGGCAACCACCTCGGCATCGGCTGGACGGGCACGGCGCACTGCTCGGACTTCGTGCCGCTGGTCGCCACCGGCCCGGGCGCGGAGCGCTTCCGCGGTTTCATCCAGAACACGGATGTCTTCCGCCACTACACGCAGCTCGCGGGGATTGACTTCAAAAACCCGTCCGTGCCCATCCGGGAGAATCTCAAGGTCGGTCCCGATTTGGACAAGGAGCTGCAAAAGGAGCGGGAGAAGGAAGCGAAGGAGAAGTCCGCCGCGCTGTGGGAGCAACAGCACTGGGTGGCGGCATGAACTGACGTGTTGCGTGCTGCGTGTTGCGTGACTCAGTCCAAACGCGCTCGAACTAAAGCACGCAACACGCAACACGAAGCACGCAACCATGTTCGCCTTCCTCTTCACCGACCTGACGCTCTTCCTCGCGCACCCGTTGGGCTGGCTGTTCATCGCCTTCAACCTCTGGATGCTCGTGGACGCCTTCCGGCGCGAGGAGTGGATGTGGGTGGCGTTCATCATCCTGTTCCCGCTGCTCAACGCGGTGCTCTACTACTTCATGGTCTATCGCGGCGCGCCGTCGCTGCCCTCGCGCGGCTTCGTGCTGCCCGGCCAGCACGACCGCGACCGCATCGCCGAGCTGGAGAAGCAAATCCAACTGCTCGACAAGGCGCACCATCACTCCGAGCTGGGCGACGTGTATTTCGAGCAGAGCAAGTTCAAGGAAGCGGAGGCGTGCTACCTGCGCGCGTTGGAGCGCGACCCCAAGGACATTGACACCCGCGCGCACCTCGGCCAGTGCCTGCTGTGGTTGGGTCGGGCCGCCGAGGCGCGCGGCTATCTGGAGGACGTGTGTGTCGAGAACCCCAAGCACGACTACGGCAACTCGCTCATGGCCCTCGCCGAGGCCCGCGCCGCGCTCGGTGACAGCGACGGCGCGATAGCCGTGTGGGAGCAAGTCGTCACGCAGCACTCGCACGCCCGCGCCCGCGTGCAACTGGCGGAGCTGCTCGCCGCGAAAGGTCAGGCCGACCGCGCCCGCCAGCTCGCCGGGGAGGTTATTTCCGAGGACAAGGTCGCGCCGGAGTATCAGCGCAAGCAGGAGCAGCCGTGGGTCGCGCGGGCGAAGAAGCTGGTGAAGGTGCTCCGTTGACCGCAGCGCTCCGCTCACTCATGCCGCAGCGCCTCGATGGGATCGAGGGCCGCCGCGCGCGAGGCCGGGTAAATCCCGAACACCACGCCCACCGCGCCGGAGATGCCGAAGGAGATCAGCACGGACATCGGCGTGACGATGGTCTTCATGTCGGTGAGCTGCGACACGAGCAGCGGCGTCGCCACGCCCACGACGACGCCAATCAACCCGCCGCCCACTGACAGCACGACGGTCTCGACGAGGAACTGCGTGATGATGTCCTTCTTCTTCGCGCCCAGCGCGCGGCGGATGCCAATCTCGCGCGTCCGCTCGGTGACGGTCGCAAGCATGATGTTCATGATGCCGATGCCGCCGACGACGAGTGAGATGGCGGCAATGGAGCCGAGCACAATGTTGAAGATGCGCTTGGTCTGCTCGGCCTGCCGGAGCAGCTCCAGCGGCACGATGACCTCGTAGTCGGTCTTGGAGTGGAAGCGTTTGAGGAGGTTGCGGATCACAGGCACGGCCACCTCGACGTCCTCGACGGTGTTGAACTGGAGCGTCACCTGGTGGAGCTGCACCTTTTCGGCCTCGAAGGAGCCGGCGCTGCGCTTGAAGATGGTTTCGCCGAAGCGGCTCTTGGTCGTGGCGAGCGGCACGTAGATGTTGTTGTCGAGCGGCTGGCCCTCCATCTGGCCGGACTGCGGGCGCTTGTCGGCGGCGGCGCGCTCGCGCACCAGGCCGACCACGGTGAAATACTCGGAGCCGATTTTCACCTCCTGCTCCAGCGGATCCTGGTAGGGAAACAAATTCTCCGCGAGGCTCACGGTCAGCACGCACACGTTGTTCATGTGCGTCTCATCCGTCTCGGTGAGGAAGCGCCCGCGCAGGATGTCCACGCCGGACATCTCGGTGTAAATCGGGTGCGTGCCGATGATCTGTGCCTGCTGGACCAGGTTGTTGAAGCGCACCTCGTCGCGGATGATGCGCATGGGCAGCACGCGCTTGATGCCGGGGATGGTGCTGTCCAGCCGCGCCACGTCACCGTAGGTGATGCCGTATTCGTTGACGTAGCTGCGCCCGGCCGAGGCGGTTTTGGAGTCCTGCGCCGGCTTGATGCTGCGCAGGATGATGTTGCTGGAGCCAAGCTTTTTGATGGCCTCCTGCGCCTCGTAGCTCGCGCCCTCGCCGATGGCCAGCATCGCGATGACCGAGCACACGCCGAAGATGATGCCCAGCATCGTCAGGCCGGAGCGCATCTTGTGCAGCAGGAGGCTCTTGACCCCGAGCTGCATGATGCGGATGAGCGATCTGGCGCGCATTGCGTGGCGGGGAGGATAATACGCACGCGGAACATCGCCAGCAAAAGCTTCGCCCATGGAATTTCTGCTGGGCAAACCGCCGTTTCCCCCTAAATTCACGGCCTTATGTTCGACATGGTGAAAGTCCAGTTGGTCGCCACGGCAGAAAAACTCGCCCAGATGCGGAGGTTTCTTTGACTGGCCGGGCACGCAGAAACGGCTGGCGGAGCTGGACTCCGTGATGGCGCAGGAGTCGTTTTGGAACAACCGCGAGTCGGCACAGAAGGCCATTGACGAGGCGAACGCCCTCCGCAAGAAGGTGGACCCGCTCCTCGCCGCCGAGAAGCAGCTCGAGGATTTTCGCATGATGGTCGAACTGGGCGAGGCCGAACCCGTCGAAGCCCAGCCCGCCGTGCTTGCCGAGGTCACGCGCGATCTGGACAAATTCGTCAAGGAACTCGACGCGCTGGAACTGCGCTTCCTCCTCAAAGGCCCGCACGACAAGAACGGCTGCATCCTCAGCATCAACGCCGGCGCGGGCGGCACCGAGGCGCAGGACTGGGCGAACATGCTGTTGCGCATGTATCAGCGCTGGGCCGAGCTGCGCGGTTGGAAGGCGGAAGTGACCGACATTCTCCAGGGCGAGGTCGCCGGCGTGAAGAGCGCCACCATGACCATCGAAGGCGAGAACGCCTACGGCTTTGCCAAGGCCGAGCGCGGCGTGCATCGCCTCGTCCGCATCTCGCCGTTTGATTCGAACCAGCGCCGGCACACGAGCTTCGCCAGCGTGGACGTCATCGCGGAGATTGAGGAGGCCGGCGACATCGTCATCAACCCCATTGACCTGAAGACCGACACCTTCCGCTCCGGCGGCAAGGGCGGGCAGAACGTGAACAAGGTCGAGACCGCCGTCCGCATCACGCACGTTCCCACCGGCATCATCGTCGCGTCGCAAGGCCAGCGCTCGCAGCACCAGAACCGCGCGACGTGCATGAAGATGCTCCTCGCCAAGCTCTACGCGCTCCGCGAGGACCAGCAGAAGTCCGAGATGGAACGCTTCTACGGCGAGAAGGGCGCGATTGGCTTCGGCCAGCAGATTCGCAGCTACGTCTTCCAGCCCTACCGCATGGTGAAGGACCTCCGCACCGGCGTGCAGACCAGCAACGTGCAGGCCGTGATGGACGGCGCGCTGGACGACTACGTCAACGCCTGGCTCCGCGCCGGCTGCCCGCAGAAGCGGATGCAGGGGGTGCAGGATGAAGAAGAGTAAGCAGTGTTCAGTGTTCAGTATTCAGTCGCGAACGTGGCTCGACGGCTTACTGAACACTGGTTACTGAATACTGAATACTGAATACTGAATACTGAATACTGAATACTGAAGACTGATTACTGAACACTGCCTTGGCCACCATCCTCGACACCATCCTCGACACCATCCTCGACACCATCGTCGCCCAGAAGCGGCTCGAAATCGCCAAGCTCGCCAGCGAGCCGGTGACGGCGGCGGAGCTGCGCGCCGCACTGAAACAGCGCGGGCTGCGCGACTTCTTCGGCGCATTGCGCAAGCCCCGGCGTGGCGATGTGGCGCTCATCGCCGAGGTGAAGAAAGCGTCGCCGTCCAAAGGCGTCATCCGCGCGGACTTCGACCCGGTGCGCATCGCAAAGGAATACGAGGCGGCGGGCGCGAGCTGTCTCTCCGTCCTCACAGACGAGAAGTTCTTCCAAGGCTCGCTGGACTACCTCGCAGCCATCCGGGCCGCCGTGGAGCTGCCGCTGCTGCGCAAGGACTTCATCATTGATGCCCGGCAAATCCGCGAGGCCGTCCAGTGGGGCGCGGACGCCATCCTGCTCATCGTCGCGATTCTGGACGACCGCCAGCTCCGTGAGTTCCATCAGCTTGCTACCGACGCCGGGCTGGCCGCGCTGGTCGAAGTCCATGACGAAGCCGAACTGGAGCACGCCCTTGCTGCCGGCGCGACGCTCATCGGCGTGAACAACCGCGACCTGAAGTCCTTCACCGTGGACATGGCCACCACCGAGCGCATCGCCACGCGGCTCTTCTCCGGCCCCGGCACGAACCACGCCGCGCTGCTCGTCGCCGAAAGCGGCATTCACACACGCGCCGATGTGCTGCGCCTAAAGCGTGCCGGTGCTCGCGCCATTCTCGTGGGCGAGTCGCTCATGCGCGAGGCCGACCTCGCCGCGAAGGCGCGGGAGTTGTTAGCCGGCTGAGTTTCGCCTACGCTGCCGCCATGAAACAGCCCTTGCGCGTCCTCGTGGTCGAGGACTCCGAGTTCGACGCCAAGATGCTGGTGCGCCTGCTGGACCGCGGCGGCTACGCCACCGCTTACGAGCGCGTCCAGACCGCCGACGACATGGCGCGCGCGCTGTCGGAGAAGGAGTGGGACATTGTCCTGTCCGACTACAACCTCCCCGGCTTCAACGCCACGCTCGCGCTCCAGCTCCTCCAGGCCACCAAGCTCGACATCCCCTTCATCATCGTCTCCGGCGGCATCGGCGAGGACATCGCGGTGGCCGCGATGAAGTCCGGCGCGAGCGATTACCTGATGAAGGGCAACCTCGCGCGGCTCATTCCCGCCGTGGAGCGCGAGTTGCGCGACGCCGCCGTCCGCCATGCGCGCCGCAAAGCCGAGAGCGAGCTGCGCGAGAGCGAGCAACGCTACCGCCTCCTGTGGGAAACCGCCACCGACGCCATCCTGCTGATGGACACGAAGAGCGACATCCTCTTCGCGAACCCGGCGGTGCAGGGCATCTTCGGCTACGCGCCGACAGAACTGGTCGGGAAAAACTTCGCGATGCTCCTGCCGGAGAAGCTCCGCGCCACCTCGGACACGACCTTTCAAAAGCCCGGCCACATCGTCACGACTGCGCAGCGGCGAACGCTCGAAACCGCCGGCCTCAAGAAGGACGGCAGCGAGGTGCTGCTGGAGCTGGCCTTCAACGACATCGAGCTGGGCGGCCAGCGGCTGTTCGTCGCGTTCATCCGCGACATCACCGAGCGCGAGCGCAACCGGCGCGAACTGCTCGAGCACGCCGAGCAGTTCCGTGTGGCGCGCGAGATTCAATCGCACCTCTTCCCGAAAGCGCCGCCGCAGTTGCCCGGCTTCGACATCGCGGGCGCGAGCTTCCCGGCGGCGGCGGCGGGCGGCGATTACTTTGACTTCGTTCCCATGGCCGACAGCGGCCTCGGTCTTGTGGTGGGCGACGTGACCGGGCACGGCATCGGTCCCGCGCTGCTGATGGCCGAGACGCGCGCGTATGTGCGCATCGCCGGCCTGAACCGCGCCGACCCCGGCGAGGTGCTCACGCGCACGAACATCGCGCTGGCGGAGGACATCGGCTCGGAGCGCTTCGTGACGCTGTTCCTCGGCCGGCTCGACGCAGCGGAGCGCCAGCTCACCTACGTCAGCGCCGGCCATCCACCGGGCTACCTGCTCGCGCCCGATGGCAGCGTGAGGATGGAATTGCGCCGCACCGGCGTCCCGCTCGGGATGCGGCCCAACACCGAGTATCGCAACGCTTCGCCCGTGTCGCTTTTGCCGGGGGAAGTCGCGTTGCTCCTCACCGACGGCATCGAGGAGGCGATGGGGCCGGGCGACGAGATGTTCGGCACCGACCGGATGCTGGATGTGCTGCGCGCCAGCCGCGACCAGTCCGCCGCGCAAATCGTGGACGCGCTCTACCTCGCCGTGCGCGAGTTCTGCAAGGGTGCCGAGCAGGAAGACGACGTGACGGCGATTGTGCTGAAGGTGCTGTGAGTGGCCGACGATCAGAGCCGGCTTTCCGTAGCCGCCGACGTGAGGAGGCGGAAACCGTGCTGCGTGCTGCGTGTTGCGTGCCTGCGACCGAACGCGCCCGGCACGCAGCACGCAACACGCAACACGCAGTCGGAGTTTGAACCGCTTTGCGCAATCCCTTTCCCGCCACGGCCTCGCGCTGCGCCGCGCGCCGTTGCACACGCTGCAAATCAACGTCGGGCGCAAGTGCAACCAGACCTGCCGCCACTGCCATGTGGACGCGGCACCGTGGCGCACGGAAATGATGGACGCCGAGACCGCCCGCCGCGTCGCCGACTGGATTCAAGCGCATCGCCCCGCCGTGGTGGACATCACGGGCGGTGCGCCGGAGTTGAGCGAGCATTTCCGTTTGCTCGTCGAGACGGCGAGAGCGAGCGGCGGCCATGTGATTGACCGCAACAACCTCACCATCATCGAGACGGAGTCGTTCGGCTGGCTGCCGGAATTCCTCGCGGCGAACGAGGTGGAAGTCATCGCCTCGCTGCCGTGCTACCTGGAGGAGAACGTCAATGCCCAGCGCGGCGACGGCGTGTTCGAGAAAAGCATCCGCGCGTTGAAGAAACTCAACGCCGTCGGCTACGGCACGCGGTTGCCACTGAACCTGGTTTACAACCCGCTCGGGCCGAAGCTCCCGCCGCCGCAGGCCGAGTTGGAGGTGGATTTCAAAGCCGCGCTGCGCGCCCGCTTCGACATCGAGTTCACACACCTCTTTACCATCACCAACCAGCCCATCGCCCGCTTCGCGGAGGACTTGCGTGCGCGCGGCGAGTGGGATGCCTACCTTGAGCTGCTCGCCAATTCGTTCAATCCCGCGACCGTGGACGGCCTCATGTGCCGGAGCACACTGAGCGTCGGCTGGCGTGGCGAACTCTACGATTGCGACTTTAACCAGATGCTCGGGATGCAACTGCGCGGTAGCCGCCGAGGTGGGGAGGCGGAGGGTTCCGGCGCGAGTCGCGTTCCGCCTCCTGACCTCGGCGGCTACTTTCTCTGGGACGTGACGCCCGCGAAACTGGCTGGCCGTGCCATCCTCACCGGCGACCATTGCCTCGCCTGCACGGCCGGCGCGGGCAGCAGTTGCGGTGGCGTGCTGGCGTAGTCGCAGGCTTCAGCCTGCGACCACGGAAGCACGTCAAGCTCCGCCTCCTGACCTCGGCGGCTACTTCGCCCGCTGGTCGAAGTTCAGCAGCGCGGTGCGGAGGCGGGCCTCGATGGTGTGCTGGCGGTGGGGAGCGGTGATTTTCTCCCCGTTCAGCTCGGTGACGTAGAAGCTGTCCATCGCCGCGCCCTTCTCGGTGCTGATCTTGGCGATGGAGATGTCGAGGCCCAGCTCGCTCATCGTCTGGGACAGCGTGTAGAGCAGGCCGACGCGGTCCTCGGTCTCCACGTCAATCACCGTGCAACGCCCGGAGGTCTCGTTGTCGAAGACAATTTCCGTCGCGATGCGCTCGCCCTCCAACGACTGGTAGAGCGGGTTCGCCACTTTCTGTTTCGCGATGAGCGGGTCAAAGTCCACATGGCCGACGAGCGCCTTGCTGAGGAGCTGGTCGAATTTTTCCTGCTCCTCCTTTGCGGCGAGGACGCCAGTGCGGGCACTGGTCACGTCGAAGGTGTCCAGCACCACGCGGTCGGCGCGCGTGAAAATCTGGGCGCTCAGGATGTTCAATCCGGCCGCGGTGAAGGAGCCGGCCAGCTTGCTGAACAGGCCCGCGCGGTCCCAGGTGCAGATCTTCACGCGCGAGCAGCCGCGGTCCGGCTCGTCCGTCCACTCGATGGCCGGGGCGAGCGACACGTCCGGGTCGTTGCCGAGGAGGTTGCGCATGAAGCGGTTGGTCAGCGCGAGGTCGGCGATGATTTCCGGGGCGGTGTGGATGAGGAAATAGCGCGGCGGCAGCGTGCCGAAGTGGGCCTGGGCCTCGCCGAGCTGCACCTCGCGCGGGAGCAGGCGCACGACCTCGTCGAAGAGCAGTTCGCGCTGCTTCTCTTCAACCCGGATGAAGATGGTCGCGCCGGTCAGCTCGGCGAGCGTCTTGCGGTGGAGCGTCCAGAGCAGCATGTCCTTGAAGCTGTTCCAGAGCTTGTCGCTGGTGCCCAGCGAGTCGGCCAGCGTGTGGAGCGTGAGCTTGTTCAGGTTGTCCGGGGTCTGCACCAGCCCGGCGAAATGGCGGACCACCGCCGGGTCGTCGAGGTCGCGGCGCTGGGAGATTTGAATGATGGCCAGATGATGCTCCACCAGCAGCCGCAGGATGTGCGTGGTCGCGCCGTCCAGCCGGAGGCGGTGGGCGACGCGCTCGGCGAGCTGCGCGCTGTCGAGTTCGTGGCGCTTGCCGCGCACGGCCTTGCCGGAGTCGTGCAGGAGCAGGGCGAGGTAGAGGATGAACGGGCGCTCGATCTTCTGAAACAGCTCCTGATACGGCGTTGCGTTGGGCACGCGGCCGGCCCAGATGTCGTCGAGCTTCTGGAGGCACATCAGCGTGTGCTCGTCGGCGGTGTAGATGTGGAAGAACTCGTGCTGGACGAGGCAGGTGAGCTTGCCGAACTCCGGCAGGTATTTGCCGAGGAAATCCACCTCGTGCATGGCGCGCAGGGCGGCGGCGACGTTGCCGCGCTGGCCGAGGATTTCGCGGAAGCTCTCGTGGACGTGGTCGTTGCGGAGGAAGTCCGAGTCCACCAGCCGCAGCTCCTGCCGGAGCAGTTGGGCGGTGTCGGGGTGCAGCTTCGCCCCGCGCTGCTGGGCGTAAAGAAACACGCGCATCAGCCGGCTCGGATCCTCGCGGAAGACGCGCGGCGACAGGTGCCGCAGCTCGCCCTCGACGAGGCGGAAGCCGTCCACCTCGGGGTCGGGCGGCTTGCGGCGGCCGGGCAGGAACTTCTTGAGGAAGGGCATCCGCACGGGCTTGGGCAGCAGCGCGAGGCGGCGCTCCACCGTGCGTGTGATCATGTCAATGTTGCGCGCGTGCAGGTAGTAGTCGCGCATGAACTGCTCCAGCCGCCGGCTGGGCGAGCGGTCGGGGTAGCCGAGGTTGTGCGCGACGGCGGGCTGGACGCTCTTGGAGAGCACGTCGCCCGCGCGGTTGGTGTGGTAATGGAGCTCGTTGCGGGCGCGCAGCAGGTAGTCGTAGGCCGCGTCAAGCTGCCGGCGCTCGGCGGCATTGATGTATTCCTTGGCCTGCAAATCGGCGAGGCTGCGCGGGCGGTCCTTGGTGAAATACGCCATCCACAGGAGGTTCTGGTAGTCGCGCAGGCCGCCGCAGCCGTTCTTGATGTTCGGCTCCTGCATCAGCACCGAGTTGCCGTATTTCTGCCGGCGCGACTCCTGGTCCGCAAGCCGCGCCGCGATGTAAATCTCCTCGTGCCCGCGCACGCAGCGGGCCAGCACCACCGCCTGCATCTCGCGGAACAGCGCCTCGTCGCCACAGAGCAGGCGCGCCTCGATGAGCGAGGTCTTGGTCTGGATGTTCTCGTTGGCCGCCGTCACGCAGTCGTCGAGCGTGCGCACGGAGTAGCCGACCTTGAGGCCGAGATCGAAGAGCGTGTAAAGCAGGCCGTCCGGCTCGGTGAGCAGCCTGATGAACGGATGCACGCGGCCGCGCGCGGCGGCGGCGCTGTCGCCCGTGTGCAGCAGCATGATGTCAATGTCGCTGTGCGGGTTCAGCTCGCCGCGCCCGTAGCCGCCGATGGCGGCGAGCGCGTAACGCGGCAGGCTGGCGCGCGCGTCGGCGGGGAGCGTGTTGACCAGCGACTCCAGAATGTGCCGGTGCAGGGCGTCCAGCACGACCGCCCGCGCGCGGCACACCTCGCGTCCGCTGCCGCCGGCGCGGTGCAGCATCTTGAGCCGCGCCGTCTCGAGCTTGAGGAACTGCTTGTAGCGCGGCAGCTCGCGCGCCGGCACGCGGCCCGCCGGCAGCGTGAGGCGCTTGAAAGCGCTGGCTTCGATTTTGTCCGCGAGACTCGGCATCCGGTGCGGCGGACGATAGGGAAACGCCTTCAAAAGGCAAGCGGGCCACCCTGCGATGGCGGACCGCCGGTCCCGGCGCGAATCCAACTTGGCGCAGGCTGGTTCCGAATTATACTCCGGCCATGCTACTTCTTCGTCTGGCCCCGCACGGGCGTGCCTTCGTCGCCGGCGCAGGATTTCTCGCCTGCGTCACCTCGCTCCCCGCCGCCGACTGGCCCGCGTGGCGCGGGCCGAATGGTGACGGCTCGTCTCCGGAGAAAAATGTCCCGCTGCAATGGAGCGCCACCGAGAACGTGCGTTGGAAAGTCGAGCTGCCCGAGCCGGGCGATTCCTCGCCGGTCGTTTGGGCCGACAAGCTTTTCCTCACGCAGTCCTTCGAGAAGGACGGCGGCCGCACCGTGATGTGTTACGACCGCCGCGATGGGAAGCTGCTCTGGAAGTCCGGCACGACGTGGACGCAGCGCGAGCAGCGCTACGGCAAGAACCCGCACTGCGCCGCGTCGCCGGTGACGGACGGTGAGCGGGTCATCGCCTTCTTCGGTTCGGCGGGGTTGTTCTGCTTGGACATGAACGGCAAGGAGCTGTGGCGGCGCGACCTCGGCCCGCACGCGCACGAGTGGTCCTACGCCGCCTCGCCGCTCATGCACGGCGACGTGTGCGTGCTCTACTTCGGCCCCGGCGCGAACGCCCGGCTCATCGGCCTCGACAAGAAGAACGGCAAGACCCTGTGGGAGTTCAAGGAGCCGGCCCCCGAGTCCCGCCCGCGCACCGACGGCTTCAAGGGCCAGGAGGCGAAGGGAACCATCGGCACGTTCGCCACGCCCATCATCGTGCGCGCCGGCCAGCGCGATGAACTCATCCAGACCTTCCCGCAATTCACGCGCGCCTTCGACTCGCGCACGGGCAAGGCACTCTGGCACTGCGATGGCTTGAACGAACTCGTCTATTGCTCGCCCGTGGCCGGCGAGGGCGTGCTGGTGGCGATGGGCGGCTTCTTCGGCACCAGCCTCGCCGTGAAGACCGGCGGCAGCGGCGACGTGACCGGCACACACCGGCTCTGGCAGACCGTCCGCACCAAGAACCGCCTCGGCACTGGCGTCATCTCCGGCGGCCATGTTTTCATCCTCAACACCGAGGGCATCGCCGAGTGTCTGAACCTCAAGACCGGCGAATCCCTCTGGCAGGAGCGCGTGAAAGGCACCGGCAGGAAGGGCGATTCGTGGTCCTCGATGGTGTTGGTGGACGGCCACATCCTCTGCCTCAACCAAAGCAGCGAGACCATCGTCCTCAAGGCCAGCCCGAAGTTCGAGCTGGTGCGCGTGAACGCGCTGGACGGCGACCTCTGCAACTCCACCCACGCCATCAGCCACGGGGAAATCTTCATCCGCACGCACAAGCATCTGTGGTGCATTGGGAAGAATCGGTAGGAGACGACGTGAGGAGTCTATGACTTCCGCCACATCGGAGCGCAGGTGTCCAACCTGCGCGTTCGCAACTTGGCTTCCTCGCGCAGAGTGGACTCCTGCGCTCCTGCTCCTGGGGTTGAAGCGAGCCTTCTCACGTCGTCTCCTACGCGAAGGTTCGGCGAATTTCCCGCCGCCCTTGCGCCGTCGAACAAGGCGTTCAAACAACTGCGTGCCGACCGCTCCTCAACCAAATCCCCTCGCCGCCATGACGCGCCGTCGCTGGCTGCAGGGCGGGGGCGCGCTGGCCGGGGCGATGTTGTGGCCGCAGTTGCTCCGCGCGAAGGAAACGCAGAAGGCCGGCAGTTCCCCCGCGCGCGCCTGCATCGTCATCTACCTTCAGGGCGGCCTCTCGCACTACGAGAGCTTCGACCCGAAGCCGGACGCGCCGTCCGCCTATCGCAGCACGTTCAGCGACATCCCCACGACGCTGCCGGGCATTCACTTCGCGGAGCACCTGCCGTTGCTGGCGAAGCGCGCCCACAAGTTCAGCCTCATCCGCAGCGCCTACGTGGACTCGCCGAGCCATCCGGTGGCGATTTACCAGACGCTGACCGGCGGCGATTTGCCCGATGCCTCGGTCGAAGCGAAGAACCGCAACCTCGCGCACCCGAGCATCGGCTCGGTCATCGCGCGGGCGTGCGGCGCGCGGGCGCCGTTGCTGCCGCCTTACGTCGCGATTCCGCACTCCGGCCAGCTTGGAAACCGCGTCCACTACGCCACGGCGGGTCCGCTGGGCGTGGCGTATGAGCCGCTGGAGTCCGGCATCCCGCCCGAGGACGCGCGCACGCCGTTCGGCGGCCCGCAGGATTTGCGGCTAAACCAAGGTCTCTCCGGCAAGCGTCTCGAAGACCGGCTCATGCTTTTGAGCGCGCTCGGGGGCCAGGCTTCCGCTGCCGCCGTGGATGGACTCGACAAGTATCACCGCCACGCGCTCGAAATGCTTTCCGGCGGCGCGGCGGGTGGAGCCTTCGACCTCAGCCGCGAGCCGCTGCGCCAGCGCGAGCGTTACGGCCATCATCTTTGGGGCCAGCAGACCATTCTCGCGCGCCGGCTAGCCGAGGCGGGCGTGCCGTTCACCTTGCTCAACTACACGCTCAACCAGGAGCGCGGCCAGGACTGGGACACGCACGAGGACAATTTCAACCTGATGAAGGACCGCCTGCTCCCGCCGATGGATCTCGCGGTGAGCGCGCTGCTGGACGATCTCGAAGAGCGCGGTCTGCTGGATACGACACTCGTGGCCATGTTCGGAGAGTTTGGGCGCACGCCCAAGATCAACGCCAATGCAGGCCGTGACCATTGGGAGAAAGTCTTCTCCGTGATGCTCACCGGAGGCGGCTTGAAGCGCGGCGTGGTGGTCGGCTCCAGCACCAAGGCCGGTGACCTGCCGCTCGACCGCCCCGTCCATTTCAACGACGTGCTGGCGACCATCTACCGACAGCTTGGAGTCGCGACCGACGAGGTCTTCCACAACGCCTTCGGCCAGCCGGTGCCGGTGCTGGCGCGCGGCAAGGTGATTGAGGAGCTGGTTTAGCTTTCGTTGGTTTTCCCTTTTGGCAAGTCGTGTCGGAAAGACAAGCCCGCCGGAATCGCTTGGGGCAATCCCGGCGGGCGGTGCGATCCGGGTGACGGCGGTTGTCACGGGACGGGAGCGGCTGGCCTACACAACAGTTGGGTCGCGACTCGACACCCGGATCGTGAACGTGGGAGGAGCGGGCAACAGAGATATTCCCGGAAGGCAAGGTCTCGCCCAGGCGGGCGGGCTTACGCGGAAGCGTATTTGATCCGCAGGTCGCCCAGATGGCCGCCTTTGCGCTCGGTGTCAAAAATCACCTTTGGCTCCACGCTGGCAGCACGGCTGATGATGTAGCAGGCCGCCTCGTCTTCCCGAAGCTGGTGGAAGGGATAGAACGGCATCCGCGTCACCCGCACGTCAAGCAGGGAGCCGGACTGCACGGCGCGATGCAGCTCCTTCATCAGCCGGTGCCCGCTCTGGATGAGGTGGCGAAACTGCTGCACTTCCTCCGCCAGCCCGAGGTCGTAGAAGATGGCGGCGATCTGACGGAGGCGGATGAAGTATTCGCACCGGCTCTCGGACCACTCCAGTTCGGCCTGCTTGTCCTTGAAGGCGAAGACTTGAACGAGGTGGAAGATGGTGTCCTCCGCTGGAGCCGGAGCATCGGCGTCCAGATACAGGCGCTTGGTTTGCTTGAGCCGCGCGTCAATCAGGTCAAGCCGGCCCTCGCGGTTGAAGCGGTGGGTGATCTTCACCAGGTCGTAGGAGCCGATGGACACGCGGTAGTTGGTCGTGAGGAAGAGATGGTCGAAGACGACCTTGACCTCGACCGGCGCGTCCTTGGTGCTCGGCAGCCGGCCGATGTAGCTCCGCTCGGCCATGTTGAAGACGGGCACGGGTGTCTGCTTGAGCTGCTCCCATTGCGCGGTGCCGACGTGGCCGAGGCGCTGGGCGAGTTTGCGGACGCGTTGCGCGAGCTGGTAGTGGGGGCCTTGCCGGTAGGGCTGTGTCTTGCGCTCCAACTCCCGGACTTCGTCCAGACTGATGGGGGCTTGCGCGACCAGGCGACGCTCGAAGTCGGCGATGCTGTCCGCCAGGAACTCTGGCGCCTCAAGGGCTGGAGGTGCGGACAACATTCTTAACTGAACGTCAGAGGCGTGTGCGGCGCGGATATTCCCAGGACTTTTATCCGGGCAAAGCTTGTGGAATAAGCCGCCCCTTCCGGCCCTCTAACCCCCGTGGACGAACCGGACTTCGACCAGCTCGTGAGCGACTACTACCAGCCGCTCTATCGTTTTGCGTTGAGCCTGACGGAGCGCGAATCCGAGGCGTGCGACCTCACGCAGCAGACGTTTTTCCTCTGGGCGTCCAAGGGCCAGCAGTTGCGGGACCGCTCGAAGGTCAAGTCCTGGCTCTTCACCACGCTGCATCGGGAGTTCCTCGGCTCGCGTCGCCGCACGACGCGCTTCCCGCATCACGAGATCGAGTCAGTCGAGCGCGAATTGCCGCCGGTGACGCCCGCCACCGTCAACGAGATGGACGCCGGCACCGTGATGCAGGCGCTGATGAACGTGGACGAGGTCTATCGCGCGCCGCTCATGCTGTTTTATCTCGAAGACCACTCTTACCTGGAAATCGCCGCCGTCCTCGACGTGCCCGTCGGGACCGTCATGTCACGCCTCGCGCGCGGCAAGGCGCAGTTGCGCGGCCTCATCGCGGACCAGGCCGCCGGCGAGGAACGGAAAATCGTCCCGCTGCCGGAACTCCGCCAAGCCCATTGACCCGATGAACAACGAAGAAGCCAAATTCATCCTCCGCGCCTACCGCCCCGGCGGCCAGGACGCCGCCGACCCGCAGTTCGCCGAGGCGCTCGATCAGGCGCGCCGCGACCCGGAGTTGTCCCGCTGGCTGGCCGAACAGACCGCCCTCGACACCGCCATCGGCGGCAAGCTCCAGGCCATCCCCGTGCCAGCGGACTTGAAGGCCAGCATCCTGGCCGGACGGAAGGTTGTCCCGATCAAGCCGGAGCCGTGGTGGCGGCGGAGCATTCACCCGGTGGCGGCCACGGCAGCGGTGGCCATGACCTTCGCGACCATCGGCTTCCTGGCCCTGCGGGAGCCGCCGGAGCCGAAGGCGGACTTCGCGCGGTTCACCAAGGACATCACCGACTACCTCGGCAAGGGCTACGGGGTGCTGCCCCGGCACGCGCACCTGGCGACGACCGAAGCGGGCTATTTTGGCAGCCAGAGCTATCGGATGAACTACCGCAGCCCCAGCCTCGATGACATTCGACACTGGCTGGCCGCCAACGGCGGACACAGCGACTTCATCAGCCCCAGAGGGTTGAGACAGCCATTGAACCTCGGCTGCGCGGTGATGGATTGGTGGGGGCGGCGCATCACGCTGGTCTCCTTCCAGATCGGGCGCAACCTGCCGCACGACAAGGTGCATCTCGTCGTCATCTCCAGCGCGGACCTGCCTGACCCGCCGGTGCGGGGCCAGCCAAACTTTGGTGAACGGGAGGGCTGGACCGCCGGCTCGTGGAACGATGGCAAGCTGACCTACTTCCTCCTGGCTCCGGGCGATCGCCGGGTGTTGGGAAAGTATTTGTGAGCCGCCAGCCGGCTCAGGGGCGGCGTTGCGGCAGCGGACTCTCCCGCCGGTCCGGCTTCACTCCCACTCAATCGTCCCCGGCGGCTTGCTGGTGATGTCGAAGACGCAGCGGTTGACGCCCTTCACCTCGTTGATGATGCGCGTCGCGAGCTTCTCCAGAATCTCGTAGGGCAGCTTCACCCAGTCGGCGGTCATGCCGTCCTGGCTCTCCACCGCGCGCACGCAGATGGTGAAGTCGTAGGTGCGTTCATCGCCCATCACGCCCACGCTCTTGCACGGGAGCAGCACGGCGAAGCTCTGCCAAATCTTGTAGTAGAGGCCGCTGCTCTTCATCTCCTCGACCACGATGGCGTCCGCCTCGCGCACGATGCGGAGCTTGTCCGCCGTGAGGTCGCCCAGCACGCGCACGGCCAGGCCGGGGCCGGGGAAGGGCTGGCGATAGACAATCTCCTTGGGCAGCCCGAGTTCGAGGCCGAGCACGCGCACCTCGTCCTTGAACAGGCAGCGCAGCGGCTCGACGAGCTTGAACTTCATGTTCTTGGGCAGCCCGCCGACGTTGTGGTGGCTCTTGATGAGCGCCGCCGGGTTGCCCGCGATGGGCACGGATTCGATCACGTCGGGATACAGCGTGCCCTGCGCGAGGAACTTCGCCTTGCCGGCCCTTTTCGTCGCGGCCTGGAACACGTCAATGAACGCCCTGCCGATGATCTTGCGCTTCTTCTCCGGCTCGGTGACGCCTTTGAGCTTGGTGAGGAAGAGCTTGGTGGCGTCCTCGTATTGCAGCTTCACCTTGAAGTTGCGGCCAAAGACCTCCTGCACGACCTCGGCTTCCTTCGCGCGGAGCAGGCCGTTGTTGACGAAGATGCAGGTGAGCTGGTCGCCGATGGCCTTGTGCAGGAGCGCGGCGGCCACGCTGGAATCCACGCCCCCGCTCAGGCCGAGGATCACGCGCTCGGAGCCGACCTGCGCGCGGATGTCCGCGACGGCCTTCTCCAGATAATTGCGCATCGTCCAGTTCTTGCCGCAGCCGCAGATGCCGTGGACGAAGTTGCTGTAGACCTCGCGTCCGCGCGGGGTGTGGACGACCTCGGGATGGAACTGAAGGCCGAAGATGCGGCGCTCGCGATGCTCGATGACCGCGTAGTCGCTGTTCTCCGTGGTGGCGACGACGGCGAAGTCCTTCGGCAGCTTGGTGAGCTTGTCGCCGTGGGAGTTCCAGACTTGCAGCGTTGCTGGGAGGTTCTCGAAGAGCGCGCAGCTCGCGTCGTGGACGGTGAGCGTGCCCTTGCCGTATTCGCGCTTCTGGCCTTTCTCGACCCTGCCGCCGTTGAAGTGCGCGAGGAGCTGCACGCCGTAGCAGATGCCGAGGATGGGCACGCCGAGCTTGAAGATGGCCTTGTCCGGCAGCGGCGCGTCCTTGGCATACACGCTCGACGGCCCACCGGACAGGATGATGCCGCGCGGGGCCATGGCGGCGATTTCATCCGCCGGGGTGTCGTAGCGGACGATGGTGGAATACACGTTGCACTCGCGGATGCGGCGCGCGATGACCTGCGTGTATTGGGAACCGAAGTCGAGGATGACGATTTGCTCGCTCATGCGAAAGCGGGAGTGTTTGCCTGTGCGGGGAAAACTTGGCGAGGAAAAACGCTGGGAGCTGCCCGCCGTGAGCCATCAGCCGTCAGCGGGCAAATGGAACCGGGAACGAGGTTCATTTCTTCGCCGCCGGCGCGGCCTCAATGGGCACATACATGAACGACCCGTCCGCCGGCTTGTATTCCAGCTTCATGCCCTTCGGCGCGGGAGGCAGCGCGGGCAGGAAGCCGGGCACCAGCTCGGTGAGATCCTTCGGCGGCCGGCTCTCGCTGGCCTCAAACTTCTGGATGGCATCAATGAGCCGGGCCGTCTCCAGCCGGCCAAGGCTGGCCTTCTGCGCCTTGCCGATGGCGGCGATGTAGTCCAGCGGCGCGGCCACGGGGTTTTCGCCGAGCTTCTGCGGCTCCGGCTTCGGCTCGGCCTTGGGCTTGGGATCGTCGCCGCACGCCGCGAGCAAGGCGGCGAGCGCGAGGGCGGGCAGGAACTGGAGTTTCATGGCCGGAAAGTAGCAACGCGCCGCCGTTAGCCAAGCCCATTCAGACCGACTGCCACTGCGCCACCGTGTCATCGAGATAGCGCTCGACGGTCTCGACCGCAGTCGTGAACTGGTAGCGCGTGAGCACCTCGTTCTGTCCGACCTGCGCGAGCTGGTGCGCGAGGTCCGGCGCCTGGATGAGTTCAAGCATCCGGTTGGCGAGCAGGCCGGCATCCCCGGACGGGAACGCCAGGCAGCTCTCATGGGAGCGGAACAGCTCCTCCGCGCCGTGGCCCTGGTTCACGATCACCGGCAGGCCGCACGCCATCGCCTCCAGGGGCGAGCCGACAAACGACTCCTCGCGCTCCACCGGGTAGATGAAGGCGTCGTGCGCGTGGTAAATGAGCGGCAGCTCGCGCTGCAATCCGCCCGAGCGGAACTCGACCGGCGCGTCCTGCCCGACGGCGAGCGTTCGCAGCCGGGCCAGCACCTCGGAGTTGCCGCGCCCATACACGGTGAGCGTGGCCTTCGCGCCCTGGGCGCGGACGAACTTGAGCGCCTCGATGGCCGTGGCGACGCCGCAGTGCGGGGTGAGGCGCGCGACGACGAGAAACTTTTTGACCGCCGCGGACGCGGGCTTCACTTCCCCATGAAAGAGGCGCGTGTCCACGCCGGGATGAATCACCTCGCCGTGGGCGACGCGGAAACCGGCCTCCGCCGTGGCCGTCTGCAAGGCCGGACTGCTGAAGTAGAGCCGCTGGAAATGAAACGCCCCGATGGAGTTTGGCTTGAACCCGGTGTCCGTCTGCTGATCAAAGACCGCCGGCAGGCGGCTGGTCCCCGGCTCGATGAACGTGGGCGTGGCCGCGTCCCACTTGGCACGCTGGCCGGAGACTTCCAGCCCGGTGCGCTGGATTTTGTGCATCGCCGGCACGCGCTCGCGGTTCCACCAACTGAGCCACGGGTCATCGCGCAGCTCCTCCGCCAGCCAGGTGTCCGCCATGTCGAAGCAGGTGGGGACGCCCGTCCGGCGAAGCGTGACGAGCAGGGATTTGGAAAGGCCCCGCAGGCTGAAAATGTGGATGACGTCCGGCTCAAACTCCGCGATGGCGGCGCGGAGCACCTCGTTGTTCCGCGCCTCCAGCTCGCGCAAATCCCCCAGCCCGCTGACCGCCGGCTGCCCGAAGATCCCGTTCAGGCGAAGCCGCCGTTGCACCAGCGCGTCGCCCTCGGAGCCGGAGCCGTAGGCGCGCGCGGTGTGGCCGGCCTCGGAGGCGAGTCCACAGGTGGAGGTCAGCACGCGCAGGGTGTGCCCGCGCTCGCGCAGCGCGTCGGTCAGGTTCTGGCAGCGGAAGTCGTCCGTGTCCGCCAGGTGCGGTGGGAACAGGTTGGTGACGACGAGAATCTTCACTGACCGGCAGGCTAGCCACGCGCGCCGGGGTTGGCGAGCCGAATGCCACCAGTTTGAGCCGGCGACGGCAAACCGACGGCGCGGGCGCTTATTTCCCCTTCACGTCAAAGCAGAAGAGCAGCTCCTGGTCGCGCAGGTAGAGCTTGCCGTCGCTGACGACGGGGTGGGTCCAGACCTTGCCCTTCGGGTTACGCTGGGTGGTCTGCGGCGTGAGTTTGAAGCGGCTCCTCTCGGTCCAACCCTTCGGGTTCGGCTCCACGAGGGCAACGGTGCCGCTGCTTTCCTCCAGACAGTAGAGCATGCCGTCGGCGCAATGCACCGCGCCTTTGCCGAAGTTCTTGGAGGCCCACGCCACCTCGCCGGTCTTGAAGTCCTGGCAGGTCCAGCCGCCCTTGTCGGAATGGCCGTAGAGCTTTTCGCCGATGAGGATGACGCCGCCGTGGTGGTTGACCATGTTGTCGTTGCGATACACTTCGCTGACCGCGTTGCCGGGGCCGATCTTGACCAGCTTGCAGCCGATGCCGTAGCCGGAAGTGATATAGACATGGCCGTCCTTGAAGATGGGCGTGGGGATGACGGCGATCTTGCCGGGCCACTCCGACTTCCAAAGCACCTTGCCCGTCTTGGCCTCGACACCCGCGACGTTTTGCATCGTGAGCTGGATGTATTGGCGCGTGCCATTGTGGGTGACGGTAATGGGTGACGAGTAATGCGCGCCGTCGGTCCAGTCGGTGCTCTGCCAGACCTTCTTGCCCGTGGCCCGATCCAGCGCGAGCAGCGTGCCCTGCCCGCCGCCGGGTGTGCAGATGACCTTGCCCTCGTCCACGAGCACAGACTCGCAATAGCCCCAGTTCGGCGTGCGCCCGCCGAAGTCCCGCATCATCGCCTTCCAGACCTCCTTGCCGTCGGCGGCCTTCACCGCAAGCACGCCGCCGTTGCCGCCCATCGCAAAGACCATGTCGCCGTCCACCGTGGGTGTGGCGCGCGGGCCGTCGCCCCAGCCGTTCTTGAGAATCGGCCCGACCGGCGTGGTCCAAAGCTCCTTGCCGGTCTTCACGTCCACCGCGATGAGCAGCTCCGTGTCCCCGCGCAGGCCGATGGTGAACAACCTGCCGCCGGCGATGGCATAGCCGGAGTAGCCGAGGCCTACGTCCTTGTTGATCCAGACCAGCTTGGGGCCGCCCTCGGGCCAGCTCTTGAGCAGGCCGGTTTCTTTGGAAATGTCAGTGCGGTCGGCCCCGCGCCACTGCGGCCAGTCGGCGGCGGTGGTCACGAGCGCGGCGGCGGTGAGGGCGGCGAGCAAGAGCGGTTTCTTCATGTTGGAGTGGACGGATTGGTTGATGTCGGGGTTACTGACGGGAGGCGTGGCGGAAACTTCAAGCGCGCGAGCGCGGCCTTCAGGCCGCAGAAACGGGGGGAGCAGCGCGACATCCGAACGTGTTGATCCGAATTGGCCTGCTGCGGCGTGAACGCCGCTCTCCTCGCTCACCGATACAGCAGAAACGGCTCGCGGCGCTTCCGATATGCCTCCAGGTCCGCCGCCCATCCCGCGCGCAACTCTGCCACCGTCTTGCCGGCCTTGATCCCCGCCAAGACCGTCGGCTCGCGCAGGAGCACCTGCATCTTGTCCGCCGCGAAGTTCGTCCCGTAGAGCCGCTGCATCGTGACCGCGATGGTCAGGCCCACGTCCACGGCGTTGAGCGCGTCGCGGTCGGTCAGCACGATGCGCACTCCGCCGCAGGGCTTGTCCTTGAACGTGCTGTAGGTCGGCGTGAAGCGCACCGCGTGGAAGCGCACGCCCGGCAGCCCCGCGCGGTTCAGCTCGGCGGCGAAGCGCACGTCGTTGGTCACATACGGCGCGCCCACGACCTCGAACGGCGTGTCCGTCCCGCGTCCGACGCTGACGGCCTGCTCCAGCAAGCCGACGCCGGGATAAAGCGCCGCCGCCGCGAGACTCCGCATGTTCGGCGACGGATTCGTCCACGGCTGGCCGAACTCATCGAACCACTGGTTGCGCGACCAGCCCTCGACGGGAATCACCGTGAGGTCCGCGCCGAAGCCGCGCTCCGCGTTCACCATCCGCGCGACCTCGCCCAGCGTCATGCCGTGGCGCAGCGGCACCTTGTGCCACGCGACGAACGAGTTTGTGCCGACGAGCAACGGGCCTTCCACCGCGTTGCCGCCGATGGGATTCGCGCGGTCGAGCACGATGAACTTCTTCTTTGCCTTGGCCGCCGCTTCCATGCAGTTAATCAGCGTGGCCGGATACGTGTAGAAGCGGCAGCCGATGTCCTGGATGTCGAACACGAGCGCGTCGAGTCCCGCGAGCTGCTCCGGCGCGGGCGTGCGGCGGACGCCGTAGAGGCTGAAGACGGGCAGGCCCGTCTGCTCGTCCTTCGAGTCGGAAACTTTCTCGTCCAGCGCGCCGCGAATGCCGTGCTCCGGGCTGAACAGCGCGATGAGCGAGACGCCCGGAGCCTTGTGCAGCAGGTCAATCGTCGCGTTGCGCGCGCGGTCCTGGCCGGTGTGGTTCGTGATGAGGCCGAGCTTGAGACCTTTGAGCTGCGCGAACTTGTTCTTCGCCAGCACATCAATGCCATTGAGCACTGGCGCGGCGGTGTCCACGGGCACCGCACTCGGGCGCAAGCGGCCTGAAGTCGCGGCGTCCTCGCGTGGCGACAGCGCGCCGGGGACGTAGGCGAAGTTGAAGTTCCGCACCGCCTCGGCCGCGAGCGTGCCGAGCTTGGAACGCAGTGCGATGACGCTGCCGGCTTCGGTCGGGTGGTTCCGGTTCGAGAGGAAAATCAGGAACGTCTTCGAGAACGGGTCAATCCAGATGCTCGTGCCCGTCCAGCCCGTGTGGCCGTAGGAGCCGATGGGGAAGAGCTTGCCGCGCGGGCCGCTGTAGCTCGTGTCAATGTCCCAGCCCAGACCGCGCCGGCCCGCGACGCCCGGTGGCGTCTGCACCGAAGTCCAGAGGCGCACGGTGTCGGGCTTGAAGACGCGCGTGGAGCCAAGCGAACCCTCGTTGAGCATCATGCGGGCGAATAGCGCGAGGTCGTGCGCCGTGGTGAAAAGCCCCGCGTGTCCCGCCACGCCGCCCATGCGCCGTGCGCGGGGGTCGTGGACGACGCCGCGCACGGGCTGGCTGTTCTCAACCTCCGTAGGCGCAATGCGCGCGAGCTTGCTGCGCGGCGAGTTGAAGCCGGTGTCCGTCATCCCGAGCGGGCCGAAGACTTCGCGCTGCACGAACTGGTCGAGCGGCAGCCCGCTGACGCGCCGGACGATTTCGCCGACCAGATACAGGCCAGTGTCGCTGTAGATGATTTTGGTGCCGGGCGGCGCGGAGAGCTTCTCCTCGCACGCGAGCCGGATGGCCGCGTCGTAGCCGTTCCAGTCCGGCTTCAAACTCACATCCGGCCGCAAACCCGACGTGTGCGTGAGCAACTGCCGCACGGTGATGACTTCCTTCCCCAGCGTGCCAAACTCCGGGATGAACTTCACAACTCTATCTTCGAGGCCGACCTTGCCCTGCTCGATGAGCCGCATCATGGCCGGCGTGGCCGCGATGACCTTCGTGAGCGACGCGGCATCGAAGATCGTGTCCTCAGACATCGGCTCGGCGGCGGGGATGAGGGCGCGATGGCCAAAGTGCTTTACGTATTCCTTCCCGTGCACCTTCTCCAGCCACAGCACCCCGCCGGGCAGTTTCTTGTCGACGATGGTCTGCGCGATGGCGGTGTCCATCTCAGCCAGCTTGTTTGTGTGAAATGTCCACGAAAGTTCCGGTGGGAAAACAGGGTCTATGCTGGGTGGTGGAGCTTTCGGCCTTTCAGGAAACACCGTGACCTTCGGCGCAGACCGCTGCGACTGGCAGCCGACGACGAGCAGAACGGCGCACAGTAACGCGGCGAGAAGCGATTGAGTTCGGCGCAAGTGCATGGCTTGAGTGCGGAGATTCTACGCGGCGCAGTCGCAGCGAGCAAGCCGGGTGGCGGCAGGCGTCCTGCACCCCAGTAGGTCAGGCATCCTACCTGACATCTAACTCCATCAAGGTGCTCCCGTGCAGACGCGCACTCGGTCTCCTCACGCACCCCGTTTCGCCTCAAGGCGGATTTGCCCGCTATCTGAACTGGAGCCGTCTGCGAAGCTCGCCCGCGGTGTCAGATGGATGTCAGGCAGGATGCCTGACCTACTGGGGAAGGAACTGCACCGCGTCCGCGATCACGACCTTGCCCTCCGTGCCTTCGTTCGAGAGGCGCACCCAACCGTTCGTGCCGGCGGCGAAGCGGAAGGTTCCGAGCGTGCGCCACAGCCTTCCGTGCGGCGGTTCCTCTTGCTGGTTGATGCGCAGCTTCGTCTCGCCGTCGGCGTGGCGGATGGTGACGGGCGCATTGGTCGCGCGGCGGATGTTGTAGCAATGCGCCAGGCGCACTTCATAGCGGCCCGCGTGCGGCAGGTTTGGCGTGAAGGTCACTGACTTCTCGCCCTTGCCGTCCTTCATGTCGTGCAGGTAACCGACGCCGACATAGGGCGGCGTGTGCGTGGAGTATTGCCACTTGCCCACAAGCGTCGCCGCCGTCTCGTCCACGACGATGCCCGGCAGCTTCGCGGGATCGGCGACAACGAACGGCACCAGCTCCGGCCGGTCCACCTCGCCCGGCGCGTGCGTGTTCGGCACGGCGGCGGGATGCGGCTTCAAAGCGATCTTGGCCGTCTGCGCCACAGACAGCACGGCAAGAGCAAGCAAGACGAAGCCGGTGCGGACGGGTGCGTTTGCAGGGTTCATGTCAGAGGAGAGACTGGCAGAATTGGACCCGGGCGGCACGCGGAATTGTGCTGCCGGCAGTGCTGCTGATGCGATTGCCGTGCCTTCGAGCCACGGCTACGCTCCGTGTCCATGAACTGCCTTCGCATCTTGGCGCTGCTGCTTGGCGTGATTTTGTCCCACCGCCTGAACGCGGCGGCTCCGAACCCTGTGGCCGCCGCCCCGCTCGACGTCATCTGCGGCCAGGTCGCGAGCGTCCCGGCCACCGCGCTGCCGCTCAAGCTCGAGCGCGGGGCGCGCGTCGTGCTCATCGGCAACGGGCTGTTCGAGCGGATGCAGGAGCATGGGTGGTTCGAGGCCATGGTGCTGCAACGCTTCGCCAAGGAAGAACTCGTCCTGCGCACGCTGGCCTGGCCGGGCGATGAAATCACCGTGCAGCCGCGGCCCGAAGCGTTCGGCGATTTGCACAAGCACCTCGCGGCGCAGAAGGCGGACGTGATCTTCGCGGCCTACGGGTTCAACGAGTCCTTTGCCGGCGTGGAGGCGCTGCCGCAATTTGAACGCGACCTCGCGCAGTTCATCGTCAGCCTCCGCCTCCGCCGCTACAACGGAAAGACCCCGCCGCAGGTCGTGCTCGTGTCACCGATCCCGCACGAGGACGTGAAGAATCCAAATCTGCCCGACGGCAAGGCGAGCAACGCGCGGCTGAAACTCTACTCCGAGGCCATGGCCCGCGTGGCCAAGCGCTGCGGCGCGGCCTTCGTGGATGCGTTCACCCCGACGCGCGTGGCGATGGAGATCGCAGCGAAGCGCACACCACTTACCGAAAACGGCATCCACCTCACCGACGCTGGCTACCGCAGCTTTGCGGAGCACCTCTTTCGCGGAATCTTCGAGGAGTCTGCGCCCGCGCCCTTGCCGGCGCTCAAGGCCGCAGTCGAAGAGCGGAACAAGCAGTTCGTCCGCCGCTATCGCGCGCTCAACGGCTTCTACATCACCGGCGGCCGCAAGGAGCCTTACGGCGTGGTCAACTTCCCCGGTGAGTTCGAGAAGTTCGACCAGATGGTGGCCAACCGCGACCGCCGCGCGTGGGACATTTCGCAGGGCAAACCCGTCCCACCGCAGGTGGATGACAGCAACATCCCGCCGCTCCCGAAGATCACCGGCGACCGCGCCATCAACGAGTGGCTCTCGCCCGCCGACGAACTGAAGGCGTTCAAGGTGGACCCGCGTTTCGAGGTCAGCGTCTTCGCGTCCGAGGAAATGTTCCCGGACCTCGCCAAGCCCATCCAGATGCGCTGGGACACGCGGGGTCGGCTCTGGGTTTCCTGCTCCACGACCTATCCGCAGGTCATCCCCGGCGAGGAGCCGAATGACAAAATCATCATCCTCGAAGATACGAACGGCGACGGCCGCGCGGACAAGTGCAGCGTCTTCGCCACGAACCTGCACATCCCGCTCTCGTTCGAATTCGGCGACGGCGGGCTTTACGTCAGCGAGCAGCCGCACCTCACGTTCATTGCGGACACCGACAGCGACGGGCGCGCGGACTTGCGCAAAATCGTAATGACCGGCTTCGGCACGGAGGACTCGCACCATTCGCTGCATGACTTCACGTGGTCGCCGGATGGCGATTTGCTCTTCCGCGAAAGCATCTTCCACCACAGCTCTGTGGAGACGCCCTACGGCCCGGTGCGGGCGCGGGACAGCACCTTCTTCCGCTTCACGCCGCGCACGCAGCGCCTGCGGGCGTTCGGCTCCTACATGAGCACGAACCCGTGGGGCCTGACCTTCGACGAGTGGGGCTGGCATCTCGGGAGCCATCCGGTGTTCGCCAGCGCGGTGCATGCGTTGAACGCGCCGTTCCCGCAGCAGCATGTGCCGGCGGGGAATTTCTTCCCGGCCTACAGCGGCACCTGCGGGCAGGAGTTCATCTACAGCCGGCACTTCCCCGACGAGCTGCAAGGCTGCTTCGTGCGCGTGCGCTACAAGCCGGTCAATACCGTCGAGCTGCATCGCTGGGTGGAGAAGGACACGCACTTCGAGGAGGAGCGCATCGGGCACATCCTGCAGTCGGCGAACCTCTCCTTCATCCCGGTGGACGTGCGCTTCGGCCCGCACGGCGACCTCTTCATCTGCGACTGGTATAACCCGGTGAAGGGCCACATGCAGTATTCCCTGCGCGACACGCGCCGCGACAAGACCAGCGGCCGCATCTGGCGCGTGACGGCGAGAGGCCGCCCGCTGCAAGCCGCGCCAAAAATCGCCGGCGCGCCGATCCCGCAACTGCTCGACTTGCTCAAGTCGCCCGACTACCGCACGCGCTACACGGCGAAGCTCGAACTCCGCGAACGCGACGCGCAGCAGGTGAAGGCCGCGCTCGACGCCTGGCTCGCGGGCCTCGACGCAAAAGCCCCGCGCCATTTGCATCATCAGCTCGAAGCGCTCTGGCTCACGCGCAGCCTCGGCGCGGAAAATCCTTCGCTCCTCGCCAAGCTCCTCGATGCCCCGAACCACCACGTTCGCGCCGCAGCGACGCACCAGTTGCGCTGGGCCGCGCCGTCGGCCACCACGCACGCCCAGCTCCGCGCCCGCGCCAACGACACCAACGGCCTTGTGCGCCTCGAAGCCGCCATCACCGCCAGCTACATCGGCACCGTCGAGGCACGCCGCGCCGCGCTCGACCTGCTCGCGCACCCGATGGACAACTATCTCAACTACGCCCTCCGCACCGCGCTCGACTCCGAGCCGCTGCGGAAGTTCGCGCCTGCGGCGGGCAAGCTGGATGCGGAGCATCCAAAACTTCCTGCGTTCTTCGCGCTCACCAGCCCGAAGGCCAAGGGCGCGGCGAAGAAGGAAGCGCCCGACCCGTTCGACAAGTTGAACCCGACCGTCATCCGCATGAGCACCGTGGCGGAGCGGATGCTCTTCACCGTGCTGGAGTTCAAGGTGAAAGCCGGCGCGCCGGTGAAGCTGATCTTCGAGAATCCCGACGCTACGCCGCACAACCTGCTCATCGTCCAGCCCGGCTCCGAGGACGCGATTGGCAACGCCGCGAACGAGATGGCGAAACTGCCTGACGCGTTCGAGAAAATGGACTTCATCCCCAAGTCCGACGCCATCCTGCACTCGACGAAAATGCTGAAGCATAACCAGTCCGAGACACTGCGCTTCCATGCGCCGAGGCAGGCCGGCAAGTATCCCTACATCTGCTCCTTCCCCGGCCACTACCTCGTCATGCGCGGCGTGATGGTGGTGGAGTGAGAGTGGAGCGCAGGTGTCCAACCTGCGTGCGCCTGCCTCACTCGAACGCGCAGGTTGGACACCCGCGCTCCGTTCAGCAGGCTTTCGTGCCGACTGCCGCTCGGAGTTCGCTCAGCCCTTCCACTTCCAGCCGCCAGCGGAGACCTTGGACAATGTCGCGCACGAGTCCGGGGCCTTCATAGACGAGGCCGGAGTAAACCTGCACGAGCGATGCACCTGCCGTGATCTTCTCCCACGCATCTGCCGCGCAGGAAATGCCACCGACACCAATGATTGGCACTGCGCCCTTGGTCTGCCGAAAGAGATGCCGAATCACCTCGGTGCTGCGGGCGCGGAGCGGGCGTCCGCTCAGGCCGCCGGTTTCGGCGTAAATCTGATTCAGCCGTGCGTCGTCCGTCGCTGGTCGCGCGATGGTTGTGTTCGTCGCGACGATGCCGGCGAGTTGGCGCGGACCGACGAGTTCGAGGATTTCATCGAGCGCCTCGAAGGTGAGGTCGGGTGCGACCTTCACGAGAATGGGCTTGGGGTGGTTTCGAGTTTGGGGTTTGGAGTTTGGAGTTTTGGCAGACCTGGCCTGCTTGCTGTTCACCTGCTGGAGCGCGGCAAGAATCTCGTCCAGCGCGGACTTGTCCTGAAGCTGGCGGAGGTTCGGCGTGTTGGGGGAGCTGACGTTGACGACGAAGAAGTCGGCATGCGGCCAGAGGACGCGGAGGGAGTTGGCGTAGTCGTCTGCTGCCTCGTTCAGCGGAGTTACTTTGGATTTGCCGAGGTTGATGCCGACGGGGTGGTTTGGCCAGCGGCCTTGCTCGCGCCAGTCGGCGAGCCGCTCGGCCAGCACGCGCGCGCCGCCGTTGTTGAAGCCCATGCGGTTGACGAGCGCTTCGTCCGCCACGGCGCGGAACATGCGCGGCAGGGGATTGCCGGGCTGCGCGTGCCACGTCACACCGCCCAGTTCGCTGAAACCGAAGCCAAGCGATTTCCAGACCGGGACGGCGGCGGCCTGCTTGTCCATGCCGGCGGCGAGGCCCACGGGGTTCGGGAAGCGCAGGCCGAAGAGTTCGAGGGGGAGCTCCGGCACGCCGTAAGCACAGTCGAGCGCGCGGCAGGCCCACTGCTGCCGAGCTGCCCAGCCCAGCGCGGCAAGGGTGCGGTTGTGAATCGCCTCCGAGTCCTGCGTGAAGAGCGCCGGGCGGATGAGCGAACGGTAGAACCAACTCATGCGGCGCGAGGCTAGCCAAGCCTGGGCGCGGCAGGAAAGAAAAAGGGCCGGCATCGCTGCCGGCCCCTCGTGAATCTGAGTGTGCGCTGTGTCAGGCGGAGATCGCCGGGACGACGAACGGCTTGCGGTAGTCGCGCGTGAGCAGCTTGTCCGCGGCGGCGTTGCCGATGAACTTTTCGGTCTTGGGGTTCATCGTGAGCACGGGGCCGATGGTCAGCTTGTTCTTCGTGACATCCACATGGTTGGCCTTGAGATGCTCGACCATGCGGTCGAAGGTCGCCGCCGCATCGCGGTCGCCCTTGATCTGCTCCTTGATGGCGTCCGGATTCTTCTGCATGCCGAGGCGGTAGGAGATGTTGCCAGTGTGGCAGAGCGCGCTGCTGAGGTGGCCGTCAAGAATGTCGGCGTGCAAGTCTTCGTGCTTCCGGCTGCGGACAGCGTCGAGGAAGTTGGCGAAGTGATCCACCGAGCCGGTCCATTTCTTGATTTCCTTGCCGCTCTTGTCGTAGGCCGTCGCGCCGGAGTAGCTCGGCACGGTGACGTGGCCGCCTTCGCAGTGGACGATGACCCCGATCTGCGCCCCCATGAAGTTGTCCATGGACTCCTTCTTCTGCTTGCTCTTCTTCCCGTCCTTCACGACCTCCTCGACGATGCCGGGCTTGGCGGGCAGACCGCGCACTTCGAAGATGAGCGGAGCCTTCTGGTAATCGTGATAGACGATCTGCGTGTTCGGCGTCTGGCCGTCGTCCACGTAGCCCAGGCGACCGCCAACGCTCCACACGCGGGGGCTGAGTTCCATCTCGCCGGTGAACCAGCGGGCGAGGTCCATCTGGTGGATGCCCTGGTTGCCGAGGTCGCCATTGCCGTAGTTCCACTGCCAGTGCCAGTCGTAATGCAGCTTCGCGCGCAGCAACTCATCCTTCGGAGCTGGACCGCACCAGAGGTCGAAGTCAATGCCGGCGGGGATGGGCTGCGGGGCACCCGTCTTCCCGATGGTGTCGCGCCGCTTGTAGCAGGTGCCGCGAACGATGAGGATTTTGCCGAGCTGGCCGGACTGGACGAACTTCACGGCTTCGCCGATGCCCGCGCGCGAGGAGCGGCTCTGGGTGCCGGTCTGGACGATTTTCTTGTGCTTCCGGGCGGCGTTCACGAGCTGGCGGCCCTCCCAGACGTTGTGGGAGACGGGCTTCTCGACATACACGTCCTTGCCGGCCTGGATGGCCCAGATGGCGGCCAGCGAATGCCAGTGGTTCGGCGTGGCGATGGTGACGAGGTCAATGTCCTTGTTCTCGAAGGCTTTCCTCATGTCGGTGTAGGCCGTCACCTTGAAACCCTTCTTGTCGAGCTGGTCCACGCCACCGCTCAGGACTTTCTGATCCACGTCACACAGCGCGGTAATTCGCACGCCGCGATCCTTGAGTGCGAGCATGCCCCCGATGTGCGACTGCCCGCGGCCGTGAAAGCCGACGACCAGGGTGTTGAGGGTGTCGCCAGGGCTTTTCTGCGCCCAGGAGGTCGGAGCGATGTAGAAGACGCCGGCGGCGGCACCGGCAGTCTTGAGGAATCCACGACGGTCGAAGTATTTCATGTGCTGAGTGGGTGGTTTTCGGTTGGTTGTTGCTGGTGGCGGACAAATGGACGCGGCCCCGCAGCGCGGGCTTCAAGCCGAACCAGACTGGGCGACCGGCTCAGGGACACGTTGCGGGAGAGTATCAGCAAAGCGCGGCCTGACTTAGCAACCACATTCTTTGCCGGGGCCAAGGCCTCGTGGGCCGAGCGGATTTGACAAGCGCTTGGTGGACACCCTTAACTCAGCCATGACTTTGCTCCGCCGCGCCACGCTGGCTGCCGCCGTCCTGCTCGCCGCCTGCCGCCTGTCCGCCGCCTCGCCGAACATCGTGATGATCGTCTCGGACGACCACCATTGGGGCGACTACTCCTTCATGGGGCACCTGCACCTCCAGACGCCGCACCTCGACAAACTCGCGGCGCAGAGCCTCACCTTCACGCGCGGCTACGTGCCGTCGAGCCTCTGCTGCCCCAGCCTCGCCTCGATGATCACCGGGCTGTATCCGCACCAGCACAAGGTCACGAGCAACGACCCGCCGCTGGTGCCGGGGATGAAGGGCGCGGAGTTCCAGAAGTCGAAGCACTTCGCCGACGGCCGCGAGCTGATGTCGAAGTTCATTGAGGCCGTGCCCACGCTGCCGCGCGAGCTGGCGAAGCAGGGTTATCTCAGCCTCCAGACCGGGAAGTGGTGGCAGAAGCACTACAGCCGCGGCGGCTTCACCCACGGCATGACGCAGGGTGGCCGCCACGGCGATGCCGGCCTCGACATCGGGCGCAAGACCATGCAGCCGATCTACGATTTCATCGCCACCGCGAAGCAGGAGAAAAAGCCGTTCTTCGTCTGGTATGCGCCGATGATGCCGCACGACCCGCACACGCCGCCGCAGCGCCTGCTCGACAAATACAAGGACAAGACGCCGTCGCTCCAGGTGGCGAAGTATTGGGCGATGGTGGACTGGTTCGATGAGACCTGCGGCCAGCTCCTCGCGCACCTCGATGAGCAGAAGCTCGCCGAGAACACCATCGTCGTCTATGTCACCGACAACGGCTGGATCACCAACCCCAACACCGGTCGCTACGCCGAGAAATCCAAGCAGTCCCAATACGACGGCGGCCTGCGCACGCCCATCATGGTCCGCTGGCCGGGCAAGGTGAAGCCTCAGCGGTCCCCGCACCTCGCCACTTCGCTCGACCTCATGCCCACGCTGCTCCACGCCGCCGGACTCAAGCCGACGCCGCAGATGCCGGGCTTGAACCTGCTGGACGAAAAAGCCGTCGCGGCCCGCAAGGCCGTCCATGGCGAGTGCTTCACCCACAACTTCGTGGACATGCAAAACCCTGCCTCGAGCCTCAAGTGGCGCTGGATGATCGAAGGCGACTGGAAACTCGTCGTGCCCGAGAAGCGCAACCAGCCCAACGACGTGGTGGAGCTTTACGACCTGGGCAAAGACCCGCACGAGGAGAAGAACCTTGCCAGCGCGGAGCCGGGCCGGGTCGCCAGTTTGACCAAGGCGCTCGACGCGTGGTGGCCGGCGAAGTAGCTCGGGCGTTCCACCTGACCTGCTTGGAGCGGACTTGCCAGCGATAGTCCGCGTTCGCACTCTCCGCCCGTTGTGGCTGACCAACACTTCCTCATCATCGGCGGCGGCATCGTGGGCATGGCCACCGCCATCAAGCTCGCGCGCCGGTTGCCGGGCGCGCGCATCACTGTCCTCGAAAAGGAAGCGGGCGTCGGTCGCCACCAGAGCACGCACAACAGCGGCGTGCTGCACTGCGGCCTCTACTACAAGCCCGGCTCGCTCAAGGCCCGCCTCGCCGTCAGCGGCGTGGCGGAGATGACCGCGTTCTGCCGCGAGCACGCCATCCCGCACGATGTCTGCGGCAAGCTGGTCGTGGCGGTGGACGACCCCGAGATCGCACGACTGAAGGACTTGCAGACTCGCGGCACGCAGAACGGCCTCGCCGGGCTGCGCTGGTTGAACCACGAGCAGATGCGCGAGATTGAACCGCACGTTGGTGGCGTTGCCGCCTTGCACGTCCCGCAGGAAGGCATCGTGGACTATGCGAAGGTCTGCGCCACGATGCTGGAGTTAATCACGAAGGCCGGGAACCGCGTCGTGACCTCCGCCCGGGTCACGGCCCTGCGCGAGAACGCCTCCGGCTGGGTGGCGGAGACGACGGCGGGCGCGTTCGAGGGCACGTTCATCGTCAACTGCGCCGGGCTGCACAGCGACCGCGTGAGCGAACTCGCCGGCGAGCGCCGTGACGTGCGCATCGTGCCGTTCCGGGGCGAATACTATCAGCTCAGGAAGGAGCGCGAGTCGCTCGTTCGCCACTTGATCTACCCGGTGCCCGACCCGCAGTTCCCGTTCCTCGGCGTGCATTACACGCGGATGATCCACGGCGGCATCGAGGCCGGGCCGAACGCCGTGCTGGCCTTCTCCCGCGAGGGCTACACGAAGACGGACATCCGCGTCGCCGACCTCTGGGACGCGGTGACGTTCAAGGGGCTGTGGAACTTCCTCGGCCGGCACAAGCGCATGAGCTGGGAGGAAATCAAACGCAGCTTCAGCAAGCGCCTCTTCTGCGAGTCGCTTCAGCGGCTCGTCCCGGAAATCCGCGAGAGCGACCTCGCGCCCGGCGGCGCGGGCGTGCGTGCACAGGCCATGTCGCCCGACGGCACGCTCGTGCAGGACTTCTGCCTCGTCGCGCGGCCCAAGGCGCTGCACGTCCTCAACGCGCCCAGCCCCGCCGCGACCGCTTCGCTCGCCATCGGCGAGGAAATCGCGGGACAAGTCACCGCCGCACTCTGACACCCGCCGCCTCTTGGACTGCGGCGGCAAGCGAAGCGCGACGCCGCTTTCGACCGCAGAGAGGTTTCCAAATCACGCTGCGCTGCCGTCCGCTCAAAAGCGCCGTCGCCGCTGCGCTCTGCCGGCGCACTCCAAGACGGCTGCCTTGACTCCCGAACGCCTCCGGCCAAGCTCCCGTCATGCGCTTCACAATTGCCGCCGCCGCTTTACTCGCCGCGCTCGCTGCCCCCGCCGCCGACTGGCCCATGTTCCGCGGCCCGGACTTGAACGGCATTTCCCGCGAGACGGGCTGGAGTTCCACCTGGCCCGCCGACGGGCCGAAGGTCGCGTGGCGCGCGAAAATTGGCCTTGGCTTCTCCACCGTCGTCGTGAGCGGCGGCAAGCTCATCACCACCGGTCACGACGGTCGCGCAAAGGGGCAGGACACCGTCTGGTGCTTGGATGCCGCTACCGGCCGGGAGCTTTGGAAGCACAGTTACGCCGCGCCGCTGGGCAACAAGTATTTCGAGGGCGGCACCACGGGCACACCGACGATTGACGGCGACCGCGTCTTTCACCTGAGCCGGCAGGGCGACTTCTTCTGCCTGGAACTGACGACCGGCAAGGTGGTTTATCAGAAGCAACTCGTGACTGAGCTGGGCGTCGAGGTGCCAGAGTGGGGCTTCGCGTCGTCGCCACTCGTCGAGGGCAAGCTCGTCATCTTGAACGTCGGCAGCCACGGTGCCGCGCTCGACAAGGCCACTGGTAAAGTCGTCTGGCAGAACGGCAAAAGCTCCGCCGCCTACGCCACGGCGGTTCCCTTCGACCTCGACGGCACGCGCTGCGCCGCGCTGCTCACGCATCGCGAATGCGCGGCGGTGGAAGTCGCCACCGGCAAGGTGCGCTGGCGGACCAAGTTCGTCACCGGCTACGACACCAGCGCCAGCGCCCCGGTGGTGCATGACGGGACGTTGCTGCTCTCCGGCGAGAGCGCCCCGGCCGTGAAGCTCAACCTGCGCGACGGCTCGTCCGTGGCCGGTTGGAAGACCGACACCGCCGTGCAGTTCAACGCCGGGGTCGTGCTCGGAGGTCATCTCTACGCCTTTCACGGAGTCGGAGGGAAACCCGGCGGCGAGCTGCGCTGCCTCGACTGGCAGAGCGGCGCGACCAAGTGGGCACAGAAGGGAATGGGCGTCGGCTCGCTCATGGCGGCGGACAGGAAGCTGATTGTGTTGAGCGAAACGGGCGAACTGCTCGTCGCCGCCGCGAACCCGCAGAAGTTTGAAGTCCTCGCCCGCGCGCAGGTCGTCGGCAAGAAATGCTGGACGGTTCCCGTGCTCGCGAACGGCCGCGTCTACGTCCGCAACACGCCCGGCGATTTGCTCGGGGTGGAGGTGGGCGCGAAATAGGGATTGAAAGCCGGCTGCCGGCTCCTACACTGCCGCCCGCCTGTTCGTTCGCGAAGAGGTGGTTGGCTCGGGGCGTAGCGTAGCTTGGTAGCGCGTCTGAATGGGGTTCAGAAGGTCGTGAGTTCAAATCTCACCGCCCCGACCATCTTCCCTGCGGTTCACTTCGCGTTTTTCTTCTTCCCCTTGCCCCCACCCACCGGCTCTGGATCGCTGAAGGGCGGCTGATCGAAGGTCTTGCCGCCGCCGGTCACGCGCGGGTCGTTCGCGTCTTGAAGCAGCTTCATCAGGCGCGCGGACAGGGCGCGTTTCTGTGCGGCGAAGGCGGGGTCGGCGGCGAGGTTCTTCACCTGGTCGGGGTCGTTCTTCAGGTCGTAAAGCTCCTCAGCAGGGCGCTTGGCGAAGGCGAGGTCGAAGTGCCATTTCCACTGCGCGTCGTGCTGATGCGCGATGAGCCAGGTCTTCGTCGGGCTGGCGTCCATGTCCGGGAACGCGGCGCGCGTGTTGTTGCCCACGTCTTTCAAATCCGGCGTGCTCTCGGCGGCGGAGTAAGGCGCGCCCATCGGCCAGCGGTCGGGCGCGAAGTTGCGGATGTAGAGGAAATCCGGCGTGCGCAGCGAACGCATCGGGTAAGGGAGATTGCCCTCGCGGGCCATGCCGACGTGGCGCTCGCGACCGGAGACAGACCAATCGCGGCTCTTGTCCACGAGGCCGGATTTTTCCGACTTGAGCAATGGCACGAGGCTCCTGCCGTAAAGCTTCTCCGGCGGTTTCACGCCGCCGATTTCGAGGAAGGTCGGGCACAGGTCGGGGATGCGCGCGAGGTCGTCAATCACGCGGCCCGGCTTCGTGCCGGGGTAGCGGATGGCGAGCGTCACGGCGGTGCCGTGGTCGTAGAGGTTGCACTTGCCGCTGGTCACGCCCGGCATTCCGTGGTCGCCGCTGAGGACGACGACGGTCTTCTCCAACTCGCCGGCTTCTTCCAACCGCTTCAGCAGCACGCCGACGTAGGCATCCACCGCCTGCGCTTCGCCGAGGTAATCCGCCACGTCCTCGCGGATCTCCGGCACGTCCGGCATGAACTTGGGCAGCTTGCCCGTCAGCGCGTCCGGCTCGATGCCCCAGAGCTGCTTGCCGCTGCCTTTGATCCACGAGCGATGCGTCGTGGTCGTGCCGAACCAGTAATGCCACGGCTGGCCGGGCTTCCGCGCGGCGAGGAAGTCGTCGAAGTTCCCGCGCACCTGCGCCAGGATTTTCTCCCGTGCGGCGGCGACCGTCTGGCCGTCCGCGACCATCTTGGTGACCTCCTCGGAGAAGTTGTTACAGGCGTTGCCGGCCTTCTGATAGGCGTATTGCTGCCCGCCGAAGCCCGCGTCCGCCGGCGTGCCGGGACTCCACACTTTGAAGCTCTTGCCGATGTGATAGCCCGCGTCGCGCAGCAGCAGCGGGAAGGTGGGAATCTTCTCATCCCACACTGCGCCTTGCAGGATGGCCGCGCGCCCCGTCTGGAAGAAGTAACGCCCCGACAGCAGCGAGCTGCGGCACGGCGTGCAGCTCGGCGCGTTGACGAAGGCGTGCTTGAACAGCACGCCCTCGCGCGCCACGCGGTCCACGTTCGGCGTCCTGACCACGTCGTTGATGGTGGGCCGGCCATCCAGCCCCTTGTAGCAACTGGCGTAGCGGCCCCAGTCGTCGGCGAAGACGAAGAGGATGTTCAGGCGCGGCGCGTCCGCCGCGAAACTGTGGGCAGCCGAAAGAATCAATCCGGCCAGCAGCGCGAACGCGCGAATCGAAGTGCTCATGCCGCGACCGTAGCGGAACCGCCCACCGGAGCGCAGCGGAAAAATGGCTTGACCGGCCTTCCTGCCGGAATTCGTATGCCACCGAAATTCACCCATGAACCCCGCCCGCCACGCTGGAGACCGCACGGCCTTCACCCTCATCGAACTGCTCGTCGTCATCGCCATCATCGCGATCCTGGCCGGGATGCTGTTGCCGGCCTTGGGCAAGGCCAAGGCCAAGAGCAAGGGCATCGCCTGCGTGAACAACCTGCGGCAGATTGCCCTCGGCTCGACGCTTTACTCGGATGCGTGCGATGACCGGATCGTCAAGCTCTGCACGGACACGGCCAACGCGTCTTTGTTCATCCCGATGCCACCGGGGACGCCCATCCTGCCCAGCAACACGCGGGTCTGGTGGATGGACTACATCCGGCCCTTCTTCGGCGCCTCGATCAAGAGCTACCAGTGCCCCGGATACGAGTTCAAGGACGCCGGGAGCACGCCGGCCTTCGGGGTGGGGATTGCCTACGCGGAACTGGCCACCACTTGGAGCGATGTCACGACTGTTCGCGTCCAGGCCGTGTCCCAACCATCCGCCACGATCATTTTCGCGGACTGCGCGCTCCTCGTGGCCGAGCCGCTCCCCGGAAATCAAACTGAGCCGGACCCAGACAAGTGGGTTTCCAACTCGCTCGCGGTGGGCACGCGGCCGTATTACTTCAAATCGCCCGGCAGCATCCTCTCCGGGGCCGCCGGCGACCCGAGCACGCCGCGCCCCGTCAACCGGCACAACCAGCGGGGCAACATGGGCTTCGTGGACGGCCATGTGGAGGCCATGCGCACCAGTCAAGCCGGCTGGCTCCTGCCGCGCGGCGATTCGCGCGCGCTGTGGGACAAGTGAAATGAATCCGAATTCCGAAATGGGAATGGGAGAACCACGGATGCACACCGATGAACAACACGGATGAAAACAAGCGCCCGGCAAGGCCGGCATTTTTTCCACCCGCCGAATGCGGTGGGTCGCGAGTCCCCGCACAGTGCCCAGCTATCCGTGTTCATCCATGTCCATCTGTGGTTCAAATTCGGAGTTCGGGCTGAATGCTCCTGCGACGGACGGAACCGCCACTACATGAGAACACTCCTTCTGCTCGCCCTGCTGGTCGCGGCCCTGCCCGGCTGCAAGAAACGGCCTGCCCCTGAAGCTCCTGCGAGCGTCCAACCCGCCACGCCCCCGGACCCGCAAAGGGACCTCGCCGAACTTTCGATGGCAGTCCGCGCCTATTACCTGTCCCAAGGGAAACACCCGGCCACGCTGGACGACCTGGTCCAGGCCCGCTGCATCTACCGGTTGCCCACCGCGCCGCCGGGCAAGAAATACGCCATTGACGCGAAGAAGCTGGAAGCCGTCCTCGTGGACCAGTGAGCGCGTCGTCTGTGGTAGTGTGAATCGAAATCCCCCCGGCGACGCGGCCCCGCTCCACTCTCGTAGGAGACGACGTGAGGAGTCTCTGATTTGGTTCTGCGTTCCGAATTGATTGGAGACTCGTCACCTCGTCACCTACTGACCACGCTCGACGCTGCCAGCGACACGGCTTAGTCTCCGCGCAGTGCACGAAATCGCATTCCGCATCGGCAGCCTGACGGTCCACTGGTATGGCATCCTCGTGGCCCTCGGGTTCATGGCCGGCTATTGGACCGCCCAGCGGCGCGGCCTGCGCGACGGCCTCTCACCGGACGCGGTGGCGGACGTGGTGTTCTGGCTGTTCCTCGGCGGCATCGTCGGCGCGCGGGTGCTCTACGTCGTCAGCTACTGGCGCGAGGAGTTCGCCGGGCAGCCGCTTTCGCACATCTTCACCACCCGCAGCGGGTTCGTATTCTACGGCGGGCTGATCGGCGCGACGATTTGCGGCATCGCCTTCGCGCGGTGGAAGAAGCTGCCGGTATGGAAGCTCGCCGACGCGCTGGTGCCCAGCGTGGCGCTCGGCCACGCGCTCGGGCGGATGGGTTGCTTCATGACGGGCTGCTGCCACGGGCGCGCATGCGAACTGCCCTGGGCGGTGCATTTTCCGGCGGACCATGTGACCAAGGGCGTCGGCGTGCACCCCACACAGCTCTACGAGTCGGGCCTGAACCTCGCGCTCTACGGCGCGCTGGCGTGGTGGTATCGGCGGAAGCAGTTCGATGGGCAAATCTTCGCCATTTACCTGATGGCCTACGCGCCGGTGCGCGCGCTGGTGGAACACTTCCGGGGCGATTACGCGCCGACGAAGTTCATCGGCCCGCTCTCGCCGGGGCAGCTTGTGAGCATCGCCATCTTCGCGGCGGGTGTTGGTTTCTACGTGTGGTTCAAGTCCGGCGGCGGTCAAAGCCCCAAAGTCAACGAGTCCAAAGTCCAAAGCCCCGCATGAGCGAACGTTCCGACACCTTCACCGTCGAGGTCACGCTGCCCAGCGAGCGGCTCGACCGCTTCCTGCACACGCGTTATCCGATGGCCTCGCGCAGCGCGCTCCAGCGGCTCATCGAGGAAGGCGAAATCACCGTCAACGGCGAGAAGGTGAAACCCACGCACGCGCCGCACGCGGGCGAAGTCGTCGCCGTCCATTGGCCCGACCCGCGTCCCGACAAGGCCGAGCCGGAGGACATGCCCATCACCGTGCTTTACGAGGACGAGTCGCTGCTCGTCGTGAACAAGTCGCCGGACATCGCCGTGCATCCGGGCAACGGCCACGAGCGGCACACGCTGGTCAACGCGCTGCTGCACCATTGCAAGGGCCAGCTCAGCGGCATCGGCGGCGTGGCGCGGCCGGGCATCGTGCACCGGCTGGACTTGGAGACGAGCGGCTGCCTGGTCGTGGCGAAGAGCGACGCGATTCACACCGCGTTGTCCGAGCAGTTCGCGAACCGCGAGGTGGAGAAAATTTACCACGCCATCATCTGTGGCGCGCCCTCGCGGAATCAGGGCGAAATCAAGGTCGCCATCGCGCGCCATGTGACGCATCGCAAGCGCATGGCGGCGACCGAGGGCGGCGGACGCTCGGCGTGGACAAGCTACGAGGTGGCGCGCCGGTTGAAGGCCTCGACGCTCGTGCATTGCCGGCTGCACACGGGCCGCACGCATCAGATTCGCGTCCACTTCGAGCACCTCGGCTACCCGCTCGTGGGCGACTCGATTTACGGCAAGAAGCAGAACGCGAAGTTCCGCGAGCTGACGGGCTACGAGGCGCCGCGCCAGATGCTGCACGCGGCGCGGCTGGCCTTCACGCATCCGAAAACGGGCAAGGTGCTCGCGTGTGAAGCGCCTTGGCCGAAAGATTTTGCCGAGGCGGTCGAAGTATTGAGTTGAAGCATGGCAAAGGCCGCCTCACTCAACGGGCGCAGGACGCGGGGGAGCGCGGACGCCCACGTCCGCGCAAAGCGAGCGCAAGCCGCGGCGGACGTGGCCGTCCGCGCTCCAGCGATGGACCGCCTCGCCCACGAGCGCGAGCTGCTGGCCACTGGCGTGACGCTCCTCGCCGGACTCGACGAGGCGGGTCGCGGGCCGCTGGCGGGGCCGGTGGTCGCGGCGGCGGTGATGTTTCCGGCAGACTGGCTGGGCGAGAATTTTCCTGCCGAATTGGAGAAGCTGAATGACTCGAAACAACTCACCGAGGCGCAGCGGGAGCATTACTTCACTTGGCTCACGTCGCGCTTGGAAGTCCGCTTCGCCATCGCGGCGGCGGATGCGGCGGTGATTGACCGCATCAACATCCTGCAAGCCACGCACCGCGCGATGAACGACGCGCTCGCGCAACTCACGCCGACGCCCGCGCACGTCCTCGTGGACGGCTTGCGCGTGAAGTCGCTGCGCCTCCCACAGACGCCGCTGGTGAAGGGCGACGCGCGCAGCTACTCCATCGCCGCCGCGAGTGTGCTGGCGAAGGTCACGCGCGACCGGCTGATGCGGGAGTTTGACCGGCGGTTTCCCGGCTACGGCTTTGCGGAGCACAAGGGCTACGGCACGCCCGCGCACCTCGCGGCGATTGCGAAGCTCGGACCGTGTCCCATCCACCGCCGCAGCTTCGCGCCATTGAAGGCGGAGCAGGAGGAATTCGTTCTGAGATGAAGCCCGTGAAGAAACTCTGGCAGAAGCTGAAAGCCCTCGCGGCCACCGACCAGCCGGAGCATCTCCGGCGCGGCCAGCTCGGCGAGCGCGCGGCGAAGGCGCACTTGCAGGCGCACGGCCTCAAGTTCCTCACCGCGAACTTCCGCTCCTCGCGCGGAGAGATTGACCTCGTCTTCCGCGACCATGACTGCCTCGTTTTTGCCGAAGTGAAGACCCGCTCGTCCGAGGAATGGGGGCGCCCTGCGGCCGCGGTGGACGCGCGGAAGCGGCGGTTGCTCTCCCAAACCGCGCTGGATTATTTGCGGCTGCTGAAGAACCCCGAAGTGAAGATCCGGTTCGACATCGTCGAGGTTCTGCTACAAGACGGAAGGGTTCGTGAGGTGCGGCACCTGCCGGACTCCTTCCCGTTGGCCAAACCATATCGCTACGGGTGAAGGCGCGGCGGGTTGCGGATGCCTCCCCACCTCCGGGTTCGCATCCGTCGGCGAACGGGCTGCCGTGCCGCCCAGCAAGGGAACCTTCCGGCCGAGGCCGGCGTTCCGCAAAACACGCCACCAACGCAAGGGCGCATTTGGCGGCGATTGCCACCGGCGGTTGGACACCCGCTCCCTTCTCCGCTACAACCGGCCCGCCCATGCACCACACCGCCGAGCCGTTGCAGCAGGTTGACCGGGTCTTCGTCCGCTGGCGCGGGCGGCGGCTGGTTTATTTCGCGGGGTGCGATTACTACCGGCTCGCCAGCCATCCGCGCGTGCTCGCCGCCGTCCGGCGCGGGCTGAAGGCGTTCGGGTTGAACGTGGCGTCATCCCGCAAGACGACCGGGAACCACGCGCTCTACGAGGAGCTGGAACGCGAGCTGGCGCGGTTCTTCCAGGCGGAGCGCGCGGTGCTGGTGGACAACGGCTACATGACCAACCTCGCCGTGGCCCAGGCGCTCCGGGGCGAGTTCACCCATGTGCTGCTGGACGCGCGGTCGCACACGAGCGTGGCGGATGCCGCCGTGCTGATCGGCGCGAAGGTCGTGCCGTTCGCGCATCGCGACGTGGCGGATTTCCAGCGGCGGTTGCGCGGGCTGGGCAGGGGCGCGCGGCCCATCGTCTTCACGGACGGGATGTTCTCCCACGACGGCTCGGTCGCGCCGCTGGCGGGGTATCTCGCGGCGTTGCCAGCCGATGCCATGCTGCTGGTGGACGACGCGCACGGCGCGGGCGTGCTGGGCGCGCGCGGGCGCGGGACGCCGTCGCACGGCGGCGTGC
>WRPG01000028.1 GCA_009773355.1 Limisphaerales bacterium
AAAACATCCGACCGGAAGTCTTCTCCTTAAAAGTGGCCTTCTTTTTTCTTCCCAACTCAAGACCGTATCTCCGGTTCAGGGGCTGAAATCGCGGAAGTTCACGGGCCGTTGGTTCTCTCTCCGTTCGAGGCGGAGAGGGAGAAGAATTGGGAAGGCGAGCGTTCTCGCGAGCCGTCCGCTGGACGTAGTCGCAACCTTCAGGTTGCGAATCGTGGGCCGCGCGCAGGCTGAAACCTGCGGCTACAAGGGCGTGAATCAGATCGCCACAAACACGCCGGATCGGAGATCGGCGCTCCACCAGAATCGCATCGGCTCGCGGAGCACCCGCCCCACCGGGTTTTGTTGTGTCGCCCTTACAGGACTTGATTCGATTTGCGATCATTACCCAGGGCTGCACTCGCATTGCGTCGCTTGGCCTGCCAGTGGCGGTTGAGGACAGGACGGGTGTGCGGTTCAGGAGTCGGTCAAGGTTCGTAATGCGCAAAACGTAAAGCGTAAGGGCGTCAGCCCTTCGTTTCCCTTACGTCTTACGTTTTACGCATCACGCATTACGTCCCTCCTGAGACATCCGCCGTCCGTCGGAACAACTATTTCCAACTTTGCCGCTTGGCGGCGCGCCGCACCGGGCTACGCTGGCCGATGCCAGATGAACCGGCTCAACCGCATCCTGCACGTGGACGGCGACAGTTTCTTCGCCAGTTGCGAAATCGCGCTGGAGCCGAAGCTCGAGGGGCGGCCCGTGTGGGTGGGCGGCGGACGGCGCGGGGACGGCATCGTGATCGCGGCGAACCGGCTGGCGAAGAAGTTCGGCATCGAGACGGGCATGGCGTGCTTCGAGGCGAAGGCGCGCTGTCCCCAGGGCGTGCTGTGCCGGCCGCACTACGACGAGTATCGGCGGCTCTCGCACGAGATGTTCCACATTCTGGAGCAGTATGCGCCCACGCTGGTGCCGGTCTCGATTGACGAGGGTTTCCTCGACCTCACCTCGATGGACCAGCACGTCTGGCGCGACACGACGCCGATGGATTACCTCCGCGCCATCGGCGAACGCATCCGGCGGGAAGTGAAGCTGCCTGTGTCCGGCGGGCTGGCGAACTCGGCGCGGCTGGCGAAGCTCGCCACCGACGCGGGCAAGCCGGGCTTCCTCGAAGTCGCGCCCGGCACGGAGAAGGAGTTTCTCAAGGACCGGCCCGTGCGCGAGATGTCCGGCATCGCAAAGCGCCGCGAACGCGCGCTCTCCGCGCTGGGCGCGAAGACGTTCGGCGACGTGGCGAACTTGCCGTCCATGCTGCTCAAGCAGGCGTTCGGCATCTGGGGGCAGCAGCTCTGGCTTTTCTCCAATGGCCAGTGGAACGAGCCGTTGCTGCTCGAAGTAAAGGACCGCACGACGATTTCGAGCAACACGACGCTCCCCTACGACGAGCCGGACTACGAGGCGGCGCTGACGTTCACGTTGAGCGAGGCGACGCGGCTGGTCGGCCAGCTCCGGCGCGAGCAGTTGCAGGCGCGCGAGCTGGCGCTGACGATTCGGTTCAGCGACTTCACCGAGACGGGCAGCAGCCATCGTTTCCAGCATCCGCAGTTTCAAAACTCGGTGATGAACCGCGTGGTGGAGGAGCTGTTCCGCGAGCTGATGAGCCGCGAATGGAAGCCGGTGCGGCAGATCCGCCTGGCCTTCTGGAACCTCGCGCGGCTCGACACGCAGCCGACGCTCTGGGGCACCACGCACGCCGAGCGCTGGGGCGCGCTGGACGAGGCGGCGCACAAGCTGAACACAGTGTTCGGCCAGCCGGACAAGCCCGCGTTGATGACGGGCGCGCAACTGGCGCTGCGCAAGGTGGACAGCGCACACCAGCAACCGAAGGCAAAGTGTCCGTTCGTCCCGCAGCGCGAAATGGTCAAGAAGCTCTGGGGCACCGACGCCGACCCGCTGGCGAACAAAGGCAAGTGGGAGAAGCAACTCGCACGGGTGAGCAAACAGGCACAGTTCCGGCACTGAATCGTGAGGCAGGGAAGTAATCAGTCATCAGTGTTCAGTGGCGCGGCAGGCTGCATTTGAGATTGGTCGCCCGGGAAGGAGTCGCACCCTCGACTGGCGGGTGGGGGCCGGGGAAATGGACTGGCATGAGCGAAGTGCGCCCTCTGCTCCGCCGTAGAGGCGCGGCGTGTGTCGCTCAACATCTGTGCCCGGAATGCCGGAGAGAATTCCAAAAGATTTGGGGCGGACAAAGATTGAAGGCGGGAAAATGTCCTGGCGTGCCGTGCGCGAATCCCGGCGCTACCCTTGCGCGCGCGAAGCGAGGTCTTACAGCACTTCCGTCAGCAGCTTGATTTCCTTGCTCGTGTCCACAATCGGGACCGGTCGCGGCACGCCCGGCGGGCGGTTCTTCCGTTTGTAGTCCACGCCCAGCACGGTGCAGACGGTGCCGAGGAAGTCGGGCACGCTGATGGGGCGCTCGACCACGGCGGCACCGTCGCGGTCGGTGCGGCCAACGACCTGACCACCGCGGATGCCCCCGCCGATGAGCACGCTGCTCCAGGCGCGCGACCAGTGGTTGCGCCCGCCGCCGGTGCATTGCGGCGTGCGACCGAATTCGCCCATCCACACGACCAGCGTCGAGTCGAGCAGGCCCCGGCTCTTGAGATCCGTGACGAGAGCGGACATGGCGGCGTCGCACTCCAGCGACAGCGCGCGGACGCGCGGGAAGTTGTCGCGGTGCGTGTCCCAGCCCACGCCGTCGCCCATGACCACCTCCACGAACGGCACGCCGGCTTCCACCAGCCGCCGGGCCATCAGGCAGCCTTGGCCGAAGCTGCCGGGGCGTTCGCCACCGCTGGTGATCTTGACTCCGGGAGCCGGTCGCGTCGCCGCTGCGGGCGGCGGGCCATACATTTCGCGGATGCTCTCCGGCTCCTTCGACAGGTTGAAGGCCTCCTTCTGCTGCGAGTTCATCAGTCGCACCGCGCGGTTGATTGACGTGTGATGCGTTTCGCCGGCGGGATTTTGATAGCGGGCATGGAAGGCCGCATCGAAGCCCTGCAGCAATTCGATTTGCCGGCTGAACTTCTCCGCCTCGCCGGCCGGCTCGATGAAGTCCAGCCCGCGAATGGGATCGTTGACGGTCAGCGGCTGTTGATCCGGCCCGAGGAAGCCGGAGGTCAGCGCCTCCTGCGGACCACGCCCGATGGTGATGAAGTTCGGCAGCGCCACGTCGCGCTTGCCGAGTTCCTTCGCGACGATTGCACCCAGGCTCGGGAACGACACGGCCCCGGCGCGGTTCTGGTAGCCGGTGTGCAGGTGATACGTGGCCAGCTTGTGGTCCGATTCCAGCGTGCTCATGCCGCGCAGGATGGCGGCGTGCTGCATCAACTTGGCGAAGCGCGGGAAATGCTCGCTGATGTGGATGCCCGGCACCGACGTTTCAATGGCTTGGAATTCGCCGCGAATGTCAGCGGGCGCTTCGGGCTTCGGGTCGAAGGTGTCAATGTGGCTGGGGCCGCCTGCCATCCAGAGCAGGATGCATGACTTGGGCCGCTGCCCGGCGGGAGCCGCCGCCGCCAGCCGGCCGAGCCAGCCGTTGAGCGAAAGGCCGGCGGCCGTCGTCGTCAGGAAACTCCGTCGGTTGAGGTGCGCGTGCATCATCGTGCTTCAGTGGTTGAGCGAAAACTCGCTGGTCATGAGCAGCACCCACGCCAGTTCGCGCAGGCCGTTGCTCGTCGAGCCGACGCGCTCCAAGTAGCCCTTCGCCTGACGGAGTTCGCTCTCGCTCGGCGGACGCGAGAGAATCGCGAGGAACAGCTCCGACACGGTTCCGTCCGGCGACTTGCCGGCGGCGGTGTCGAGCCGCGCCACGAGGCCGTCGAGATTGCGCCCGGCGAACTGGCCGGAATTCATCTGCCGCAGCAGGTGCGGGATGCCGCGCCGATACGCCGTCGGCTCAGGATCGCCGCTGTCGCCGAAGAACTGCGTGAACTCCCACCGCGTGCCCGCCCGCGCATCAATTCCCGTGACCTTCGTCGCCGGGCCGCAAACGGTTTCCAGCGAGTCGTAGAGCTGGCCGGCGGAAAGCACCTTGATGGCCATGCGACCGAAGAGCGCCGCCTGCTTGTCCGCCGCTTCGCCCGATTCGGCGGGCCGGCTGGTGCGCTGGTAGGCGCGGCTCGACACAATGGCGCGGGTGAGGAACTTGAGATCGAAGCCCGACTCCGTGAAGCGGCGCGTGAGCAGGTCGAGCAACTGTGGATGGCTCGGCGCGTTCGCTTCGTGCATGTCGTCCACCGGCTGCACGATGCCCCGGCCCATCAGCCGCCACCATGTCCGGTTCACCGTCGCGCGCGCGAACCAGGGATTCTCCGGGGCGGTGAGCCACTGGGCCAGCGCGACGCGGTGCGGGGTCGCCTTCGCGTCCGCCGTCAGTGCCTGCCCGCCGAGGAACGTGGGCGGACGCGGCATGAAGCCGTCTATCGCGGCAGCGTCGCGCAAGGTCGCGAGCGTCAGGCTCGGGTCGTCCACGACGCCCTTTTCATAGACCTGCTTCGCGCGCTTCGGCGTTTGGATTTGGGTGAAGAACGCCGCCATCCCCCAGAACTCCTCCTGCTTCCACTTCACGAACGGATGATCGTGGCACTGCGCGCAGTTCAACCGGACTCCGAGCAGGTAGCGGGAGGTCAGGTCCGTCAGGTCCGGCACGGCGCGCGGCAGCCGGCCCTCGATGAGATAGGTCACCGCCGGGTTGTCCTCCATCTTGCCGGTGGCGGTGAGCAGGGCGGTGGCGATCTGGTCCCACGGCTTCGTATTGAACTGCTCCGCCAGCCACCCGCGGAGCCGCTCGGCCCGCTTCGTCTGGTCATCCGCGAGCGGTGAGATGAGGTAGCCCTGCCAGAGGTCGGCCAGATGTTGGCCGTAGCGCGCGTCGGCGAGCAGTGAGTCAACGAGCCGTGCCCGTTTGTCTGGCGTCGCGTCAGCCAGGAAGCGCTTGGCCTGTTCCAGCGTCGGCACCGTGCCATGAAGGTCGAGATGCACTCGCCGGACGAATTCGGCGTCGTCCGCCAGTTCCGCCGCCCGGACGCCCTCGCTCTTCAACCGCGCTTCAACCTGTTGATCAATCAACTTGGCCAGTTCGGCCGCGTCCGCTTGGCCGGCCCGGCACACTCCGGCCGCCCCCGCAAGCAAGGCGAAGGCGATGAAAGTCTGGATCAAGCGGCGCAGTGCGGCGCGGAACACCGGGCGGTGACAGGTGAAAATCATGTGCGAGTGACGCTCAGGTGGACGCTCCGCAGCGGTGGCTGGTTTCATTCGGCAACGCGGGGCCGCTCTCTCCTGGGCTTTGGAAGATCAGCGGGCGTCTCTCAACACCTTCGCCTGTGAAAATTGGTGGCAGCCGACGTGAGGAGGCTCTGATTGCAGTTCCGCGCTCCGTGTTGAAACCGGTGCTCAACTTTGGCTGGCCGTTTCCCCGTGCGTTCCCTAGCGTCGGACAACTGCCCGACCGCCATGAACGCACTCGCTGCTTCCGTCACCGTTGCCCTGCTGCTCCTCGCCTCCGCCCCGCTCGCCGCGCAGGACGCCACCCCGCCCGCCGACCCCGCCTTTGTCCGCTGGTTCCAGCCGCACGCTTGGCAGCGCGCAGGCGACCAGCCCGTGCTCGGTCTCGGCGAGAAGGGCAAATTCGACGACCAGCACATCTTTGCGCCGCACGTCATCCACATGGACGGTGAGTTCTGGATGTATTACTGCGGCTCGCAGCGCGCGGTGGACGCGGGCGTTTACAAGGGTGTCGCCAAAGACCCGGCCAACCCCGCCAGGTCCGACCAGCGCGTCTTCAAACTCGGCCTCGTGCGCAGCAAGGACGGCGTGAGCTTCAAGCGCCATTCCCCCGACCCGGTCTTCAGCTTCGGCGACGACATCCATTCCATCGTGACCTTTGCCATCCTGAAAAATCCCGACGGCTCGGTGTTGCGCGAGAACGGCCGGCTGCGGGCCTACTTCGCCTCCGTGGATTTCCCGAACGGCAAATACAAGCACGACCTCTACGAGACGTTCAGCACCGACGGCATCACTTGGTCGAAGCCCACGCACGTCATGGCGAACGCCTACGCTCCGTGCGTCATCAAGGACGGCGGCAAGTATCGCATGTGGTTCACATGGATAAACCGGCACCCGTGGCACACGAGCCACGCGGAGAGCGACGACGGCACGCGCTGGCGGCTCACCGAAAAGCCCTGTATCGTCATGGACCAGAAGTGGGAGGTGAAGGACCAGGTCTATCCAATGGTCATCAAGGCCGACGGCCTCTGGGTGATGCTCTACGGCTGCTACTGGAACGACGACAAGCACACCGCGCTCGGCTTCGCCGTGAGCAAGGACGGGCTGACGTGGACGAAGCACCCGGAGAACCCCGTCTTCCGCCCCGAGCCGAAGCACGACTGGGAATCCAACTTCACCACGAGCCACACGCTGCTGCGCCTGCCCGACGGCAGCTTCCGCCTCTGGTATGCGGGCCGGCGACAACCGCCGTGGAGCAACCTCTACTTCGCCCTCGGCACGGCACGGTGGGTGGGGCCGGGGAAATAGACCGCGTAGCAGCCGACGTGAGGAGGCTCTGGCTGAAAACGCGGAGCACGGAATTCGGAGCGCAAAACAAACAGGAAGGAGCGCAGTTCACGCCTTGTTGTGCGGATGGTCCTCCGGCGGCTTGGCCACCACCCAGCCCTTCATGCCGAAGCCCAGCCCCACGCCGACGGCGAAGACGAGCCAGAACAATTTCGGGCTGTGCTCGTTGAGGCCGTGCGCGAAGTTCATGCTGAACAAACTGGCAATGGCCGTGATGGGCAGGAACCACGCGGCCAGCGTGTTGAGCCGATGGCTTGCGTGCAACGCCGCGCGGCTCACGCGCGCCTGCTCCTCCGCCTCGCGCGCGCTGCGGTAGCCGACCGCGTTGCGCGTGTCCTCCAGCAGCACCTCGAGGTTGCGCTCGACCTCGTAGGCCAGGTCGCGCAGCTCGATGAGCGCCGCCTCCGCCTTCACCGCCTCGCGCGCGGCCTGCAACGCGGCGTGCTGGTTGCGCGACGCGCGCACCAGCGGCGTGAGCGCCGCCAGCAGGTCGAACAACTGGTCCAGCGTCGTGGCCTGCTCGAAGTCCGCCGTGAGCTTGGCCTCCACTTCCGCGTAGGCCAGCACATGGCGCTTCACGCCGCCCACGCCCGGCCCGCTGCGGTTGCACTGCCACTCGCCGCCGGGGCTGCGCCAGAAGAGCACGCCCTCGCGCTTCGCGTCGTCGGGGCCGGGTGGCTTGTGCAGGACGAGCAGCAGGTGCCCCTCCTCGACGATGGCCCGCTGCCGTCCGTAAGTGGACGTGCCGAGGCGAGTGCGGATGGCTTCGGGCAAACTCCAGGTGGGTGGGATAATCATGGCGCGCTCCGGTGATTGGTTGTGCGCGCAGCGTGCGCTGAGAAGGGGCCGCGCTCAACGCTGAAATCGCCGGCCGGAGCGCCGGTGTCCAACCGGCACGCCGGGGGCGACCGGTTGTGCGCAGGATGGACTCCTGCGCTCCGCGTTTGCGAGTGAAGTCCCGTGCAGGAGTCGCACCTGCCTCTGCGGTTCTGCAAACCGCCGCCTGGGCTGCTCGGCCAACGGGACATAATACGTCAGGCAAGAACAACTCCGACTATGTTCGATTTTACGACGCTTAACTTCCGAGTTGGATTGCTGTAAAACTGGCCCATGAAATCACAGCCCGACGCGGAAGAACGGAGATTGTCTGAACTGGATAAACCCATCCTAACGCGAACTCAGACAATTGCACTCGTTCTAGGCTTCCTCGTTTTGTGGGCTACGCCAGGGATTGTCATTCTAAGCACTAGAATCGAAACGAAGGACTCCGGCCCATTCGGTGACACTTTCGGAATAGTCAACGCGCTTTTTTCTGGAGCTGCCTTTGCGGGAATTATTTACACAATTTTACTCCAGAAGCGGGAACTGCGCTTACAACGCTTCGAGTTGGAACTCACCAGAGAAGAACTTCGCCGGTCGGCCATTGCTCAAGAAAACTCGGGACACGCTCTTAGCGTCCAAGCAAACTCGCTACTGCTCGCCTCCCAAATCAACGCTCTGACCTCACGAATTGAAGCTTACAACTTTCAGATAAACGACACACAAGGCCGGGATGAATCCGCAAATCGCAGGTTGAGGAGTGAGCGTCATTCTTTGATAGTCGAGTTGGACAAGTTACTGCAGCGTGCAAACGCTTTGGCCGCGGAACACTCTGCCAGTTCGCAGCCCTAAACTGCCTGCTTTTTGACTCACGCACATGTGCGCGGATGCCCTCGTGCCCGCCCGCGTGTGTTCTGACTTAGTGCGTCCTTCGCTTCCCATGCAATGCCGGCCTTGCCGCTCTTCAGCGCCAGACTTCGTCGCCGTCCTGCCGGTGTGATTCCATCTGCCGGAGGACCATCCCGTGATAGGCACCGCGGGCGGCCATGAGTTCTTCGTGCGTCCCGCGCTCGGTGACGCGTCCCTCTTCCATCAACAGGATCAGGTCGGCGCGGCGGATGGTGGAAAGCCGATGGGCGATCACGAAGGTCGTCCGCCCGGCGAGCAGTTCGGCCATCGAGGCCTGGATGAGCTGCTCGCTTTCGGTGTCCAGGTTGCTCGTCGCCTCGTCGAGGATGAGAATCTGCGGCGACGCCAGGATCGCGCGCGCAATTGCCAGCCGCTGCTGCTGGCCACCCGAGAGCTTGACACCGCGCTCGCCGATGGTCGTGCCATACTGCCCGGGGAGCTTGGCGATGAACTCGTGCGCGTTGGCCCGGCGCGCGGCGTCCTCGACCTCGGCGTCGGTGGCATCGTGGCGACCATAGGCGATGTTGTCGCGCACCGAGCCATCAAACAAAAAGACATCCTGCTGCACGATGGCCAGAAGATCGCGATAGGTGCCCAGGCGGAAGTCGCGGATGTCGGAGCCGTTGAGCAGGATGCACCCCCGCGTGGGGTCGTGAAAGCGCGCCACCAGGTCCGTGACCGTCGTCTTGCCCGCGCCACTCCGTCCCACCAGCGCGACGACTGATCCACCGGGCGCGGCGACGCTGAAGTCGTGAACCACCGGACGGCCTTCGTTGTATTCGAAAGTGACATTCTCAAAACGAAGCTCGTGGACGACGGACGGCGCATCGCACGCGTCAGGGCGGTCAGGCTTGTCGGGCGGCATCGCCAGCACCTCGAACACCCGCTCCATGGCGGCCAGCGAACGCTGCAGTTCGGAGAAGGAGTTGACGATGTTCCACACGGGGTTCAGCAGCAGGAACGTATACCACTGGAAGGCCATGATATCGCCGATGGAGGCGCGGCCGAGGACGTTCAGGCTCCCGCCAAACCAGATGATCACCACGTTGACGCCCGAAACCAGCAGGCCCCAGGAAGTCCACAGGATCAGCTCGCGGCGGTGCGCGAACATCTCCTTGCGCAGCACCGTGTGCCGGCCGGCCATGTAGTCGCGCAACTCGCGCAGTTCCCGCCGGAACGCGCGGACCACGCGGATGCCGGAGAAAGTTTCACCCACGCGGCCGTCAATCTGTTCCACATCCTTGCGGACCGAGCGGTAAATGGGCCTGATCCGCCGCGCAAAGACGAAGCTCGCGAACATCGCGCCGGGGATGATGGCCAGCGCCGTTATCGCCAGCCGCCAGTTCAGCGCAAACAAGACTCCCACCGCGATGACCAGCCGGATGATCGAGATGGCGGGCGAAACGAGCGCCATCTGCAACAGACCCGTGGTCGTCTCGATATCACCCGTGAGACGCGACAGGATGCCGCCCGTTTTCATGTCCCATACCTTGGGCAGCGGCAGATGGAGCAGCCGGTCGAAGAGCGCCCGGCGGAGCGACAGCATGACCCGCACGTTCAGTAGCCGCTGGCGATAATCCTTCAGCGCGCCAATCAGGTTCGCGAGGATGATGACCGCGAGAAATATCGCGCCGGCCAGATGAACCCGGCTCAGCCGCGACGCCGTGTCCAGCTCCGTGTTCAGCAGCACGCGGTCAATGATGAACCGCATGAACAGCGGCTCGATCATCTCCAGCCCCGCGACCAGCAGCGCGAAGCCAAACACCGCAACGATCCCGTAACGATGCGGCCGCAGCCAGCGCAGGTAATCCCGCAGATACTCGCGCCGCTTGCCACGCAGCAGGCTCCTCGACTTCGGCGGCGAGGCATCCTCTCCGGCTTTCGCCGGGTCATCGGACCGCCGTTGGTTCTCGTCTGACTCCTCCAGATCGTCGAGCCGCCGCTGCTGGTAGTCTTGAACGAAGCCCCGATAGCGTTGACGCGATGAGCGAGGTTGGGTTCCGGTCGAATTGGCGGGCTTCGGCAACCCAGATTGGGTTTCGCTCATAGGTTAGGCCCGATGTAGATGGTTCGGCGGTAAAAGGCGAGCGCCTTTGAAGATTCAGCGCTCCCATGGGCGCGGTTTACTCCGAGGCGTCTTTCGCTTCCGCCTTCGAGAGCGGCGTGCAGAACTGATTACACCTTGAGAGCAGGAAGAAATGCGGAGTGGGGGATTAGGAATGCGGAATCCCGAGTCACGCTGGGGTTAATTCCGCAATCCGCAATCGCCAATCCGCATTGAAATGGTCTCCGTGGCCGGACTCGCACCGGCTAGGGCCGCCTTGAAAGAGCGGGCGCTCGGACTGCTTTGCATTCACGGAGTGGTCGCTGGAGTCGGGATTGCGCCGACACCTCCGGCTTTTCAGACCGGCGTGCAGACTGACTACACCATCCAGCGTTGCTTGGCGGGCGGGGAGCGGCTTAACTCCACGCGCTGCCATGAAATCTTGCTTTGCGTTGCTGTGCCCGCTCCTCCTTGCGCTCGCCGACTCTGCGGCCGCGCCGCTTCCTTCCGACCTGTGGCGCGCGGAGCACCGCTTGATTGACCTGCACCAGCACGTCAACTCCACCACGCAGCACATCGCGCGAGCGGTGCGCATCATGGACGCGGCGGGCATCGGGGTGGCGGCGAACTTGAGCGGGGGCGTGGTCACGGCGGCGGCGGGCAGGACTTCCGCCTTCGAGCGGAACAAGCGGCTCGCGGACACGCTCGCGCCGGGGCGCTTCGTGCTCTACTTCAACCTCGATTACGCCGGGTGGGGCGAGCCGGACTGGTCCGCGCGCGCGGTGAAGCAAGTCGAGGAGGCGCACCGCCTCGGCGCGGCGGGCCTCAAGGAATACAAGCGCCTCGGCCTCTACCTGCGCGACAAGGACAACCAGCTCATCGGCGTGGACGACCCGCAGCTCGACGCGGTCTGGAAGCGTTGCGGCGAGCTGGGCCTGCCCGTGAGCATCCACGTCGCGGACCCGCGCGCGTTCTGGCTCCCATACGACGACAAGAACGAACGCTGGAAGGAATTGAAGGACCACAAATCGTGGTGGTTCGGCGATAAGGCCAAGTTCCCCGCGCGCGAGGAAATCCTGGCGTCGCTCGACCGCGTCATCGAGCGGCATCCGAAGACGACGTTTGTCTGCGTCCACTTCGCGAACAACGCGGAGGACCTCGCCTGGGTGGACCGCGCGCTGGACCGGCGGCCGAACATGATGGCCGACCTCGCGGCGCGCATTCCCGAAGTGGGCCGGCACGATCCGGAGAAAGTGCGGCGGCTCTTCACGAAGCATCAGGACCGCATCGTGTTCGCCACGGATTTCCAGGTGTATGACCGGCTCATCCTCGGCAGCAGCGGCAACGAGCCGCCGCCCACCGACGCGGACGCGCAGACCTTCTTCAGCAAGCACTGGCGCTGGCTGGAGACGAACGACCGCGACTGGCCGCACATGACGCAGATTCAGGGCGACTGGAACATCAGCAGCATCGGCCTGCCCGCCGAGGTGCTGCGCAAAATCTATTTCGACAACGCACGCAAGCTGCTCGTGCGCTCGCTGCCGCTGCCGGTGGTGAAGGCGTCGCGGCTCGGGGCGGACTTCAAGCCGGACGGGAAGCTGACCCACCCCGCGTGGGCGAAGGCGCAGGTGGCGCGGCTGGAATACACCTTGCGCGACGGCGCGTCGCGGCCGGGCATCGCCACCGAGGCGCGGCTGCTGTGGTCCGACGAGTTTCTCTACATCGGCTACCGCGCGCCCTACACGAAGCTCACGCAGTTCCTCCCGGCGGACGTGACCAAGGAGCGCATCGGACTGTGGGACCGCGACGTGGTGGAGGCGTTCATCGGCAGCGACCCGGCGAGCGTGCGGTCTTACACGGAGTATGAAGTCGCGCCGACGGGCGAGCGACTGGACCTCATCATTGATCCGACGAGGAAGGACTTCGCGTGGGACTCCAAGTTTGAAGCCGTCGTCCATGTGGACGAGGCGGCGAAAGTCTGGACCAGCGAATGGCGCATCCCGCTGAAAGCACTCGGCGGCGTCAAGCCCGCGTCTGGCGTCCGCTGGCGGCTGAACCTCTATCGCCACGACATCGCGAGCAAATCGTTCCTTGCGTGGAGCCCGACCGCGAACAACACGGCGCACACGCCGGCGAAGTTTGGCTGGCTGGAGTTCGCGGAGTGATGCGCGTGCTGCGACTTCCAGTCGCCGCTCCGAGCGCATCGCCAAGAGAAAGACGGCGACTACAAGTCGCCGGCTCGGTGCAAGGCGGCTACTTGACCTTCCAGGTGCTGCCGATGGCGATGGCCTCGGCCATCGAGCCGAGCGCCTCCGCCCGCAGCACGGAGCCGACGAGCCGGCGCTCTTCGAGGCTGCTCACCACCGGCACGTTGCGCTGCTCGCTGGCCAGCAGCGCGGGCAGCGCGTCGGTGAGCGACTGCGCGGGTGTGAGCATCACCGGCACGGGGCGCATCACGTCGCTGGCGATGACGGCCCGCAGCACCCCGGCGTCGCCGAGGTATTCCTTCAAGTCGTGCAAGGCCACGAGGCCGAGCAGGCGGTTCTGCGCGTCCACCACGGGCAGGTAGTTGAACGTGTGCTCCAGAAAGCGCGCGGCGATCTCCGGCAGCGGCGTGTTGTCGCGCACGGGACTGACCGGCTCGCGCATGAGGTCGCCGATCTTCTGCTGGTGCGCCGCGCCGATGCGCAGCGTGTCCGCGCTGGGTTCGACGCCCCGCGCCTTGAGCGGCGCGGTATAGACCGAGTCCGGATGCAACTGCCGCGCGACGAGCGTGGCCAAAGCGCAGGCGAGCATGAGCGGCGGCATCATCGAGTAGTTCAGGGAAATCTCGAACATCATGATCATCGCCAGCAGCGGCGAATGCGTCGTCGCCGCGAGCACGCTGCCCATGCCCACCAGCGCGAAGGTGTGCGTCGGCAGTTCCGTCGCAAAGCCCGCGCTGTGCAGGCCCATCGCCAGCGCCGTGCCCAGCCCCGCGCCGAGGAAGAGCGTGGGCGTGAAGACGCCGCCCACCGTGCCCGTGCCCACCGCCGCGACGGTGGCGAGGAGCTTCGCCAGCAGCAGGCCGACGAGAAATTCCCAGACGAGATGGCCGTGCAGAATCTTGTTCGTCGCGCCGTAGCCGTTGCCCCAGACCTCCGGGTAGCCGATGGCAATCGCGCCGACGATGGCCCCGCCCAGCGCCAGCCGCAGATACAGCGGCGCGCGCAGCCGTCCGAACATCCCCTCACTGGCCGAGAGCATCCGCAGGAAGCCCGCGCCGAACGCGCCGCACAGCACGCCGAAGAGGAGAAACCAGCCAAGCTGCCCGAGCGACGTGAACTCGAACGCCGGCACCGAATACCACGGCGCGATGCCGAAGAACGTGCGGCTCACCAGCGTCGCGACCACGGAAGCCACGACCAGCGGCGCGAAGCAGGTCATGGAGAAATTGCCGAGGACGATCTGCGCCGCGAAGACCGCGCCCGCGAGCGGCGCGTTGTAGGCCGCCGCCATGCCGGCCGCCGCGCCGCAGCCCACGAGCAGCCGCAGGCGATACGGCTGCCAGTCGAACCACTGGCCGAGCTTTGAGGCCAGCGTCGCGGCCATCTGCACGATGGAGCCTTCACGCCCGATGGATGCGCCGGTGCCGATGCTCACCAGCGAGGACAGCGCGCGCACGAGGCCGGGGCGGAACTTGAGCCGCCCATCGCCCGCGACGACCACTTCGAGCAGGTTTGTCGCGCCGGCCTGCACGAGCTGTAGCCCCCAATGAAGCACCAGCCCCGCCGCCAGCCCGCCCAGCGCGGGGATGAGCAGCCGTTGCCACCATTCGAGCAGCTCCGCGACCGACGCCAGGTCGCCGGGGCGGTGCAGCGTGAAGTGCTTCACCCACTCGATGGCGAAGTAGAAGACCAGGTTCACCAGCCCGCCGAGCACGCCGACGGCGGCGGCGAGCAGCAGGTGAAAGACCTCCTCGCTCCAGCGCAGCTTCGCGCGCACGCTCAACGCCCGCCGCCAGTGGCGGAGGCCAAAGTTCCGCGCCGCCGCCAGCGCGCGCTCCACCGTGGGTGGGGTGGGCCTGTTCATGCGGGGAGCGTATCCGCGCCGGCGCGGACTGGCGATTGGGAAGTCAACGTCCGGAGGAAGCAACGGAGTTGCGACCGAAAGTAGCCCACGGCGTGAGCCGTGGGTGTCTTGCAGGATGGAGGCGAGCCGCAGCGCGGCGGCAGCGAGGGCGCGGGTTCGTGGTGGGTTGGACCAGGTGTCTGCCGCCCCTCCGGGGCTGGTCTCGTTCTGCCACTGGACCCACGGCTTGCGCCTTGGGCTACTTTCGGTCGCAACTCCGTTGCTGCAACCGCCGCTTCCGGTTCGGTGGCGAAGTTTTCACACAGCCTGTGCAGCCGGCGCGGGGAACGGCGCGAGGGACGCGCAACCTGAAGGTTGCGACGACGCGGCGGGCAGCGGTTCAATAGGATGCACGGGTAGCCACTGACTCATCATTCGGTCTTTGGCACACGAAGTCCGCAAGACTGTTCGTATTCCTCTCGCGTCATAAAAGTTGGAAGCACCGTTCGATACACTCGCGTATCCTCGATGTGTTCGAAGAAGTGATTTATCACAGCCATCTGCACTTCGCGGTTCTCGTGATTGGAACTCCATTTTGCGTATTCCCAAATGCGCGCGAGTAGCGCAGTCGGCGCAGGCTCCTCTCGACAAAGCCGGTCAAATTCTAGGTGCAGTTCAATCCACAAGTCAGAGGCGTTGTAGATCAACGGCGATGAAATCTTCGCCTGAAGTTCCGGCAGTCGTTTAGAAGCTTCACGTCGCCACAAGCTCATGTGCGTGCTAGACGATAGTTGACCAATGGCAGACAGGCCTGCGCCGCGACTTACCTCTCCGGAAACTCAAACTCCACCTTCCCCCGCTCGGCCAGCTTGAGGTGGGCGGGGAAGGGCTTGCCGGCCTTGCTGATGAACTGCGTGAGGAGGTCGGTCTTGCCGGTGGCGAGGAGCTTCTTCACCTGCTCGCGGTCCACGGGCTGTTGCAGCACCACCTTGCCGGTCTTGAAGGTGCAGCGTTTCGCGTCGAGCTGGCTGCGCTCGCAGAGGTAGGTCTCCGGCCCCTCGAAGACGTTGCCTTTGCACTTGGGGCATTTGCCGAGCGGCTCCTGGCCGGTGAAGTCGAGCTTCACGGCGGGCGTGGCGTCCGCCTTCGCGCCCTTGGCCGGGAACTTCCGCACGCGCGGCGCGAACTCGAAGCTGACCTTCGCGCCGTCGAACTTCAGGAACGCCTCGAACTTGCGGCCCGTCTTCTTCGACACGAAGCCTTTCAGCAAATCCGTCTTGCCCTCCGCGAGCAGCTTGACGATTTGCGGCTTCTCGATGGCCTGCTGGAGGATGATGGCCCCGGTGCGGAAGTCGCACTTGCGGTCGGGGCCGGTCGCGCGCTCGCAGACGTAGTTCATGCCGTTCTCGAAGACGCGGCCTTCCTTGCACTTGGGGCATTGGCCGAGCGGCTCCTTGCCGGTGAAGTCCACGGGCGCGGCGTTCTCCTCGTCCTTCTGGTCGTTGCCGAAGTCGAACTTGGCCTCGCCCTCGGGCGAGAGCTTCATCACGGCGGCAAAGGGGAAACCCTGCTTGCTGCGGAAGCCCTGAAGCGGCCCGACCTGCTTCTCGCGCAGGAGCGTCTCGACTTCCTCAATCTCGAAGGCGCGACCGAGGATGGTCTTCCACATGTTCCAGTCGCACTTCTGGCACTGGAACTTCTTGTAGTTCTCGTGGACCTCGCCGCCGCACTTGGGGCAGGGGACGTTGAGCTTGCCGAAGTCGCCGGGGATGGTGTCGTGCTCGTAGGCCTTCGTCTGGCCGACGATGTGTTCCGTGAGCGCGCGAATCTCGGCCATGAACTCGTCGCGCCCGAGCTGGCCGCGCTGCATCTGGCGGAGCTTGAACTCCCAGTCGCCGGTCATCTCGGGCTTGGTCAGCTCGAAGATGCCGAGGCCGTTGAGGAGCGCCATGAGCGTGAAGGCCTTCGCGCTCGGCACCAGCTCGCGCTGGTTGCGGTGGATGTATTGCTCGTAAATCAAACCCTCGATGGTGGCCGCGCGCGTGGCGGGCGTGCCGAGTCCGCGCTCGCTCATGGCTTCGCGAAGCTCCTCGTCCTCGACGAGCTTGCCGGCGCTCTCCATCGCGCCGAGCAGCGTGGCTTCCGTGTAGCGCGCGGGCGGCTTGGTCTGGCTGCCCTTCACCTCGACGTTCGCGGTCTTCACCTGCTCGCCCTGCTGGACGGGCACGAGGCTGGGCGCGTCGTCGTCGCCGACGGCGGTCTTGCCATAGACTTCGAGCCAGCCGGCCTTCACGAGCACCTTGCCGGCGCTCTTGAACGGCTCCCCCTCGACGCGCGTGATGCGCGTGGTTTCGAGAAATTCCGCCGCCGGGAAGAACACGGCGAGGAAGCGGCGCGTGACGAGGTCGTAGAGTTTCTGCTCCGGCTCGGAAAGGCCCTTGGGCAGCACGCCGGTCGGGATGATGGCAAAGTGGTCGGAGATTTTTGCGTTGTTGAAGATGCGCTTGTTCGGGCGCACCCAGTCGCTCGTGAGAATCTTCTCGGCGGGGCCGCTGTAGCCGGCGAGGTCGCGCAACGAGTCGAGCGTCTTCTTCACCGTGGGGATGTAATCCTCCGGCAGCGCGCGGGCGTCGGTGCGCGGGTAGGTGAGCACCTTGTGCTTCTCGTAGAGCGCCTGCGCGAGGCCGAGCGTGTTCTTCGCGCTGAAGCCGAAGCGGCCGTTCGCCTCGCGTTGGAGCGTGGTGAGGTCGTAGAGGCCGGGCGAGAGCTGCGTGCTGGGCTTGCTCTCCTCGGTGACGACGCCGGGCTTGCCCAGGCACTTCGCGGCAAGCGCGTCGGCTTCGGCCTTCGTCCAGAGCCGCTCGGCCTTGATTTCGGCGTCGGCGTCCTTGGCGGTGTTCCTCTGATACTTCTCGTCGAACCAGCGGCCCTCGTATTGGCCGGCCTTCGCATCGAAGGTGCCGAGCACTTCCCAATAGTCGCGCGCGACGAACTTGCGAATCTTCGCCTCGCGCTCGACGAGGATGGCGAGCGTGGGCGTCTGCACGCGCCCGACCGTGGTGAGGTTGAAGCCGCCGGTCTTGTTGTTGAACGCGGTCATCGCCCGCGTGCCGTTGATGCCGATGAGCCAGTCGGCCTCGGCGCGCGACTCGGCGGCGTCGGCGAGCGGGCGCATCGAGGCGTCCGTGCGGAGCTGCGCGAAACCGTCGCGGATGGCCCCGGCGGTCATGGACTGGAGCCAGAGCCGCTGGATCGGCTGCTTCGCCTTGGTGTATTCCGTGATGCGGCGGAAGATCAACTCGCCCTCGCGCCCGGCGTCGCAGGCGTTGATGAGCGCGTCCACGTCCTTCCGCTTGATGAGGCGCTGGAGCACTTTGAGGCGGGCCTCGGACTTCTCGATGGGATTCAGCGCGAAGCGCGGCGGGATGTGTGGCAGATGGGTGAACGTCCACTTGCCTTTCTTCACGTCGTGCTCCTCGGGCACGCCGAGTTCGAGCAAATGGCCGACCGCGGACGAGATGATGTGCGACTGGCTCTCGTAGAACTCGCCCGACTTGTCCTTGGTGAAGCCGCCGAGCGCCTTGGCGATGTCGCCGGCGACCGAGGGCTTTTCTGCGATGATGAGGGCTTTGCCCATGTGATAGCGCGGGCTTCTACACGAGCGACGGGCGGAAGTGCAACAGGAGTTTTCACGAGCATCCCGGAAAAGCACGGCCAGGAGCGCGATGGGAAAGGCCGGCTTGCGAACCGCCCGGACTTGGCGAGGGCGAGCTTCCGCGTCCGCCGGACGGAGCGTCCGCCGGAGCAGCAATCAGCGTGAAGCAACCAAAATCTTCCTCTGCGAAGCCAAGAACGGACTTGCACGGTGGACGTCCTTCCTTAAGCTGCCGAGACTTGGTTTGCGGCTAAGGGACAACGATTCGTCAGAGGCACATGAGCAGCGAGCAGCCAACAAACAACCCTGGCACTTTCCGCCCGCCGGCATTCGACGACAATCTCGGCGCGGACGTGACCAGTCCCGGGACGATGGCGCTGGGGGTGGGCCAGAAGGTCTTCACCCATTTCACGCTCAAACGGCTGCTTGGGCAGGGCGCGATGGGCATGGTCTGGCTGGCCCACAACGGCAACCTGAACCGCGAGGTCGCCCTGAAATTCCTCCCGCAGGTGCTCGCCAGCGACAGCCTGGTCCTCGACGAGCTGCGCCGCGAGACGCTCCGCTGCCTTGATCTTTCCCACCACCACATCGTCCGCGTCTATGGCCTGGAGCTGGGCGATGCCGGCACCGGCGCGGGGGGCAAACTCGCGGCCATTCACATGGAGTTCGTGGACGGCCTGACGCTGCGCGAACTGATGCACAAGCGGGTGAAGGAGGAGGGCCGGCCGCCCATCTTCGAGGTGCGGGAAGTCGCCCCGTGGGTGGAGCAGCTCTGCGACGCGCTCCATTACGCGCACACGAAGGCCAAGGTCGCCCACCGCGATCTCAAGCCCTCGAACATCATGGTCAACAGCGCGGGCGAGGCCAAGCTCGCGGACTTCGGCGTGGCCCGCAAGATCGTGGACAACCTCGCGCAGGTCACCAACCTCATCGTCGGCACCGGCACCACGGCCTACATGAGCCCCCAGCAGATGAACGGGGGCGTGCCGCATCCGACGGACGACGTTTATTCGCTGGGCGCGACGATTTACGAGCTGCTCACCAGCAAGCCGCCGTTCTTCAGCGGCGACATGCGGCATCAAGTCACGCAGGTCGCCCCGCCGACCATGACGGAGCGGCGGGAGCAGTTGGGCTTCACCAACTGCGAGGAGATTCCCGAAGTCTGGGAGAGGACCGTGGCCGCCTGCCTGGCCAAGAACGCGGACGAGCGGCCGCAGAGCTGCGAGGAAGTCGCCAAGCTGCTCAAGGGCGAGACGATCACGGCCCCCGCGATGACGTTTGACCGGAAAGGCCCGGCCACCCAGCGGCCTGCCCGTCCGCCCGGCAAGGCCGCGCCGTCCGCCCCGCCCCCGGAGGAGGAGCCGCGCAAGGGCTTCCCGCTGATGCCCGTGATCGCCGGCGTGGTGGTCCTGCTCGCGCTGGTGGGCGGGGGGATTTGGTGGAAGGGACGGCCAGACACGGGTGGAAAACCTGGGGCTGGGCCAGTGACCCCGGGTCCTGAAACCGCCGCCCCGGTGGCTCCGGTCCCCGCCGCGCCGCAGTTCGGCGCCATCACCGTCATCAGCGAGCCGCCCGGAGCGGAGGTCATCTTCGATGGCCGGAAAACCCTGCGCACCCCGACGAGCCAGACGAACATCCAGACCGGGACGCACACGCTGCTCTTCCGGCTGCCCAACCACGAGGAGGAGTTCAAGGAGGTCGCGCTGACCAATACGGGCACGCTGGAGGTGAAGGTCGTCCTCAAGCGCCTCACCGGCCAGGTCAGCGTGGAGAGCACGCCGGACAAGTCCGACTTCGTCATCACGAACACCGCCGATGGCTCGGTGGTCGCGCGCGGCCTGACGCCCTTCAAGACCAACCTCGCCACGGGGCGCTACACCGTCACGCTCAAGCGCACGGACCACGCGGACAAGGTCGAGCCTTTGACGGTCGAAGCCGGGGCGCAGGCGCAGGTCAGCCACGCCTTCCCGATGGGGGCGATGGATTTGCGCAGCACGCCGCCGGGGCTGGCCTTCGAGGTCTTCCGGGGCGCCAGCCGGATGTTCGCCGGGGTGACGCCGACGAATTTCACCGATCTGCCCGCCGGCAGCTACCGTGTCACGATGAAGCGCGAGGGCTTCGCGCCGTTCGATGACACCGTGGCCGTGCTCAAGGGCATCCTCACCCCCATCAACTGGAACAGCACCGACAACGTCCTGCGCGGCGCGTTCACCGCGCTCACCACCCCGACCAATGCCAGCGCCGTCATCGAGGGGCAGGCTCCGCGTTTCACGCCCGCGCTCTTCGCCAGCCTGACGCCCGGCAAATACACCGTGAATTACCGGCTCGAAGGCTACGAGCCGGAGACCCGCGAGATCGAGGTCAAGGGCGGCAGCACCAACGCCGTCGCGCCCATCGCCCTGAAGCGCTCCACCGGCACGCTCCAGCTTGCCTCCACGCCCGCCAGCCTCCCCTACGAAATCCAGCCGGTGAGCGTGCTGGGCGGGCCGGTTGAGACCAAGAAGGGCAGCACCAAGGCCGCGCCGGAATTCCTCACCCTGCCCACGGGCACCTATCTCGTGAAGCTGCGGCGGCCCGGCGGCTGGGACGAGTTCAGCAAGGAAGTGACCGTGGCGCGGCAGCAGACCGTGCCGGTCGCGCACGAGTTCGCCGAGGGCACGCTCGACGTGCTCATCGAGCCGGCCAGCGCCAAGCTCACGGTGAATGGCGTCGCGATCTCGAAGTTCCCGGTGCCCTTGCCGCCCGGCCCGCTGGAGATTGTGGCGACTTACGCGAAGATGCCCAACCTCATCACGAACGTGCCCTTGAAGAAGGGGGAGAAACTCACGCTGCCGCTCACCTTCCCCGGCGCGGTTGGCATCACTGCGGACCCGCCGGGCGCAGAAATCTTCGTGGGCGGGGTTTCTCGTGGCAAGGCCGAGCCAACCCTCGAGCTTGCCGGCCTCCCGCCCGGAAACCTCAGCTTCGAGGCCAAGCGTGAAGGACACCAGCCCAAGACCGAATCCGTCGCCATCACCGCCGGCGAACGCACCACCAAGAAGATCACGCTCGCCAAAGTGGTTGCGCCCAAGCCCGCGCCGAAGCCGCCCGAGCCGGCGCCCAAGCCCGTCGTCCCCGCGCCCACGCCCGCCCCCAAGCCTGAGCAGGTGGCCAAGGTCATGACGCCCACCCCGGCCCCCGCCCCGAAACCCGGTGGCACGCCCACCGCCGCCACCAAGCAGTGGCTGAACAGTCTGGGAATGGAGTTTGTGGCCGTGCCGGGCGTGAAGGGACTGATGTGCGTCCACGAGACGCGGGTGCGGGATTATCAGGGCTTCGCGAAGGACAAGGAACTGGGGTGGGAGCCGCTCGCCGCCCAGAATGGCGATCACCCGGCCGTCAACGTCACCTGGCAGCAGGCGCGGGATTATTGCGCCTGGCTCACGGACAAGGAGCGCAAGGCCGGGACCATCGCCGCCGGCCAGTCCTACCGTCTGCCGGCTGACGTGGAGTGGAGCGCCGCCGTCGGCCTGGTGAATGAGAAGGGCGCGCTGCCCTCCGACCGCCTCAAAAACTCCGCAAAGGACAAGGCCCCCTGGGGCGACACCAAGGATGCCGCCCCGCCCAAGGGCGCGGGCAACTACGGCCCTGGCTCGGGCAGCGACGATTTTGCCAGCACGGCGCCGGTGCGGAGCTTCAAGCCGAACCAGTTTGGCATCCACGACCTCGGCGGCAACGCGGCCGAGTGGTGCGAGGACCGGTTCGGCCAGTCGGACGGCGTTTATGCCCTGCGGGGCGGCTCCTGGAAGACGGAGGTCGTCAAGGGGCAGCGGCCCAGCAATTTCATGATGCTGTCAGGCTATCGCTTCCCCGGCGCCATCGCGCTGGATGACACCGGGTTCCGCATCGTGCTCGACCCCGGCAAATAATTTCGCCGCCACCTCCGACATGCCCGACCCCGAACCAGATTCCCAGCCCGCCGATTCAGTCATGCTCCGCCGCCTGTCGCTGGCGGTGATCTTCTTCAGCGACCTGGTGGACAGCACCAAGCTCAAGGCCCAGGTGGGCGAGCGCCGCGCGGGCGAGGTCATCATGCGCCACCACGAGGGCGTGCGGATGCTGCTCAAGAAATTTCCCGGCGGGCAGGAGATTGAGACGGCGGGCGACCAGTTCCTCCTCCTCTTCAGCAACACCACGGACGCGACGCATTTCGCCCTCCGCCTGCATCACCAGAACCGCCAGTTGACCGAGGAGCTCAAGGCCAAGGTGCTGGACCGCATCGGCATCCACATCGGCGAGATCGCCCTGCACGACACCCGCAAGCCCGGCTCGGAAAACACGAAGGTCTTCGGCAGCCATGTGGACCTCGCGGCGCGCATCCAGTCGCTGGCCGACGGCGGCCACACCCTGATGAGCGGCGTGGCCTTCGAGAACGCCAAGATGATGATCGGCGACGAGGCGATCCACGGCCTGGGCGAGCTGGCCTGGGTCAATCACGGCCCCTACCAGCTCAAGGGCGTGCCCCGCCCCGTCAGCATCTGCGAGGTCGGCGAGGTGGACCATGTCCGTTTCGTGCCGCCGCCGGACACGGAGAAATGCCAGCGCGTCACCTCGGAGACCACGCACACCACCAAGCCGGCTTCCAACCAGGCCGAGCTGCGCATCCCCAACCTTTTCCTCAAGCTCCCGCAGTTCGGCCAGCGCCTGCGTCTGGTGCCCGAGCGCGCCGACACCCTGCGCGAGCTGTGGCTGGTGTCCGGCCCCGAGTTCAAGATCGGCAAGAACCACACCGCGCCGGACGGCAACCGCGAGAACGAGTCCGACTGGATCGCCTGGTTCTGGCCCCGCAGCCCGGAGAACGACGAGAAGACCCGCCAGATCAGCCGCGTCCATGTCATCATGGGCTGGCTGGACGCCGGGCTGGCCGGCGCGCGCGACAACCGCAGCAAGGGCGGCTCCTTCTTCGACGGCATCCCGCTGGCCAGCAACGACTGGATGCCCATCAAAGGCCCCGGCCAGCTCCGCCTCGGCGCGGAATACATCCTGGACTTGAAGATTTTTCCCTCGGCCCTGAGCGGCGAGCCGTCCGTCAAGAACCTGAAATCCCTCCCCGGTCTGCCCCAGCCCGTCGAGGTGCCCGTGCGCGGCGCGATCGCGCTCCGGCCCACCGCCTGTCCGCCGTCCTTCCGCGAGAGCTTCTGGGTGCTGACCGACGCCACCTTCGGCACGGACGAAGCCAATCCGGTGTGCCTGCCCTACGAGGGGCTGGCGCCCGTGCAGGGCCGCTTTCATCACTTCCGCGGCTGCTTCTGGCTCGAGGCCATCGCCGCCAACGAGGCGGTGCAGGTCAACCGCTCCGTGCTCCACCCCGGCGAGTTGATCCCCATGATGACCGACCAGACCATCCGCCTCGGTCCGAACACGTTCAAGGTGTCGGTGGTGTCCTGAGCGGAAAAAATCCCGGAGCATCGCGCCGCTGTTTGCGTCCAACCCCGCGCGTCTTGGTTCCACGCTTGCCCCTGTGGGCGGCGCTTTCCTATTGTCGCACCATGAAACGAATCCTACTGCTCACCTCGCTGGCCGGCTGGCTGGCGCTGCCCGGCGGCGCGCCCGCGCAGAACCTCGTCGGCGACGCCGTCCGGCAGGAGCTGGAAGACCGCCTCCGCCGCGTCGAGCGCGACCTGGAGGCGGTGAAGGAGGCCAACGACTCCCTGCGCAAGAAGCTCGGCGATTTGCAGCGCAACTCCTCGCTGGTGGAGGATTCCGCCGCCAAGGTCGCCACTGCAAGCAACAATGCCCTCCAGACCAGAGCCAGCAAGGAGGAGCTGCACCAGCTCCGCGACGCGCTCAAGGAAAGCGAGCATCGCCGGGAGGCCGACAAGAAGCTGTTCCTCGAAAAGTTCGAGGAGCTGCGCAAGCTCATGGCCTCCGCGCCGCCGGCCCCCGTCTTCAACGCCCCGGCACCAACCAAGTCGGCGAAGGAAAGATCCGAGTTCCACGGCGGCGGCCGGGCGAAATCCCCGCCTTCCGGCGTCCCCGACACGGGTGTGTATCACCTCGTCGAAAAGAACCAGACCGCGCTGGAAATCCTCAAGGCCTACAACGATGACCAGAAGTCCAAGGGCCGCCCCGGCAAGATCACGCTCAAGCAGCTTGAGGCCGCCAACCCTGGCGCGAACATGGACCGGCTCCGCGCCGGCCAGAAGCTCTTCATCCCCATCCCCGAGAAGTGAGCCGCCCATGAGGTTCATCCGCCGCGCGCATCTCTTCCTCGGCTGCTTCTTCACGCCGCTGCTGCTCTTCTACATCCTGACCGGCTGGTATCAGACCGTGAACCAGAACCGCCTCAAGCACCCCAGCGAGGCCGAGACGCTCCTGCAAAAGTTCCGCGTGGTGCATTCGGACCAGATTTACCCCGCCGAGCAGGAGTTCGAGAAGCCGTCCTCGCCCAGGTATTTCAAGGCCCTCGTCGTCGTCATGTCCATCGCCGCCACGCTCACCATCGCGCTGGGTTTGGTGCTCTCCTTCAAGCTCTTCAAGCCCGTCTGGCCCGTCTGGCTCTGCCTCGCGCTGGGCGTCCTCCTGCCCATGCTCATGCTGTGGCTCGGCCAGAAACGCTGAACCGCCAGTTTCAGGGCAGGCCCGCCGGGAAATTTCCTTCTGTCGCCCGCCGCCTTGCTGTTCAATCCCACCACCGACACGCATGAGCGAATTCTGGGCCTCAAGCATCAAGCCGCGCCAGCCGGACGATCCGCTGCGCATCCTCTGGCTCAAGACCGGCCCGCTGCACCCCGTGGACACCGGCGGGAAAATCCGCACGTTCAACATGCTCCGCGAGCTGCGGCGCAAGAACCCGCTCACCTACCTCTCGCTCTGGCCCGACGGCACGCCGGAGTCCGCGCGCAAGGACGCGCACCAGTATTCCGACGATCAGCGGTGGATTCCGTGGCGCGAGGCGCCGAAGCGTTCGCTCCGCTTCGTCTTCCAGCTCGGCATCAACTTCGCCGGCTCGCGCCTGCCCTACGCCATTCAGAAATACCTCTCGCGCGCGTGGGCGGCGGAAATCCGTCACGCGGACACCTCCGGCAAGTTCGACCTCATCGTCTGCGACTTCCTCACGCCGGCGGTCAACCTCTACTACGGCAACTACCGTCCGCAGACGCCCGTGCTCCTCTTCCAGCACAACGTCGAGTCGCTCATCTGGCAGCGTCACTACGAGACGGCCCAGGGCGGCGTGCGCCGCTCCTACATGCACGGCCAGTGGCAGCGGATGCGGAGGTTCGAGGCGCTCGCCTGCTCGCTCGCGGACAAGGTCTGCGCCGTCTCCGAGGAGGACGCCCGGCTGCTGCGCGAAAACTTCTCGCTCACCAATGTCTGCGGCGCGGTGCCCACCGGCGTGGACTTGAACTTCTTCCAGCTCAGCGCCGCCCCGCGCACGCCGCGCTCGCTGGTCTTCCTCGGCTCGATGGACTGGATGCCGAACATTGACGGCTGCGTGTGGTTCGCCGACGAGATGTGGCCGCTGGTGAAGCAGAAGTTCCCCGACGCCACGCTCACCATCGTTGGCCGCAAGCCCGCGCCCAAGGTGCAGGAACTCGCCGCGCGCGACGCCAGCATCCGCGTCACCGGCACCGTGGATGACGTGCGCCCGCACCTCGCGGCGGGCGAGGTGATGGTCGTCCCACTGCGCGTCGGCGGCGGCACGCGTATCAAGATTTTCGAGGCGATGGCCACGGGAATTCCCTGTGTCAGCACGCGCATCGGCGCGGAGGGCCTGCCCGTGAACCACGGCGAGCACATCGCGCTGGCCGACACGCCCGCCGACTTCGCGAACGAGATTTGCGCCCTCTTTGAAAACGCCGACCGCCGCCGCGCCTTCGGCCAGAACGCCCGCGATCTGGTGGAGAAGAACTTCGGCTGGCCCAGCATCAACGCCGTCTTCGAGCGCTACTGCCGCGAGACGGTGGCGGCGCAACGCGGCGCTTGAAGACCGGACGGCGTCCCGCAGGAAACTGCGTCATTCCATTTTCAGCCCACCAGACGGTGCGGAGGAGATTGGTGGGACGAGGTCGTGGCCGGGACGGCCACGACGGCACGCGGCGCGCGTGCGCTCCCCCCCCGCCAACTGCGTGGTTACGGCTGAAGGCCGCGCCCCTCCTACTTCTCAATCCGCAGGATGCGGTGGTTGTAGCTGTCAGTGATGTAGAGCGTGCCGTCGCGGTGGACGGTGACGCCGTGCGGGCGTGCGAGGTCGCATTCCAAAGGCGAGCCGCCCAGCGCGCCCTTGCCCTGCTTCCCGGTGCCGGCGACGCGGACAATCTTCCCGTCCCTGGGCGTGAACTTGCGGATGAGGTGGCTCTCGGCGTCGGCGATGATGACGTTGTCGTCGAGGTCCACGCAGAGGTGCTTCGGGCCGTTCATGGTGGCTTCGAGCGCGGGGCCGCCGTCGCCGGTGCCGCCCTTTTTGCCGCTGGCGTTGACGACGGTCCTGATCTTGCCGTCCGGCGAGACGACGCGCAGCGCGTTGCCGCCGCGTTCGAGGATGTAAATGTTGCCCTTGCGATCCACGGCAACAGCGCGCGGGTCGGAGAGCGGGGCTTCGGTCGCGACCGCGCCGTCCTCGGGCCGTCCCTTTTTGCCATTGCCGGCGGCGACGCGCGACTTGCCGGTGGCGAGATTCAGCTCGTGAATGCGCGTGAGGTCGGCGAGGTAGAGTTTGGTGCCGGTGAAATCCAGCGTGATGCAATACGGCCCGCTCCCGCGCGCGCGCTCGGCGGGGACGGTGTAGCCCGCGAGGCTCGTGACGGTGCCGGACTTCACGTCCACCTTGCGCACGCGCCCGGCCCAAGTGTCACCGATGAGCACGTTGCCGTCGGGCAGCACGGCGAGGTTGTGCGGGCCGTTGAACTCGGCGGCGAGCGCGGGGCCGCCGTCGCCGGAGAAGCCCGCCTTGCCGGTGCCAGCGAGGTGCGTGAGTGCGCCCTTCGCGTCCACCTTGAGCAGGCGGTTGCCCATCGCCATCTCGATGATGAAGAGGTTGCCCGCGCGGTCGAAGTCCACGCCGAAGGGCTCCTTGAGTTTCGCCTCGGTGGCGGGAAGGCCGACGGCGTCCTTGGTCCCGCCCGCGACGAGGACAATCCTTTCCGCGCGCGCCGGCAGGGCGGCGAGCAACGCGGCGGCGAGGAGGCAAAGGCGCAGTTTCATGGTGCGCGGAGTTCTACGTTGCCGCCGCGCGATGTCACGGAAATTTCCGTTGCGCGGCCCGGCGGCTTGGGCGCAGGATGCCCCAGCTTAGAAAAGGCGCTGCCCTTCCGACCCGCTCGCCCCGGAATCCTATGAAGATTGAAAAGAAATCGCCCCGTCGCGCCTTGAAGACGCCAACGATTACGCCCGCTCCCGCTCCCGCCGCCCCGGCGACGGAAGCGCCGGCCAAGGCCAAGCGCATCGCCAAAACCGCCACGGAGGCTTCGCCCCAAGCCGCGCCCAAGCCCGAGCTGTCCACCAAGGTCAAGCGCCCCGCGCGCGTCGCCGCCACGGCGATGAAGTCCAAGCGTCCCGCCGCGCCGCGCAAGACCCGCCAGCCCAAGCTCGAAATCCCCGCCATCCTCCTTGCGGGCGACGCCGCCGCGCAGGCGGGCGTGAGCGGTCCCGGCCAGCGTTACGCGCTCGGCCCCACCACGCCGCCCGCGCACGCCGGCCCGGTGGAGGAGCGCGGCGAGCTGCCCGAGTCCTACGGCACCGCGAAGCTCTGGCTCACCGCGCGCGACCCGCAGTGGCTCTACGCGCACTGGGATTTGACCGCCGCGCAGCAACGCGAATACAACGCCGAGTCGGACGACGGCCATCTGATTGTCCGCGTCTTTGAGAAGGAAATCCTCGGCGAGCCGGTCGTCACGCAGCACGTTCATCCCGAGTCGAAGAACTGGTTCATCCACGTCGGGCGCGGCGGGACGAAGTTCGTCGCGCAGCTCGGCTACTTCGACCGCAAGGAGCGCTGGCAGACCATCGCCGTCTCCGCCGCGACCGTCACGCCGCCCGACAGCCAGTCCGACGACACCAGCGCGGACTTCGCCACGCTGCCGGTGGAGGTGCCCTTCGACCAGCTCGTGGAGATGGTCAAGACCGTCGTCGGCCAGAACATCCCGCTCATGGAGGCGCTGGCGCAGTTGCGCGAGCTGGGGCACCCAGACTTGCCCACCGCCGACACCTTCGCCCCGCCGCGCGCGGAACTGGACGTGCGGCCCAAGTCGGCGAAGGCCGCGCCCGCCGAGACCGCCGGCCCCGCGCCCGCGCCCGTCTGGACGCCGGCGCAGGCCAAGGCGCTCGCTGAAGTCATCACGATGGACGAGGTGCGCCGCGTGTGGATTGGCTCGCTGGAAATCACGGAACTCGTCCGCCGCCAGCTCGTGAGGCAGCTCTCCGAGCAGGCGGCCGCGCAGCTCGCGGCTGGTCAAGGCGCGCTCGGACTTGGCTCGCCCAGCAGCCCATTTGGCGCGCTGGGCAGTTTGCCGGGGCCAATCGCCGGCGGAGAGAAGGCCCACGGCTTCTGGTTCAACGTCAACGCCGAACTCATCATCTACGGCGCGACCGAGCCGGACGCGGCCGTGAGCATCGGTGGACGCCGGATTCGCCTGCGGCCCGATGGCACGTTCAGCTACCGCTTCGCGCTGCCGGACGGGACGTTTGATTTGCCCGCCATCGCCACGAGCGCCGCCGGGGACGACTCGCGCGCGGCCGAGCTGCGCTTCCGTCGCCAGACCGCCTATCACGGCGACGTGGGCGCGCATCCGCAGGACGCGGCCCTCAAGCCCCCGACGCCCGACGCGGTGGCCTGAGGTTTCCTCTTTTCGCGCCGCCCGGTTTCCCCCAAGCTCGCCGCTGTCGCCAGCGACAGCCGATGCGCTTGCTTGCCAAAATTGCCGAACTGATTCGTGGTCGCCGCCAGCAGCAGGCGCAGCAGACCAAGCGCGCCTACCTCCTCAGCCTCTACATGGGCGAGGCCAACGGCGTGGAAGGCCCCGACCGCGCGTTCCGTCCCAATCGCCAGCGCCAGCACAGCAAGGGCGCGAAGCGGCAGGACAACGCCTGAGCAGACGCGCACGCACATGAAGCTTCCCAGCCTTTTGCTCGCGCTCGCCGTGGCCGCCGGTTCGCTCCGTGCGGCCGAGGTGCTGGAGGACTGGCCCCAGTTCCTTGGCCCGCGCGGCGACAACACCTCGCGCGAGACCGGCCTGCTCGACAAGTTTCCCAAGGCCGGCCCGCCCGTCTTCTGGCAGCGCGACATCGGCACGGGCTACAGCGCGCCGTCGGTGCGCGGCGAGTTGCTGGTGCTGCACCACCGCGTGAAAGACGAGGAAGTCGTCGAGGCGATGCACCCGGCGACGGGCAAGCCCGCCTGGCGTTACGCCTACCCGAGCCGCTACCAAGACCCGTTCGGCTACAACAACGGCCCGCGTTGCTCGCCGCAGCTCACGGCGGATCGCTGTTACACCTACGGCGCGGAGGGCAAGTTGCTTTGCCTCGAACTCGCCACCGGCAAGCTCGTCTGGCAGCGCGACACGGCGAAGGAGTTCAACGTGCCGGAGGCTTTCTTCGGCGTCGGCTCCACGCCGATTCTGGAGGGCGACAAGCTCATCGTGATGGTCGGCGGCCAGCCGAACGCAGGCATGGTCGCCTTCGACGCGAAGACCGGGAAGACGCTCTGGCAAAGCGTGGGCAAGGCGAATTGGACCGGAGTGACCACGCTGGGCTGGCGCACGGAGCAGCCCTACGAGTGGACCGGCTTCGAGAAGCTCGCGAGCTACGCGTCGCCGGTGGCCGCGACGGTCCACGGGCAGCGGCATATCTTCTGCCTCATGCGCCAAGGCCTTTGCTCGGTGAATCCGACCAACGGCGCGGTCAATTTCAGCCGCTGGTTCCAGTCCCTTGCGAACGACTCCGTCAACGCGATGAACCCCATCGTGCAGAACGACACGGTGCTCATCTCCGCCGCCTACTACCGCAGCGGCGCGGTGCTGCTGCGCGTGAAGCCGGACGGCAAGGGGTTCGACGAAGTCTGGCGTGATCCGGTGCGGCATCCCTTCGACCCCGCCGACCGCGATCCGGCGACCGGCAAGTGGAAGGTGCCCGCGCTCGAACTGCACTGGAACACGCCCGTCCTGCTCGACGGCCATCTCTACGCCTTCAGCGGGCGCGACGAGCCGGACGCGTCGTTCCGCTGTGTGGAGTTCAAGACCGGCAAGGTGAAGTGGAGCCGCGACGAGCGCTGGCAGAAGAGTCCGCCGCACGGCACGCAGTTCCCGGTCTATGGCCGCGGCTCGGCGATTCTTGCGGACGGCAAGCTGTTCGTCCTCGGCGAGGCCGGCTTGCTCGGCATCTTCAAGCCAAACTCCAAGCAGCCCGAGGAACTCGCCCGCTGGCAGGCACCGATGCTGGGCTACCCGACCTGGGCCGCGCCGATTCTTTCGCGCAAGCGGCTCTACCTCCGCAGCGAGGACAAGCTGGTTTGTCTGCATCTGGCGAAGTAGCGCGAGACTCGCCGCTGACGGCCGGCGATTTCCAAGTTGCAGTCGCCCACGCGCTTTTCCAAGATGCGCACACAGGCATGAGCCACTTCTTCTACATCCTTCTCGTCGGGTTGCCCGTGTATCTGGTGATGGTGATGCTGGGCCGGCAGTTGCGGCGGCGGTGGAATGTGAAGATGGGGGCGGCCTACCACCTCATCTGCATCGCCAACGCGGCGCTGGCCGCGTCCTACTTCATCTTCGACGTGGGCGTGCCAGCGGAACGGGATAAACATCGGGTCGTCATGGCGGCGGCGTTCATGATGGACTCGATGCTCTTTCTGACACTGTTCAACCGGTTCTACTGGGAGGGCTACTTTGCCAAGAAGCGGAACATGGTCGTGCCGCGCTTCTTCACCCATGCCACCCGTCTCATCGGCATCACGGCGGCGGCGGTGCTTATCCTTCAGTTCGTCTTTGGCGTGCAGGTGCCCGGCTTGCTCGCGGGTGCGGGCCTCGGCAGCGCGGGTTTGGCCGCAGGCCTGGCACTGCGCCCGGTGATCGCCAATTTTACCGCCGGGCTGACCATCCAGATGAGCAAGCCGCTCAAGCTCGGCGACTGGCTCTACATTGACAGCCGCCTCGCCGAGGTGATGGAACTGAACTGGCGCACCACGCGGCTGCGCACCGTTGACCACACCTACATTGAGATTCCGAACGTGGATCTCGTCAATGTTCACCTCCAGAACTACAGCTACCCCACGCCGCATCATGCGATCCGAATCACTGTGCCGGTGGAATACGAGGCCCCGCCCAACAAAGTCCGCCGCATCCTGCTCCGCGCCACGGCGGACGTGCATGGTGTCCTCAAGGAACCTGCGCCCGAGGTCTATCTCAAGGAGTTCGCCGACAGCACCATCAACTACGAGGTCCGGGTCTGGATCGAGAAGGACGCCGAGCAGGACCGCATCGCCGACGGCATCCGCACGGACGCGTGGTATGAGCTGCGCCGCGCCGGCCTCACCATGCCGTTCCCGCAACGCGTGGTGCAATACCTCCGCCCGAAGGACGACTCCGACGCCCAGGCCCGGCACATCGCCGACATCCTCGGGCGCAACATGATCTTCGGCGTGCTGGACGAGGCCCAGCGCCAGAAGCTGGTCGTCGGCGCGCACAAGCAGTTGTTTGGCAAGGGCGAGCGCATCTTCCGCCAGGGCGAGGAGGGCGGCGCGCTCTACGTCGTCGTGGACGGCGAGGCGGACGTGTATGTGGAAGCCGACGGCCACTCGACGCGCGTCAACGTGGTCCGCAGCGGCGAATGCCTCGGGGAAATCTCCCTGCTGACCGGCGAGAAACTCAGCGCCACCGTGGTGGCCACCACGGACGCGGAGGTCGTCCTCATCGCGCGCGAGCGCGTGGCCGAGGTGTTACGCGAGTCGCCCGAGCTGGTGGAGAAGCTCAGTGAAATCCTCGCCCTGCGCCGCCTCGAAACCGAGGTCATCCTCGCCGAGTCGCAGACGCAGCGCAGCCGGACCGTCGTGCCCAAGAGCCAGGAGGAATACGCCAACGACTTCCTCAACAAGATGAAGGACTTCTTCTCGGTGTGACGGGTGGGGCGGACACTCCTGTCCGCCGTCGCATCAACACGGCCGGTGCGCGGCGTTCATGCCGTAGAGGCAAGCGACAAGCATCACCATGCTGTCTCGTCACACCTCCCGCGGCACCATCGGGCTTTCCCAGCAGGACGGCGCAAAAGCCCGCCAATCTCCGGCGTGCCACATTTCCGCGGCAAGAAAGTCGGGCTACAGCGGTATTGCCCGCTCAGTGCGCGAAACCCTTTTCGTCCTCCGGCAGCGGCTTGTCGTTGGTCTCCGGCGCGAAGGGCAGCACCGCCAGGCCGAGCAGGAAGATGCAGCACATCGTCAGCGCTGCCGGGCGCATCGGTTCGGGCGAGCTGGCATAAACTTCGGTCTTCAGCAGGCCGATGACCGGGACGCCCGCCGCCGCGAGGAAGCGGCCCACGTTGTAGCAGAACGAAGTGCCCGTGCTGCGCAGGTGCGTGGGGAACAGTTCCGGCAGATAAATCGCATAGACGGCAAACACCGAGAGCTGGAAGAAGCCCATGATCGGGATCAGCCAGAAGGTCTGGCTCGCATCGCGGTAGAACCAGAAGGCGCTCGCGGTCGCCGCCAGCGACGTCGAGAACGCGAGGGCGAAGGCCGTCTTGCGGCCGAGCTTGGCCGCGACCCAGCTCGCCGTCAGCATCCCGAAGAACGCTCCGATTTGCAGCGTGAGCAAACCCCAGCTCGCCCACTTGTCCACCAGCGGCCCGATGGTCTTGGCCTCGATGGATTTCTGGATCTCGGCGGCGGGCAGGCCTTGCTTGGTGAGTTCCGTGTGCGCGTCCTTGATGACTTGCGGCACCGCGTCGGTGGAGGTCGCGGCGGCGGCGGCGGTGGAAACTTTCGCGTAGTCCACGTAGGCGGCGGTGTAGGACTTGCGCAACACCGTGCGGACCAGTTCCGGCGTGTAGAAGCCAATGCCCCACAGGCCGATCACACCCGAGCAAACCAGCAGCATCCCGATGATGGCGTTCTTGCGCCAGCGCGGCGTGCTGAACAACTCCCCGTAGGTGAACGCGCTGTGCTTGTCCAGCTCGCCGGAGTCCTTCAAGTTCTGCCAGCGCTCCGGCTCCTTCATCCGCATGCGGATGATGAGCGCGAGGAATGCCGGAATCGCGCCAATCACGAACATCCAGCGCCAGGAGTTGCCCAGCGAGATGACGCCCGTCTTCTCCAGGTTCGCCATGCCCATGCCGATGAACGCGGCGGAGATGTTTCCCAGCGCCGAGAGCGCCTGGAGCGAACCTAGCGCGCCGGAGCGGGCTTTCGCCGGCATCACCTCCGCCAGCAGCGCCACGCCCACCGCGAACTCGCCGCCCACGCCCAACCCCGTGATGAAGCGGTAGAACGCGAAGTCCCAGAACGACTGGGACAACGCGCTCAATCCTGTGCAGAGCGAGTAGATCAGGATCGTGATCATCATCGTCTTCGCCCGCCCGATGCGGTCGCCCAGCACGCCGAAGACCAGCCCGCCCGTGGCCCAGCCGCAGAGGAAGATCGAGGTCGCGTAACCGCCCCACAGCAGCGGATCCTTGCCGGCGGGCAGCAGCGCCTTCATCGCCGGCCCGCGCGAGAGCGTGAAAAGCTGCTGGTCCAGGCAGTCGAAGAGCCAGCCCAGCGCCGCCACGGCGAAGACGAACCAGTGATAGCCGTTGAGCTGTTTCCACCAAGGGCCGTCGCTGGTTGTGTTGGGTGAACTCATGAGTTTTAGCAGTGCGCGTTGTGCCGGAAAAACGAGTTGTTACCTACACGTAACGATTGGCCGCGCCAAGGCTTAATTCCCGTGAGCGGGACACTCCTGTCCCGCAGGCGGGCGGTTGATGGCGTGCCGGGCGAGTCCGCGCGCCCACAGCGGACAGGAGTGTCCGCCTTACGCCCCGCCATTGCCTTCCGGCCCCGCCTCCGCTTTCCTCTCCGCCCATGCAACCAGTCCTCGACTATCTCGCCGCGAACGAAACCCGCTTCCTCTCCGAACTCTGCGACTACCTCCGCTTCCCCAGCGTCTCCGCGCAGCCGCAGCACAAGCCTGACTTGGAGAAGTGCGCGCAGTGGATTGCTGCGCACTGCCGCGCCATCGGCCTCGAAGTCGAGGTCTGCCCCACCGCCGGCAACCCAATCGTGCTCGCCCGCACGCCGCGCAAGGCCGGCCCGCGCAAGCCGCACTACGTCGTCTATGGCCACTACGACGTGCAGCCGCCCGAGCCGCTGGAGCTGTGGAAGTCCCCGCCCTTCGAGCCTCGTGTTGATGGCTGCAACCTCTTCGCCCGCGGCTCCTGCGATAACAAGGGCCAGCACTTCGCGCACTTGAAGGCGGCCGAGGCCTACCTCAAGACCGGCACGGAACTGCCCTGCGACCTCACCTTCCTCATCGAGGGCGAGGAGGAGATCGGCTGCGAAAACCTCGCGCCCTTCCTGCGCGCGCGGAAGAAGGATTTGCAGTGCGAGGCCTTCGTCATTTCGGACAACGGCCTGCCCAGCAAGCGCCACCCCGCGCTCACCTACGCTCTGCGCGGCATCCTCGCCGTGGAGATCCGCCTCGACGGGCCGAACCGTGACCTGCACTCCGGCCTCTTCGGCGGCGCGGTGGACAACCCGGCGATGGCCCTCGCGCAGATGCTCGCCAAGCTCCGCGACAAGCACGGACGCGTCACCGTCCCCGGCTTCTACGACGACGTCGCCCCGCTCTCGAAATACGAGCGCGCGATGCTGGCGAAGCTCCCCGGCAACGAAGCCACCTTCCGCAAGCTCGTCGGCGTGCCGGAGCTGTTCGGGGAAAAGGGTTTTACCAGCACGGAGCGCCGCACTGCGCGCCCGACCTGTGAGATCAACGGCCTCACCAGCGGTTACCAGGGCGAGGGCAGCAAGACCATCGTGCCCGCGTGGGCGCGCGCGAAGCTCACCTTCCGCCTCGTGCCGGACATGGACCCGAAACGGATTCAGAAGCTCATCGTCGCGCACTTGAAGAAGCTCTGCCCGCCAAGCTGCAAACTGACGGTCGAGGCCGGCCACGCCGGCGAGCCGTATCTCGTGCAACCCGACAGCCCGCGTGCGCAGGCCGCGTTGCGTGCGCTGCGCGAGGCCTTCGGTTGCGAGCCGGTCCTGATGCGCGAAGGCGGCTCCATTCCCATTGTGAACGACTTCAAGCGCATCCTCGGCGTCGAGACGCTGCTCCTCGGCCTCTCGCTCCCCGACGACAACGCGCACTCGCCCAACGAGAAGTTCGATCTCGACTGCTTCCACGCGGGGATGCGGATGAGCGCCTTGCTGTGGGCGGAGCTGGCGAAGCTGTGAGACGGGGAGAGTGTTCAGTAACCAGTATCCAGTGTTCAGTTAAGGCTGCGGCCACCTGCAATGGCTAATGGCCGTTGCGCATCCTCCTTGCCCGCTGCCCGCAGCGCCGCCGACAGCCGAACCAGCTCCGTGTCCAGCTCCGCCTGTTCTTCCGGTGACAACGCCTGCCGGCCATATCGGGTGGCGCAAAAAGCCGTGGTGACGCGCTCCACCGGCCCACGGACCGGCACCGGCTCGCCGCGCAGCCTGTCGAGGAACTCACGCGGTGTTTCGTGGGGTCGGCGCACCCGGCCGTGGCGCGCGAGCAGCCGCAGCATCCGCCCGTAGGTGTCGCTCGCAAACCGCGCGGAGAGCGCCGCCGCATCCGCCCGCGACCCGCGCCGGGCACGGATGGCCCACCGGCGTTTCAGCCACGCGCCCAGGGCCACCGACGCCGCCAGTCCCAGCAACGGCGGCCCGAACCTGCGCGCCAAGTCGAGCACGCCGCCGAGACCTTGCGCGGAAACCTGGAAGAAGTTGCGCTGCGCTACGGCATCGAAGTTGACGATGTTCAAATACCAGATGACATCGAGCGCATCGAACAGCTCGGCGGGTTCCCAGCGCGGAGGCGGCAACGTGGCGCGCGGTGTGGCATCGAACTGCACCCAGCCACGCTCCGCAAAGTGCGCCTCCACCCACGCGTGCGCGTCGCGCAGCCGCACGTCGCGCCAGCCGGAGAGCCAGTTGCGCTCGCCGGGCACGAAGCCGACGACCACGCGCGCGGGAACGCCCTGCATCCGCAGCAGGAGCGCGAGCGCGGAGGCGAAGCGCTCGCAGTGGCCGCGCCGTTCCCTGAGCAGGAATTCCTCCAGCGCGTTGAGCCGGCTGAGTTCCGGCGCGCCCAGCTCGTAGGTGAACGTGTCGCGCAAATGCGCTTCCAATCGGCGCGCTTGGGCGTGCGGATCGGTGGTGCCCGCCAGCAACTGCTCCGCCCACGCGCGGAGTTGCGGCGAGGGCGCGGGGTGGGCGAGGAGCCGCTCGCGCTGCCAGTCGCGCAGGTGCTCGGCGGGCGGGCGCGGGTTGACCCAGTATTCGTAGAGGTTGTTGCCGGAGTTCCACATCGCCTCGCAGACGACGATGCCGTTCGCGTTCCGGCCGGGCGTGCGGAAGAAGCGGCCCGACACGCGCGCCGGATGACCATCCACCGGCAGCACGCGGTTCAGCGCGGCGACGTCCTTCACGCGCACGCGGCGGTGCCGGTGGCCGGCCAGCCACGAAGGCGAGGTGTTCGCCAGCGGCAGCCAGGGCAGGCCCGCGTCCGGTTTCCACTGGCGGCCGTCGAAGTCTGTCAGCGCCATCATGCGCAGGTAGCCGACCTCGTTGGCTTCGACCTGCAACAAGAGCTTGCCGGAGTTCGCCGCCCCGCCGCGCGACGGGTCGAGCACGGAATCCAGCGCGCCGCCCGGCAAGCCCCCGCCCGGCAACCGCGCCGCCAGCGGCGTGCCGAGAAATCCGCGCGGCACGAGCACGAAGACCGCGATCATCACGGCGAGGATGGCCACGGCGCTGGCAAACCCGACGCGCGGCAGCTTCATCGGTGCGGCCGGCGCACTGGCGAAGGATTCGGCCTCCAATTCCAGCAAGGCCTTCGGCAGCAGCACGAGCGTCGCAATGAGGATGAGGATGAACCGGTGGTCGAGGATGACCGTGCAGGCGACGGCGAGGTGGCCGCTGGCGACGATGAGTGAGAAAAGCTTTTCACGCCGGTCCAGCGGGCGCATGAGCCGCAGCGCCTGCAGCAGCGTCAGCCCGTGCCCGACGGCGAAGTGCGCGCTGACGCCAAACGCGGGCGCGAGCTGCCACGCCAGCACGCCGCCGAGCACGATGGCCGCCATGTCCGCCGCCTGCCCGAGGTGCATTGGCCGCCGTGGCAACGTCAGGCAGACGACCCAGAGCAGCACGTTCAGCAGCGGCATCGCCACATCGTCCCACGACAGACCCTGGCAGATCAGGCCCAGCAGGATGAACTGGTGGCGCGCACTTCTCACGCGACTTCCTCCATGCTGCGCCCGCTAAACCGCCAGACGGGCGCATCTGCGAAGTTCTCGCGCTCTGGCACTTTGGCCGGCAGGTAGACACTGACGCTCCGCCCGCGTCGGCGAAGTTCCGCCACGGCCTCGCTCGCGGCTGGACTGGCCTGCGTGAGCACCAGATGCACGGCGGATTTCACCGAGAGCCGCTCGAACGCGCCGCGCAGGCGCTCGCGGTCCACGCTCCTTGGCTCGATGGGCAGCCGCGCGAGCCGGTCGAGGATTTCGTGGCCGTCGGCGAAGGGCGGGATCAAGTCCGGCTCCAGCACCGCGAGGTCGAGCCACTCGACGTGATGCCCGGCGTCCAGCGCGGCGAAGACCAGCGAGCCGGCGGCGCGCACGGCGTCGTCGAAGACCTTCGCGTCGCCGGAGGAGCCGCAGTCGAGCACGACAGCAACGCGGCCGGACAGTTCTTCATCAAAGACCTTCACCATCAGGCCGAGGCCCTTCGCGCTGCTCGCCCAGTGGATTTGCCGCAGCGAATCGCCGGCTTGGTGCGGGCGCACGCCACTGAACTGGTCCCCCGCGCCCGTCTGCCGATGTCCTCGAAACTTCCCGCCCACCATCACGTCGAAGCCCGCCGCGCGCGGAGCCGACACCGGATAAACCGCCGGATGCACCACAACCTCGCCCGCGAGCGCCAGCCGGCGCGCAACCTTCACGAGGCCGAACGGAAAGGCCGTCGCCAGCCGCAGCCGGTCATGGGCGAAGACGCCGCGCCGGTGGAACTGCAGCTCGGGAACCACGCTCGCATCTTCGCCCGCCGCAAGTTGCGGCAGCTTGAACAAACGGCTCGCCGCCGACTCCGCCGCGATGAACGCAACCGGAAACTTGCCCGCGTTGCGCACCTGCCACGGCTGGTTGAGGCGCTGCCCTTCGACGACGTGCGCCGTGCCCGGCGCGATGACTTCCAGCCGGCGCACCGCGCGCCAGGCGGAAACGAGGTTCACCGCGAAGCAGCCGAGAATGATCCCCGCCGGCGCGAGCAGCAGGCCGGATTGCGACGTGATGGACGCGCCGTAAAGGAGCGCCACGAGGCCGAGGAAGACCCAGCCGGCCGGGGTGATGCGCACGCTCATCAGTTCCGGAGCGGGGAGCTCCGTCCCGGCATGGCAGCGGATGGTTGAATCACAGTTTGAGGATCTCTTCCCGCAGCGCCGCGAGGTCGGGATCGTTCAGTGCGAGCCGCTTGATCTCGTCCCGCTCGCCGCGCGCGATGGCCTTGCGCAGCCATTGCTGCGCCTCAGTCGAATCGCCGAGCTGGCAGGCGTAGCAGGCGAGGTTGTAGGGAATCAGGCTGGCCTCGGGGAACTTCTTCACCGCCGGCAGCAGCGCCTCCCGCGCCTCCTGCGTGCGGCGCAGCTCGTGCAGGCTGTAGCTGCGGTCCACCCAGCCGGACATCCGGTCGGGCGCGGTCTGCAACTCCATCTCGGCGACGCGGAGCGCCTCGTCCCAATGCCGCTCCGCCGCGTGGACGCGCCACCAGACCTCCAGCACCGCCGGCCGGCAGGCATTCGCGGTGGAGACCTGCTGCAACTCCGCGCGCGCCTCGGCCGCCACATGCAAGTCCAGCCAGCCGAGCGCCGCGTTCACGAAGTGTTGGTCCGGATAACCCAGCGTGCTCATGCCAAGGGAATTAAACACGTCCGGGGCGCTTGGCAAAAAACTTTTCTGCGCCGAGGCCAGCGACTAGAACCTCGCCATGCACTTCCCGCTGTGGCGAGCGTCCAACGCTCAACGTCCAACACTCAACGTTCAAAGCCCGAGGCCCAGCGGCCACCAATCACCCGTTGGAAGTTGGAAGTTGAGCGTTGGACGTTGGACGTTTCCCCACTTCCTCCTCTGTGCGTTCGTCGTGACCAGCGCCGCCGCGCCGGCTCCCACCAGCACCATCCCCACCCTCGCCGCGCTGCGCTCCAACCTCACCGCGCGCGTCGGGCATCCGCGCCTGGCCGCCGCGCAGCTCGGTGTGAAGATCATCTCGCTCGACACCGGCCAGACGCTCTTCGAGCACAATGCCGGCAAGCTCCTCAAGCCGGCGTCCAACGCCAAGCTCTACACCGGCGCGCTGGCGCTTGACCGCCTTGGCCCGCAGTTCCGCATCCGCACTTCCTGCTACGCCGCCGCGAAGCCGGACGCGAACGGCACGCTCGCGGGCGACCTGGCCATCTTCGGGCGCGGCGACTTCTCGATGGCCGCGCGTTTCCACGGCGGCGACTACGCGAAGGCGCTGGAGCCGCTCGTCAACGCGCTGGCCGCCGCCGGGGTGAAACGCGTGACCGGTGACTTGGTCGGCGACGAGAGCTACTTCCGCGGCCCGCCCTACGGCAGCGCGTGGACGTGGGACGACTTGAACTATTACTACGGCGCGGAGACTTCCGCGCTCACCCACGAGGACAACGTCGTGGACCTTGTCTTCAAGCCCGCCGCCGCACTCGGCCAGCCGCTCACGCTCATGACGAAGCCGGCGACGCAGTTCCTCCAGTTCATCAACCGCACGACCACGGGGACCAACGGCAGCAAGCGCGGCGTCGAGCTGTATCGCCCGCTGGCCCAGAGCACGGTTCACCTCCACGGCTCACTGCCCGCTGATGACAAGGGACTGACCGACGCCATGCCCGTCCCGCGCCCTGCGTTGTGGTTCATCACTCAGCTCCGTGAGGCGCTCGTCAAGCGCGGCATCACCGTCGCGGGCCAGCTCCGCACGCGCGACTGGCTCGCCGCCGAGGCCGTGCCGGTGGACTACGGCAAGCAGGTGGAAGTCGCCTTCACCGAGTCGCGCCCGATGACCGAGCTGGTCGAGAAGATGATGAAGCCCTCGCAAAACCTCTACGCGCAGTTGCTCCTGCTCCAAGTCGGTGCGCGCACGGCGAAACCGGGCCAGACCACGGAGGACGCCGGACTGGCGGAGATGCAGAAGTTTCTCGCCGAGGCCGGCGTGAAGCGCGGCTCCGTGCTGCTGGAGGAAGGCTCCGGCCTCTCGCGCGGCTGCCTGCTCATGCCGGAGGCGACGGCTCAACTCCTCCGGCACATGGACAAGCACCCGGCTGCCGCCGCTTACCGGGCGTCGCTGCCCATTGCGGGCGTGGACGGCACGTTGAAGTCGCGCTTCCACGGGACCGCCGCCGAGCGCAACGTCCTCGCGAAGACCGGCAGCCTCCGCTACGTCAGCAGCCTCTCCGGCCGCGTCACCACCGCCGCGCAGGAGCGCCTCGTCTTCAGCTTCATGCTCAACGCCTACGCCAGCACGACAGTGAGCGGCCGCGAAGTGATTGATGAACTCGCCGTGCTGCTCGCGAACTTCAGCGGGAAGTCGGGCGGGCCTTGAACCGCCGCGCCGTGCCGGCGATTTGCAATCGCCGTCGGGCGTTTCCGATTGCTGGTTGCATCTCCGACTGACAAGCGGTCCTGACGGCGGTTGCAAACCGCCGGCACGGGCTCCGGCGCGTCAGCCGTGTCGGCCAATCTGGAGTTCTTGCCACACGCGCAGCGCCTCCGTCGCGCCCCAGGCCTGCGCGTCGCAGCCGCGCTGGGTGTGCGGGGCGTCGCCGTCCACGATTTCGGGGAGCTGGCCGAGGCAGCCCTCGTTCAGCAGTTCGCTCGCGCTGCCGAGATAGGCGCGGGCGGCGGCGACGGCCTCAGGCGCGAGATCGTGGGCGCGGGCGAGGGCTTCGCAGAAGACGGGAAATGTCCAGGTCCACGCGGTGCCGTTGTGATAGGCGGGTTTGCGGCGAGTGTCTTCGTCGCCCTCGTAGCGGCCCCAGTAGGGATTCGCCGGGTCGTTGAGCAACTGCCCGCTTGCGCTGTAAATCGGCAGCGGCGGCGTGACGGGCAGCGGCGCAAGTGAACGCAGCGCGCCGGGCACAACGAGGTGGCGGAGCGCGGCGTCCACTGTGCGACGGGCGTGTTCGCCGCTCATCAGACCGAGGCTGATGGGGAACAGGCAGTTGCTCCGCAGCGCCTCGTCGCGCATAGCGTCGCGGGCGGAGATTCCGGGCTTGGCGAGCAGGCAGTCGGCGAACCAGCCCTGGTCCTCCAGCCAGAACAACTCGTTCAGCGACGTCTCCGCGCGGGCGGCAAGTTCGCTCCAAGCCTCGCCGTCGGGCGCGACGCCGAGGCGGTCGAGCTGACGGAGGAGTCGAATCCAGAGTGCTTGAATCTCCACCGGGTAGCCTTCGCGTGGCGTGCCGGCGGGGTAGTTCGTGTCCATCCAGGTGAAGTGGCTCGGACTCCAGACCAGGCCGCTTGCAGTGTCCACGCGAATGCCGTTGGGCGTGCCGCGCAGGTAGCCGTTGGCGATGGTGCGCAGCACGTCGGCGAGGGTGCGGCCCGAGGCGTCCACGGGCGTGCCGCAGAACTCCGAAACCTTGAACCTTGAACCTTGAACCTTGAACTCCGCCTCGGCGAAGTCCTCGCACACGACGCCATACCACAGCGGCGCGTCGCTGGTGTCACGGTTGCTGGCGTTGTCGCCGTAGATGGCGTTGGGCAGCGTGCCGTTCTCCGCGAAGCGGCCGAATGTGATGAGGATTTGCCTCACCTCGTCGCGCAGGCCGGCGGCGAGCAGCCCGCGCGCGCAGATGAGCGTGTCGCGGCCCCAGTCGAGGAACCACGGGTAGCCGGCGATGACGGTCTTGCCCGCGTCGCGCCGCACGACGAACGCGCGGATGGCGCGGTTGAGCGCGGAGGCGAAGTCGGCTGGAGCGCGGACGCCCACGTCCGCAGCCGGGGTTGACACGGACGTGGGCGTCCGCGCTCCGGGTGCCACGGCGGGCACAGCCAGCAGTTCCAACTGCGCCTCCAACGGCGCGCTCTCGGTGATGAAGTCGAAGAGGGCGCGGGTTTTCGGCGCGCTGGTGGGGCGAGGCTCCGGCCGAGCCGGCGGCGCGGGCGGAGCTGCCACCCCTTCCGGCTCACCACGTCCCTCCGGCTCGGCGGGAGCCGGGCCCCACCGGGTTGGTGGCTGCGTCATCCGCCCCGCCTCCGTGAAGTGAAACCCGGCCAGATCAAACTGCTCTTCCGCCTCCGCGCTGGCGGCTAGCGTGACCGCCTCGCCCTTGCGCAGCGGCAGTTCAAACCAGCCGGGACTGTAGGCATCGCCGCAGCCTTCCTGCCCGCGCGTGGCCTCCACGGGATGCGGCACGTTCACCGACCACTCGCCCTCGTGATGGTAGCGGCCCGCGTCGGCCCAGACCTTGAGTTGGCGGTCGGGTGCCGGCGTGAAGACGAAGCCGGCGCGGCCTTGGAGCGAGTGCGAGTTCGTGCCGAGGTGGTGTTCGGAGCCGGGGTTGCGCTTGGTCTCGCAGTGGAAGCTGCGGTCCTCGATTTCGAAACGAACGGTGAGGCTCACGCTGCACTCCGTCGGCAGCTCGCGGCCCAACGCGGGCGCGTGCGGTGGGCGGACGAAGCGCAGAAGCGTCGTGTTCCTGCCGGGCACCATGTCGGCGAGCAGGTGAATCTCCACGCTGCGGCCGTCGCCCGCGTTGGCGACGAACCGCCAGAGCGCCGGCGGGCCGGGCGTGAAGGCGACGAGGTTTTCGCCGTTGAGCGCGGTGATGAAGCCGTCGGCGTTCACCCACGCGCGCAGGCGCTTCACGAAGACGTGGCGGTCCACAGGGACGCTGGCGTGGAGGTTCGCGCCGAGGACGCAGTCGTATTTCGAGCGGACGGTGCCGAGGTCCGCGCCGATGCGGGCCATCGCACCGGAGCCGTTGGTGAGCAGGGCGAGGGCGGAGGAGTAGTCAGTGATTAGTGACGAGTGATTAGTCGGCTCAGGCGGGAGGAAGCGGATGGTGCTGCTGACGGCGGCGGGCGTGGCGGCGAGCCGGTCGAGCGAGAGTGTGGCGTCGCCGATGAAGTGCTGTGGGGCGAAGCAGGCGACGTGGCCGTTCGTGGTGGGGATGGAGTCGGTGTGTGCCGGCGATTTGCAATCGCCGTCGGTGGACTGCGAATGCTCTGGGCGGCGGTTGCAAACCGCCGGCACGAGCGTCGCGCGGAACGGCACCGTGTCGCGCACCAGTAGCCAGTGGCCGGGCGGGACGAGCAGGATGCGCTTGGTGTCCGCGAGCGTCCACTCGACCACGGGCGCGTAGGGGCTGCCTTCGGACGGAGCGCGGCTCTCCGAGCCGCAGCCGGCGGCTTGCGCCGAAACATTCTCACTCGATGGGGCAACTCCGCTCACCGCTTGCTGCGGCTCGGAGAGCCGCGCTCCGGGGCGGTGGAGGGCAGCAAGAAAGGCTTTCGGGTCCGCGTCCACCTGTGCGGCCAGCTTCCGCCAGTTCGTCGCGCCGAGCTGCTCGATGGGCTTCGCTTGCGCGAGTGCGGTAAGAGCAAAAGCGGCTTGAGCACGGGCGCGACGGTAGGCTTCCCCGTGCAGCCCGATGGGTTTTTCCGTGGCGCTGAGGCAGTGCGCGGTTCCGGCGCTGAGGGTGAAGGTAATTTTCCCGTCGTGGACTTCGTGGCGCAGCGGCGGTTGGGGCGGGGCTTCCGCCGGGTCGGGGGAATGCGCTGCGTTCGGATGCGCCTCCGGCTCGGCGGGAGCCTCGCCCCACCGGGACAGCAAGTCGTGCTGCACCAATTCGGGTGCCACATCGAGCGTCAGCCGGTGTTCGCGCTCGGGGTCGGTGTTCACGAGCACCAGCACGGAGTCTAGACCTTCCTCGGAGTCGCGGCGGAGCGCGTAGATGACGGAGTCGGACGGGCTGAGGCGCGTGAGTTTCGCGCTGTCGAAGAACGCGGGATGCTCCGCGAGCAGCGCGTTGAGCCGCGCGAGTTCGGGAACGATGTTCTGCTCGCTGCCCCACGCGAGGGCGCGGCAGGAATGGACGTTGATCTTCTCAGCGCAGAGCCACTCGACGCCGCAGGTGAAGCCGAAGCCGCCGTTCACGCTCGTCAGCGCGGAGAGCTGGTTGCGCAGCAATGACCAGGCGCGCCCGCGCTTCGCGAGGCGGTCGTTATCGTGCGTCTCGCTGTAGTGGACGAGCGTGCCGACGCGATGGCTTTGCTGGTGCGCGTGGCCGAGATAGCCGGCGACCTGTTGCGCGCTGAACTCCTGAAACAACTCGGAGTAGGCCCATTGCATCCCGCCCTCGGTGAGCAGCGCCTCCGTGTCGCCCCAGCCGCCGCCGAGGCCTTCGAGCAGGAAGAGCGTGTCGGGAAACTCCTCGCGGACGCGGGCGATGATGTGCTGCCACGCGGGCGCGGGCACCTTGTAGCCGGCGTCGCAGCGGAAGCCGTCCACGCCGCGCCGGCACCAGGTGAGCAGCGCATCCGCGATGTATTCCCAGAGCGCGGGGTCGCGTTGGGCCAGCTCAACCAAGTCCTCCCAGACCGTGCCCCACGCGCCGGGACTCTCGAAGTGACCGTCCGCCTTGCGCACGAACCACTCGGGGTGGTTCTCCTGCAACCACGAGCCCCAGCCGGTGTGGTTGATGACGATGTCGAGGAAGACGCGGCCGCCGCGCGCGTGGACGGCGGACGTGAGTTCCTGAAACTGCTCCACGCCGGTCGTGCGCTGGTCGAACTCCACGAGCGCCGGGTCAATGCCAGTCAAATCCTCCGCCGCATACGGGCTGCCGAAGCGCCCGAAGCGCGCGAAGGTCGTGGGCGTGGGATTCACCGGCAGCAGGTGCAGGATGCGGCAGCCGAGCGTGTCGAAGATGTGCGGGAGCTGGCGCGTGAGGTCGCGCAGTTTGCCGGAGGGCGGGATGACGGTGTAGCCGAGCTGGTCCAGCACAGCCATCTGGGACTTGCGCGTGAGGTCGGCGGTGGTGGGCAGCGACTTTGTCTCGCCGAACATCCGGGTGAACGCGCAGTAAATCGTGTTGGCCGTGCGCGCCCAATTCGGATGCACGTTGACACCGAAATCATCGCCGTCGGGCCAGTGTTGGAAGCCGGACGGGTCGAGCAGGTAGGGCTTCGCCTTGAACCAACCGACCTCCGTGAGCGGGAGCGCGAGCTGCCATTCGCCGTCGGCCCAACGCATCGGAATATCGCGCCACGACGCGCCGGCCAGTGGGACTTTCTGAAACTTGGACTGGATGACCTCGCGGCGGATGGCGGCGGCGCGGCCCAGGTTCGTGCGGAGCCGGGCGGTCCAGCCGGTGTCGGCCCACTCACGGGCGCGCGGGTGCGCGAGCGTGAAGGGGAGGCAGTCGCCGACGAATTGGACGCGGCGCTCGCCCGCGCCGGGAGTCATGCTCGGTCGTTCCATCACGCGAGAGGATGCGAGGCGGCGCGCGCGAACTCAAGAACGCGGTTGAAGCGGGAGCTGATGATTTGCCGCGAAAGGGCGCAGAGAACGCAGAGAGCAGAAAGGGGATTTACACCCGCCGCATCTGTCTTCTTTGCGCTCTCTGCGCCCTTTCGCGGCTGACCCGTTTTGGAATTCGGATTGAACTGCGCGGCCTCCGCTCGCAAACTCACCGCACACTTCACCCGTGAACCACACCAAGGAACAGCAACGCCTCTACGAAGCTCACGCCGACCCCGTCGCGCCGTGGCGCAAGTGGGGGCCTTACGTCTCGGAGCGCTCGTGGGCGGGCGTGCGCGAGGATTACAGCGCTGACGGCAATGCGTGGGCCTACTTCCCGCATGAGCACGCGCGCTCCCGCGCCTATCGTTGGGGCGAGGACGGGCTGGCGGGCATCTGCGACCGCTACCAGGTCATGTGCTTCGCGCTGGCGCTGTGGAACGAGCGCGACCCGATTCTCAAGGAGCGCCTCTTCGGCCTCACGCCCAACGAGGGCAACCACGGCGAGGACGTGAAGGAGTATTACTTCTACCTCGACTCGACCCCGACGCACTCCTACCTCAAGTGGAACTACAAGTATCCGCAGTGCGCGTTTCCCTACCAGCGGCTCATCGAGGAGAACCAGCGGCGCGGCCCGACGGACCCGGAGTTCGAGCTGCTCGACACCGGTGCGTTCCACGAAGACCGCTACTTCGACATGTTTGTGGAATATGCCAAGGCCGGGCCGGAGGACATCTGCATCCGCATCGAGGCCGTCAACCGCGGCCCCGACACCGCGCCCATCCGCCTCCTGCCGCACCTGTGGTTCCGCAACCGCTGGTCGTGGGGCGACGACGAGCGTCCCGAGCCGCGCATCCGTCTCGGCGAGTCGAGCCGCACGCATCTGTCGCTGGTCGCGGACGACACCTGCTGTCCGAGCATCGGGCGGCTGCCGTTCGATTATCGGCTCGGTGCTTACCAGCTCTACGCGCAGCTCGGCGGCAAGCCGCTCTTCACGGACAACGAGACGCACAACGAGCTTCTCTTCGGCCCCAAGGCGAAGAACCGCAGCCGTTACGTGAAGGATGCTTTTCACCGCCACCTCATCCACGGCGAGCCGTGCGTGAACCCGCAGCAGTTCGGCACGAAGGCGTGTCTCGACTACCGCTTCGAGGTGCCGCCTGGCGAATCCGCCGTGGTCCGGATGCGGCTGACGAACCGTGAGATGGCGCGCCCGCTGGCCGGAGTTGAAACCACGTTGCAATCACGCCGCGAGGAGGCGGATGAGTTCTATCATTCCGTCCAGCCGAAGACCGCCACCGCCGACGAGAAGCGCGTGCAGCGGCAGGCGCTCGCGGGGCTGCTGTGGAGCAAACAAATCTACCGTTTCGACGTGAGCAAGTGGCTCAAGGGCGACAACCCCGCCGCGCCGCCACCTGCGTCGCGCGCGAAAATTCGCAACCGCCACTGGCAGCACCTCAACTCCAAGCGCATCATCTCGATGCCCGACAAGTGGGAGTATCCGTGGTTCGCCGCGTGGGACCTCGCGTTCCAGGCCGTGCCCTTCGCGCTCGTGGACGCGGAGTTTGCCAAGCAGCAGCTCTGGCTCCTGCTGTTCGAGCAGTTCCAGCATCCGAACGGCCAGATTCCCGCCTACGAGTGGGAGTTCAGCGACATGAACCCGCCCGTCCACGCGTGGGCCGTGTGGCGCGTCTATAACATGGACCGTATCCGCCACGGCAAGGCGGACCGCGACTTCCTCGAGCGCTGCTTCCACAAGCTGCTGATGAACTTCGCGTGGTGGGTCAACAAGGTGGACCGCGAGGGCAACAACGTCTTCGAGGGCGGCTTCCTTGGTCTCGACAACATCACCGTCCTCGACCGCAGCGAGAAACTGCCCGACGGCACGACGCTCCAGCAGTCCGACGGCACCGGCTGGATGGGCATGTTCTGCCTGAACATGATGCGCATCGCGCTGGAGCTGGCGAAGGAGAACAAGACCTACGAGGCCACGGCCACGAAGTTCTTCGAGCACTACGTCTATATCGGCTCCGCCATGAAGCACATGGGCGACCAGGGCATCGAGATGTGGGACGAGCGCGACGGCTTCTTCTACGACGTGCTCCGGCATCCCGACGGGCGCTATGACAAGTTCCGCGTGCGCTCGCTCGTCGGGCTGATTCCGATGTTCGCCATCGAGCGGCTGGAGGAGAAGTGGCTGGAGCCGTTCAAGGAGTTCCGCGCGAACATGGACTGGTTCCTCCGGCACCGCGCCGACCTCGTCCAACGTTGCGTCACCACGCTGGACACGGACGAGGGGAAGGTGCATGTGCTCGCCGTGATGAACCCCGAGCAAATTCACAAGCTGCTGCGCGTGATCTGGAACCCCGGCGAGTTCCGTTCGCCCTACGGTCTGCGCAGCCTTTCGAAGCACCACGAGCGCCACCCCTATGTCCTCGACCACCGGAACATCGGCTACGAGCCGGGCGAGTCCATTGCCAAGCTCAAGGGCGGCAACTCCAACTGGCGCGGCCCGATCTGGTTCCCCACGACCTTCATGATGATCGAGACGCTGCGCAAGCTGCGGAAGGCCTACGGCGGCAAGTTCACCATCCCCGGCTGCGGCGAGGACGAGACGCCCATCAACCTCGACGAACTCGCCGGCGGCTTTGCCGAGCGGCTCATCCGCATCTTCGCCCGCGACGCCGAAGGCCGCCGCGCCGTCTTCGGCGCAAACGAGAAGTTCCAGACCGACCCGCACTGGCGCGACCACGTCCTCTTCTACGAATACTTCCACGGCGACACCGGCGCGGGCCTGGGGGCGTCGCACCAGACGGGGTGGACGGCACTGATTGCGTCGGTGATTGACGAGTGGCGGAAGTAGGGCTTGGGCAACAGGGCGATGCTGTTGGTGCGACGAGCTTGGGTTGACTCCTTGATCTTTGGCACCGGACTTCAGCCGGAGGCGCACGCGGACTTTTCCGTAGCGTGAAGACAGTTGGCCCGGCGCGCTTCGTTTGCTAGCTTCTCCCAGCCTCCCGTGACGAATGCGGGCCGGCCCATCAAACTTTCACCATGTCCCAAGCCATCATTGACCCCGCCGAGGTGCGGCGCTTCGCCGAGGAGCTGCGCCGCTTCAACACCGACGTGTCCGAGCGCACCACGCAGCTCTCGGCGCGCTTCGCCGCGCTGGGCGACTCGTGGCAGGACCAGGAGCACGCGAAGTTCGCCGAGGAGTTCAAGCAAACCATGAAGGTGCTCAAGAAGTTCGTCGAGGTCTCAAACCAGCACGCGCCCTTCCTCCTGCGCAAGGCCCAGAAAATCGAGGAATACCTCCACCAGCGCTGACCATGCCCGAGCAGGCCCGCATCACGTCCGTCGAGGCCGTCGAAGCCTTCCGCGCCGACCTGCTCGTCTATCTGGACAAGGCTCGCAACGTCGTGGACGAGGTTGGCGAAGAAGTCAGCCGCACGCGCGCGTGGCTCCAGGACGACCGCGCCCGCCACTGGGCGCAACAGGTCAAGCGCCGCACCATCCAGTTGCAGGAGCGGCAGCAGGAGCTTTTCACCGCGCAACTCGGCAAGCGGCAGAACATCCAGGGCGAACTCGTCGCCGTCCGCCGCGCCAAGCAATCGCAGGAGGAGGCCGAAACCAAGGTTAAGGCCGTGAAGCAATGGCTCCGCGACTATCCGGTCGAAGTCGAACCGCTAGCCCGCCACGCCGATTTGCTACGTCACTCGCTCGTCACCGACATGGGCAAGGCCGTCGCGCTCCTGTCGCAGACCATCGAGGCGCTCCATGCTTATGCCGCCGTGAAGCCGCCGGTGGCGGATGTGCCAACACCCGCACCGGCCACGGAAACTCCGCCCCTCACATGAGCCTCAACTCCACCCGCACGCGCCTGACCGCGCTGACCAAGCAGCTCTCGATTCGCTGGAACGAGACGCGCGAGCACTGGCAGGACGCCAAGGCCGCTGACTTCGAGAAGCGCTACCTGCAAGAACTGTTCTCGAGGGTGAACACCGCCGCCGCCAGCATTGAGACGCTGGACCAGGCGCTCACCAAAATCCGCCGTGACTGTGAGTAAGCTCCTCTCCGCCAGCGAAACGCTCGACCTCCTGCGCCGCCTCCGCGACGCGATGCGGACCTTCACGGCGCGCGAGGAGCAGCTTCAGCGCGAGCAGCAGGCGCAGGAGACGCGGCTCATACAGCGCTGCGAAGCCGTCTTCACCCAGCGCTCCGAGCAGCTTCAGGCCGAAGCCACCGCGTTGGAAAACTCACTGAACGAAGCCCGCACGCGACTCAGCTCCCGCTGGGACAAGCGCCACGCCAACCTCATCCGCGCGCACAGGAACACCCTCCGCCAGTGCCTCACGCGCATCGAAGAACGCGAGAACCAGCGCAAGTTCGAGCTGCAACGCGAGCTGCTGAACGCCCAGCGCCAACGCGAGGCGGCGTTCAAGGGGGCCAGCGCGGCGCACGCGAAGTTCACCGCGCAGCTCAAGGTGGAGCAGGAGTCGCTCGCCAAGCTCTACGAGCGCGCCCGCGTTGCAATGCGCGGCTACCGCAGTTGGTCGCGCCAGCTCCGTGCCGGCGACTCGAAGTCGCCGTCCGACGCATCCGCCGCTGGCGACCCGAATCACTCACTCGAACAGCTCCGCATCAAACTCGCCGCAGCCGCAACTGACTTGGAGCGCGTGCGGGGCACGGTGCTCCCACTAATCTTTAGCTACGCCCCAGTTACGCTTTGGCTTTGCGCTGGCGCGGTGCTATTGGCGTATGGCGCTTTGACTTATGCGCCGATGAATCCGCCGCGGGCGGGAACTACCTTCTCTCTGCTCTGCCTAATAGGAGGCTCCGCGCTACTGCTCGGTGCGTTCACACACGTCATCGGGCGACTTGTGGCTGGAAAACCGGCTAGCACACTCGCGCTTACGCTATCGGAAGCCCAACAGTTGGCAACGGTGTGCGACCAGCAGGCCAAAGCCCGTCGCCAAGCGGAGGAGCAATATGCCGAGGCGGAAGCCGCCGCCGTCGGTCAAGGCCACGAGGACGAGTGGAACAAGGCACTGAACGAGACCGATACCACCAAGACGGAGTGCAAGCGGGAGATGGAAGCCCGGCTCCAGCGCGCGACTGCCAGATACGAGCGGTTGCGCGCGACTTCGTCAGAAGTCTTTGAGCAAACCAGCACGGCACGGCTCGCGACGGCGAAAACAAATGCGGACGAGGAGTTGCAAGGCCTCGCCATCGCCAACGAGACCTCGCAGATGACTGTGGCGAACCAACGCGAGTCCGCATGGTTGTCGCTCGCCAACGAGTGGCGCGCGGCCACAGAGCCGCTCTTCGCGGCGCTCGGCGCGTTGCAGCACGCGGCGGCAGAGCAGTTCCCAGCGTGGACGCTGGATTTCGCGCGGCAGTGGACAGCGCCTGAAGGGTTCGCCCACGCCGCGCAGTTCGCCCGGCTGGACGTGGACGTGGCGAAGCTGGCGGGTGCGCTGCCTCGCAACCCACGGCTCGCGCTGCCCGGCCCGGCGAGTTTCTCGGTGCCGCTGCTGCTCACGGTGCCGCAGCTTGCCTCGCTGCTCGTCGAGACGAAGGGCGATGGACGTGAGCAAGCCATCGCGGCGCTGAACGACACCATTCTCCGCCTGCTCGCCAGCGCGCCGGCGGGCCGCCTGAGCTTCACGCTGATTGACCCGGTCGAGCTTGGGCGCAGCTTCTCCGGGCTGATGCACCTCGGCGACTACGACGACCGGCTCATCAACAGCCGCATCTGGACGCAGCCCGCGCAAATCGAGCAGCAGCTCGCCAACCTCAACGAGCACATCGAGAAGGTCTCGCAGATGTATCTGCGGAACGAGTTCGCGACCGTCGCGGACTACAACGCGCAGGCAGGCCGCATCGCGGAGCGGTTTCACTTCCTCGTCGTCGCGGACTTCCCGGCGAACTTCTCGGACACGGCGATGCGGCGGCTGGCGAGCATCGTGGCCGGTGGCGCGCGATGCGGCGTCCATACGCTGCTGCACTGGGACCAGCGGAAGGTTGCGCCAGCGGAATTTGCTCCTGATGAACTGCGCGCTGCCGGCGTGAACTTGCGGTGGGAGGGGAATTCTTTCTTGGTCGGCGGCGAAATCTTGCCCGGCATCACGCTCGTGCTGGAGCCGCCCCCGTCGCCGGAGATTGCGACGGAGTTGTTGCACAAGGTCGGGCAAGCCAGCGTGAACGCGAACCGCGTGCAGGTGCCGTTCACCGACATCGCACCGGCGGCGGATGCGGTTTGGTCGGTGGACACGGCGGAGGAGTTGCGCGTGCCCATCGGGCGCACGGGCGCGACGAAGCTGCAATACCTCGCGCTCGGCAAGGGCACACGCCAGCACGCGCTCGTGGCGGGCAAGACCGGCTCCGGCAAGTCCACGCTCTTCCACGTCATCATCACGGACCTCGCGCTGTGGTGCAGCCCGGAGCAGGTGGAGTTTTACCTCGTGGACTTCAAGAAGGGCGTCGAGTTCCGCTGCTACGCGGCGCACCGACTGCCACACGCGCGCGTGGTGGCCATCGAGAGCGACCGCGAGTTCGGCCTGAGCGTGCTGGAGCGGCTGGACGAGGAGTTGAAACGGCGCGGCGAGCTGTTCCGCAAGGCCGGTGTTCAGGATTTGCCCGGCTACCGGCGCGCGGGCGGCGGGCCGATGCCGCGCACGCTGCTGCTGATTGACGAGTTTCAGGAGTTCTTCGTCGCGGACGACCGCGTGGCGCAGGGCGCGGCGCTGTTGCTGGACCGCATCGTGCGGCAGGGCCGGGCGTTTGGCATCCACGTCATCCTCGGCTCACAGACGCTGGGCGGCGCTTACTCGCTCGCGCGGGCGACGCTGGGGCAGATGGTCGTGCGCATCGCACTCCAGTGCAACGAGGCCGACGCCGCGCTCATCATGGAGGATAACAATCCCGCGCCGCGTCTGCTGTCGCGCCCGGGCGAGGCGATTTACAACGACGAGGCTGGAGCGGTCACGGGCAACAGCCCATTCCAGACCGTGTGGGTGTCGGACACGGAGCGCGAGGAGTGGCTAGTGAAGGTAAGTGAACTCGCCAACGCCGGTAGGGCCGACCTGCCGGTCGGCCTTGGCACGATGAGTGAGAAAGCCGCGCGGCAGCGCGGCCCTACCACGGTTGTCTTTGAAGGCAACGCGCCGGCGGATGTGCGCGAGAATGAGTTGCTCCGGGAACTGCTGGGTGTGGCGACCGCAACGACAACGGAAGTTCCTCGCGCTTGGCTGGGCGCACCAAACTCCATCAAAGGCCCGACGGAGGCCGCGTTCCACCGGCAGAGCGGCAACAACCTGCTCATCATCGGCCAGCGCGACGAGGCGGCGCTGGCGATGCTCGGCGCGTCGCTCATCGCGCTCGCAGCACAGGGCGCGGCGCGGCTCGTCGTGCTCGAAGCCAGCCCGCCGGAGTCGGCACAGAAGCGGTTTTTCAAGTCGGTGGCGAAGGCCATTCCGCACGGCTGCACGCTGGCGAAGGCGGGCGACTTGGAGACGTTAATGACGGAGTTGGACGCGGAGTTGAAGCGCCGGCTCGCCGAGGACCACGGGGCCGGTGCGCCCGCGTGCTTCGTGTTCGTCCACGAGCTGCAGAAGTTCAAGAAGCTGCGGCACGAGGAGGATTTTAGTTACTCGTCGGACGAGTCGAAGCCGCCGGCTCCAGGCGCGGTGTTCGAGCGGCTCATCACCGAGGGGCCGGGCGTGGGAATGCACGTGGTCGTGACGTGCGACAGCTACAACAGCCTGGCACGCGCGTTGAGCCGAAAGGCCATCAGCGAGTTCGAGCTGCGCGTGCTGTTCCAGATGAGCGCGAACGATTCGGCCACGCTGTGCGACTCGCCCAAAGCGTCGGACCTCGGCCTGCACCGCGCGTTGCTGCACAACGGGCAGATGGGCTTTCTGGAGACCTTCCGGCCCTACGCACTGCCGGATGCGGCGTGGCTGGAGGAAGCAGGCCGGGAACTGACACGCCGGGTTGGCCGATGACCGGCATCGCCGCCAAATCGGGCCAGCTTTTGGCAGTTCTGTGCTTGCACGGCGGTTGACCCGCACTAAACTACGCACACGTATGAATTCTGAGAACACCTACGACGCCATTGTCATCGGCGGCGGACCTTCTGGCTCCTCCTCGTCCTACATCCTCTCCGAGCACGGGCACCGGGTGCTGCTGCTGGAGCGCGAGAAGTTCCCGCGCTACCACATTGGCGAGTCCATGATCCCCTTCACCTACGGGCCGATGGAGCGGCTGGGCCTCATCCCGCGCATGAGGCAGTCGCACTTCGTGAAGAAATACAGCGTGATCTTCATCTCGCCCAACGGGAAGGTGAGCACGCCCTTCTACTTCTTCAACCGCTACGACCGCGACACCGTCGCGCAGACGTGGCAGGTGCTGCGCAGCGAGCTGGACCAGATGCTCCTCGACCACACGCGCAGCAAGGGCACCACGGTGAAGGAGGAAACCACCGTCAAGGAGCTGCTCCGCGAGGACGGCCGCGTCGTCGGCGTGCGGGCGCAGCACAAGGATGGTTCCGTAGTCGAGTATCGCGCGCCCATCACGCTGGACTGCACGGGCAAGGAAGCCTTCGCCGCCGTGCGCAACGGCTGGCGCACGCCCGACCCCTATCTGAACAAGGTCGCCGTCTGGACCTACTACAAAGGCTCGAAGCGCGAGCCGGGCATTGACGAGGGGCAGACGGCCGTCGCCTACGTGCCGGAGAAAGGCTGGTTCTGGCACATCCCGCAGCACGACGACATGGTGAGCGTCGGCGTCGTGGCCGAGGGCAAATACCTCACGCGCGGCGGCGTGCGCGAGCCGAAGGACATCTTCCACCGCGAGGTCGAGCAGAACGTCTGGATCAAGGAGCACCTCGCCACCGGCCAGCAGGTCGGCCCCTATTACCTGACCAGCGAATACACGCAGCACGCGCGGCATTGCGGCAGCGCGGGCCTGCTGCTGGTGGGCGACGCCTTCGCGTTCCTCGATCCCGTGTTCAGCAGCGGCCTGATGCTCGCGCTCAAGAGCGGCGTGTTCGCGGGCGACGAGGTGCACCAGGCGATTGTGGCGAAGGACTTTTCCCCCGCGCGCTTCACGCACTACGCGACCACCATGCGGCAGGGCGTGGAGAACATGCGCAAGCTCGTGTATGCCTTCTACGAGCCGAAGTTCTCCTTCAAGGACGTAATCGTGAAGTATCCCGAGGCCGCCGGCGAAATCACCGACTGCCTCAGCGGTGATGTGAACAAGGACTTCGAGCCGCTCTGGCGCAAGATCCGCGAGTTCGTGCCGCTGCCGGACGACTTGCCGCTCGGCCAGCCGCTGGCAAACTAGTCGGCGATGAACCTCGTCCAGATCACTCCCGGCGCGGGCGGGATGTATTGCGGGAACTGCTTCCGCGACAACGCGCTGGTCGCCGCGCTGCGCCAGCGCGGGCATGAGGTGCTCATGGTGCCGCTCTACCTGCCCATGACCCTGGACGAGGAGAGCCAGGCCGCCGGCGTGCCGACCTTCTTCGGCGGCATCAATGTTTATCTCCAGCAGCAGTCCGCGTTTTTCCGCCGCGCGCCCAAGTGGCTGCACTCGCTGCTCGACTCGCCCGCGCTGCTCAAGCTCGCCGCCGGTCGCGCCGCCAAGACCCAGGCCGCCGACGTGGGCGAACTCACGCTCTCAATGTTGCGCGGCGAGGAGGGCAACCAGGTGCGCGAACTCGATGAACTGGTCGCCTGGCTCAAGACCCAGCCGCGTCCCGACGTGGTGCTGCTCTCAAACGCGTTGCTCGTCGGCTTCACGCGCAAGCTCAAGGCCGAACTCGGCTGCAAGGTCGTCTGCAATCTGCAAGGCGAAGACGCCTACCTCGACTCCATGCCCAGCCCGCTGCGCGAACGGGTCTGGGCGCTGCTGGCCGAGCGCTGCCGCGACTGCGACCTGTTCATCGCCCCCAGCCGCTACTTCGGCGACACGATGGCGAAACGGCTCAATCTGCCGGCGGACAAAGTAAGAGTGGTTTTCAACGGCATCTCGTTGGAGGGCTATGGTGACAAGTGGCAGGTGGCAGGTGACACGGCGGCGTCCGCAACCCCCTTGTCACCTGCCACGAGCCACCTGTCACCCACTCTTGGTTACTTCGCCCGCATGTGCCGCGAGAAAGGCCTCGACCTGCTGGTCGAGACGTTCATCGAGTTGAAGCGGCGCAACGCGGTGCCGGGTTTGAAACTCAAAGTCGGCGGCGGTTGCGGGCCGGGGGATGAGCCATTCGTTGCGCAGCTCAAGGAACACCTGCGTCGGGCCGGCTGCCTTGATGACGTATCCTTTCATCCCAACCTGACGCGCGAGCAAAAGGTCGCGTTCTTGCAATCGCTCACCGTTTTCTCCGTGCCCGCGCTCTACGGCGAGGGCTTCGGCCTCTATCTCATCGAGGCGCTGGCGGCGGGCGTGCCGGTGGTGCAGCCGCGCCATGCGGCGTTTCCCGAACTCGTCGAGGCCACCGGCGGCGGCGTCATCGCCGAGGCGAACGCGGCGGCGCTGGCGGCGGCCATCGAGGCGCTCCTGCTCGACCCGGCGCGGCTGCGGACGCTGGGCGAAGCCGGCAGACGCGCGGTGGGCGAGCGGTTCACCGTGGACCGGATGGCGGCGGAGGTCGCCCAGGCAGCGGGCAGCCTTGTTCGCGCGCGAGGGTGACGCGGCACTTCGTCGCCGGGCCTCACGCGGCGGGAGTAGGCCGCGAAAGCACCTGAACGGGCGAGCCGATCTCGATTTCGCCGGCCTCAACCACGCGCCAGTAGATGCCGCGCAGGTTGAGGTGCCGCGTGGGCTTGGTGTTCACGAACCGCAGCGCGTCGTTGCCGAAGCGCGCGTTGAACTTGCTGCAGCCGTCGTGCGGCATCGGCGTGACCTCCACGACCGCCCCGCCCACGCGCAGGCGCGAGCCGATGGGAAGATTTGCGACGGAGAGGTCGAGGTCCACGAAGAGGTTGTCGCCGAAGAGCGCGAGCGACTGGCCGTTGGCGATCAGCTCCGCCACGCCGGTCTGCATGACGGTGAGCTGCGCGGTGGGGTCGGGCGCGGGCTTGTGGCTCCAGTTGTCGCCGGGCAGCCCCGCTTCCGGGGACAGCCGCGCCCGGGGCAGCACCTCGCGCGCGTCCTTCACGGGCCGGCGAACGATCAGGGCCAGCCGCCCAGCGTCCTTCGGCGGCGGCGGCAGCGCCCGCAACCCAGCTTCCAGCTCCGCCGTGGACAGGTGTCGCGTGGCTTCTCCGCGCGCCACTTCGATGCGTGTGGTGACTTCGCTCATGCCATTGGTGGTGAGCCTAGCCTGACCGTCGGGCCTGAGTAAATCCCACGGTTTGCCCCCGCCGCCACTTGCCCAGCCCAAGCCGGCTGTGGGTCCGCTGCGCGTGAAACCGGATGACCGCCGCCTGCGCCTGGCTGAACCCCAAGCTCCGCCGCCCGCCGAGGTTTTCATCCGTGCCCGGCATGATGATTGCCGGCGTCTGGCCGGTCGCGTTCGGTGCGCGTTGACCTCGTGGTGGTCAGGATGCGCCTTGACCAAGGGCGCGAGGCCGGGCGCCTCACTTGAAAAACAGCAGCTTGCACCCCACCACCACGAGGAAGCCGCCGAACATCCGCTTCAAGTCGTCCGCGTGAATCTTCGTCGTCAGCCACGCGCCGAGGTAGCCGCCCGCCAGCGCCGTCGGGATGAGCGCCGCGACCACCGGCCAGATGACGTTGCCCTGCGTGTGGTGTTTCCACGAGCCGATCAGCGCCGTCGGCACGATGACCGCGAGCGAGGTGCCGATGGCCGACTTGATGTCGGTCACCTGCGAGCCGAGCAGCAGCAGCATGGCCGGCACCATCACCACGCCGCCGCCCACGCCGAAGAGTCCGCTCGTGATGCCGCCAATGATGCCGACCAAACCCGCCACGAGATAGTTCATGGCTGGTTAATGCCCGCTCGCGGGAAGCCGGGCAAGTCTAACGCGGGCTGCGGCGGCGCAGCCGGTTTGAAACGCACTCGAAGCAGCCACGTCCAACGCACCGCCCGACTCACGATGAAACTCCTTCTCCTCTGCTCGTCCGCCGCGCTGGCTCTGCTGGTTCGCCCCGCCTTCGCCGCGCCGGAGCCGCTCACGCTCAAGCTCTGGCCCGACGGCCCGCCCACCGCGATGAAGCCCAAGTCCGAGGCCACCGCGAAGCTCATCCAGTCCTACGGCGGCACCAACGCCACCCGCCTCAGCGACGTCACCGACCCGACCATCACCGTGTTCCGCCCCGAGCGCCCCAACGGCGCGTCCGTCATCGTCGCGCCCGGCGGCGGCTTCATGTTCCTCTCCTGCTCGTTCGAGGGCACGCAGGTTTGCGAGTGGCTGAACACGCTCGGCGTCACCGCCGTGCTGCTCAAGTATCGCACGCCCACGCGCGACGAGGCGGAGATGTTCTCGCTGCCCGTGCAGGATGCCCAACGCGCGATGGGCCTCGTGCGCCATCGCGCGGCGGAGTGGAAGCTGGACCCGAAGCGCGTCGGCCTGCTGGGTTTCTCCGCCGGCGGCAACTTGGCCGGCCACGCCGCCTGGGACCGAACGCCGCGCACCTATCCGCAAAAACCGGACCTCGACGACCCGCGCGGGCCGGACTTCCTCGTGTTCATCTACGGCGGCGGCTTCCTCGACCCGGCGGACAAGACGAAGTTCCGCCCCGGTTTCCGCGTGCCGGCGGACGCGCCGCCCGCGTTCTTCCTCGTCGCCCACGACGACAAGTCCAACCCCGTCGAGGCCGCGATGCTCTACCTGGAATACAAACGGCAAAACCTCTCCGCCGAGCTGCACATCTGCGCCAAGGGCGGCCACGGCTTCGGCATGAGGAAGAGCAAGGACCCCATCAGCGAGTGGCCCGCGCGCTGTGGCGAGTGGATGCAAAGCCTCGGCTTGCTCGGGGCCGCACCGGCCACAACCAAGAAGTGAATCCATGAACCGTCGCCAGTTCGTCCTGTCGAGCGCGGCATTTGCCGCCTCCGCTTCCACCGCCTTCCCACAAGCCGCCGCCAGCAAGCCCGCCGAGTTCATCGCTTCCATCGAGAAGGTCACGCTCCGCCGGGGCCGCGACGGCAGCGGGCCGACTTGGTTCCACCCGCGCGCGTGCCTGGTGCCGGGCGCGGGCGGCGCGACGGTGTTCATGACGCTCCAGACCATCGCCGGCTCGGACTACTTCGGACCGGTGCATCGGATGACCTCGCGCGACCTCGGCAAGAACTGGACCGAGCCGCAGCCGGTCCCCGCGTTGGGCCGCGTGAGGCAGGGCAACGGCCCGGCTGAGGAAGGCGTCTGCGATGTCACGCCCGAGTGGCATCCGCCGACCAAGTCCGTCCTCGCGCTCGGCCACAACGTCTTTTACTCCGGCCCGAAGTTCTCCGCCGACCAGCCGCCGCGCTGGCCCGTCTATGCCGTCTGGCGCGATGGCAAATGGGGTCCGCGCCGCAAGCTGGAGTGGCCCGACCCGCGCGGCGCCTACATCTACTCGAACAACTGCGGCCAGCGCGTCGTGCTGCCCAACGGCGACATCCAGATGTCCTTCACCTTCGGCGCGACCAAGGGCGAGGCGCGCGCGGTGGCCGGCGTGATTTGCGGCTTCGACGGCGAGACGCTCACGGTCAAGCAGGTGGGCGAACCCATCACCAACGCGAAAGGTCGCGGCCTGCTGGAGCCGTCGGTCACGCAGTTCCAAGGCCGGTTCTTCCTCACCATCCGCGCCGAGGACAGTCGCGGCTACGTCTGCGCGAGTGACGACGGTCTCAAGTGGACACCGAAGCAGCCGTGGGCGTGGGACGACGGCACGCCGCTGGACCTGTCCACCACGCAGCAGCACTGGCTTACGCACTCGGACGCGCTCTTCCTCGTCTATACGCGCAAGGACGCGAGCAACGTCAACGTCATCCGCTGGCGCTCGCCGCTGTGGGTCGCGCAGGTGGACCCGCGCACGCTGCGCCTGCGCCGCGCCACCGAGCGCGTCGTGCTGCCGCTCGTGGGCGACGGCGTGAAAGACCCCGACCGCGTCGCCATCATGGGCAACTTCCACACGACGAACGTCAGCCCCGACGAGTCGTGGGTGACGGTCGGCGAATGGCAGCCCAAGAACGGCATCAAGGGCGACCTCTTGCTCGCGCGCATCCGCTGGCACCGGCCCAACCGGCTGGTGGCGGGCTGAACGTAGCTCGACATTCCAATGTCGAGGTTGGGCTGCTGGCATCGCCAGAGACTCGACATTGGAATGTCGAGCTACCACGGATTTCCTTCGACCCAAACCGTGCCGAGTGCGTTAAATCTGTCAGATGCACCCGGCCCCTTCGCTGTCCGCACTGTCCGCGCTGTCTGTCCGGGCATTGCTTTGCCTGCTCCTTCCGCTCGCCATCACCGCTCAACAACCATCCGGGTCACCGCGCCGCGAGCAGCCTGGCCCGTGGGACCAGGACGTGCTGGTGTATCGCCTCGGCACGGGGCGGCCGGAGCAGCTTGCGATCTTCGGGCGCGCGGGGGTGCCGACGCTCGCGCGGCTGGCGGACGGGCGGCTCATCGCGGCGTTCCAGCATTTCCCGGCGGACGACGACCGCAACTTCGACCGCGTGGCCGTGTGCCTGTCCAAGGACGAAGGGCGGACCTGGACCAAGCCGGAGCCAATCGCCGTGGACAACATGGAGGCCGGTTTGGCGCGGCCGTTCGACCCGACGCTGGTGCCGCTGCCGGACGGGCGGGTGCGGCTCTACTTCACGTCGAACCGCAGCCCGGACTTCCGCCGCAGCGTGCCGGCGATTTACTCGGCCATCTCGCGCGACGGCCTGTGCTACGAGTTCGAGCCGGGCGTTCGCTTTGCGCTGGAGGGGCGCGTCGTCATTGACTGCGCCGCCGCGTTGCACGACGGCGTGTTCCACCTCATCGTGCCCGACAACGGCACGCCGGAGGAGATGCGGGCGAATGAGCAGCGCCGCGAGCCGCCGAGTGGCGGCAGCGGCTATCACGCCATCAGCAAGGATGGGCTGAACTTTGAGCGCGTCGCGGATGTGACGATGCCCGGCCAGGGGCGCTGGCTGGGAAACATGCAGAGCGACGGCGGACGGCTCGCGTTCTTCGGCACCGGACCCGGCCCGTGGCCGGTCACAAGCGCGGACGGCGTGACTTGGCAGGCGGACGGCGATGCGGTGCGCGTGCCCGGAGCCGACCCCGGCGCGGTGAAACTCAAGGACGGCAGTTGGCTGGCCGCAGTCACCGGCCCGCCGCG
>WRPG01000029.1 GCA_009773355.1 Limisphaerales bacterium
GCACGTCCGCGAGCGTGGGGAGGACGAGCTGCGGGAAGACGAGCTGGCGCTTGTCGTTGATGTAGCCGGCGGCGAGGCCGGTGACGCGCACGCGGGCGTCCACGAGCGACGGCGGCTCGGCGGGCGGCGGTTCGAGCACCTGCACGTCGAGCTTCCGCGCGCCCAGCGCGAGGTGGAGCGTGGAGCGGTTGGTGGCGGTGGTGACGGCGCGCACGATGCCGGCGATTTCCACGCGCTGGTAATGGAGGCGGCCGGCGAGCAGGTCGTCGAAGCCCGCCGGCACCGGCGGCGGAAGCGGGCGCTGGCCAAGCCGGACAATTTCGGTGGCGCGGATGCCCGGCACAAACAGGCCGGGGTAGGTCTTGCCGGTGACTTCAATGTGGGAGCCGGCTTCGAGGCCCCGCGCACTCCGGGTTCCGGAGATGAACGAGCCGCCGGTCTCGTCCTGGATGAAGATGGTGGCCGAGAGGTCCCCGCCGATGACCGTGACCACGGCGCGGAGCTTGACCGGGAGTTCCAGCCTGGCTTCCTCCGGGGACAACGCGCGGAGCTGCGCGCAGTTGGTGAGCGTGCCGGCGACGGCTGGCTGCGCCGCCGCGTTGCCGACCACCGCCAGCCAAACCAGCAGCAGCGCGCCAAACAGCCGGACGGCGATGGTTCTGGGCGGGCGCACGACGGCAGGATACAGGGGGCTTCCCCGCCCGCACTAGCCCGAAAGAACTACTGGCGAGTCCAAGTCGTGGAGGTGTAGGCTCCCTTCGTCCAATGCCCGCACAACCAACTGCCACGACCATGAATCGCGCCCTGCGATCACGCCGGACCGCCGGCTTCACGCTCATTGAACTGCTCGTCGTCATTGCCGTCATCGCGATTCTCGCCGGGCTGCTGCTGCCGGCCTTGTCCGGGGCCAAGAAGAAGGCGCTCGGGGTCAAGTGCCTGAGCAACAACCGCCAGATTTCCCTCGCCAGCCGGCTTTACCTCGATGACCACGACGGCGAGTTCCTGCGCCTGTGGCGCAACCGCGTCGCCACGGACCCGGCGGTGGCCCAGCTCATCGTCCCGGCCCCGACGGCGATCTGGTGGGTGGACACGCTCTATCGCATGGAGCGCACCCTGCCGGACCCGAAAATCTTCAACTGCGCGGCGCTCAAGGTGGACTCGACGACGGTGTCCAGCTCCACGACGCCCGGCGCGAGCGGCTACCCGTTGGGCATCGGCATGAGCTACCGCACCGGCGCCGGCGGCCTCACCTTCACGGCCAGCACCGCCACCAAGTCCCGCGAGAACGAGGTCCGGCAGCCCAGCGCCACGCTCATCTTCGCCGACGCGGGCGACCTCGCGACGCCCATCCCCGCGAACCCGGACTTGTGGGTCGAAAAGCCGCTGGGTTCGGCGGTCTATTTCCGCCCGCCCACGGACGGCACTTATACCACCACGCCGGTGCGGGTGGTGGCGCGGCACGCGGGCCGCACGCCAGTGGGGTTTGTGGACGGCCACACGGAATCGCTCAAGCCCAGCGCCATCGGCTTCACGCTGCCCGCCGGAAACCCGGCGGCATTGTGGGACCGGGACTAGGCTCCGCCCGCGCTGACGCCCAACTGCGACGGCAGCCCGCCCGCCGGGCGGCGCTCAGAAGTGCCAGATCATGTCCACGGTGAAGCGGTCATCGAAGACGCCGGTGGGATGTGTCACGCCCTTTTCGTAGGCGAAGCCCAGCTCGAAGCGCTCGTTGAGCTTGGAGCGGAAGCCGCCGCCCACGACCGCCTGCGTCTTGCCCGCGCCCTGCGAGCTGCCGAAGTTGATCAGGTCGAAGCCCTCGACTTTCGTTCCGAGCTGGCTGCCGGAGTTCAGCACGGTGAACGAATTGGCCGCCGCGAACGGGATGAAATACTTGTGCACATGGTAGGCGGCCTGGAGGCTGCAATGCAGCTGTGCCGTGTCGCGGGACATGTTGTTGGGCACGCGGGCGCCCACGTTGCCGGTGAGGTTGAAGTCGCCCCAGCCCTTCGCGGCGGACACGAACACGTCCCACTCGCCCTGGCCGTTGCCCTGAAAGACGCGACGGTTGCCGGTGGGCAGCTCCAGCTCGATGCCCGGCGTGAGGATGAACTGGTTCTCGCGGTCATCAATCACCGCGTATTTCAGGCCCAGCGAGATGTCCGCCCAGCCGTCCGCCTTGGTCAGCGTGGCCTTGGGGTTGAACTCGATGTAGCCGTCCTTCGTGGCGATGATCGCCAGCCGGTCGGTCACGGCCCAGCGGATCTCCACTCCATACACGCGCAGGTCGCCGTCCACGGGCACATACGCCCCGCCCACGGGCAGGGTCTTGGCGAGTTTCTGGTAGATGAAGAGCGGGCGCACTTCATTGCGGATGAACGGGTCTTCAAAGAAGACCGGGTTCACGACGGGCGCGATGGTCTTGGCGGACCAGTCATCGGCGGCACTGACGGTGGCAACCTGCAATCCGGCGCACAGCGCGGTGGCGGCCAGCATGTTTCGGAGGGGAGTTTTCATGGTCGTTTGATCACGTTGCGACCGCCGGTGCCCGAAGCGGGAGACTGTGCCCAGTCCCCCTCTCAACCCCGGGCGCTGCACTGCCGGTGGCCGCAGTTCATAACTGCACGGTGATTGGGCGGGCAGAGCGGGGCGGCTTGCATGGCGGTTTTTGCCGATTCCTGCGCACGGCTTGCGCAGCGGTCCGGCCCACCGGGGAGAATTTCCGGCTGACCAATTGCCGGCCCGGCCCCATGCTGGCGGCATGTCCTGGCTGCAACCTTCCCGGTCCGCGCGCCGCTGGTGCGGCCTGCTGCTCTGCGGTGCCTTCACCGCCTCCGCCCAACCCCGGCCGCCGGTCACGTTCAACAAGGCCTTCGAGGGCGCGTCGCTCGGCAAGATCGAGAAGCTCGACGACGCCACGTTCCGCCTGCACGTCGAGGGCCAATACGATGAGCGCGGCCGCAACCGGCAGACGACGTGGTTTTACTTCCGCATGGACCACGTCGCCGGGCGCGAGCTGACGCTGACCTTCACAGACTGGGTGGGCGAATACAACGACCGGCCCGGCGCGTGCCCGATGGGGCCGACGCTGCGGCCGGTGTTCAGCTACGACGGCGAGACCTGGCAGCACACTGACGCGGTCGCGTGGGACGACGTGAAGAAGGAGTCCACGCTGAAGTTCAAGCCCGGGCGCGACACCGTCTGGCTCGCGCACATCCCGCCGTATCCGCACGCGCGGTTGCTGAAGCTGCTCGGCGAAGTGGAAACCTCGCCGCACGCGCGCGTCGAGGTCATCGGCAAGACCGCGCTCGGCCGCGACCTGCATCTCGTCACCGTCACGGATTTCACGCGGCCCGACGCGGCGAAGCAAGTGGTCTGGCTCCAGGCCCGCCAGCACGCGTGGGAGGCGGGGACTTCGCACGTCATGGAAGGCGCGCTGCGCTTCGTCACGTCGGACGAGCCGGTGGCCTGTGCGTTGCGCGAGCGCGTCGTCTTCAAGTTCACGCCCATGATGGACCCCGACGGCTGCGCGCTGGGCAAGGTGCGTTTCAACGCCCACGGCTGGGACGTGAACCGCCACTGGGACGAGGTGGATTTGCGCGACCCGCGCTGGCTGCGGCTCATGCCGGAGATTTGGTATGTGAAGCAGGCCATCCTCGTCGCCCACGCGGAAAAGCCGATTGCCCTCATGGTCAACATGCACAACACCGAGACCGCCGAGTATCTCGACACGATGGTGGACGACGAGCCGGGCCAGGCGAGGCTCCAGCGGCTCTTCGCGAAGCTCGTCGCCGACACGAGTTTCGACCCGTCGCGCAAGCTCGGCATTGTCCTCACGCCGACGAACACGACCAACGTGTTATGGAAGGAGCGCCGCGTGCCGGTCGCGCTCATGGAGCAGCGCGTCGGCCCCAGCGCGAAGCTCGGGCGGCTGCCGACGGTGGCGGACCGGCTGGCCTTCGGCCGCCAGCTCATCACGCGGATGGCGGAGGCGGCCCTGGCGCCGCCATGAGCCGGAACGCCTGCGGCGCAAGGATAATTTGATTGTCGGCCCGGCGCATTCTGGCTACACACGGCGCTGACAGCCGGGCAACTGCCCCAGGTCCACAGCCACTTCATGAAGATTCTGATCGCGGACGACGACCCGATCATTCGCCAGGTTTTGATGAACCTGTTGTCGAAGTGGGGTTACGGAGTCGTCCCCACGACCAACGGCGCGGAGGCCTGGGAAGTCCTCCAGCACGACACCGAGCTGCGCATCGGCCTGTTCGACTGGTTCATGCCGGAGATCAACGGCATGGAGCTGACCCGCCGCATCCGCGAGGCGAACATCACGCCGTTCTACATCATCCTGTGCACCGCGCGCGGCGGGAAGGACAGCCTGCTGGACGCCTTCGAGGCGGGCGTGGACGACTTCGTCAGCAAGCCCTTTGACAAGGAAGTCCTGCAGGCCCGGCTCAAGGTCGGCGTGCGCTCGGTGGAGCTGCAATCCTATCTCATCCAGCGCATCTCGACGGCGGAGGCCGGCCTCCAAAGCATCGCCCAGCTCAAGAACTTCATCCCCATCTGCAGCGTGTGCGGGCGCGCGAAGGACCTGCAGGACCAGTGGCACAAGATTGAACTGCCCTTCCCCACGGACACCGGGGAGACCGCCTTCCACACCTGCTGCCCGGAGTGCCGGGAGAAGATCAGCAGGGTGAAGTAGCGCCACCCGCGCTCAGACCACGAACTCCAGCTCCGGCTGCTTGGGAATCAACCCCGCCGCCGCCCCCTTCGCGAGGAACCGCCGGATCGCCTCCCGCCCGCGCTCGCCGTAGTCGAGCGTCCAGTGGTTCACATACATCCCCACGAACTTGTCCGCGAGGTCGTGGCCCATCCCGCGCGCCCACTTGAGCGAATGCGCCACCGCCTCGGGCCGGTGGTCGAGGCTGTGTCGGATGCTCGCGGTGAGCAGGTCGGAGATGACCTTGCGGTCGGCGGGCGGGATGCGCTTGTGAATCACGTTGCCGCCCAGCGGCAGCGGCAGGCCGTCGTTCTCGCGGCCCCACCACGCGCCCAAATCCTCGCAGAGCTGGAAGCCGTGTTTCTCAAAGGTGAGCTGGCCCTCGTGGATGATCAGACCCACGTCCGCCACGCCGTTCTGCACCGCCTCGAAGATCAGGTCGAACGGCACGATGACATGCTCGAACTCGCGCGCCGGTTTGCCGAGATACAGTTGCAGCGCGAGGAACGCGCTCGTCATCCGCCCCGGCACGGCGATGCGTTTCGTGGCGATGGCCTCGCGCGTGAGCGGGCGCTTGGCGACGAGCATCGGCCCGTAGCCATCGCCCATGCTCGCGCCGCTGGGCAGCAGCGCGTATTGGTCACTCACGTGCGCGTAGGCGTGGATGCTGACGGCGGAGATGTCCAACTCGCCGCGCGTGGCGCGCTCGTTGAGCGTCTGGATGTCCTGCAAGATGTGCTCGAACCGCCAGCCGTGTGTCGGAATCAAGTCCTTCGCCAGCGCGTAGAACATGAAGGCGTCATCCGGGTCCGGCGAATGGCCGAGCGTCAACGTGCGTTGATCCATGCGCGAAAATGTCCGCTGCCCGGCGCACCGATGTCGAGCGGAGAAATGGCGCGCCGGCCCGCCGCCCCTCCCGTGTTCACTCCTCCGGCACGCCGGCGACTGTCAGCGGCCGGCCATTGTCCCGCGCGCCGAGCTTCGACAGGAACGGCACCGCCAGCTTCGCCCATTCCTCCGCGCCGGGATACGCCGAGGCCGAGCCGCCAAAGCAGCTCCGCAGCATGTCCGTGTTGATGATGCCGGGATTGAGCGGCACCGCCGCCATGCCGGACGGCAGCTCCTGCGCGAGCGCCTGTGTGAGGCCCTCCATCGCCCACTTTGTCGCGCAGTAAGGCGCGACCTCCGCCGAAGTCGAGCGGCCCCAGCCCGAGCTGAAGTTCACGATGACTCCGCTGCGCCGCGCGACCATCGCCGGGACGAAGTGCCGGATGACATTCGCCACGCCCTTGAGGTTCACGTCCACCACGTCGGAGAACTCCCGCGCACCGACCTCCCACAACGGCGCGTTGCGGTTGATGAGCGCGGCATTGTTTAGCAGCAGGTCCGGCGCGCCGTGGGATTGGAGAATGCGCTTCGCCCACGCCTTCACGGCTTCGTCTGACGCCACATCTACCGCCGCGAAGTCATGCGGTGCGCCGTGGCGCTTCGCCAGTTCCGCCACCGCCGCCGCGCTGCGCCCGCACCCGACGACCGTGTGCCCGCGCCGGATGAACTCCTCCACCATTGCCCGCCCCAGCCCGCGCGACGTGCCAGTGATGACGACCAGTTTGCCCTTCGTTGCAGCCATGCCCGCAGCGTGCCGGAGCACGACGCCGGTTTCAATTCCTCACGCAAAGGGCGCGAAGGCCGCAAAGGAAGAACGAAGGCTGCTCGGGAGGAACGGCAACTGCACGGCAGGCAGACCGACAATTGTTCTCCCTTTGCGTCCTTCGCGTCCTTTGCGTGAGCCAATCCCCTCCGCCAACTCCGCCATTGCCCGCCTTTCCGCGCTGCTTCAATAATCCCCGCCCTATGTCGAGTCGCAGACAGTATCCGTTTGATTTGATTGAGCCGAAATGGCAGCGCGCGTGGGACGCGGAGCAGACCTTCCGCGCCTTCAACCCCGGCGACGCCGTGCCGGAGGGGCATCCATTTGCCGCGCGCTACTCACTCGCGGGCAAGACGGCTTCCGCCGCCGCGCTTCCTCCCAAGTTCTACATCCTCGACATGTTTCCCTACCCGTCCGGCGCGGGGCTGCACGTCGGACACCCGGAGGGCTACACGGCCACGGACATCCTCGCCCGCTACCGGCGCGCGAAGGGGTTCAACGTCCTGCATCCGATGGGCTGGGACTCCTTCGGCCTGCCCGCCGAGCAATACGCCGTCAAGACCGGCCAGCACCCGCGCGTCACCACCGAGGCGAACATCGCCAACTTCACGCGGCAGATAAAATCCCTCGGCTTCAGCTACGACTGGTCGCGCGAGTTGGCCACCACCGACCCGGAATACTTCCGCTGGACGCAGTGGATTTTCCTCCAGCTCTACAACGCGTGGTTCAACCCCGAGACGAAGAAGGCTGAACCCATCGCCAAGCTGAAGTATCCAGCGGACTGCGACACCGAGGCGAAGCAACGCGCCTTCCGCGATTCCAAGCGCCTCGCCTACGTCTCCGAGCAGCCCGTGTGGTGGTGCGAGGAGCTGGGCACCGTGCTGGCCAACGAGGAGGTCGTGGACGGCAAGAGCGAGGTAGGCGGCTTCCCCGTCGTGCGCAAGCCGATGCGCCAATGGGTGCTGCGTATCACCGCCTACGCCGAGCGCCTGCTGGATGACCTGAACACCATCGAGTGGACCGACTCGCTCAAGGAGATGCAGCGCAACTGGATTGGCCGCAGCGAGGGCGCGGAAGTGGATTTCATCCTAGCTGGACCCGAATACCCCGGAGTTAAAGCGGATAGCTGGATGAGCATCCAAATATGGTATGAACAGCGTCTGAAGAAAGGATTCGCTCAACAGCCTGAAGGCTTTGTTATCCGCGTCTTCACCACGCGGCCCGACACGCTGTTCGGAGCGACTTACATGGTGCTGTCACCCGAGCACAAGCTGGTGGACCAAATCACTTCCACGGAGCAACGCGCTGCGGTCCAAGCTTACAAAACCGAAGTCGCCAAGAAGTCCGACCTCGAACGCACGGAGTTGGCGAAGGAGAAGACCGGCGTCTTCACCGGCGCGTATGCCATCAATCCGGTCAACGGCGAGAAGATTCCCATCTGGATTGCCGACTACGTCCTCGCGAGCTACGGCACCGGAGCCATCATGGCCGTGCCGGCGCATGACGAGCGAGATTTTGAGTTTGCCGAGGAGTTTTGGCCGATGATTAAGCCGGTTGTTGAGCCAACTCTCGATTGGGCAGAAAAGCATGTCGAATTTGGCGAGGGACACGTCGGCGACAAATCCGCCGCTGCCAAGAAGGCTGCCTACCTTTCCGTCGAGCCGACACTTTGCATGGCAATCGCCGCAGGCGCTTACATTGGTGACGGCGTCGCCGTGAATTCGGCGAATTCCGAAGTTTCCCTCAACGGCCTCCCCACCGCCGAGGCCAAAGCCAAAATCACCGCCTGGCTCGAAGCCAAGGGCCTCGGCCAGAAGACCATCAACTACAAGCTGCGCGACTGGCTCTTCAGCCGGCAGCGGTATTGGGGCGAGCCCTTCCCCATCGTCTGGCGGCGCGACGCGAGCGGGCAGCCGTATCACGAGGCGCTGCCCGAGAGAGCGCTGCCGTTGCTCCCGCCCGCCCTCACCGATTACAAGCCCACCGCCTCCGGCGAGCCACCCCTGGCCCGCGCGAAGGATTGGGTGAACCTCCCCGACGGCGCCGTCCGCGAGGTGAACACCATGCCGCAATGGGCCGGGAGCTGCTGGTATTACCTGCGCTATCTCGATGCGAAGAATGGCAGCGCCTTCGTCAGCAAGGAGGCGGAGAGCTATTGGATGGGCCTGAACAGTAATCAGTGTTCAGTGAACAGTGTTCAGACTGAAAACTGGAAACTGAATACTGAAAACTCCGGCGCGACTCCGGGAGTTGATTTGTATGTGGGCGGCACCGAGCACGCCGTCCTGCACCTCCTCTACGCCCGCTTCTGGCACAAGGTGCTGTTCGACCTCGGCCACGTCTCGACCGCCGAGCCGTTCTTCAAGCTCGTCAACCAGGGCCTCATCCTCGGCGAGGACGGGCAGAAGATGTCCAAGTCGCGCGGCAACGTGGTGAACCCCGACGACGTGCTCGCGGAGTTCGGCGCGGACGCCTTCCGCCTCTACGAGATGTTCATGGGGCCGTTGCAGGACACCAAGCCGTGGAACACGCGCGGCGTCGAAGGCGTGTATCGCTTCCTCGGGCGCGTCTGGCGGCTCTTCATCGAGGAGAAGTCCGAGACCGCTTTCGAGCAGGCGCAGACCGTCGCCACCCAGCCGGACGCCGACCTGCTCGACCATCTGGTGATGAACGGCACGATTGCCGACGTGTCCGCCACGCCCGCGCAACTCAAGGTGCTCCACGCCTGCATTAAGAAAGTCACGGAAGACCTCGACCACCTGCGCTTCAACACCGCCATCAGCGCGATGATGGTCTTCGTGAACGAGGCCAACGGCTGGCAGACCCGCCCGTTCTCCGTGATGCGGACTTTCCTGCAACTCCTCGCGCCCTTCGCACCGCATTTGACCGAGGAACTGTGGTCGCGCCTGCACCGCACCTTCGGCCAGAACCCGCCGTCGCTCGGCTACTCGCCGTGGCCCAGCTACGACCCGGCGTTGCTCGTCGAGAGTGAAATCGAAATCCCCGTCTCCGTGAACGGCAAGCACCGCGATGTCATCCGCGTCGCGGTTGACGCCGACAACGCCACGCTCGAAGCGGCGGCGAAGGCGGCGGAGAAAGTTCAGCCCTTCCTCGAAGGCAAGACGGTGCGAAAAGTCATCATCGTGCCGAAGAAGATGGTGAACCTCGTGGTGGGGTGAGCCGTGGTCGCAACCTTCAGGTTGCGAATCCGTCGGGATGACTGAAGCGCAGGCTGAAGCCTGCGACTACGGTCGTGCGTTCCGCTCAGAACTTCCGCTTGGGAATCTCCAGCACGACCGGCTTGGGCGCGGCGCGCGGGGCGGTTTCCTGCTTGAGGACGGTTTCCGGCCCGCCGTAGTTGAGCGGGTTTTTCGGGTCGAAGTCGCCCAGTCCGCCGCGCGGGCCAAGGTCCACGGTCGGGCGGTTTCCCTGCCCCAGCGCCCCCGCAGGCGCACGGCGCTCGAAGCCGGATGGGATGCCGGCATTGACAGCCCCGCCACCGCCGAAAGGCCGGGCCGGGTCCATGCCACTGGCGGCGGGCTGCGCCCACGGATTGTTGAAGGAGCGCTTGAAGGCATCGAGGCTGGCGTCGCGCTCCCGCTGGCGTTCCCGCTCGCGGGCCTCGGACATCGCGCGCCCGATTGAGCCGCCGCGCGCATCGGCGGCGCTGAACAGGCCCCGCTCCTCCCCGCCGCGCTGGCTGCCCATCGCGCGGGTGTCCAGGCTGGTGGAATTCTCGCCGACCTTGGCGTTGTCGTCGCGTTGGTCACGGGTATCGCGGGAGTTACGGGCGGAATTGCCGGCGTTGTCCTTCCGGTCGCGCATGGTCCGCTGCGTTGCGTCGCCGGGCTTCATCTTGTCCGCCGGCTCTCCCTGGTCATCCTTGCCTTCGAGGAAGCGCTCCACGGCGGATTTTGGCTTCTCGCGATCATTCCGGTCATCGCGTGTGAGCTTGTTCTCATCGTCGCGCTCGGAGCCTTGTTTGAGGATGGCCTCGGGCGATTGGAAGATCCAGTTGCGCCGCTGGTCCTGCGCCTCCAACTGCCGGCGGGTGAGGCCGGTGGTGGGCGTCACCGCCTGTGGCTGCATCAGCAAGGCATCCATCGGCAGGCCGGAGCGGGCAAAACCCGCGCCGCTGGTCCGCGCCTCGGCGGGCACCAGCGGCTCGCGGCGGTCGAAATCCTGGGCGGCCACGGCCGGGCCGGTGCGCCCCGAGAAGCGGATCGGCTCGCCGGCCGGCAAGGCTTGCGCGCCCCAAGCTAGCGCCGCGCCGAGCAGCGCGGGCCGGAGGGCGCTTCGCAGGGCCGTTCCACCGAAGTGCATGGTCACTGCATAGTTCATCCGGGAGGCGCGGTCAAAAGGGAAAGCGGCCAGCGCGGTCAGGTGATTCCCGCAGATTGCACGGCCCGACGCGCCTCCTTCGCCCGCCAGAGCGCCGACAATGGGCTTGTTTCCAAGGGGGCGTGAACTACGCTCGCGCACGTCCGGCCCGCATGAAAACCATCACGCTCATCCAGCGGCTCCGCACCGGGTTTGGCGCGTTGTGCCTGGTCGCGGTGCTGTGCGGCGCGGTCGTGGCCTGGCAGGGCTGGCGGTCGGTGGAACGGCAGTTCGCGGCGGAACACCTGCGGGGCCGGGCGGCGGCGGCGGCGGAGCGGATGCGCTTCGCCACGCTGCAGATGGGCGAGGCGCTGCTCGGGGTGCTGCTGGACCCCCAGAGCCAGGCGGAGCGGCGACGGAAGGCCAAGGCCGACGAGGAGTTGATCCGCACCATCGGCGAGCTGCGGCCGCTGCTGCGCCACCAGCCGGACGTGCTGCGCGCTTTGGAGGCCATCAGCGACCAGGACGCCGGCGAGTTGAACGTCATTGAGGACAAGCTGCTCACGCTGGCCGCGACCGATGCCGCGCAGGCCCGGCGTGACTACGCCGAGAAGTATCTCCCCGCGCGCCAGAAGCAAGAGCGCCTGCTCGACGAGTTTCTCAACCGCACTGAGCGCATCGGCGCGGCGGAGCTGGACTGGCACCGCATCGCCTTCAGCGCGGCGCTGGGGGCGTTCGTCCTCGTGGCGACGGGGGCTTTCCTCGCGCGCCGCACGGAGGTGGCGCTGGCGAATTCCCTCCAGGCGCTCTGGCAGGGCGTGGACCGGCTGCGCAGCGGCGTGCTGGACGAGCCGATTGAACTCTCCGAGCGCAACGAATGCACCGTCCTGGCCGAGAGCCTCAACCGCCTCGGTGCGGAGATGGCGGAACTGGCCGCGCAGCTCCGGCAGTCCGGCGGCGACGTGCTCACGGTCAACACCACCCTTGGCGCGGCGCTCGGCGCGAGCCGGCAGAACATGACCGAGATGGAATCGCTCGCCACGCACCTCGGCGCGTCCGCGCGGCGCGTGCTCAACACCTCCGCCGAGCTGTCCCGCACGATTCACTCCGTCTCCATCGTCGCCGACCAGACGGCGATGCTCACCGACTCCAGCCGCATCGGCCTCACGCGGATGGGCGAGACGATGCAGGCCATCCACCACGCCGCCGACGGCATCAACGCCAAGCTCGGCATCCTCAACGAGAAGGCCGCCAACATCAGCCAGGTCATCACCACGATGGCGAAGGTGGCCGACCAGACGAACCTGCTCTCGCTCAACGCCGCCATCGAGGCGGAGAAGGCCGGCGAATACGGGCGCGGCTTCGCGGTCGTTGCCACGGAGATTCAACGCCTCGCCGACCAGACCGCCGTGGCCGCCGAGGACATCGAGCAGATGGTGCGTGAGATGCAGGGGGCCGTGACCGCCGGCGTGATGGGCATGGACAAGTTCGCCGACGAGGTCCGGCACGGCGTGGGCGACGTGCAGAAGGTAAGCTCCCAGCTTGACCGCGTGCTCCAGCACGTGCAGGCCATCACGCCGCAGATCGAGTCGGTCAACACCACCATGAACGCGCAGACCGAGAGCGCCCGGCACATCTCCGAGTCCGCCACGAAGTTCGGCGATTTCTCCCGCGCCACGACCGACGCGCAACGGCGGGCGTGGGGCGCGGTGGACGATTTCGAGTCCGCCGCCCGCCGCATGCAGGAGCGCACCGCCCGGTTCAAACTCAAGACCTGATCCCGCCCGGCCATGAAAAAACTCAAAGTCCGGCAAAAGCTGCTGCTGCTCGGCCTGCTGTTCGCCACGCCCTTCGCCGCCGTGGTGGCCTGGGACCTTCTGTTCGTCAAGGCCCCGCGCGACCTCGGCAACGTGCGCGCGGAAATCGCCGCCGTCAGCGTCCAGACCCGGCTGGTCAAGCTCCTCCACGAGCTTCAAGTCTATCGCGATCTCGGCCACGCCATCGCCAACACCAACGACGTGCTCCGCAAGGACTTCAACGAGCAGCCCGCCGCCGTGCAACTGGCGGTCAAGCAGACGGACGACGCGGTCGCGCCCGCCGCCGAGCGGGTCGAGGGGTTGGGCGACGAGTGGCGGAAGCTGAAGTCGCAGATCGAGGACGCCTTGAAGCATCCGGCCTACGAGAAACCCGCGCTGGCCTACGCCGACCGCAAGAAGCTGATCGAGGAGGCCAAGGCGCTGGTGGTCTTTGCCGGGGACAAGTCCGGGTTGAGCGACATCGTGGGCACGGCCTCGGATCGCAAGGTGGATGTGGCCTACCACTTCATGACCGCGTTCCAGTATCGGGGGCCGGACCTGATGGACGCGCTGTCCAACGCGCGCGCCATCTGCGTCGGCCTGGCTTCGCGCCGCAGCGTGGTCGAGTCCGAGAACCAACGGGCCGAGTTCGACGAGCTGGAGCGAAATCTTTCCCGCATCGAGTTCGAACTGACCAGTTCCGAGGGCACGCTGTTCACCGCCGTCGCCCGTGTCATGCGTGACCGGCTGGACTTGAAGCCGCGCTTTGACACGGAGTTTCAGGTGGCCCGGGCCGGGGTGGACGAGGCCGCGAGACTGATCCGCCGCACGCTCAACCAGCGCCGCGCGGACGCGTCCGCCAAGGACTTCCACGAGACACTCACGCGTGCCACCGCCGCCGTGCTCCGGCTGGAGGACAAGCTCGCCCTCACGCTGGACGAGGTCATCAAGGCGCGCATGGACACGTTCAAGGTGGACGTGCTCAAGACGCTGGCGATGGTCACGGTAAGCATGCTCGTGGTGCTCGTCATCGCCCTGCTCACCAGCAATGGCATCACCAAGCCCTTCGACGACATCGTCGAGGTGGCGGACCAGATCGCCGAGGGCGACCTCACCGCCAACGTCGCCGCCGTCGAGCGCACCGACGAGATCGGCGGCCTGCTGCGGGCGCTCAACCGCATGGTGCGCAGCCTCACCGACATCGTCTCGCAGGTGCAGAAGTCCGGCCTCCAGGTCAACACCTCGGTCAACCAGATCTCCGTCACCGGCAAGCAGCAGCAGACGACCGCGAACGAGATCGCCTCCACCGCCACCGAGATCGGCGCGACCGCCAAGGAGATTTCCGCGACCTCGCTCGAGCTGGTGAACATGATGAAGGACGCCACCGCCGTCGCCGAGGACACCGCCAGTCTCGCCACCAAGGGCCAGGAAGGGCTGACCCGGATGCGCGAGACGATGACCCAGCTCACCGATGCCGCCGGGATCATCCAGTCCAAGCTCGGCGTCCTCAACGAGAAGGCCGCCAACATCAACCAGGTCGTCACCGCCATCACCAAGATCGCCGACCGCACGAACCTGCTCTCGCTCAACGCCGCCATCGAGGCCGAGAAGGCCGGCGAATACGGACGCGGCTTCTCCGTGGTCGCCACCGAGATCCGCCGCCTCGCCGACCAGACCGCCGTGGCCACCTACGACATCGAGCAGATGGTCAAGGAGATGCAGGCCGCCGTCTCCGCCGGCACGCTCGGCATGAACCAGACTGCCGAGGACATCCGCAGCGGCGTGAAGGAGGTCCAGGCCGTCGGCGCGCAGCTCGCTCAGATCATCCAGCAGGTCCAAGCGCTCGCGCCGCGCTTCGAGCTGGTCAACTCCGGGATGCAGTCGCAGGCCACCGGCGGCCAGCAGATCAGCGATTCCCTCAGCCAGCTCACCAAGGCCGTGCAGCAGACCGCGCAGTCGCTCGAACAGTCGAACCAGGCCATCGAGCAGCTCAAGAGCACCGCCTACGCGCTGCGCGAGGGCGTGGCGCGGTTCAAACTGCCGGGTGGCCGATGAGGGGAAAGTGATTGGTAATTAGTGATGAGTGAGAACGCCACCGCCCGCCGCCGACTGACTACTAATCACTAATTACTTTCCCGCCCATGCTCTTCCTCGTCTTCCAAGTCGGCGCTGACCGCTATGCGCTGGAGGCCGCGCGGGTCATCGAGGTGCTCGCGATGGTCGAGCTGCACAAGATTGCCGGCGCGCCCGTTGGAACGGCGGGTGAGTTTGTCTATCGCGGCGAGCCGGTGCCGGTGCTCGACCTCTGCCTGCTCACGCTGGGCCGCGCGTCGAACTTGCGCCTCAGCACGCGCGTCATCCTGCTCCGCCACGAGCCGCAGCCCGGCGTGCTGAAGCCGCTGGGCCTCATCGCCGAGCACGCCACCGAGCTGGCGCAGAAGAGCCTCGGCGAGTTCACCTCTGTTGGCGACGGGCTGGTCGCGCCCGACCCGCGCGGGCGGCTCCGCCTGCTGCAACTGGACAAGCTGCTCACGCCCGAGCTGCGCGACCTGCTGGCGGTTTATTACTTCACGCAGACCTTGGAAACCGATGCTGTCTGACTTCAAGAACCGTCGCCGCACCGAGGCTGGCGCTTCCCCGGAGGCCGCGCCCGCCACGGCCGCCACCGTGTCGCTCGACACGCCCAGGCAGATGACCGACTGCTGGCAGCACATCGGCGTGTGGGGCAACGGCTCGTGCGTCGAGTTGAAGGCGCATCTGCACTGCCGCAACTGCCCGACCTACGCCGCCGCTGCGATGCGCCTGCTCGACGCCCGCCCGCCCGCCGGCTACCGGCACGAGTGGACCGAGCACCTCGCGGAGAAGACCGCCGAAGTCGCCGCCGGCACCCCGCTCCTGGTCTTCCGCATCGGCGACGAATGGCTCGCGCTCAACATCGGCGTGATGGAGGAAGTCGGCGAGACCCGGCCCATCCACACGCTGCCGCACCGGCGCGAGGGCGTGCTGCTGGGCGTGGTGAACGTGCGCGGCGAGCTGCTCGCGTGCGCGTCCGTGGGCCGGCTGCTGGGCATCGAGAAGGGCGTCGGCACCGGTTCCGCGCTGCCCGGCAAAGCCGCCGGCCGGATGCTGGTGGTCAGCCACGGTGGCGAGCGCTATGCCTTTCCCGTCACCGAGGTGCGCGGCGTCCAGCATCTCGCCTTGCCGGCGGAGGCGCCCGCGCCCGCGCCGGACGACCAAGTCCTCGGTGCGGCAGGCCGCAGCCGCGTCGAGTGGCGGGGCCGCAGCGTCTGCTGCCTTGACGAGGCCAAGCTCTTCGCCGCCTTGAACCGGAGCCTCGCATGAGCAACGACCTCCCCGACGACCTGAGCGGCTTCTCGATGCTCGACCTGTTCAAGGCCGAGGCTGAGACGCAGAAGATCGTGCTCAACGACGGCCTGCTCGCGCTCGAAAAGGGTGCGACCCCCGAGCAGCTCGAATCGCTCATGCGCGCCGCCCACTCGCTCAAGGGCGCGGCCCGCATCGTCGGCCTCGACGCCGCCGTCCGCGTCGCCCACGCGATGGAGGACGCCTTCGTGGCCGCGCAGCGCAGTCCGGTGCCGCTCGCGGAGAAGCCCGTCGCCGGCCTGCTCGACCGTGAGGATCTTGCGCCGAAGTTTCGCGGCCAAAGCGCGTTCACCACGCTCCTGGTGGACATGATGCTCGATGGCGTGGACCTGCTCGGCCGCATTGCGCACACGCCGGAAGCCGAGATGCCGAAGTGGAGCGGCGAGCGCGCGCCGGAGATTGACGGCTACCTCGGGAACGTGGCCGCGCTGATGGACGTGCACACGCAGGCGGAGAAGTTCGCGCTCGCCGGCACCGCGCCTACGCCAGGAGCCGCCCCGGCCAGGCGCGCGGCCGCTGCTGGCGAAGAATCGCCTGCGCCCGGAACCGCACCGACGAAGGACGAGCTGGACCGCTCGCTGCGCATCACGGCGGACAGCTTGAACCGCCTGCTCGCGCTCGCCGGCGAGTCGCAGGTGGAGGCGCACCGGCTCCGGCCCTTCACGGAAACGCTGCTGCGCCTCAAGCGCCAGCTCACCGACTTGAGCGCCGCGCTTGACCACGTCCGCGATGCCCTGCCGACGGAGCTGCTCAACGGCCCGTTGCGCGACCGGGTGCATGCGTTGCAGGTGTGCGTCGCGGAATCGCGGCAGTTTCTCGGCGACCGGCTGGTGGACTTGGAGAGCCTGGGCCGGCGTTCCTCGACGCTTTCCGGGCGCATGTATGACGCGGCGCTCGCGTGCCGGATGCGGCCCTTCTCCGACGGCATCCAGGGCTTCCCGCGCATGGTGCGCGACCTGTGCAAGCGCCTTGGCAAGGAGGCGAATCTCGAGGTCCACGGCGAGGACACGCAGGTGGACCGTGACATCTTGGAAAAGCTGGAGCCGCTCATCACGCAGATGCTCCGCAACGCGCTGGACCACGGCCTCGAACTGCCCGACGACCGCGTGGCCAAGGGCAAGCATCGCGCCGGCAGGCTCACGCTCGAAGCGCGCCACAGCAACGGCAAGCTGCTGGTCTCCGTCGCCGACGACGGGCGCGGCGTGGACAGCCATCGCCTGCGCGAGTCCGTCGTGCGCAAGGGGCTGACCTCGCACGAGACGGCGGCGCAGTTGAGCGAGCAGGAGCTGCTGGAGTTCCTGTTCCTGCCGGGCTTCTCCACCAAGGAGCAAGTCACGGAGATGTCCGGCCGCGGCGTCGGGCTGGACATCGTGATGAACATGGTCAAGAGCGTGCGCGGCTCCGTGCGTGTGACCTCGACCTTCGGCGAAGGCACCCGGTTCCAACTGCAACTGCCGCTCACGCTCTCCGTCATCCGCGCGTTGCTGGTGGACGTCGCGGGTGAGCCGTATGCCGTCCCGCTGACCGCCGTGAGCCGCACGCTCAAGGTCGCGCGCGGCGAAGTGGAGGCCGCCGACGGCAGGCAGTTCCTCGCGCACGAGGGCCGCCGCCTGCCGCTGGTCACGGCGCATCAGGTGCTCGACCGTGGCGAGCCGCAGGGCTTGAACGGCGAGCTGCCGGTCATCGTGCTGGGCGAGCGCGAGCAGTGCATCGGCCTGCTCGTGGACCGCTTCGCGGGCGAGCGCGAACTGGTTGTGCTTCCGCTCGATACCAAGATTGGCAAAGTGCAGGACATCGCGGCGGGCGCGCTGATGGAGGACGGCGCGCCCGTGCTGATTCTCGACGTAGACGACGTGCTGCGCTCGGCGGAACGCCTCCTGTCAGCGGGACTTTCCGGCGGCGTGCGCCAGGATGTTTCTGCCGGCGGCACCGCCCGCCACCGCCAGCGCGTGCTCGTGGTGGATGACTCGCTCACCGTGCGCGAACTGGAGCGCAAGCTCCTCGTCGAACGCGGCTACGAAGTCGAGGTGGCCGTGGATGGCATGGACGGCTGGAACGCGGTGCGCGCAGGCCGCTTCGACCTCGTCATCACCGACATGGACATGCCACGCATGGACGGCTCCGAGCTGACGCGGCTCATCAAGACCGACGTGCTCCTGCGCTCGCTGCCCGTGATGATGATCACCTACAAGGAACGCGAGGAGGACCGCCAGCGCGGCCTGCGCGCCGGTGTGGACGTGTTCCTCACCAAGAGCAGTTTCCAGGACGCAACCTTCCTGCGCGAGGTGGAGGACCTGATCGGCGTGCCGCCGGCGTGAGGACTTCAGGCCGGGGCCAGCAGCGCCCGCCGGACGGACTTGAGGAGCGTCGCCACCGGGAACGGCTTCGTCACCCATTGGTCGGGGCGGAATTGCGGCTCGTCCATCGGGAGCTCGTGGGCCATGCCGCTGAGGAGGATGGTTCTGAGGCCATGAATCTCGGACTTTCCCCGGGCGAGGAGTTGCAGTCCGTTCAGGCCCGGCATCTTGAAATCCGCCAGCAGCACGTCGGGCTTCACGGGCGAGGTGCTCAAGGCTTCCGCCGCCAGGCATGGGTCGTGGAAGACGCGGGTGCGGTAGCCGGCGAGCTGGAGGAGTTCGGCGACGATTTCGGCGGAGACCGGCTCGTCGTCCACGATGAAGACGAGCGGGGCGAGGTGCGAGGCGGCGGGAGGGGACTCGATGGCGGCGCTCATGCGTTCGCAAATCTACGGCGGAAACCGTAGAGGAAGTTCCATGCCAGCCGCGGGCTTGCGAAGCGCCGCCATGAGCCACCGGGCAGGTTTTGCTTTCCATCAACTTGCCCGGCAGATACAACCACGCCCGAAGGCACGCGCGACGAAAACCGCTCACAGCGGGGCAAACATCCGGTCGCGCGGCCTAGCTGTCGAACCATCGCATGAAAATCGGCATCATCGGACTCGGCTACGTCGGACTCCCCCTCTCCCTGCAATTCGCGCGCTCCGGCGTGGATGTCACCGGCCTCGACGTGGACGACAAAAAGGTCGTCGCGCTCATGGGTGGGCGCAGCTACATCGAGCACATCCCGGCGGCGGCCATCCAGGAGCAGGTAAGCGCCGGGAAGTTCCGCGCGACCACGGACTTCTCCGCCATCCAGCAGCTCGACGCCGTCATCATCTGCGTCCCGACGCCGCTCAACAAAAACCGCGAGCCGGACATCAGCTACATCATCAAGTCCGGCGAGGCCATCCTGCCGCACATGCACAAGGGCCTGCTCGTGGTGCTCGAATCCACGACCTATCCCGGCACGACGGACGAGGACTTGCGCGCTGTGCTGGAACGCAGCGGCTTGAAGGCCGGCGTGGACTTCAACCTCGCCTTCTCGCCCGAGCGCGAAGACCCCGGCAACCCGAACAGCGTCGTCGCGCAGATTCCCAAGGTCGTCGGCGGCCTCACGCCGGCGTGCCTGCAACGCGCGGTCGAACTTTATGGCCAGGCCATCAAGACCATCGTGCCCGTCAGCTCCTGCCGCGCAGCCGAGGCGACCAAGCTGCTCGAAAACATCTTCCGCGGCGTCAACATCGCGCTGGTCAACGAGCTGAAGCAGGTTTATGCCGCGATGGGCATTGACGTGTGGGAGGTCATCAACGCCGCGAAGACCAAGCCGTTTGGCTACATGGCCTTCTACCCCGGCCCCGGCCTCGGCGGGCACTGCATCCCGATTGACCCGTTCTACCTCACTTGGAAGGCGCGCGAGTATGGGCAGAACACGAAGTTCATCGAGCTGGCCGGCGAGGTGAACACCGCGATGCCGATGTATGTGGTGCATCGCACACAGGAGGCGCTCAACGCGAAGAAGAAGGCCATCAACGGCAGCCGCGTCCTCATCATGGGCCTCGCCTACAAGGCCAACGTGGACGACGACCGCGAGTCGCCCAGCTACGTGCTGCTTGACCTCTTCAAGGAGCGCGGCGCGGAGATGGCCTACTTCGACCCGCATGTGCCCGTCATCCGCCCGAGCCGCGAGCACGGCCACTGGGCCGGCACGAAGTCCGTGCCGTGGACCAAGGAGAGCATTTCGAGCTACGATGTGGTGGTCATCTCCACGAACCACAAGAAGGCCAACAACCAGGAGCTCGCCGACTGGGCGCAAGTCATCGTGGACACGCGCAACGCGATGGCCGACGTGAAGGTCGCGCCGGGCAAAGTCTGGAAGGCCTGACCCCGGCTGGTGACCGCGACGCCTGAAGCTGCCGCTCCCGCTGCGGCGGCGCGCCGCAGGTGGTTCAAGTTCTGGGCCGCTGTCATCGGCCTCTTCCTCGTCGTGCTCCTGCTGGTGCTCGGTGAAGTCGCCGGCCGGCTGGTGATGTGGGCCAAGCACGGCGTGCCGGGCAAGTCCTACGGCATCTACCAGCCCGACCCCGAGCTGGGCGCGACGCACCGGCCGAACTCCTACAATTCGAACAGCTCCATCAACAACTGGGGCCTGCGCAACCCCGACGACACGGCGGAAGCAAAGCCGCCCGGCTCCACGCGCATCTACTGCTCCGGCGGCTCCACGACCTTCTGCTACAACCTCACCACGGCCGAGGCGTGGCCGCTGGTGCTCCAGGCGAATCTCCGTCGCCTGCCCGGTCGCGAGCGCGACGAGGTGCTCAACGCCGGGCAAATCTGCTTCTCCGTCGCCGACGAGTTCGCGCTTGCCCGGCGGCTCCTCCCGAAGCTGAAGCCGGACGTGGTGGTGATTTACTCCGGCATCAACGAGGGCATGGCCGCCACGAGCATGAACCTCGCCGAGCCGGGCGTGCTCGACCGCCTGCTGCGCGAGCAGCGCTGGGCCGTGCCGACCAAAAACCTCGCGCAGACCAGTTTCTGGATGCAGAACAGCGTCCTGCGCCGCTTCCTGGAATACCGCATCAACCGCTGGCTCGCGCAGCAGTTCCCCGCCCGCCCGCGCCCGGCGGCGAAACCCCGGCCGACGACCGTGCCGGCCACGCATCCCTATGTGCGCGAGAACTTCAGCCAGACCCTCCGTCTCTATCTCGCGTTCATCCGAGAGCAGGGGGCCATCCCGGTCGTCGTGGCCCACGGGGACAACGGCTCCCGCCCGCGCGACAACCCAAACGACCTGCGCAACCTCGCCGTGGAAATCGCCCGGGCGGAGGGCGCGGTGGTCTGCGACTTCGAGCCGGTGTTCGACCGGCACCCGCGCCGGCGCGAGTGCTTCATCGAGTCGGGCGTCCATGTGACCCGCGAGGGCGCGGATGTGGTGGCGGCGGAATTGCAGCGGATGATCCTGGCCGCGCAGGCTGGCCGCGCACGAACTTCGCCGTGAGCCGCGCCGAGCACTTTTTCCGTGCGGTTTCGCGCGAAGCCGACAATCATCCCGCACCATGTCCGCCTATGACAGCCTTCGTGCCGAGCTGAAGAAATCCCCGCGCACCTGGCTCGTCACCGGGGCCGCCGGCTTCATCGGCTCCAACCTCGTCGAGCACCTGCTCAAGCTCGACCAGCGCGTCGTGGGCCTCGACAATTTCGCCACCGGGCACCGTAAGAACCTCAACCAGCTCAAGGATCTCGTCACCGCCAGCCAGTGGGAACGCTTCCGCTTCCTTGATGGTGACCTCCGCGTCGGCCACCTCTGCCACGAGGCCTGCGCGGGCGTGGATTACGTGCTGCACCAGGGCGCGCTCGGCTCCGTGCCTCGCTCCGTGGCCGACCCCGTGACCAGCAACGAGGCCAACGTCCTCGGCTTCCTGAACATCATGCTCGCCGCGCGCGACGCGAAGGTGAGGCGCCTCGTCTATGCCTCCAGCAGCAGCGTCTATGGCGACCACCCGGACCTGCCCAAGGTCGAGGACAAGGTCGGCAACGTCCTCTCGCCCTACGCCGCGACCAAGAAGTTCAACGAGATTTACGCCGACGTTTTCGCGCGCACCTACGGCTTCAAGGCCATCGGCCTGCGCTACTTCAACGTCTTCGGCCCGCGTCAGGACCCGGACGGAGCCTATGCCGCCGTCATGCCCAAATGGGTCGCCTCGCTGCTGAAGAAGGAACCCGTCTTCATCAACGGTGACGGCGAGACCAGCCGCGACTTCTGCTTCGTGGAAAACGTTGTGCAAGCCAACCTCCTCGCCGCCACCACGACCAACGAGGACGCGGTGAACCAGGCCTACAACATCGCCGTGGGCGACCGCACCACGCTCAACGACCTCTACCGCGCCATCCACGACGGCCTGCGTCGCCGCAACCCGTCGCTCCCCGAGCAGAAGCCGACCTACCGCGAGTTCCGCGTTGGCGACGTGCGCCACTCGCTCGCGAACGTGGACAAAGCCCGCCGGCTCCTTGGCTACGCGCCCACGCACACGTTGCCGCAGGGCCTCGAACTCGCGCTGGACTGGTATGTGGCCAATGTGGGTTAATTTTCAGCAGCACAAGCCGTCGCAGCGACCTTTGCCATGATCCTGACCGACTTTTCAATCGCACAGCAGCAAGCCCTGCTCGACTTGGCGATGCTGGCCATGTATGCCGACGGCAATCTCGCCGCCGTGGAGGACGAACGCATCAATCGGCTGCTCACCTCCCTGGGCTGCGACACTGATTACGATCGCGCCAAGCAATACGACGCCTCCGTCTCGCGCATCAGCCGGCACTCCACCACCCGGGACGCGGCGCGGGCGCACGCAATCCATCTGGCGAGGCAGTTCACCACCCCCGAGCACCGCCGCGTGGTCATCTCCGTGCTGGATGACATGGTCACGAGCGACCGAAGCATCGCCGCCAAGGAGGGCACCTTCCTTTCCGTCGTCCGCGAGGCGTTGCAGATGCCGTGAATCGTTATTCCCTTTCGACCGCCCCTCTCATTAGCACCCGGCTTCAGCCGGGTGTGGTGCGTGGCAGGAGCGGAAACCGTTTCAACGGTTTCCGCCCCGTTGCCGGACGCCGAACCGGGAAGCCGTTGAAACGGCTTCCCTCTCATCGCAACCCTGACACCGGGCTGAAGCCCGGTGCTAATGAGAGGAGCGTCAGGCTTGAATCTCCTTCCGCTTCGTTCAGCCTCGCATTCGCATGACCGCACCTGAACCCCACGTCAACGAACTCGCCGACTACGAGCGCGTCATCCGGCCCAAGAAGGGCCTCGTGGCCGTGGACTTCGACGAGCTGTGGCGCTACCGCGAGCTGTTCTGGTTCCTCGCCTGGCGCGACATCCTCGTGCGCTACAAGCAGGCCGCGCTCGGTGTCGCGTGGGCGGTGCTCAAGCCGTTCCTCACGATGGTCGTGTTCACCATCGTCTTCGGGAAGCTCGCGGGCTTCTCGGAGAAGAAGGGGATGAACTTCGAGACCTACGCGGTGCTCACGCTGGCCGGGCTGCTGCCGTGGCAGTTCTTCGCCAACGCAATGGCGGAGAGCAGCAACTCGCTCGTCGGCTCGTCGAACATGATTTCCAAAATCTACTTCCCACGCCTCATCATCCCGGCCAGCGCGGTCATCAGCGGCGCGGTGGACTTCGCCATCGGGCTGGTCATCCTGTTTGGGGTGATGCTATGGGCGGGCGTGAGCTGGCACCTGAATTTGCTCCTGCTGCCGGTGTTTTTCCTCGTGGCGTTCGCCGCCGCCTTCGCCATCGGCCTGTGGCTCTCGGCGCTGAACGTAAAGTATCGCGACGTGAAATACATTGTGCCCTTCATCGTGCAGATGGGCCTTTACGCCAGCCCGGTGGCGTTCCCGTCCGCCCTCGTGCGCGAGAAGTTCGGCGATGAGGTGTTTTTCCTGTTCAGCCTGAACCCGATGGTCGGGGTGATTGACGGCTTCCGCTGGGGCGTGCTGGGCGGGGCGTTCGAGCCGTATTGGCCGGGCTTCTGGGTGAGCATCGCGGTCATCGCCGCGCTGCTGGTCAGCGGCGCGCTCTACTTCCGCCGCGCGGAGAAGACGTTTGCTGACGTGATTTAACCACGAATGGACACGAATAGACACGAATGGGACGGCGTGCTGCGTGCTGCGTGTTGCGTGAGCATGGCAGGACGCGCTCGAAGCAATTCAAGGAACACGGATCACGGAACACGCTTGTCCCCATTAGTGCCAGTCAGTGCCGGTTAGTGGTTTCTCCCGCATGAGCAAGCCCATCATCAGCGTCCGCGGCATCTCCAAGCAGTATCGGCTCGGAGCAGCCAAGTCGCAGGACACGCTGCGCGACCAGCTCACGCACTGGGTGAAGAACCTCGGCAAGGAGCAGGCGGACGCCACGGAGTCCTTCTGGGCGTTGCGCGACGTGTGCTTTGAGGTGAAGCCCGGCGAGGTCATCGGTGTCATCGGGCGCAACGGCGCGGGCAAGTCCACGCTGCTCAAGGTTCTCAGCCAGATCACCGAGCCGACCGAGGGCGAGATTTACCTGCGCGGACGGCTCGCGTCGCTGCTGGAGGTCGGCACCGGCTTCCATCAGGAGCTTACGGGCCGCGAGAACATCTTCCTCAACGGCGTCATCCTCGGCATGACGCAGGCCGAGGTGCGCGCGAAGTTCGACGAAATCGTCGAGTTCGCCGAAGTGGGCAAGTTCCTCGACACGCCGGTGAAGCGCTATTCCTCCGGCATGTATGTGCGCCTGGCCTTCGCCGTCGCGGCGCATCTGGAGCCGGAGATTCTCGTCGTGGACGAGGTGCTCGCCGTGGGCGACGCCGCGTTCCAGAACAAGTGCCTCGGCAAGATGCAGGACGTGGCGAAGAACCGCGGGCGCACCGTCCTCTTCGTCAGCCACAACATGGCCGCCGTGCAGGCGCTCTGCGGGCGCATCATCCACATGGGCGGCGGCCGCGTGCTGGGCGACGGCAACCCCGACTCGCAGATCGCCGCCTACCTCGGCGAGATCAAGAAACCCCGCACGGACATCGCCGTGCCGCTGGGCAAGGTCATCGAGTGCCGGCAACTGGAGTTCAGCCCGAATCCCATCGTCAGCGGGCAGCCGCTGGAGTTCACGCTCGAACTCGGCGCGAAGCAGCGCACGCAGCTCATTGACTGCGCCATCCTGATTTACAGCGTCTATGGCCAGCGCGTGGCCATCCTCGACCTGCGCACGACCGGCGGGCAGTTCCCCATCGCGCCGGACGCGCCGTTCCGCTGCACGGGCCGCATCAAAAACTTCCCGCTCGTCGAGGGCGACTACCGCGTGGGCCTCTTCATGAACTGCTCGGAGTATTACAGCGACTACCACGACCTCGCCTCGCTGACCGTGAGCGCCGCGACGAAGGAAGGCGAACTCGCCCCCTACGCCGCGCACTTCCGCGGGCTGGTGGAACTGGAGTGCGAAGTGAAGTTCTGACCTCCGTGGGAGACGACGTGAGAAGTCTCTGACCTTTCCCCGAGAACAAGTGAGAGTCCTCACGTCGGCTCCTACAACTCAGGTTCTCCGCGAGTTGGACACCCACTCGCACTTCGTTGCATCATCGGCCTCATTGAACGCTGACGCGCATCATGGCCGCTGAACCGCCCAACCCGTCGTTCGTCCAACGCCTCCTCACCCGGCTGGCGGACGCGGTGTATTTGCATCCGCGCGCGTTCTTCTACCCGCAGGTGGCGCTGTTCGCCGTGTGCCTGCTCTACACGGTGCGGCATCTGGAGTTCAGCACGAGCCGCAACGACCTCGTCGGCTCGGACAAGAAGTATCACCAGAACTTTCTCGCGTTCAAAAAGGAGTTCCCTGGCCAGGACGACCTCGTGGTCATCGTCGAGAGCGACCGCCAAGACAAGAACCGGCAGTTCGTCGAGCGGCTCGGCGCGCGGCTGGAGGCGGAGACGAACCTGTTCACCGACGTTTTCTACAAGGGCGACCTCAAGCTGATGGGCACCAAGGCGCTGCTGTTCGTGCCGCAGGACGACCTCGTGGAGTTGCAGAAGAAGGTGAAGGACTACCAGCCGTTCATCCAAAACTTCTCTCGCGCGACGAACCTCGTCTCGCTGTTCAGCATCCTCAACCGCCAGTTCCGCACGGCGAAGCAGGAGACGAACGCGGAGAACGAATCCATGCTCGGCGCGCTGCCGGCGCTGGAGCGCATCGTGAACGAGGCGCGGGAGGGCTTGCAACGGCCCGGCAAGGCGCCGTCGCCGGGCGTGAGCGCGCTCTTCGGCGGCGGGCCGGAGGCGGAGCGCGAGATGTATATCACGTTCGGCAACGGCCGGATGTATCTCGTGACCGCGCACGCGAAGCGCGAGGACTTGAACGGCGACGCGGTGGAGCGGTTGCGCGCGCTGGTGGAGGAGACCAAACGCGAGGTGACTGGCGTCAGCGTGGGCATCACCGGCGAGCCGGTGCTGGAGTTTGATGAGATGGCGCAGTCGCAGGTGGACACGACGGTGGCGACCATCGTGGCGCTGGTGCTGGTGCTCATCATCTTCATCTACGGTTACGCGGAGTCGGGCCGCCCGCTCAAGGCCAACGCGGTGCTGGTGGTCGGGCTGGTCTACACGATGGGCTACACGACGCTGACGGTCGGGCACCTGAACATCCTGACCATCACGTTCGCGCCGATGCTGATTGGACTGGCGATTGACTTCGGCGCGCACCTGGTCGCGCGATTCGAGGAGGAATTGCGGCTGGGCAAGTCTGAGCGCGAGGCCATCACGCTGGCGATGGTCAACACGGGGCAAGGCATCTTCACCGGCGCGGCCACGACGGCGGCGGCGTTCTTCGCGATGGGCATCACGAACTTCAAGGGCATCCAGGAGATGGGCATCATCGCGGGCGGCGGCCTCATCGTGTGCCTCGTGCCGATGATGACGCTGCTGCCGGTGCTGCTGCTGCGCGGCAGGCAGAACGTCATTGACCACGTCGCGCCGCCGGTGGACCGCCGCGAGCGCATCGAGCGCATCTGGCTGAACCGGCCCGTCGCCGTGCTGGTGGTGACGGCGGGGCTGGTCGCGTTGAGCGTGGCGCGGTTCGGAAAAGTTCACTTCGATTACAACCTGCTGAACATGCAGTCGGCCGGTCTGCCGGCGGTGGTCTTCGAGCACAAGCTCATCAACACGGCGTCGAACTCCGTGTTGTTCGGCGCGGTGGTGGCCACGAACCTGGAGCAGGCGGCGCATCTGGAGCAGAAGCTGACGAATCTCACGACCGTCGCGAACGTGCGCTCGATGAGCCAGTTCCTCGCCGAGGACGCGACGCCGAAGCTCGCGCTCATCCGGCAGGTGAAGGCCGACGCGAGCGCCGTGAAGTTCGCGTCGCTCGACCTGCAGCCGGCGAACGTGCCCGAGCTGTTGCAGGTGCTGTTCTCTTTCCAAGGCTTCGTCGGCGCGGCGGAGGACGTGGTGAAAAGGGAAGGCGATGCGAAGCTGGCCGCTCAGTTCAAGTCGCTCAAGGACGCGGTGCAGGCGTGGCGCAATGCGCTGGTGGCCGCGCCTCCAGCACAGGCGGCGCAGCAGACGGCATTTTACCAGCAGGCGTTGCTCGATGATTTGGCGGACACGTTCGCGACGCTCGCCAGCCAGCAGGCCAGCGCGCTGCGGGGGGAAGATTTGCCGGCCCCGTTGCGCAACCGCTTCATCGGTGTGACCGGGAAGTATCTGCTGCAAGTTTATCCCAAGGCCGACGTGTGGCAGCGCGGGCCGCAGGAGGCGTTCGTGAAGGAGCTTCGCTCGGTGGACCCGAACGTGACCGGGACTCCGGTCCAGCTCCTCGAATACACGACCTTGCTCAAGGACAGCTACATTGAGGCCGCGTGGTATGCGACCGCCGCCATCGCGCTGATGGTGCTGCTGCACTTCCGGTCGCTCGTGTGCGTGGTGCTGGCGCTGCTGCCGGTGGCCATCGGGACGGTGTGGATGGTGGGCTTCATGGGGTGGACAGGGATTCCCTTCAACCCGGCGAACATCATGACGCTGCCGCTGGTGGTCGGCATCGGCGTGACCAACGGCATTCACATCTTGAACCGCTTCGCCGAGGAGCGGAACCCGACCATCCTCGCCCGCAGCACAGGCTTGGCGGTGCTGGTCTCCGGTCTGACGACCATCGCGGGCTTCGGCAGCCTCATCCTGGCGAAGCATCAAGGCATCGAGAGCCTCGGCTACGTCATGGCCGTGGGCACGGCGACGTGCATGGTGGCGGCGCTGACCTTCCTCCCGGCGGTGCTGCAACTGCTCCTGAAACTCGGCTGGAGAAAAGAAAAGGCCCAGTAACGAGAATGCACCCTCGTCACTGGGCTGTGAGGAACCGAGGTCAAATGGAACCTCAACCAACTGACGACATAGGCTAATAACTTGTGAATAAATGTCAAATACGCAGATTCCCTGACGACCTGACCCGCCGCTAACGATATTCGGAACCCCGCCAGCCGCCGCCACCGAACTGGTCCCGGCGGGCAAACTTGACCCCAAACGCTTCTCTCCTACCATCCCGCCCGCGTGGTTCATCGCACCGCCAATCAGTTTGTGAAGGGGACACTCCTGTCCCAGCGCGGTGGCAGCGCGCGGTTCGTCGTGATTTTGGTTTTCTGCTGCCTCCTGCTCTCGGCTCTCCGTCCCACCGCCGCCGAGTGGACCGCCGGCCCGTTCGCCCACGAGTTTTCGCTGACGCTGTCGTCCGGCACGCGGGAGGAATGGCTTGGGCCGCTCTACTACCGCGAAGTTTCCGAAGGCCAGACCACCTGGGCCATCCCGCCGCTCTTCTCCCGCACCGTGAAGCCCGATGTCGAGATGGAGGAATATGACGTCCTCTACCCGTTCCTTTCCTACGACCGCTTCGGCGCGGAATACCGGTGGCACCTCTTCCAAGTCCTCAACTTCTCCGGCGGCCAGACGCAGGACGAGAAGAACTCGGACAAGTTCACCGTCTTCCCGTTCTACTTCCAGCGCCGGGCCGCCGACCCGTCGCTGAACTACACCGCGCTCCTGCCGTTCTGGGGCACGCTCAAGGACCGCCTCCTCCGCGACGAAATCAAAGTCCGCCTCTTCCCGCTCTACTCCCGCACAGTGAAAAAGGATGTCGTCACTCAGAACTATCTGTTTCCCTTCTTTCACCTCCGCCACGGCACGCAGCTTGATGGCTGGCAGTTCTGGCCGCTCATGGGCCACGAGCACCGCGACCCGTTCACCAGCACGAACTACCTCGGCCTCGAACAGCTCACGCTCGGCCACGACCGGCTCTTCATCGTCTGGCCGTTCTTCTTCAACAACCACAGCGGCGTCGGCTCGACCAACCCCGTCCACCAGCAGGCCTTCCTCCCGCTCTACAGCCATTACCGCTCGCCGCTGCGCGACTCATCCACCTATCTCTGGCCGTTCTTCACCTTCACCGACGACCGCGAGAAGAAATACCGCGAGTGGGGCGCGCCGTGGCCGCTGGTGGGCTTCGCGCGCGGCGAGGGCAAGCACATGAACCGCGTCTGGCCCTTCTACAGCCACGCCACCAACGCCGTCCTCACCAGCGACTTCATCCTCTGGCCGCTCTACAAATACAACCGCGCCCAGGCCGACCCGCTCGACCGCGAGCGCACGCGCATCCTGCTCTTCCTCTACAGCGACCTCTCGGAGAAGAACACCCTCACCGGTCAGGCCAAGACCCGCGCCGATCTCTGGCCCATCTTCACCGCGAAGACGGAGCTGGATGGCCGCGAGCGCTTCCAGCTCTTCGCCCCGCTGGAGCCGCTCGTGCCGAACAACAAGTCCATTGAGCGCAACTGGTCGCCCGTCTGGTCCGTCTTCCGCTACGAGAAGAATCCCCGCACCGGCGCGGAAAGCCATTCGCTCCTCTGGAACCTCCTCCGCTTCGACACCAGCCCGACGAACTCGCACGCGTCCTTCTTCTTCGGCATCGCCAAGTGTGACAGCGACGAGCGCGGCGCGAAGTGGCGGTGGTTCGACTGGAAGCGCTCAAGCGAGCCAACTGCCCCGCCGCCGCAGCCAAAATGAAACTCCTCTTCGTGTCGAACCTGTTCCCCGACTCGACCGCCCCCGGTCACGGACAGGTCAACGCCACGGTGCTGCACCAACTCGCGCGGCATTGCGAGATTCGCGTCATCTCCCCGCGCCCGATGCTGCCGTTCAAGAGCTGGCGGGGCCGCACGCCGCGCGACGAGGACAAAATCTTCCAGCCGCTCTACGTCCGCACCTTCTACGTGCCCAAGTTCGGCGGCCCGTGGAACCACCGGCTCATGGCCCGCGCCCTCCGCGAACCGGTGCGCCGCGTGCGCGCGGAGTTTCCCTTCGAGGTCGTGCTCGGCGCGTGGATTTATCCCGATGCCTGTGCGCTCGATTTGCTGGATGTGGAGTTGCAGGCCCCGCTCGTCGCCATCGCACAGGGCACCGATGTCCACAGCTACCTGCACATGCCGCTGCGGCGGCACGCCATCGTGCAGGCCCTCAGCCGCGCCGCCGCCACCATCACGCGCAGCCGCGACCTCTCGACCCGCCTCCACGACGCCGGCGTGCCCTTCATGAAGCTGCGCCCCATTTACAACGGCGTGGACACCGCCACCTTTCGCCCCGGCGACGCCCTCGCCGCGCGCAGGGATTTGAACCTGCCTGCCGACGCACAGGTTATTCTCTACGTCGGAAATTTTCTGCCGGTGAAGAACCCGCTCCTGCTCATCAGCGCGCACGCCAAGCTGTGCCGCGTCTCCGCCGAGCCGTGCGAGCTGGTGATGATTGGCAGCGGCCCGCTGGAGGGGAAGCTCCGCCGGCTCGCCGGCAAGCTCGGCTTCAGCGCGAACGTCCGCTTCGTGGGCCGCAAGTCGCCCGCCGAGGTCGCGCGCTTCATGCAGGCGGCTGACGTGCTCTGCGTGCCAAGCAAGCAGGAAGGCGTGCCCAACGTCATCCTCGAAGCCTTCGCCTGCGGCCTGCGCACCGTCGCCACGCGCGTCGGCGGCATCCCCGAGGTGCTGGACAAGGATTTCCTCGGCCGCCTTGTCCCCAGCGCCGACGTGGACGCCTTGGAGAAAGCCTTGGGCCAAACCCTCATGGAAGCCCCCGACCGCGCCGCCATCCTCCGCCACGCCGCGCAGTTCTCGTGGGAACAGACGACGCAGCGCTACATGTCCGTGCTGGAGGAAGCGTGCGAAGGCAGGTCGTAGTCGCAGGCTTCAGCCTGCGAATCGGTTTGTAGCGGCGGTCTGTGACCGCCGTCATCGCACCTCGGCGCTCGCAGAGCGCCGCCACAGGTTTGATTTCGCAACCTGAAGGTTGCGCCTACGAACGCAGACTCTCCCGCCCGGTCATCGAGCGCTCGACGAAGATGCGGTGCCAGAGTTCGAGCCAGAGCAGGGACCACAGGCGGTGCGTGTGCTGGGCCGCGCCGCTGGCGTGCTCGGCGATGAGGCGTTGGATTTCGGCACGCTTAAACCAGCCGGCCTTCACGAGGTTGCCGTCGGGGAGCATCCGGTTCAGCGCGGGGGCGATGTCGGTGCGGAGCCAGTGTTTCAGCGGGAGGCTAAATCCTTTCTTCGGGCGGTAGATGACTTCCCAGGGCAGGTAGCGCTCGGCGAGTTTCTTGGGCAGATACTTTTGCACGCCGCCGCGCACCTTGAGCAGCGGGTCGAGGGAGCTGGAGAGCGCGCAGAGGTCGGTGTCGAGGAAGGGGCTGCGCAGTTCGAGGGCGACCTTCATCGAGGCCACGTCCACCTTCACGAGGTAGTCGTTGGACAGGCGCGCCATGAGGACGTGGTAGAGATTTTGGTCGAGGATGTTCAGCCCCGCCATCTCGGCGGCGTGCCGCTCGTAGATGTGCCACGGGCGGTGCGCGCCAAGGGACGCGCGGAAGGTGTCCGTGTAGAGCGCGTCGCGCTGGCGCTGGTTGAAGGCCATCGAGTAGCCGTGCCGACGCGCCGGGTCCGGGCTGGCGTGCGTGGCGAGGGTTTTTAGCTTTTGCGCGAAGCCGGTCCGCTCGGCGGCGAAGAGCCAGTTTTCCAACGGGCCGCGCACGAAACCGGGCATCAGCGCGTCGTAACGCATCGCGTGGAAGGATGCGCGGGCGATGTCGTAGCCGCCGAAGAGTTCATCGCCGCCGTCGCCGGTGAGCGCGACGGTGACGAACTCCTTCGCGGCCCGCGAGACGTAGTAGGTGGGGATGGCGGAGGAGTCGGCGAAGGGTTCGCCGTATTCCCAGACGAGCGACGGCAGGATTTCGAGCACGTCGGGCTTGAGGCGGATTTGCTGGTGCTCGGTCTGGTAGCGTTTCGCGACGGCGTCGGAGTATTCCAGTTCGGAGAAGTCCTGTTCCTCGAAGCCGATGCTGAAGGTCTTCACCGGCTTGCTGGAAAGCTGGCTCATCATGGCGACGACCAGGCTGCTGTCCACGCCGCCGCTGAGGAACGCGCCGAGCGGCACGTCGGCGATCATGCGCTTGCGGACGGCTTCCTTGAGCGCGGCGTCAATGCGCTCCAGTGCCTCGGCCTCGGTGACGTTGAGCTTGTCGCGGAAGTTCGGCTTCCAGTAGCGCACCGCGCGGGTGCGCACGCCGCCGGACGGGTCGCGCTCGAAGACCATGTAGTGCGACGGCGGGAGCTTGCTGACCTCGTTGTAGATCGTGTGGTCGGTGGTGACGGCGAGGTGGTGCAGGTAGCAGTCAATCGCCGCGTGGTTGACCGTGAGCGACGCGCCGGGCAGCGACCAGAAGGCCTTGCTGTCGGAAGCGAAGCGCACGGTCGCACCTTGCTGCGAGTAGAAGAGGGGTTTCTTGCCGAAACGGTCGGTGGCGATGAGGAGCGTGTCCCGCCGCGTGTCCCAGACGCCGATGGCGAACATGCCGTCCATGCGCGCGACGACGCCCTCGCCCCATTCCTCGTAGCCGTGGACGATGACCTCGGTGTCGGAGTGCGAGCGGAACTGGTGGCCCTTCGCCTCCAGCTCCGTCCGCAGCGCAGGGAAGTTGTAAATCTCGCCGTTGAACGTGACCCAGATCGTCGAGTCCTCGTTGGTCATCGGCTGGTTGCCGAGCGGGGAGAGGTCAATGATGCGCAGCCGCCGGTGGCCGAGCGCCGCGTGCCCGCCGAGCCACTGGCCGCCGTGCTCCGGGCCGCGGTTGACCATCACGTCGCGCATCGTGACCAGCTCGGACTCCGCGACGGGGCGACGGTCGAAGTGGACGATGCCAGTGATGGCGCACATGAGTTGCGGCGGGATTAAACCGCAGGACGGGGGCGGGTTTCAACGCAAAGGCGCGAAAGCACGAAGGCTCAGAAAAATAGTTTCCGACGCCGGGCCAGCTCTGCCTCCGAATCTCGTGCGCCGTGCAGCACGCCGAGCACGATGACCGTCTGCCCTTCCACAAAGTAGAACGTGCCGTAGGGAAACCGTCGCAGGTTCAATCGCCGGATGTCAGCGAACCGGACGCGATAGACCATCGGCTCCTGCGCAAGTCGTCGCAGCACGACGGCTGCTTCCGCCAGAAAGCTGTCCCCAAGCTCCGGTGCCTGCCCCTCATACCAAGCAAACGACTCCAGCAGGTCAGCCCGGACGAGTGGATGGAACGCGAGCGCGAACTTCACGGGCAATGCCTCCCAGATACTCGTTCAGCTCCGCGTCGGCCCCGACTTTCTCGAAGCGTTCGGGGTGGTCGAAGTATTCCTGTCGGCGACGGAGCAGTTCCTCCTGTTGCGCGGCGGGCGTCTCGTCCGGCGGGATCAGGTCGTGACGGTGGTCGTCAAACCACTCGGCGAAGCGCTGCAGCTCCTCGGCGGACAGCGCCTGAACCTGCTGTTCCAGTTGCTCCACGCTCATGGGGGGACTGTAGTCCTCGCGGAAGGATTCGCGACACTTTCTTCACCGGCAGTTCACAGCCTTCTCCTGCTTCTGCCCCGCGAGCTTCATCGGCGGCGTGGTGCCGTTGCTCTTCGGCAGGTTGAGGAGGCGCTGGGCTTCAGTGAGGAGGAACTTCGTCTCCATGAACGGCTGGTAGCTGATGTCCTGCCAGCGGATGAGGCCCTCGCCATCAATCAGGAACGTGCCGTGCAGCGGCTGCTGCTCGAAGTCGTCGTGCGCGCGGAAGGCCTTGAAGGCTTTCAGGCCGGAGTCCGAGAGCAGCGGGATGGGGAAGCCGCCGTTGTATTTCGCCTTCTCGACCGTGAAGTTCAGGCCCTCGACGCTGTCGGTGCTCACGGCCACGAGTGAGATGCCGGCCTTCTTGAACGCCTCGGCCTCCGGTGCGAACGCCACGAGCTGCTCGATGCAGTGCGCGCAGCCCGCGCCAAGGTAGAAGATGACGATGACCGGCTTGCCCTTGAACTGGCGGAGGGAAATCTTCTTTCCCTCGCCATCGGGCAGCGTGAAGTCCGGCGCGGCGGAGGGCTGCCAGCGGAACGGCCCGAGCGACGCTAGGCTGGGGCGCCTGCCGAAGTCCGACGGGCGCATCAGCGGCGGACGCCAGTCAGCGGCGAGCTTCAAATCCTTCGCCACGGGCGCGAGGCGGCGGAAGACCGGCGCGTTGAGGTCGGCTTCGGCGCTCAACTCGCACAGCTTGAAGAAGGCGTCGAACGCTTCCTTGAACTTGCCGCCCTGGTAGGCGAGGTCCACGTAGTTCGCGAGCGGCTGCACCTGCTTCTCGCCGAACTTCATCGCCTCCTGCGCGAGCTGCTCGGCCTTGGCTTTGTCACCGACTGCGAAGTGGAGGCGGGCCAGGCGCTCCTTAGGAATGCCGGTGGCTTTGCTCAACCGCTCTTTCGCAGACGCGAACTGGCCTTCCTTCAGCGCGATGAGAATGCGCAGCTCGGCGATGGCGTTGGTGATGGAACTTGTGCTCGCCGTGGCGAGCAGTGCGGCTCCGCCGCCGTAGCCGCCGGCGGGGGCGCTCTTCTTCGTGGTGACAGTGGGCGCGGACTTGGGAGCAGCGGGCTTGGCCTCGGCAGCCTTGGTGGTAGGGCCGCCCTGCTGGGCGGCCTTGGCTTCGGGCTGGACGCGCGGCAGCGCGTCCCTACCAGTTTCGGGTTTCTGCTCGGCTGGCTTGGCGGCCGGGGCATTCGTCGAGGGCTTGGGCGTGATTTTCTTGGCGAGGGCTTCGAGGGCGGCGATCTGGTTTTTTCCGGCCGTGATGTCGCCGGTGTTCAGCGCGGCGAGGCCGAGCGCGTGGAAGCGGCGTGCCTCGTGGTCGTTGTTGTCCGTGGGCTGGAGATAGACCGTGCGACTTAGCGAGAGGAGTTCCTCCCACAGCTCGAAGCGCACGAGTGTTTCGAGCAGGCGTTGGTAGCCGTAGTTCGAGCTGCCCCTGGAATGCGTGTTGAACTTCGGGTGGCGCGGCAGCTCGATCATGTTCTTCGCCAGGTCAACCGCCCGGCGCGCGGCCCCGATGTTGTTCAGGTCGCGGATGAGCCACTCGTTGTTGTGCGCGAAGTTGTGGATCTGGTCGGGCAGCACGTAGTTGCCCATCATGTAGGCGTGGTCCACGCGGGCGCTGGCCTCCTGCTGCCACGCGGCGTCGGAGTAACGCTTGAGCGCCGAGTAGGTGTGGCCGCTCATGTGCCACATGTGCGCGATGCCGGGGGCGGAGAAGCCGTCGTTCGCGGCGGAGACGAGCGCGTTGGTCGCGCGTTCACCCGCGTCCCACAGGTGGATGCGGTAGTGGTTCGCGGGATGAAGCGGGTTCGCGGCGAGGATGGGATCGAGCAGCGCGTCCACCTTCTGCTTGTCGCCGTAAGGCACGCCCTTGGAGTTGTCGCTCCAGTATTGCACGGCCAGCAGCGCCTTGGCCTCCACGTCGGCCGGGAAGTTCTTCACGATGGCTTCGAGCGCCTTCTGATATTCCTGCCGGCGCTCCTTCTCCGGCTTCTTCTCATCGCGATGGAAGTTGGCGAGCGCGGCAATCCACTGCTGCTCGCGCGGGCTGACGCCGGCCTGGAACTTCTCGGCGGTCTTGATGAACTCCTTCGCGCGCTTCGCGTTGTTCACGTTCGCCATCGCGATGCCCCAGTAAGCCGTGGCGCAGAACGGGTCGAGCGCCGCCACCTGCCGGAACGACCGCTCGGCCTCGAAGTAGAAAAACCCGTGCAACTGCCCGATGCCCTGGTCGAAGAACTTCTGCGCGAGCGGGTTCTTGGTGGCGATGGGGAAGTGGACGTTGCCCATGCCGGGCATCAAGTGCGCCTGCTGGCGCGGTCCCTCGTTGTAGGCCTCGCCGTGGAGCGACTGGCCGGCGGGCGTGTCGTGGTCCGCGCGGGCGGCGGTGGCGGGAGCGAGACACGCGACGAGAAGGAGCGGGAGGGAACGGTTCATGTGCTCAAGCGCGGACGGCGCGGCGCTCCGGGCCATTCAGCGGGTGTTGAAGCCTGCGCCAAACGCAAAGATGACGCAAGGGTCATGGTGCTGCCCGTTGCCCATGCCGCGCGCACGCCCATCGAAATGTTTTCGGATTCGTCGGGCTGACGGCGGCCGTTCAGCGGGCGGCTTCCGGGCCGGTCCGGGCGTCCCATATGCTCACCGTGCCATCGTGGCTGGCGGAGACTAGCCGGTGGCCGTCGCAACTGAAGGCCACGCTGCGGACCCAGTCGGTGTGGCCGCGCAACGCGAGCGTTTCCTGGCCGGTCGTGATGTCCCACAGGCGCACGGTGCCGTCGCCGCTGGAGGAGGCGAGGCGCGCGCCGTCGGGGCTGAAGGCCACGCTCCAGATGGGCCGCGTGTGGCCGTTCAGCGTGAGCAGCTCGCGGCCGGCCGCGGCGTCCCACAGTTTCACCGTGCGGTCCTGCCCGCCCGAGGCGAGCCACTTCCCGTCCGTGCTGACGGCGATGCAATAGACGAGGCTGGTGTGGCCGGTGAGCGTGCGCGTTGCCTGGCCGGTTTCAGCGTCCCAAATTTTCAAGGTGCGGTCCTCGCTGGCGGTGGCGAGCCACCGGCCTTCCGGGCCGAAGGCCACGCCGCGAACCGACTGCGTGTGGCCCGTGAACGTGCGGAGCACCTTGCCGCTGGCCAAGTCCCACAACTTGACCGTCCGGTCCGAGGCGGCGGAGGCCAGCCGGTGCCCGTCCGGGCTGAAGGCGAGGAAGGTCAGCGTGCCGTCATGCTCGGTGAGTTCCCGGATGGTTTCGCCGCCAGCCACGTCCCACACGCGCGTCGCGCGGCCGTAGCCGGCCGAGGCGACCCATTTCCCGTCCGGGCTGAAGACCACGCTCATGACTTGCCCGCCGTGGCTTATCACCCGGCGCGGTTCCGCAGCCTGCTCGGTGCCCCACAGTCGCACCGTCTGGTCCGAGCCGGCCGATGCCACCAGCGTTCCATCCGGGCTGAACACGGCGGAGTAAACTGAGCCGACGACGCCCTTGAGCGTGAGCGAATCCCGCGTGCGGGTGGCATCCCAAATCTTCACCGTCTGGTCGTCGCTGGCCGAGGCCACATGGATTCCGTCCGGGCTGAACGCCACGCCCCGGACCGGGCTGTTGTGGCCTTTGAGCGTGAGCAATTCCGCGCCACCTGTGGCGTCCCAGACCTTGAGCATCTGGTCCTCGCTGGCAGAGACGAGCGACTTCCCGTCCGAGCTGAACGCCACGGCGTGAACCCGGCCCGCGTGGCCCTTCAACGTCAGGTTCGTCGCCCCGCTGGCAACGTCCCAGACCCGCACGGTGCCGTCGTAGCTCGATGAGGCCAGCCGGCCCGAGTCGGGACTGAACGCGAGGCCGGTGATTTGGTCGGCGTGTCCGCGTAAGTCCCGCGACTGCTCGCCGGTGCTGGCGTCCCACAACCGGACGAGCCAGCCCTCGCTGCCGCCCGCGACCCACTTGCCGTCCGGGCTGAACGCCACGCTGGTGAGGGGCCGCGTTTGTCCGGTCAGGGTGTGGATGGGCTGACCGGTCGCGGTGTCCCAAATCCTGGCGGTGCGGTCGTTGCCGACGGACGCGAGGCGCTTTCCGTCCGGGCCGAACGCGATGCTGCGAACGGGGCCGGTGTGTCCAGACAACGTGAGCGTCTCCTTGCCGGTTGCGGCATCCCACAACTTCACCTTGCCGTCGGTGCCTGCCGTGGCCAGCCGTTGTCCATCGGGGCTGAAGGCGACGCATCTGACCGGGCCAGCGTGCCCAAGCAGGGTGAACTTTTCCTTCCCGGTCGCGACGGACCACAGTTTCACCGCCGGCTCGTTGGCGGACGAGGCCAGCCATTTACCGTCCGGGCTGAACGCCACGCTCAAAGCCTGGCGGGTGTGGCCCGTCAGCGTGGTCTCGTCCCCGCGACGGAGGCGGTCGAGGTAATGCCACTCGAAGCCGCGAAGGTCCAACTCGCCTGGCTGCGGGCGGTGGCGGTCAAGCAATTCGGCCAGCCGGCCCACGCCGCCGTCGTCCCACGCGCGCTTGGCGAGGTTCATGTGCGCGATGTAGAGCAGGCGGCGGGCGCGGCGGGTTTCCTCGTCCGCGCGGTCGCGCTCGGCCACCGCCTTGTCGCGCTGGGTGTCGGCGACCTTGCGCAACTGGGTCTGCGCCTGCTCCGCCGTGACGGCGCGTTCGCGGGCGGCCTGCTCCTGGAAGAACATCCAGGTCGAGACGCCGAGGCCGATGACGAGGGAGGCCGCCACCGCCATGCCCGCCGCGAAGCCGATGCGGTGCCGGCGCACAAACTTTTGCAGCAGGTAGAGCGTGTCCGGCGGGCAGGCCAGCACCGGCTCGTGCTGCCGGTGGCGCTTGATGTCCTCGGCGAAGGCGCTCGCGCTCTCGTAGCGGCGCGTGCGGTCCTTCTCCAGCGCCTTCATCACAATCCAGTCCAAGTCGCCCCGCAGTTGCGTGGAAAGCTCCGCCGCCTCGGCGGCGCGCTGCTGCGCGATGGCCAACAGGTCGCCGCGCTTGAGCCGGGACAGCCGCATCGAGGGGCGCGGCGGCTCCACCTCGCAAATCGTGCGGCGCATGGCCATCAAGCCGGACTCCATCAGCGTCTCCGGGTCGAAGGGCAGCCGGCCCGAGAGCAGTTCATACAGCAGCACGCCGAGGCTGTAGATGTCCGCGCGCGTGTCCATGTCCACGCCGCTCATTTCCGCCTGCTCGGGACTCATGTAAGCGGGCGTGCCCACGAGGTCGCCATACTCCGTGAGCAGCGTCTGCTCGTTGAGCTGCGCCTCGGTTGCTTTCGCGATGCCGAAGTCAATGACCTTGGGCACCGGCACGCCGTTGTGGACGGCAATGAGGATGTTGGAGGGCTTGATGTCGCGGTGGATGATGCCCTTCTGGTGCGCGTGCTGGATGGCCGCGCAGACCGTGGTGAAGAGGTCGAGCCGCGCGGCGGTGTCGAGCCGTTGGTCGTCGCAGTAGTTCGTGATGCGCGTGCCCTGCACCAGCTCCATCACGAAGTAGGGCCGGCCCGTGGCGGTCGCGCCGGCGTCGAACACCTGCGCGATGTTCGGGTGGTCCATCATCGCCAGCACCTGCCGCTCGGCCTCGAAGCGGGCCATGACCGCCTTGGTGTCCATGCCCAGCTTGATGACCTTGAGCGCGACCTTGCGTCGCACCGGCTCGGACTGCTCGGCCAGATACACCACGCCGCAGCCGCCCTCGCCGATTTTCTCGATGAGCTTGTAGCGCCCGATGACATCGCCAGGGTTTTCCGTCGCGGAATTGTGGCGGACTTCACCAGTGCGCCCCGCGCTCGACGGCGACGCGGCGGCGGTATCAGGCACGGTCGCGGTGGCGGGGCATGCGGAACCCGCCGCGTCGGGGAAGCACTTGGGGCAACGGCCTGTCGGCGCGTCCGCCGGGAGCGGACCACCGCACTTGGCACAGACGCGAGTGGCGTTCATCAAGCGCGGGCATCATGCGGCGTGGTCGTGGGGGAAGCAACTGTGAGGACTGGCGGAGAAGAGGGGGAACTTTCAACTTCCAACGCTCAACTTTCAACGGGACCGTCCGTCCACGCCTCTGGACGTTGGAAGTTGAGCGTTGGACGTCTCTCCGCTCCGGCTCAGAGCAGCCCCGCCGTCTCCGGATAGCCGCACATGATGTTGAAGCTCTGCACCGCCTGGCCGCTCGCGCCCTTCACGATGTTGTCCTCGGCGCTCATGACGATGAGCCGGCCGGTGCGCGCGTCGAGCCGCCACGCGAGTTCGAGGACGTTGGTGCCGACGACGTTCTTGGTGTCCGGCAGCGCCTTGCCTTCGAGCACGCGCACGAACGGCTCGTTGGCATACGCGGCCGCGTAGCACGCGGCGATTTGCGCGCCGAGCGCGGCGGCCTCGTCGGCGGTGGCGAAGTGCTTGGCCGGCGCGAGGTAGAGCGTCGTGAGGATGCCGCGGTTCACCGGGATCAAGTGCGGCGTGAACTGAATCGTCACCGGCCCGCCCGCCGCGAGCGCGAGCTGCTCCTCGATTTCCGACAGGTGCCGGTGCTTGGGCACGCCGTAAGGGCGCACGCTCTCGTTGCACTCGACGAACAGGTAGTCCAGCTCCGCCTTGCGGCCCGCGCCGCTCACGCCGCTCATTGAGTCGGCGATGATGCCCTGCGGCTTGATGAGGCCGGCACGCAGCAGCGGGAGCGTCGGCAGCAAAATGCTCGTGGGATAGCAGCCGGGCGAGGCGATGAGCGTCGCGCCCTGGATGGCCGCGCGATGAACTTCCGGCAGGCCATAGACGGACTTCGCCAGCAGTTCCGGCGCGGGATGATCGTGCGCGTAAAACTCCTGGTAGATCGCCGCGCTCTTGAGCCGGAAGTCCGCGCTGAGGTCAATGACGCGCGCCCCGCCGGCAAGCAACGGCACGGCGAACTCCGCCGCCACGCCGTGCGGCAGCGCAAGAAAAACCACTTCAGCCTGCTTGGCGAGCACCTCGGCGTTCGGCTCCACGAAGCGCAGCGCCCGCGCGCGCGGATGACTGGCGAACTTCGGGAACACCTGCGCGACCGTCTGCCCCGCCTGCTGGCGCGAGGTGACGGCGACCAGCTCCGCGTGCGGATGCGACAGGAGCAGCCGCACCAGCTCCTCACCCGAGTAACCCGACGCACCGATGATGGCGACTTTCGTCATGCGCGGGAGTTGTCCGTGTTGGGCGGGGGCTTGTCAATCGCCACCAGCGGGCGTCCGGCCGCACGGGCGGCGTTCAGGCGACGGCGGGCTTCGCCTCGGCCAGATCGAAGCTGAGGAGCGAGGCGAGGTGTTGCTCCCGCACCCCGTAGAACCCGGCGAGCTGCCTGACCCGCAGGGCCAGCTCCTCGCGGCTGCCACGCTGGCGGCGCTTCACGGCGGCGATCATCAGGTTCTTCGCCGTGTGCTCGGTGGAGATGAACTCGAAGACCTTCGTGTCGTAGCCGGCCCATTCGAGCAGCGCGGCGCGCAGGGCGTCGGTGACGAACTCGGCCTCGCGCTCCAGCAGGATGCCGTGCCGGAGGGATGAGGCCAGGACCGGCGGGGGGATGAGCTGCGGGCGCAGCTCCTTGTGGCAGCAGGGCGAGACCACCAGCAGCCGCGCCCCCGCGCCGATGCCGCGCGCGAGCGCGTCGTCGGTGGCGGTGTCGCAGGCGTGCAGGGCAATGAGCGCGTCCGCCGCATCCAGCGCGGTGCTGGCGATGGAGCCGGCCTGGAAATGCAGGCGGTCGAAACCGCACGCGGCGACAACCCGGTTGCATTCCGCCACCAGTTCGGCGCGCGCCTCGATGCCCACCACGCGGCTGCCGGCGAAGTGCATCTGCTCGAGCAACTGGCTCACCGCGAACGTCAGGTAGCCCTTGCCGCAGCCCATGTCCACGACCGTGAGCGGGCGCTGGATGAGCACGGTGACGGCCCGTTCCGCCTCGGTCTGGCGGCGGGCGCGCCGCTTGAGCCGCGCGGTCTCGCCCAGGTCGTCGCTGTTTTCCTCGGCGGCGAGCGGGGCCGCGGCCCCCTGGGCGAAGGCCTCCGCCAGCAGGGGCCGCAGCACTTCCACAAACTGGTTGATCTGCCGGAACTTGTCCGCCATCGCCTCCCGCACGCGCCCGTCGGGCAGCGTGACGTTGAGTTCGCGCAGCCACGGCTCCGTGGGCAGGATGCTGCGCGGCTTCGTGCGGTCGTGCTCCAGGGACGGCGCTTCACCGTGGGCCGGCTTGCGGACCGCGATCCGCGCCGAGTCGTCCTCGCGGATGGTCAGCTCGGCGGTGCGCTCGGTGGTGAACAGGTTGGCGCAGAGGAACGACTCGCTCAGGAGGTTGGCGACCTCGGTGAGCGCGGCCTCGGCCGGCAGGTTCTTGAAAATGTCCCGCGTCCCGTGCCGGTAGGTGAAGGCGACGCGCAGCCCGGCCTTCAACTGCACCGGGCGGAGGAAGACGTTCTTCAAGTCCGCCGCCGGGTCGCGCGGGCGGCTGACGGTGAGCTTCACGAAGGTGCCGCGCGCGAGCGCGTCGCGGAAGAGATCGAAGAGCTTGTCCTGGGCGGCGATCATGGGATTGCTTCTGGCGAAAGTCTGGCGGCAGACACGCCTTGTTGTTACACCTAGCCGCGATGAAATTGAAGCACGGACTCCACCTCGCGTATTGCACGAACATCCACCGGGGCGAGTCCTGGCCGCAGACCTTCGAATCGCTCCAGAAATACGTGCTGGCCGTGCGCGACCGCCTCGGGACGAAATCGCCCTACGCCATCGGCCTGCGGCTGGGCGCGGACGCGGCGCGGGAGTTGAGCGGGCCGGCGACGCTCGCGGGCTTCCGCCGCTGGCTGGACGCGGAGCAGTGCTACGTTTTCACGATCAACGGCTTTCCTTACGGGCGCTTCCACGGCACGCGCGTGAAGGAGCAGGTCTATGCGCCGGACTGGACGACGCCCGAGCGCGTGGCCTACACGAACCTGCTCTTCGACCTGCTGGGCGAAATCGTCCCGGCGGGCGTCGAGGGCAGCGTCAGCACCGTGCCCGTGTCGTTCAAGGAGTTCATCAAGAGCGCGGCGCAGGCGCGGGCGGCGCGGGAGAACCTGTGGAAATGCGTCGAGCACATCGAACGCGTGGCGCGGCGCACGGGCAAGACGCTGCATCTCGGGCTGGAGCCGGAGCCACTGTGCTACTTGGAAACCAGCGCGGAGGCGGTCGAGTTCATCGAGCAGATGCGCGCCGACCGGCCCGGCGACCTGCGCCTCGACGAGCATCTGGGCGTCAACTACGACTGCTGCCACCTCGCGCTGCAATACGAGTCCCCGCGCGAGGCGCTGGGCCGGCTGCGCCAGCACAAGATCAAGGTGAGCAAGCTGCACCTGAGCAACGCGCTCAAGGTCAAGCCGACCGCCGAGGCGCGGCAGGCGCTGCGGTCCTTCGCGGACGACGTGTATTTTCACCAGGTCATCGCGCGCGCGGCGGACGGCACCATCACGCGGCACAAGGACTTGGACGACGCGCTCGCGCTGCACAACAAGCTTCCCCCGGCGGCCACCGACGAGTGGCGCATCCACTTCCACATCCCGCTGCACTGCCCGCCGACACCGCTCTTCGGCACGACCGCCGACCATGTGCAGGGCGTGATGGACGTGCTGAAGGAGACGCCTTCGCTCTGCTCGCATTTGGAGATGGAGACCTACACCTGGGAAGTCATGCCCGCGGAGATGAAGAAGCGCAACGTGGTGGACCAGCTCGTGGACGAATACCTCTGGACCATCGCGGAGCTGGCGAAGCGCGGGCTGGCGTGAGCCGGCCTAACGCAGCGCGAGCATCAGCGCGCCCTCGGCCAGGACCAGCGCGGCCAGCCCGAGCCAGACGAGCGTCTCCCGCACGCGGTTGTCCGACTGCCGGACCTCGGCGAGCCAGAACTGCACCTTCACCGCGCCGAGTTCGATCACATCGCCATTGCGAAGCGTAAGCTCGTCGAACTCCGCGCCGTTGACGCTGGCGCGGCCTTGCCCGAGCCGGCTCAGGCGGAAGCCATCGGGGACGCGCAGGTCGAGTTGCAGGTGGTTTTCCCAGACGCCGGCCTCGACCAGTTGCAGGTCATCCGTGCTGGCGCGCCCGATGATGCAGGGAAACCGGCTGGCGTTGTGGGCCGTCCCCGCGCGGCTGCCGTTGAGGACGCGGAGCTGGACCATCAGAAGAAACGGCGGGGAACGTAGATGCGGTCGCCGGGGAAGAGCGGCCGGTCAAGCGAGGGGTTCTCAATGGCGGCCTTGCAATCCATCGTCTCCTTGCGGCCGTCGGAGCGGGTGACGGTCACCTTGGTCTTGTCGCCGAACTCGCTGAAGTCGCCGGCGGCGGAGATGGCCTTCAGGACGGTCAACCCCGTCGTGTAGGGGTAGCGGTTGGGAATCTTGACAAACCCGCCGACGAACACGAAGCGATCCTCCTGCTTCACCGTCACGGTCATCTTGGTGTAGAAATTCGGGACGTAACGCGCGCGGATTTCTGCCTCCAACTTTGTGCGGCTCTTGCCGGCGGCCTGGAATGACTGGTCGAGGTGAAGGGTGATCTTGCCGTCCTCGGAAATGGTCAAGTCGGCGGCGATGGTTCCCGTTGGCAGGTCGGCCAGCAGCACTTGAATCTTGTCGCCGGCGCGCAGGGTTTCCACCGAGTCGGCCATGAGTGCTCCCCGAGGGGCGGCCGGGGCGCGGCCGGCCCCGGAACCGGGCGTGTCGCACGCGAGTCCCAGACAGCAGGCGAAGGCCAGCGCGAACAGTTTCCACACGTTGTTCATGGGCGATACGGTGTCGGGCCGAAACGGCCGGGGCAATCAGTATTTCGGCTTGATGGTCGGCGCGTCGGTGGCGGGGGCGACGGGTTTGCGGCGGTCCACCTTGCCGGGGGGCTTGCCGTTGGCGCCCGGCTCGTCGGCGTTGTTGTTGCTGTGGTAGTGGTAGCCGCTGTAGTAGTAGTAGGAGGCGTCGCTCGCGAGGTTGATGTTGTTCAGCACGACGCCGATGAGCCGCCCGCCGACCTTCTCCACCATCTGCCGCGAGCGGATGGCGAGGGACTGCGGATACTTGCGATACTGGATGACGAGGATGGCGAGGTCCGCGCCGCTGGCGAGGACGGTGGCGTCGCTCACGCCCATGATCGGCGGGGCGTCGAAGAAGACGAAGTCGTAGCGGCGCTTGGCCTCCTTGATGAACTCCTTCATCTGCGGCGAATTCAGGATGCCGAGCGCGCTGCTGGGCAGGCGGCCGCTGGGGAGGAAGTTCAAGTTCGGCAGCGAGGTGGTCTGGATGACTTCCTCGAGCTTGTTCTGGCCGAGGAGGTAGTTGGTGAGGCCGAGCGAGTTGGACAGGCCCAGACGCTTGTGGAGGCTGGGGCGGCGGAGGTCGGAGTCCACGAGCAGCACCTTGTTGCCGTTCTGCGCGAAGATGGTGGCGAGGTTCAGGACGGTGGTGGACTTGCCCTCGCCCGCGCCGCCGCTGACGACGGTGATGGCGTTGGCGTGCTCGTCCTTGCGGGTGAAGAGGACGTTGGTGCGCAGGACGCGGTAGGCCTCGGCGTGCGGGCTGTCCATGCCCTCGTCCAGCAGCGCGCCGACGTTCTGCGGGATGACGGCGAGCACGGGGGCCGAGAGCGCGCGCTCGACGTCGTCAATGGTCTTCACGCTGGTGTCAAGATACTCGATGAAGAAGGCCAGGCCGACGCCGAGCAGGAGGCCGACGAACGCGCCGAGGGCGATGTTGAGCACCACCTTGGGCGAGGCGGGCTTGACGGCCGGCTCCGCGAAGTCGGTGACGCGCACGGCGGTGGTGCGCTTGATGTCCCGGTCCAGCTCCTCGACCTTGATCTTGTTCTCCACGGTCTCGCGCAGGCGCTGCTGGCGCTCCAGTTCCTGCCCGGCGAGCTGATAAACACGCCGGCTTTCGGCGATCTCCCGGCTCTGCTTCTTCACCTCCTCCAGCTTCTGCGTGCGCTCCGCCAAGGTGGCCTTGTCCGCCAGCAAGTCGGTCTCCAGCCCCTTCATCAAGCCGACGACGCGCGCCTCAATCTGAGTCTCGATCTTGGCGATGACGTCCTTCATGCGCGCGTATTCCGGGTTTAACGGGCCAAGATCCTTGCTCTTGGAGATGAACTCCTTCTCGGCCAGGCTCAACTCATCCAGCCGTTTGGTCAGCAGTTCGTCCGGGGCGACGTAGTTCAGGGCGTTGCGGAGCTGGTCGGCGGGCAGCTTCTTAAGCTCGTCGAAGCGGGTCTGCTTGCGCCGGTAGGTGGTGGCGAGCTGGATGTTCTCCTGCTCCATGGCGCGCATCGTGTCAATGTCCAGCGTCCCGATCATCCCCGGCGTGTCCATGGTGAGGATGATGCCCTTGTCCTTGAGGATCTGGTTGACGTTGCTCTTGGCGACCTCGACGAAGCCGTGATGCTCGGTGAGCTTCTCGCGCAGGGTTTTCAAGCCCTGGTCCACCAGCCGCAGCCGGAGCTCGTCGCGGCTGGCCTTGTAGACCTCGGCGATCTTGTTGGCGATCTCGGCGGCCTCCGCCTTGTCCTTGCTGTAAACGTTGATCTCGATGATGGAGGTGTTGCGGACCTGCCGGGGGTCAATGAGCTTGATCAGCACCTGGTAGGCTTTGAACTTGGACTGGCCGAGTCGGTATTTCTGGTCCCAGCGCTGCACGAGCTTGAGGTCGTCAATGACCTTGTAGAGCACCTCCTTGGACTGGAGAATCTCGAACTGGGTCATCACGAAGTAGGGATCGAAGCCGCCCTGCTGCTGCTGGGGCATCAGGCTGGAGATGTCGCCCACGTCCTTCTGCACGTCCATGCGGACGGTGCTCATGAAGGTCGGCTCCATCCAGTGCGTGAGCACGGCCGTGGTGCCCACCACCAGGGCGAAAACGACGAAGATGAGCAGCCCGCGCATCCGGATGATGCGCCAGTAGTCGAGGAAGTGCAGCCGGTTCTCCGGCGTGCCGGCGGCTGGGGTGGCGTAGTTCGATGCAGCGTCCATGCGTCAAAAAGGAAAAGAGGCCAGAGTTTGTTGGCTCCAGCCTCCCTCTCGAATCACAAAGTCGTCAATCAGGAAGATGCCCTACCAAGTTGCCTTGAAGCCGAGATAGATGCGGTTGCGGTAGTAGCTGCGGCCGTTCAAGTCCGAATCAAGCCGGTCGTAGTTGTAGCCAGCTTCCGCCGACCAGAATTGGGTAAACTTGTATTCCAAATTGCAGCCCACTGAAAAAAAATTGTCCGACTTGTTGTGTTCTACTGGATCGTTCGATTGGTTAAAGGTGGTTAGCTGGTATTGCCCGATCAGGCTTGCGTTGATGAGCGGCGTAAACTCGTAGTTCAAATTCCAGTAAACAACGGTTGCTTCGGAGTCCAAAACAACCACATCACTTTGAGCGCGGGAGTGTTTGATGCCCAATTGTAGCATGCTGTTCTCCTTCAGCGCGTATGTGCCGGAGAGGTCCACAAACGGGTTGGAAGCAGTGTCGCTGGAGAGTGGCGTAATTGCTAGCGCCTGCTCAATTCTCCGGACATTCGGAAACTCAGTGAGCTGATAACCGAACCGGCCGCTCACACTAAACTCCGGGGAAAAAGTGTGATCAGCTCCAATAAAAAGATAATGCGACCGGCTGTCGCGCGCGTCAGGCGTGACGCCCGGCGCAGCGACGATGTCCTTGCTAGTTTGGTCGACCAAGCCGAAGGAATAGCCGGCCAAAGCAACCGTGTTTTCAAACACCTGCCACCGACTGTTGAGTGTGAAAAGATGTTCAACGCGATCCAGCAGGGCTGAACGGCTTCCCAATCCGGTCTGCTGATAGTCGTAATACTTGTTCGAATAAGCAGCTTCCAAGGTTAAGAGCGATGTCATCACCGCTGAGAAATTCAGGTCAAAGATGTTGCCCAGGTTGTTTCCCTGAGTTCGCAATGGAGTGGCTACCGCACCTGGGTCAAGCACGCCCGGCTCTTGCGAAATTGTGAAGCTATCGCTAGCCTTGATTTTGAACCGCTCCGTGAATTGATGCGTGCCTTGCACTCCGAGGTTAAAACTGTGGTCGGCGGAGTTTTCACGGCGATCCTCATAGTAACGCATCCCGTAGCGCGCACTGAGGTCGAGAACAGTTTGATCGTGGGTAAGTTTATAGACACCGCTCGGGCTAAAATCCGTGCCCCAACTGGACCGCTTGCCGCCCTTCGGCAGCGTCAGATAGTTGTCATCATAAAACGTGCGGACGCTGGCGGTGACGTTCCACGGCTTGGCGTCCTGCGCCAAGGCGGGCTGACAGACGGCCGCACCGAGCGCCGCGATTCCGGTTGTCGCAATGATCCGATTCATAAGACCTTTGGTGTCCGCGTTTTCCACTGAAAATTCGGGGCTTTGGTAAGGGATTGACCTCCGCAGGTCAACGCTATTCTTGCCGGGTGAAACCCCGATTTACCCCTGAATCGCCTCGCGCACGCGCTCCAGAATGACCTCCGCCAGCCCCGGCTCGCTGCCGATGCTGGGTGCATACCAAAGGCGCCTGCCGTGCCGCTCCGTCGGGTTGCGCCAGGTCGGCTGGCCGCTGCGGAAACGCTCCTGCACGACCGCCGCCGGTTCGCCCAGCATCACCGGGATGTCCTCGTAGGAGTGGAGGCCGTCGCTGATGAAGAAGGGCACCATGACCAGGTTCCGCGCCTGTGCCATCCGCCAGCAGTCACCGATGCGCGGCTCCTCCTCCATAAAGACCGGGTGAACCTCCGCATACTCGCCGCGCGCGCGGATGAACTCCACCTGCCGCTCGATGGCCTTGCGGGAATTCTCGTTGTTCCCCGTGCCGTGCCCGGCGATGAAGAGCGCCGTGTCCGCCGGCTTGGGCAGCGCGGGAAACGGATGCTGCTCCACCACCGCCCGCGCCCGCGCCAGCAGGACGTTGGTCATGCTCGGGTGCGTTCCCACGGGGCCGCAGTAATGCAGCGTCTGCCCGCCCCGCTGCTGAACGCGCGGGAAATCCCGCTGGCCGGGCTGGCAGAAGCCCAGTTCGCGCGGGATGACCTCCTCCGTAAAATACCCCTCGCTGATGAACAGCGGCACGATGAACACGCGCGGCGCGAACACCCCGCGCAGCACGCCGCCCACGGACGGCTCCTCCTTCCAGAAGCACTCGACCACCTGCGCGAACACCCCGCGCCGCCGCAGCTCATCCGCGTGCTGGTGCGTCGGCGCGGCGGAGTCCGCGTTCAACGTCGAACCGTGCCCGACCAGCACCAGCGCCGCGTCCGAGAAAGAGTCACTTGCCACGCGCCATGAGTAGCGCGGAATCGGGCAAAGCCCAAGCCCGTTCCTGCCGCCGGTTTATAACTTTGAACCTTGAACTTTGAACTTGGAACGTCACCCTCCCCGCGTCCGCCATGTCCCCGCCGCCGCTCAACCAGGTTCAGCGCCCCGCCGTTCGGCTGACCAACGTCACCAAGACCTTCGGCCAGCACGCCGCCGTCAACCAGCTCTCGCTCGAAGTCCCGACCGGCTGCACCTACGGCTTCATCGGCCCCAACGGCTCCGGCAAGACCACCACCATCCGCACCATCCTGCACATCTTCCACCCGGACTCCGGCGAGGTGGAGGTGCTCGGCGAGCGCAGCACGCGCGCCGCGAACGACCGCATCGGCTACCTGCCCGAGGAGCGCGGCCTCTACAAGAAGATGACCGTCCGCCGCGTGCTCGCCTACTACGCCGCGCTCAAGGGCATGAAGCGCGCGGACGCCGCCACCGAGATTCAGAAGTGGCTCGCGAAAATGGGCCTTGCTGAGTGGGCCGACAAAAAAGTCGAGACGCTCTCCAAGGGCATGGCGCAGAAAATCCAGTTCATCGCCGCCGTCATCGCCCGGCCCGAGCTGCTCATCCTCGACGAACCTTTCTCCGGCCTCGACCCGGTGAACCTCGAAGTCCTCCGTGCCGCCATCCTTGAACTGCGCGCGTCCGGCACCACCGTCATCTTCAGCACGCACGACATGGCGATGGCGGAGACGATGTGCGACTTCATCTTCATGATATACCGGGGCAACAAGGTGCTCGACGGCACGCTGGCCTCGATTCAGCACAGCTTCGGCGAGGACACCATCCGCGTCGGTTGTGCCGGCGGCGCGGAACTCCTGCGCAGCCGGCCGGGCGTGGAGCTGGTGCGCGACCTCGGCCAGTCGCAGGAACTCCGCCACCCCGACCCGCAGGCCCTCCTGCGCGACCTCGCCGCGCGCACGACCGTCCGCCACTTCGAGGTCTGCAAACCCTCGCTCCACGACATCTTCATCCGCATCGCTAAACCGGACTCGCAGGAGATGCAGGCGGCCAGGACAACAGGAGGCGGGGCGTGAAAAGCTTCCTCAACAATCAGCCGCCTGCTTTTCCGTCGCGATTCCGTCGAGCTAGATGTCTGCCACGCCATGCTCTCCCCAGCCGCTAAACAGAAGATTGAGAAACACATCGCAGCTCTGCCGCCCGCATTGCGGCATGAGCCAGCTACGGAGGCACAGCTACACGAATTTGAGGCGACGTATGGGTTGATACCTGAAGACTACCGTTGGTTTCTTGCCACCTGCGGCGGTGGGCATTTCGGCTCTGAGAGGGTTGATTGTATCGCTCAACTCACCAAGGGGCATGCCAAGTTCAGACGCGAGTTTGGGGCTCCGCGTGGCTGGACGATGAGCGACGTGTTCGTCGTTGGTTGGGATAGTGCGGGTAACCCGTTCGGCATAGAGACACCCACTGGTCGAGTAGTCGTTGAGGACCATAACTTCGGTGGCATCCATGAGCTTGCTCCGAGCCTTGAGGAGTTCATGCTGAGAGGAGTTTGGGCGTAAGACACGAGCAGGGCTTGACCATTTCTCCCCATGAACAAAATCTGGCGCGTCACCTGCACCGAATACCTGAACGCCGTGCGCAGCAAGGCGTTCATCCTCGGCGTGCTGGCGCTGCCGGTCATCATCGCCATCTCCATCGGCGCGCAACTCTACGCCCAGAAGAAGACCGACCTCACCCCGCGCCGTTTCGCCGTGCTGGACCGCTCCGGCCAGCTCTACGCGCCACTCGCGGCGAAGGCGAAGGCCCGCACCGACCGGCTCCGTTCCGGCAACCCGTCCGTGTCCGTGCAGCTCAAGGGCCAGTCGCTCAAGATGGACCTGCCCAAGCAGGCCGAGTTCGTGCCGGAAGAGTTCAAGTTCAGCGGCAATGACTTCAAGGCCGCCGAACTCCAGCTCTCCGGGCGCGTGCGGCGCAAGGAGCTGTTCGCCTTCGTCATCATCGGCCCGAATGTTCTCAACTCTGGCGCGACCAACGGCGCGGATGTGCTCTACCACACGCAGACACCGACGTATCAGGATTTGCCCGGCTGGATTGAAAGCACGCTCAACAACGAGGTGCGCGAGCGGCGCTTCACCGCCGCCGGCGTGGATTCCAAGCAGGTGCGCGACCTGTCGCGGCCCGTGCCGGTCCAGCGCCTCGGCCTCGCCGAGCAGAAGGCCACCGGCGAGGTCGTGCAGGCCAAGCGCGAAAACCGCTTCGCCACCATGCTCGTCCCGCTGGGCGGCATGTTCCTGCTCTACATGGTGGTGATGACCAGTGCGCCCGCGCTGCTCAACACGGTGCTCGAGGAGAAGATGCAGAAAATCTCCGAAGTGCTCCTTTCGAGCGTGTCGCCCTTCCAGCTCATGCTCGGCAAGCTGCTCGGCACGGTGCTCGTGTCGCTCACGCTGTCGGGGCTTTACGTGGGCAGCCTCACCTGGGTGCTGTGGCGGTTCGACCAACTCGACAACGTGCCGGGGCATCTCTTCGCGTGGTTCTTCCTGTTCCAGGTGCTCGCGCTGCTGATGTATGGCTCGGTCTTTCTCGCCGTCGGTGCGGCGTGCAACGAAATCCGCGACGCGCAGAGCCTGATGTTTCCGGTGATGATGGTGGTCATGCTGCCGTATCTCATGTTCATGCCCGTGCTGCAATCGCCGGCCAGCCCGTTCTCGCGCGCCGTGTCGCTCTTCCCGCCGGCCACGCCCATGCTGATGTTTCTGCGCATCGCCGTGCCACCGGGGCCGGCGTGGTGGGAAGTGGCGCTGGGCGTGGTGCTGACCACGGCATTCATGCTCGGCTGCGTCTGGGCCAGCGCGAAGATTTTCCGCATCGGCATCCTCTCGCAGGGGCAGGCTCCCAGCATCCCGAGGATGATCCGGTGGGTGTTCTCGAAGTGAGCGGGCTTCGACCCAAACATTCTGTGCGATGCACCCTCTCATTAGCACCCGGCTTCAGCCGGGTGTAACCAACAGCAAGCGGAGCAAACCGGTTTAACGGTTTGCGTCCCCGCCGCAGCTTGTAGCTCGACATTCCAATGTCGAGCGCTGAAGCAACGTCGCCGTCGAGTCTCGACATTGGAATGTCGAGCTACGCTGCCGCCAAACATCGGATTTGCCTTGCCGACGGTTGGCTCTACGCTCCCTCCACCAAACATGAAACGCCGCGCCTTCTTGAAAACCTCCCTCGCCGCCTCCGCCGTCACTGCTGCCGCCTCCGCGTCCGCCGCGGCCAAGCCCGGTGCCGAGTATTACGAACTGCGCACCTGGTCGCTCAAGGCCGCGAAGCAGCCGCTGCTCGACGCCTACCTGAGCCGCGCGTTCATCCCCGCGCTGAAGCGACTCGGTATCGGGCCGGTCGGCGTGTTCACCGAGACGCTGCCGAACAACGAGCTGAAGGTCGTGGCGCTCATCGTTTATCCCGCCCCGGAGCAATTCGCCACGCTGTCCACCCGGCTCGCCGCCGACACCGAGCATCAGAAGGCCGGTGCGGAGTATCTCAATGCCAAGGCCGCCGATCCGGTTTATTCGCGCATCGAAAGCTCCTTCTTCGTCGCCATCGAGGGGCTGCCCAAGCTCGCGCGGCCCGACGCGACGAAACCGCGCCTCTTCAACCTCCGCATCTATGAGAGCCACAACGAACGCGCGGGCAAAAAGAAAATCGAGATGTTCAACCGCGGCGAGCTGGACATCTTCAGGCGCGTGGGCCTCACGCCCGTGATGTTCGGCGAGGCGCTCGCAGGCGCGGCGATGCCCAACCTCACCTACCTGCTGGTCTTCCCCGGCGAGGACGGTCGCAAGCAGGCGTGGGACACGTTCCGTGCCGACCCCGCGTGGCTCAAGCTCAAGGCCATGCCAGAATACGCCGACAAGGAAATCGTCTCGCGCATCACCAACCGCCTGCTCACGCCCGCTCCATATTCGGAGCTGTGACGCGTGGAGCGCGGCCTTCACGCCGCCGAGCTGTCCGTGGCAAACGGCGGGAGGCGTTTGCGGGTGTCGTGACTTTCTGCGGCCTGAAGGCCGCGCTCCCCCGCGCGTGAGAAACTGCTTGCGTGTTTGGCGGCGGGGGTGTTTCTCCCGGCAAAGCATTTCATGAAAACTTCCTTGCCGCCGAACGCCTTCAAGCAGGCCCTCCGCGCGGGCCGTCCGCAAATCGGCCTGTGGAGCAGCCTGTGCAGCAGCCTCACCACACAGATCATCGCGGGCGCGGGCTTCGACTGGCTGCTGATTGACACCGAGCACGCGCCGAACGAGCTGCCCGCCGTCTTCAACCACTTGCAGGCATGCGTCGGCGGCACGGCGGCGCCGGTCGTGCGCGTGGCGTGGAACGACGCGATTCTCTTCAAGCGCCAGCTCGACATCGGCACGCAGAACTTCCTCGTGCCCTGGGTGCAGAACGCGGACGAAGCCCGCGCCGCCGTGCGCGCGGTGCGTTATCCGCCGCAGGGCATTCGCGGCGTCGCGGTCACGCACCGCGCGAACCAGTGGGGCCGGGTGACGGATTACTATCAGCGCGCCAACGACGAGGTCTGCGTGCTCGTGCAGCTCGAGACGCGCGCGGCGCTCAGTCAAATCGAGGCCATCGGCGCGGTGGACGGCGTGGACGGCCTCTTCATCGGGCCGAGCGACCTCGCGGCGGACATGGGCCACCTCGGCAACAACCGGCATCCCGACGTGAAGGCGCTGATCGAGGAAGCGCTGCCGCGCATCCTCAAGACGGGCAAGGCGGCGGGCATCCTCGCGCCGGTCGAGGAGGACGCGAAGCACTGGTTGAAGCTGGGCTTCACGTTCGTCGCCGTGGGTTCGGACTTGGGAATCCTGGCGCGCGGGAGCGAGGCGTTGGCGGCGAAGTTCAAGTCGTGAACGTCCCAGCCGAACAACTTGCAGCCCAGGCCGCCGCCATCCTCCGCGCGTGGGGCCTCGACGACGACAGCATCGCGGCGACGGTCGAAGTCATGCTCTACGCGGACTTGCGCGGCATCGAGTCGCACGGTGTCTCCACGCTCACGCTCTACGACGAGTATCGGCGCTCGAACAAGCTCACGCTCCGTCCGCAGCCGCGCGTGATCCGCGAGACGCCAGTGACGGCGCTGCTCGACGGCGACGGCGGCCTCGGCCATCTGCCGTCGCAGCGCGCGATGCGGCTGGCGGTGGACAAGGCGGCGAAGTGCGGCGTGGGCGTCGTCTCGGTGCGGAACTCGAATCACTTCGGCGCGGCGGGCGCCTACGCGATGATGGCGGTGGAGCGGGGTTTGATCGGGTTCGTCACCTGTGCGACGTGGCGGCCGGGCATCGTGCCGACGTTTGGCGCGGACGCGATGCTGGGCACGAACCCGATTGCCTTTGCCGCGCCGGGCAAAAGCGGTCCGCCCTTCTGCCTCGACATGGCGACCAGCACCGTGGCTTTCAACAAGGTGAAGATGGCCGCGTGGCACGGGAAGGAACTGCGGCCCGGCTGGGCGATGGACGCGAACGGCCAACCGCTCACCGACGCGGCAGCGGCGGTGAAGAACATCCGGCTCACGCCCCTCGGCGGCCTGCCGGAGATGAGCAGCCACAAGGGCTACGGCCTGGCGACGATGGTGGAGATCCTGTCCACGACGTTGAGCGGCTCGTTCTTCGCGGCGACGCGCCCGCAGGAGCATCCCGCCGCGCCACGCCACAACGTCGGCCATTTCTTCCTCGCGCTAGACCCGAAGGCGTTCGCGGAGGAAGGGGAATTTGAGTCAGGCTTGGATTCAATGCTCGTCGCGCTGCGAGCGACCCGCCGCGCGGAGGAGAGTCAGCCGGTATTGGTCGCAGGCGATCCTGAACAAGAGCAACTAGTGACGCGGCGGCGCGACGGCATCCCGCTGTCGGAGGAAATGCGCAAAACCTTACGCGGGCTGGGCGAAGCGGTCGGGGTGCCTTGGCGGTTGGGCCAGTGACAGCCTAGAAGTTGAAAAAGTTCGTCCTGCCCTGCGCCGCGTTGACAATATACCGCGCGGTGGCATTGGGGCCGGGCACAGGCTTTGCCTTCACCGCCGCGCCATCCATCAAGGTCCACAATAGTCGTCCACCATGAGCACCGCTTTTCGCCAACTGGCCCGTGAAGCGGGTGGGGTCTTCGTAGTATCCCGCAGGGGCATTGGCGTCGTGAGGGACCACGTTCGTGCTCATGTCGGAGGTGACGAAGTTGCGGCTGGGCTGCGGCCACTGCTGGACGCGCTTGCTCGGCGTCCAAACGCCGGTGTTGCCCGTGAAAGCATTCACCCCGTTCAGCCGGCCCCACATGAGCGTGATGTTCGCGTTGCGCTCGTCCACGGGGCGGTCGTTAAACCGGATTTCGTAGCGACTGGTGGCGTTGCGAAAACTGCCGGCGAAACGAGACTCGCCATACAGCGCCGGACAGCGGAACAGCTTCACTTCCTGGGCGGTGGTGGTCCATGTGTTCGTAGGCGGAAGACTGGCGTAGCTGCGCAGGAAGAAAGCCCCATACACGCGATCCATCAGATCCAAGTCTTGCCGCATGTAGCGCGGGTAAAGCGCCGTGCTCATCCCGCCGGGCAGGAAGTCATCATTGTCGCCGTGGTAGAGGTTGACCGCGAGGATGATCTGCTTGCTGTTGTTGGTGCAGACGCCGCCCTTGCCGGCCTGCTTGGCCTTGGCCAGCGCGGGCAGCAGCATTCCCGCAAGGATGGCGATGATGGCAATGACAACCAGCAGTTCGATGAGGGTGAAACCTTCGGGCTTTGGCGTGGCTGGGCGCGCAGTCTTCATGGCTATGTTCTGGTGCTGATGCGGTGGAAGTTAATGCGGCGCACGGCATCGTCAACGAGAAGTTTTGGCTGCCAGTTGAGGCCACGTAGCCTCGTTAGAAATAGGGGACTCACGCCTTCGCGTAGACCTCCGCGCCTTTTTCCACGAACTCTTTCGACTTCTCTTCCATTCCCTTCTTCAGCGCTTCTTCTTCGGCGATGCCTTGTTCGGCGGCGTATTTGCGGACGTCTTCGGTGATCTTCATCGAGCAGAAGTGCGGGCCGCACATGGAGCAGAAGTGCGCGGTCTTTGCACCTTCCTGCGGGAGCGTTTCGTCGTGGAATTCGCGCGCGGTCACGGGGTCGAGGCTGAGGTTGAATTGATCTTCCCAGCGGAATTCAAAGCGCGCCTTGCTCAACGCGTTGTCGCGGTATTGCGCGCCGGGATGGCCTTTCGCCAGGTCGGCGGCATGCGCGGCGATCTTGTAGGCGATGACGCCGTCTTTCACGTCCTTCTTGTTCGGCAGGCCGAGGTGTTCCTTGGGCGTGACGTAGCAGAGCATCGCGCAGCCATACCAGCCGATCATCGCCGCGCCGATGCCGCTGGTGATGTGGTCGTAGCCGGGCGCGATGTCGGTGGTGAGCGGCCCGAGCGTGTAGAACGGCGCTTCGCCGCACCACTCGAGTTGCTTGGCCATGTTTTCCTCGATCATGTGCATGGGCACGTGGCCCGGGCCTTCGTTCATGACTTGAACGCCTTTGGCCCACGCGCGCGTCGTGAGTTCGCCCTGCACTTCGAGTTCGCCGAATTGCGCCTGGTCGTTGGCGTCGGCAATCGAGCCGGGCCGCAAACCGTCGCCGATGCTGAAGGCGACGTCGTAGGCGGCCATGATGTCGCAAATGTCGTCCCAGTGGGTGTAGAGGAAATTCTCCTGGTGATGCGAGAGACACCATTTGGCCATGATGCTGCCGCCGCGCGAGACGATGCCGGTCATGCGGTTCGCCGTGAGCGGCACGAAGCGCAGCAACACGCCGGCGTGAATGGTGAAGTAATCCACGCCTTGCTCGGCTTGTTCGATGAGGGTGTCGCGGAAGAGTTCCCACGTGAGGTCCTCGGCTTTGCCGTTCACTTTTTCGAGCGCTTGATAGATCGGCACAGTGCCGATGGGCACGGGCGAGTTGCGCAGAATCCATTCGCGCGTGGCGTGAATGTTCTTGCCGGTGGAGAGGTCCATGACGGTGTCCGCGCCCCACTTGGTAGCCCAGCGCATCTTCTCAACTTCCTCCTCGATGCTCGACGCGACGGCGCTGTTGCCGATGTTGGCGTTGATCTTCACTAGGAAGTTGCGCCCGATGATCATCGGCTCGGACTCGGGATGATTGATGTTGTTCGGGATGATGGCGCGGCCGGCGGCGACTTCGCTGCGGACGAACTCGGGCGTGATTTCGGCGGGGATGCGCTGGGGGAAGCGGCGGAAGATGGAGGGCGAATAATCGCTGGTCGCGAGCTGGCTTGAACCGGCGTGTTGCTTGTTGAGGTCGTTGCGAACGATGTCCTTCGACATCTCGGCAATCTTCGCGCGGCCCATGTTCTCGCGGATGGCTATGAACTCCATCTCGGGCGTGATGATGCCGGCGCGGGCGTAGGCGAGCTGCGTGACGACCTTGCCCGCTTTGGCGCGAAGCGGGCGACGGCGCTGGGCGGTGAGCCCGGGAAATTCCACGAGCCGGTTCTTCTCCGCCTTGCTGGCGAACTCCGCGTGCTTGCCGGAGAGGTAGCCGTTGTCCAGCGGCTTCACCTCGCGCCCTTCGTGTTCCTCCACATCGCCGCGTTTCAAAATCCAATCGCGTCGCAACGCAGGCAAACCTTGTTCGGACGTGCCAGTGAATGCCGGATCGCCCCACGGCCCGCTGCAATCATAGACGCGCACCGGATCATTCGGCGTGACCGCGCCTGTGTAAGACCTCGTCGGCGTGACTTCGATCTCGCGCATCGGCACGCGGATGTCGGGGTGAATCGTGCCAGCCACGTAAACCTTGGTGCTGCTGGGAAGCTGCTCGCTGCTGTGCGGTTCGAAGGAGGTGTTGGGATCGGCGATCATGGCTGGTCGGAGTTCAAGGTTTCAGGTTCAAAGTTCAAAGTGACCGCGCGTTGTCGCGTTGCAGGCTGCGGGAAAGAGGAAAAGGGGGCCGGACGGGCACATCCCTTCGCCGGCATTACCCGGAGCAGGTTCGATGGGTCGGCGGCGCTCCCGCGTCGCCCTCTCAGCCTTTGCCGCATCTGCGGCCGGTTGGCTCCCCGATTCGAGGGGCAGGTTACGCGGCCCGCCGGACGGGTCAAGCGGGCGGTTGGCGGGAGCGCGGTCCGGCAGCCGCCGCCACCCGGATGGCGCGCTCCGATGAAAAGCACGTTTGCCCGCGCCGGGAATTTGTGTTCCGCTGTGGGCAGGCATTCCGAACATGAGCACTTGGCGATACGTTCAAAATGGCCAGCCCTCCGCGCCGGTGGACACCGCCGCGCTGCAAGCGCTCCTCACCAGCGGCACGCTCTCCCCCGACACCTATGTCTGGCGTGAAGGCATGACCAACTGGCTCGCGGCGAAGTCGCTGCCGGAGTTTGCGAGCTGCCGGCCCGCCGCATCCCCGCCGGCGGTGCCGGCGTCGCCCGCCGCCGGCAGCGCCGC
>WRPG01000156.1:0-482 GCA_009773355.1 Limisphaerales bacterium
GCCGAGGGTCACTTCGTAGTACGGCGGGCCGTGCCAGAAGTCGTGTTTTTCCAAGATGCCGGCTTCATGGAGGAGGGTCAGCACCCGATACACGGTGCCGCGGGCGACGGAAGGGTCGATTGCGCGCACATCCGCCACGAGCTCTTCAGCGGTGAAGTGCAGATGCGAGACGGCCCGCCGGACCACCAGCCGTCGCTGGGTAGTGAGGCGGATGCCTTTATCTTTGAGGAGCTGCTCGATCAGCACAAACCGTTTCATCATCTAGTTGAGACTCAGTCTCAAATTGAGAGGATTATGAGGATTCCAGACTGTTCTGTCAAGTGTTATTTGACAAACGGTGGTCGTGGGTCAGTGTGCCACCGTCCGGCCCTGCGCGAAGGTCCCGCGCTCACACATCCTCGGCCTTCGGCCTGCGGAACTCGCGCGGGACCTTCGCTCCGGACCGTTCCATGGCATTGGTCCACGACCCAAACGGCTGCTTG
>WRPG01000156.1:555-1715 GCA_009773355.1 Limisphaerales bacterium
TCCTGCGCCTGATGAACCGCGAGGATGCGCGCGTGCCCCGCGCGCTCGCCCACGTCATCCCTCAGATCACCGAGGCTGTGTCCTTGATCGTGGCCGCCCTTCGCGAAGGCGGGCGGCTGTTCTTCCTGGGCGCCGGCACGAGCGGGCGCCTGGGCGTCATCGAGGCCGCGGAATGCCCTCCGACGTTCCACACGCCGCCTGAGCTGGTGCAGGCGATCATCGCCGGAGGCCGCGGGGCGGTGTTCCGATCCCGCGAGGGCGCGGAGGATGATCGCGCGCGGGCTCGCCAGGAGGTCCGCCGTCGCGTGCGAGCCGGCGATGTCGTCGTCGGCATTGCGGCAAGCGGGGTGACGCCCTTCGTGGTCGCAGGCTTGCACGCGGCGAAAGCGCGCGGGGCGAGCACGATTCTGGTGACATGCCATGCCCGCGCCAAGGCACGAACGTATGCGGACGTGCGCATCAGCCCATCGGTGGGTCCCGAAGTGATCGCCGGCTCCACGCGCCTGAAAGCCGCCACCGCCACCAAGCTCATCCTCAACATGCTCACGGTGGCGGCGATGGTGCGGCTGGGCAAAGTGCACGGCAACCTGATGGTGGACGTGCGCCCGACCTCGCGCAAGCTCAAAGCCCGGGCGCTGGGCATCATCCGGACCGTCGCGGGCGTCTCAAGCCGGCAGGCGGCCGCCGCGCTGCGGCAGTCTCGTGGACAGACCAAGACCGCGATCGTGATGGCTGCGCTCGGCGTGACGGATCGCCAGGCGCGTCGGCTCTTGGCGAGTCACGGCGGAATGCTCCGACGGATCCTTCGAAACAGTCCACGGTCCACCGTCCATCGTCCACAGCCGGGTTAGAAATTGGTGGACGGTCGACCGTTGACGGTGGACGAGCGAAGCAATCATGGCACTCGCAGTTGGTCTCATGTCCGGTACGTCGTGCGACGGCGTGTCGGCGGCCGTGGTCGAGTTTCGTCATCGCACCTTTCGGGTGGTGGCGTTTCGGACCGAGCCCTATCCGGCGCCGGTGCGTGCCCTGCTGCAGCGCGCTGGGGAGATGACCACCCCTCAACTGGCCCAAGTCAATATCCTGCTTGGCGAACTGTTGGCGGGCTCGGCGCTGAAGGTCTTGCGAGCCAGCCGCGTCCCTCGTCAGCGGGTGGCCGT
>WRPG01000107.1 GCA_009773355.1 Limisphaerales bacterium
GGGGGCGCGGCGGACCAGGAAGATTAGGACGTTCCTGGCCCGCCAAGTCTCTCCCATCGTCCAACACCAAACTCGCGTCGCCCCCGGCCGTCTCAGCGGCGGCTGTCGCTTCAGGTTCCACCCCCCCCGTCCACCCTCCAGCTCGCCCGGCGTCGGCGTGCGGACGAACGCGCCACGGCGTTCCCGCGTCTACGCGTGTCCGTGCGCGCGCGGCATCCGCCGCGCACCTCGCGCTGCTCCCCGCTTCTCGAAATACGAGCGCGATGGCGCCTCCGCCCTCGAGCGGAGTCCCTGTTTCTCCGCTCGTCGGCGATGGTTCCGTTGCGCACCTGGCGCAACCGAACGCTACGGGGCCGTCGGCTCCACCGGTATCCACGGACTCAGGCGGCGTTCCCGCTTCGGGGCCCGTCAGTGAGCGTTCCTCGTCTGCGGTGCCACTGTCCTCTTCGGCCGCACCGGTGTCCCCGCAGAGCGGAGGCGGCATTCCCGCCTCCAAGCTCGCCTGTGCGCCGCTGGCGCCTCCGCCCTCGAGCGGAGTCCATGTTTCTCCGCTCGTCGGCGATGGTTCCGTTGCGCACCTGGCGCAGCCGAACGCTACGGGGCCGTCGGCTCCACCGGCATCCACGGCCTCAGGCGGCGTTCCCGCCTCGGGGCCCGTCAGTGAGCGCTCCTCGTCTGCGGTGCCGCTGCCTTCTTCCGGGCCGGCTCCTCATCCGGCGTGCATGCCCGATTCCGCAGCGCCGCACGCAGCACCACCGTCCTCGGGGCCCTCGGCACAACCTACTTCGGCAGATCGGGTCCCGCACTCCGTCGCTGATTGGCTCAGCGTGGTGGCGCCCGCACAGCCTGCGGTGTCCCCTCTGGTTCTTCCCGTTTTCGTGGCCGCTCGGGGAGTCGAGGCTCACGACGCTGTGGTCGGGGCCGGTCGCTCTCAGGCGTTTCTGGACACCGGCTGCGGCCCCACCCTCATCTCGCTCCCCGAACTGCACCGCTTGGCGCGGATGCAGGGTACTCGCTTCCTACGGGCACGCGCCGCGCCTCCTGGCAAGTTCACGGCGGTTGGTGGCGCAGCCCTCTGCGCTGAGCCGCCTGTCCTGCTGTGGTTGCGTTTCTCTGGTTTGCAGTCGCCCGCGCGCGTCGTGGTGTATCCGGTGTCCTTCGCGCTGCCGGCCCCCATTCTGTTTGGACGGAACGCGCTGCAACAGATGGGCGCAGCGATTGACATGTCGGCGCCCGCATCGCTGTCAGTCCCCATCCCCTCCGGGGCCCGGTTGCTGCTACGGGCCGAAACGGAGCCTTCGCCTCCCACTGTCGCATCGCCGGCGATCGCGGGAGCGGTGTGTGCCGGGCTTCGCAGACTCTCTGGCCTGCAGGACGCTCGTCGCAAAGTGATGGCGGCGCGCACCGCGCCGGACGCCGCGGGATGGGAGTGGCTGAGCGGCGTGGCGGACGACGCCGTGTCGTTGGCGGTAGCGGGGTGCACAGCCGTCACGGTTGACAATTTTTGCGTGGCGGCGTGCGGCGCGGGGGAACTGACGGTGGGGTACGGTCGGGGCTGGTCGGACCGCACCGTGCGCTCGCCTCCTCCGGATCGGCCGCCGGTGGGTCGGCTTGTGCTGACTGCAGACGTGGAGCTGCGCCCAGATGCCGTGGCCGAGGTTGCGGTGAAAGTGGTGGCGCGCGACGGTCTGCACGCGCCGCTGGAACCGCCGGCGGGCCACGTGTGGGTGAGCGAGTCATTTCGCAAGGGTCTCTTCCCAGTGGGCGCGCTGCTGCAGGGCGGCGTGTACTCGCGCGCGGGCAGCGACGACGCTCCATTGCAGGCATCTCTGCTCTCCGCGGGTCCCGGCGCAGCGCCAGCACCTCGCGCACCGGCGGAAGGGCCGGACAACGTGCGCGGCGGTGGGGCTGAGGCGCGGCGTCACTGCGGTTGCTCCGTGCCCCACCCTCCCGGCGTGTCCGTCGGATGCCGGAAGCCGAAGGCACGGGCGCCAGTGGTGTTGCGCAAGGGCGCGACGGTTGGCGCTGTCTACGCGGTTCCGGCCGAGCTGGCACGCGCGTCCGGCGTGGGTGAGCGCGCGCGGCTGGCCTCCGTGCTGTTCAAGCTGCCGGAGGAGCAGCGCGACGCGCTGCTGCGCGCAGGTGACGGGGGGAAACTGCGGGCGATGTGGACGCTCGCCGGCGTATCGGACGGCGAGCAGTCGGCCATGATGGGCGCGCTGGATGCGGCCGAGGCGGACAAGGCAGCCGATTACGTGCAGCAGGCGCGTGTGGCTGCGGCGCTCGCAGCGCTCCCTCCGGCGGTGGCACATGCGCGGGATTCCGTCCGCGCGGGTATCATGTCCCGCGCAGACCTGAACCCCGAGCAGCAACGCCAGTTACTCGAGGTGCTCGACCGGCACCACGCCACCTGCTTCGCGCCCAAGCTCGGCGTGTCCTCGCTGCTGCGCATGCGCATCGAAACGGCGGCCGGCTGCGCACCGGTGTGTAAGCCGGCTCACCGCACGGCACTAGCCCTGCGCGCAGTCGAGCGGGAAGCCGTGGACAAGATGCTGGCGCAGGGTGTCGTGGAGCATTCCGACTCCGCGTGGCGCGCACCGCTGTTGATGGTACCGAAACCGCACGGGCGCGGTTGGCGCCTGTGCGTCGACTTTCGTGGGCTCAACAAGGTCACGCTGAACGTGTCTGCGGTCGTGCTGCCGCGGGTGGATGAGTGCCTGCAGCGCGCAGCGCAGGGCCGGCTGTGGTCGACGCTCGATCTTGAGCAGGCATTCCACCAGATGCAAGTGGAGCCGGCGGACCGCCACAAGACGGCGTTCGCAGCGCAGGACGGGCGCTTGTTCCAGTTCTGTCGCGTGCCCATGGGCGCCACGGGCGCGCCGGCGGCGCTGACGCGGCTCATGGCCTTGGTCATGCATGGACTGCCACCGGACTGGGCGCAGGCCTACCTCGATGACATCTGCTGCTGGGGCGACGACTTCGCTTCGGCGCTGCGCTCGCTGGACGCGGTGTTGGGCCGGCTCGTGCAGCACGGCCTGACGCTGAACATCGCCAAGTGTCACTTCATCGAGCCGGAGGTGGCGTGGCTGGGTCACGTCTTGGGGCCGCAGGGCATCACCACCGACCCGCGGCTGGTCTCGGTGGTCCGGTCATGGCCGCAGCCGCGCACACGCAAGGCGCTGCGCCAGTTCTTGGGCCTCGCCAATGTCTTTCGCGGCTTCCTGTCGCACGCATCGGAGCTGTTGGCGCCGCTGCATGCGGAAGCGTCGGTCAAGCGACGCTTCGCGTGGTCGGCGGAACTGGAGGCGCAGCGCCAGGCGGTCATCAAGGCCATCACCTCCGCGCCGGCGGTCGTCGCGCCAGAGCTGCGCGACGGCGAGCTATCGCTGATGACGGATGCGTCGTCAACCTGCCTCGGTGCGGTGCTGTATTTCACGGCGCGGCCAGGCACGCGATCGCGGTCCGGCGTCGTGGGCTTCGCGTCCAAGGCGCTGTCGCCGGCGCAGGGCGGCTACGACACGGTGCAGCGAGAGCTGAAGGCAGTGCACTGGGCCCTGGGCCATTTTCGGCACTTTCTGCTCGGACAGCACTTCCGGCTGTTCTCTGATCACAAGCCGCTCTGCCAGCTGCTCAACGCCGATTTTTCCAACTCCGCGCTGCTCACGCGCTGGTCGTGGCGGCTGATGGAGTTTCAGTTCTCGGCGGCGCACCGGCCGGGCAAGCGCCACCTTGATGCTGATGCGCTGACGCGGTGGGAAGTACTCAACCCCGGGGTGCTGCCTGCGGACGCGGACCCACGCCCGGGGTGGCGCGCGGCTGGCTGGGGGGCGAAGGCGGTGCCGGCTCCGACGGTGCCCGGGCAGAGTCGCTCGTGGGCTGCGCCCGTCTTCTCCGAGTCGGAGTCGGCGGAGCTGCTGCGCGCAGGCGGCCCCATCCCAGACTGGGCGGGTGTGGGCGCGTCGGCCGATGCCTCCACGGCGGCGTGGGGGGAGTCGATCTCTGCATCGCTCACGGGGGCGGCGATCGGCGCGGCGTCTCGGGAGTCGGCAGAAGCGGCGTCTTTGCTCCGTTCGCACCGCAGCGGTGGGATTACCTTCGCGCGGCAGCCGGACGGCTCCGTTGTGCGGTCCGTCACGCTGTCGGGCGGGCGGGCCCTGCGCCAGGTATTTCTGCCGACGCAGAGCATGCGTGCCGCGGCGCTGTGGTTGGTTCACGACGGTCGCGCAGGCGGGGGCCACACCGGCGCTGTGTCGTCGTTCAAGAAGCTGCAGAGCCGGTACTATTGGCCGGGTTATGAGGCGGACGCACGCGAGTGGGTCAGCGGTTGCGTGGCGTGCGCGCAGCGGGAACGGGCGCACAAGCCCAACGCCACGGGCATGGGGTGCGTGCCTATTCCTGCGAAGCCATGGGACACGGTGGTGATGGACACCTTGACCTTGCCGCGCCACAAAGTCATCATCTTCACGGATGTGGTGACACGCTGGGCGGAGGTGGCGGTGCGGGCATCGGTGGACGCGGCGACGGTCGCGGAGGCGTTCATCTCGGAAGTGGTCGGACGACACGGCGCACCGGCCAAGGTGCTGTCGGATCTCGGCAGCGAGTTCAACGCAGCGTTCGTCGACGCGGTGCTGGCACTGCTGGGAACGGACCACTTGGTCAGCTCGGGGTGGCGGCCCCAGACCGCTGGGCAGGTGGAGCGCCTCAACCGCACGCTTATCGCGCTGCTGTCCAAGGCTGCTGGTGGGTCAGCGACATGGGAGCGGGAGCTGCCGCTCATCTTGTTTTCGTACCACGCGACGCCCCACACCTCCACTGGTGTGTCGCCGTTCGCGGCCCTGTACGGGCGGGAGCCTCGGCTGCCTGGGCAGGACCTGTCGCCCGCTGACCGCGCGGCCGACCTCCTGCCGCGGCAATCGGAGCGCACGCGGGTGCGCCAGTTGCAGCGGCAGCTGCGGGGCGTGCATGCTGGCATGCGCGCGGCGGCGGAGCGGACTCAGGAACGCCGGGCAGCGGCGGCGCAGGAAGGCGGCGAGCTCCGCAAGTACCCGGTCGGCTCGCTCGTTATGGTGTTCATGCCCGCGGCGGACGGCGGGATGCCGGCGGGCGTGGGCGAGCACAAGCTCCAGCGGCTCTGGGCCGGTCCATTCGTGGTCCTGTCGCAAGGGCGGCCCGCTTCTCCATCTCCGTTGAACCTGCGCATTGCGCATCCGCGGCGCGGTGTCATCACGGTCCACTACCAGCGCGTGAAGGCCTTCGTGCCAAACCCGCTGCGCTTGCACCTGATGGAGGGTGGGGCGGCGGCGGCGGCACGCGCCTCTCGCGTCGACGCGAGCGTGCGAAGCCAGCTGGCGGCGTCTGAAGACGAGCTGGTGTGGCTGGACGGCCATCCGGACATGGTGGGGGCCAACCCGTTGCGCGCGTGCACCGCGGCGCATGGTTCGGTGTGCGCTTCGTGCGCGCAGTCCGCGGGCGGCCTGGCGAGCCGCACGCTGCTGTGCTGGTCGTGTTCTCGTGTGTTCCACGACTCCGCGGCGTGTTTGCCGGCTAGCTGGCGCGCCTCGGGCGCGAGGGACTGGCAGTGCTCCGACTGCGCGCGGCGTGCCGGTGTCGCTTTGCGACTCATCGCCGCCAAGCGAGCTACGGGCGCTGCGCGGGCGTTGCGGTTGTCGCAGCGAGTACCCACGGTCGCCGTGGCCCCGCAGGTGCCAAGCCGGTCGGCGCGGCCTGCACTTCGTTCAC
>WRPG01000157.1 GCA_009773355.1 Limisphaerales bacterium
TTCTCGTCCTTGACATCCTCCACCGCGTAGCCGGCGCAGAGCACGGCGAGGAAGATGCGGTCCACGCCGACGGCGGGCTCGATGACGTGCGGGACAAACTTCTTCTTCGACGTCTCGTCGAACAGATCCTGCGGCTTGCCGCTGGCGTGGGCGTGCTGCGTGAGATCATAGCTGCCGCGGGCGGCGATGCCCCACAGCTCCTGCACGCCGAAGGGATACTTGAACATGATGTCCACCGTGCCCTTGGAATAGAACGCGAGCTTCTCCTTCGGGTGGGCGTAGCGCGAGAGGTGCGACGCGGGCAGGCCGATGCTCTTCAGCCAGTTCTCGCACCAGGCGATCCATTCCTCGTGGCACTTCGCCCAGTCGGCGTCCTCGTGGATGAAATATTCCATCTCCATCTGCTCGAACTCGCGCGAGCGGAAGATGTAGTTGCGCGGCGTGATCTCGTTGCGGAACGACTTGCCGATCTGGGCGATGCCGAAGGGCAGTTTCACGCGCGTGGTGTCCGTGACGTTCTTGAAATCCACGAACATGCCCTGCGCGGTCTCGGGCCGCAGGTAGGCGACCGACGAGGCATCGGTCATGGCGCCAACGTTGGTCTGGAACATCATGTTGAACGCGCGCGGGGCGGTCAGGCTGCCCGGCTCGCCGGTGGCGGGGGAGGGGATGAGCGGGATCTCGGCCGCGGCGGCCTCGGTGAAATCCTTCGGCGTGACCGGGGCGAACGCGCCCTGGATGGCCTTCTTGCGCTTGAAGGCCTCGGCCGCCGCCTGCAGTTCCTCGCCGGTCTGCTCACTTTCGAGGGCGGAGACGTAGCCGACGATCTTACCGTCGATCACGACGGCGGCCCAGAACAGCTGGTCGGCGCGGTAGCGCTGTTTGCTCACCTTGCAGTCCACCAGCGGATCGGTGAAGCCGGCGACGTGCCCCGACGCCTCCCAGACCTTCGGGTGCATTATGATGGAGGACTCGAGGCCCACGATGTCGTCGCGGCGCTGCACCATGTCGCGCCACCAGCAGTCGCGGATGTTGCGCTTGAGCTCGGTGCCGAGCGGGCCGTAGTCGAAGAAACCGTTGAGGCCGCCGTAGATTTCGGAGGACGGATAGATGAAGCCGCGGCGCTTCGCGAGCGATCTGGGAGGCAACCGTTGCCACGCCCTAGGGAGCGGTCAAGGCCGCGTCGCGGCTTCCACTTCGCGCTTGCGGGACGGGGCGGGCGGGCAAGGGTGGCGGCCATGAAAGCCGCCTTCACCGCCAAGGAATACCGCCAGCTCCTCGAACTCGTGCACCTGGGCATGTGGACCGTCACCGGCTACCAGGGCGAGGACACGGCGGCCGCCAAGCGCTACTACGCCCTGGACCAAAAACTGCTGGAGCTGGCGACCGAAGCGGGCTGCGGCGACTTCGTGGAGAAACACCCCGACGGCTCCCTGCAGCCGGCGCCAAAGCTGTCCGAGGACGAGCGCGTGCGCGAAATCCAGAGCGAATTCCAAAACGACGTGTTCTGGCACGAACTGGTCACGCGGCTGGCCGACCGCGATCTGGCGGGCGACCACGTGAAGCGCGCCATGGACACGCCCGGGGTC
>WRPG01000158.1 GCA_009773355.1 Limisphaerales bacterium
GACGACCCGCACCGCCGCCATCGCGCCGGTCGCGCTCGCGGTGAGCCTGGCGGTGGCGGCCCTCGCCGTAGTGCGGTGGCGGATGGTCGCGGTCCACGGCGAGCGCGTCGAGGCGGCGGGTGAGTCGTGGGATCGCGTGAAGGACGCCTACCCGATTCTGCAGGAGGAGCCGTCCCAGGCGGTCCCGGGGCTCGAGCCGGCCTGGGTGGACGCGGTGCTTCACGCGAACCCGTTCTCGCCGCAGCGCCGCCCCGTCGGCGCCGAGGACCTCGAAGAGACGGCACGCGACGCCGGCGGATCCGCCGATGCCGCCATCACGCCGCAGTTCCTCTACAAAGGCCACATCAACTTGGGCCAGCGCCAGCGGGCCATCGTCGAAGAGACCACGGGCGGGAAGACCTATTTTCTCGAAGTCGGACAAGAGGTTGCAGGATTCAAAGTGCTTGACATTTCGCAAACGCAAGTGGTATTATCGGATACCAAAACTGCTCAACAGATGGTAATAATGCTTAAAGCGGAAGCCGAAGCGGGGCCGTAACAACAGGGAAGAACGAGCAAGGCCAGCGGAGCGGACACGTGTCTCGTCGGTGGAGGTCGCATCGGGTGACGGGGTTCGGAACGGGTGACGGCGTGTCATCGAATCGGCGCGGACAGGGCGCAGGCCTCGTTCGCGCCGTCGTGGTTCTGGTACTCGTCCTGCTGGCCGTTCCGGGAGCCCGCTCCTTTGCCGAGGATGGCATCGGCGCGTCGGGCGGCGCGGCCGCGTCGTTCTCCTCGTTCCTCTCGCACGTCCCGTCGGCAGCCCGGCACGTCGCGCCGGTCCTCCAGCAGGTGTTTCGGGCCTACACCGCCAACGTGAACGCCCAGCGCGAGAGCCGGCAGCTGCGCGCGGCGCAGGACAGCGTGAAGACGAAGCTGTCGACCGCGTCCGGCGAGCTCAAGGTGCTCGGCGAGCAGCGGCAGCGCGCCGAGCAGGAGCTGGTGGCACTTGAGCGCGAGCAGCAGGACCGGCTCGTCGCCCTCCGGAAGGACCTGGAGGCGCGGCTGGAGGCCGAGCTCGTGCAGACGCGCCAGCTGATCACGGAGGAGCTCCAACAGGAGTACGCCCGCCAGATGCAGACGTTTGAG
>WRPG01000159.1 GCA_009773355.1 Limisphaerales bacterium
AAACTCGTCGAACTCACCGGCACTTCGACCGCCTCCATGGAGGACGCGGTGGATAAAGCCATCAAGCGCGCACACAAAACCATCAAGAACCTCTGCTGGTTCCAGGTGGTCGAGACCCGCGGCAGCATCGAAAAAGGCAAGGTACATCACTGGCAGGTCACTCTGAAAATTGGTTTCGCGGTGGAAAATTGAGCGCCGCCCACTGGACGCCGCCTGCACTCCCCACTACTCTGTGCCATGTTTCTGACCGGACTGGCCACTGCCCTTCCGCCCCGGCATTTCTCCCAGGCGGAATGTTGGGCGGCTATCCAGCAAGCACCGCAATTCGCCGAACTCAACGCACTCTCCCGCACGTTGCTCCGGAAAGTTTTGTCCGGTGAAAACGGCATCGCCACCCGCCACCTCGCGGTCGCGGAGCTCGCCGAAGCCTTCGCCCTTACTCCGGACGTGCTGCATGCCCGCTTCGCGCGACATGCACCCGCGCTGGCTACGGAAGCCGCCGAACGCGCCCTCGCCGCCGCCCGTCTTGCTCCTGCGGATGTGGACGCCATCCTCGTCAGCACCTGCACCGGCTACCTCTGCCCCGGCCTCACCAGTTATGTCAGCGAACGCCTGGGTCTGCGCACCGATGTCCATGCCCTGGATCTGGTCGGTCAAGGGTGTGGCGCGGCCTTGCCGAACTGGCGGACGGCCGAGGCCCTGCTCGCGTCCGGTCGCGCACGCCACGTCCTTTCCGTCTGTGTCGAGATTTGCAGCGCCGCCTTCTATCTCGACAACGACCCCGGCGTGCTCATCAGCGCCTGTCTCTTTGGGGATGGAGCTGGCGCAGCCATCTTGTCGGCTCAGCCCGCCGCTCATGCGCGCCGCGTCGAATGGAAATCCGCGAGCAGTTTGCTCAATCCGGCCGAGCGCGACACCCTCCGCTTCGAGCAACTCGACGGCATGTTGCGGAACATCCTGACTCGCAAAGTCCCGGTGCTCGCCGCGCGAAACGCCGCGAACCTCCTTGCCGGGATGCTCCATGACCAGGCGTTGCCGCGCTCCGCCGTAACCGGCTGGATTCTGCACGCCGGTGGGCGCGAAGTGCTCGCCGCCTTGCAAAACCACCTGGACCTCCG
>WRPG01000030.1:0-65146 GCA_009773355.1 Limisphaerales bacterium
AGCCCGCCGCCGGCGGGCAGCAGCAGCGCCCCGCCCGCCAGGCCGCCGCCCAGCGCCAGCCACCGCTCGCGCCGCCGCTCGCGTCGCGCCCGGCGGCGCAGCCAGTCTGCCATGGCCTGCGCTTCCACGGCTTGTCCACGCGCAGATTTCGTGCCGCGAGGTTTGCCTGCGGGCAGTTGGGCCGCCGGGTGTGATCCGAGACGAGGCTGCCCCGGTTTGCGGGATCGCGGCGCTCAGAGGGTTGGAAAGGTCACGCTGGCCGGGGCGAAGGCGAACGGCCGCAACCGCCTAGCGGACGGCGACGTGGGCCACGTCATAGACGCGCGTGGTGCGTTCCTGGCCGTCCACCATGAGCAACCGGCCGTTCGGGCTGAAGGAGAGCGTGACCGGGTTGCCGGCCAGGCCGAGGAAGTAGTCGAGGAGCTTGCCGGTGCGGTGGTCCCAGACTTTCACCGAGCCGTCGGCGGAGGCGGTGGCGAGGATGGGCTGCTTCGGATGGAAGGTCAGCGCGCCCACGTCGCCGTCGTGCGCGCGGAAGCCGGGCTGCTCGCGCAACGTGTCCGCGTCGAAGAGATGCACCGCGTGGTCGCTGCCGCCGAGGGCGACGAGCCGGCGGTCGGACGATACCGCGAGGGCCTGGACGTGGAAGCGGTTCGTGGCGGTGAGGAGGGTTTTCCCGGTCGCGCCGTCAAGCTGGCGCAGGTGGAACTCGACGGCGTCGGCCTTGACGGTGTGCGGGGCGATGGCGACGAGGCGTCCGCCGGTGCCGGCGAACTCCGCGCGCAGGTAGCTGCCCACGGCCGAAAACTGGGTCTGGCCGCTTTTGGCGGAGAGGAGCTCAAGGTTGCCGTTGCGGAGCGTGGCGACGAGGCGGTCGCCCTCGGCGTTGAAAGCCAGATGGATCGTCGGGGGAAATCCTTCGCGGTTGAGCTGCTCGGTGACCGTGGCGCCCTCGGTGGCGAAGACCCGCAGCCGGGGCGTGACGAATTGCGGCGCCAGCAGCGGAACCACGGCGAAGCGCCCGGAGGCCGGGTGCACGGCCATGATCCGGTCATGTCCCATGGCGGGGCCGGGTAGTTCCACCGCCTTGCCAGGCGTGCTGAGGTCGTAGCGGGCCAGTTCATACGCCTTGCGCGCGACGAGCAGGGTGTCGGCGAGGAACGCGCCACCCCAGGCTTGCTCGGAGACGTGGGAGAACTTCACCAGCTCGCGCCCGGCGGGGATGCGCCAGACGCGGGGCGGATTGTCCTGCGTGATCAGGTGGCCGCTGGCCGGGTTGAGCACCCAGTTCACGGCCGGCCCGGGGTTCAGTCCCCCGAAGGTCGCGCGCAGCGTGAGGAACTCGGGATGCCAGAGCCGGAACAGCCAGCGGCCGGAGGCGATCTTGCCCTCCTCGCCCATCGTGAGCAGGTGGCCATCGGCGGTCCACGCCATCGCCTCCAGCTTGCCGGCATGCAGCTTGCCCTGCTGGACCACGGCACCAGTGAGGGTGTTGACCAGCATGACCTCACCCTGCTGCGAGCCGATGGCGACGCGCTGGCCGTCCGGGTGCAGCGCCTGGCACATCGCATAGATGGCGTGCTTGCTGATCTCGCGCCCGTCGGCGGCGTCGTATATCCAGCAGAAGCGCGAGCCGCCCCCGCTGGAGGCGATGACGCGTCTGCCCTCCGGGTGGATGAGGACGCTGGTGAAGTTCTGGGCGCGCCTCTGCCAGCGCACGGTGCCGGTGCTGGTCTCGAGCATGGAGAGCTGGAGGCCGCCTTGCACGGGACCGCGCGCGCCGGCGATGACCGCCAACAAGCCGGCGTCCTGCCCGAGGGCAATTTTCTGGATGCGCTCCCCCGGCAGCGTGAGCGACTTGCGGCGGGTGCCCGTGGCGGTGTCGTGCAGGTCCACTGCCACGCCGGTGCCGCGGACGGCGAAGGTCTGCCCATCGCCGGAGAAGACCAGTTCCTGCGGCCGCTGCTGGCCGGTTTTCACGGTGCGCAACAGCCGGCCGTTGGCGGCGTCCACGAACCCGACATCGCCGCTGGCCACCGCGAACGCGAACTGCCCCGGCTGGCCGGGCACGGCGGCGAAGGGGCCGAACCGCTCGAAGCCCGGCACGCGCAAAGGGCCGAGCGCACCGTCGCGCTTGGCCGAGAGGTAGGCCCATGTGGAGTCGCGCTCATTGGCCGGGCAGGCGTCCAGCGCCTGCACCATGGCGGGAAAATCACCGCTGCGGAACGCCGCCTCGGCGAGGGCGATTTGAGCCTGCGCGGAGGCGGCCCGCGCCTCCTTCTCCGCCTTGAGCGCCTTTTCCTTCTCGCTGATGGCCAGGTCCGCCGCGCGCGTGGCCTCGCGTTCCTTGGCCCGCAGGCCGCCGACGAACACGACCGTCAGCACCGCGATGACCGCCAGCGCCGCCGCCGCCGCGATGGTGACGCCCCGGTGGCGTTTCATCAGCAGGACGAGCTGGCCCAGCGCGCCGACCTGCTCCGCGCTGGTGGCGAAGCCGCCCTGATACGCCTCAATGTCGGCGACGAGCGCGGCGACGTTCGCGTAGCGGTCGGCGGGCTGGAGCGCCATCGCGCGCATGGTCACGGCGGAGAGCGAGGCGGGCACCTTGCCATCGGGACAATGCGGCAGGCCGGTGACTTTCCGCGCGTCGGGGACTTCCCCGTCCGGCTTTGGCGTCGGTGCCGCCATCGTGTTGTAGGTCGTGGGCGGCGTGATGATGCCGCTGATGACCTTGGCCAGCACTTCCTCGACCTTCTTGCCCTCGACCGGGTGCCGCAGCGTGAGGATCGCGTAGAGGATGCCGCCGAGCGAATAGATGTCCGAGTGCGTGCCGATGTCCGCCAGCCGGCCCTCCGCCTGTTCCGGCGGCATGTATTGCGGAGAGCCCATGACCGCGCCCTCGAGCGTGAGGTTGCCCGCGCCGGCGGCGAGTTCCGCGTCGCTCAACTCGTTGAACCCCTCGATGGCCTGCGCGCGCTCGGCCTCGGACTTCGCGTGCTGCTCGTCGTCGAGGTGCTTGGCCAGGCCCCAGTCCATCACGAGCACCTCGCCGAACTCGCCCACCATCACGTTCTCCGGCTTGAGGTCGCGGTGGATGATGCGCTGATGGTGCGCGAAGGCGACGGCGTCGCAGACCTTCCGGTAAATCGTCAGCAGCCGGTCCAGCGTGTAGTGCTGTGTGGTGAACTCGTCGCCCTTCTTGATAGCGGTGAGGATGGCCTGGAGCGTGCGGCCCTTCACCAGCTTCATCGTGTAGAAGCGCCGGCCCTGCTCATCGCGGCCCAGCTCGTGGATGGGCACGATGTTCGGGTGCGACAGCCGCGCGAGCACGAGCGCCTCGCGCAGGAAGCGCTGCCGGGCGACCTGATCGCTCTCTCCCGAATCCAGCATGACCTTCATCGCCACCTCGCGGTCGAGCGACTGGTCCGTCGCCTCCAGGATGGCGCCCATGCCGCCGCGCGCGATCTCGCGGCCCACGGCGTAACGGCCCGCGACGGGCGGCGGCGCGTCCCCGGATGCGTCAAGTGAGGCCATGCTGTCAGGCACTCTTTAGCAAACGAGGCCCGCCGCCCGCGAATCAAAAAGCGCGGCTGAATTTGCGCTTCCCGCCTCGTCGCTCGCTGCTACTTTGGGGGCGTGCCTCTGCTCCGCATCTTGGTGGACGGCTACAGCCTCCTGCACGCCTGGCCGGAACTGGCCGAGGGCCGGGCGCGCCATTCCGCCGCCGCGCGCGAGGCGCTCATCCACGAGCTGACGCACTACCACGACGCCACAGGCACGCCGGTCACGATCTTCTTCGACGGCGCGGGCGCGCCCAAGGGCACGCCGCAGACGCACTCCACGCGGCAGGTCGAGGTGCTCTACTCGCGCGCCGGCCAGACGGCGGACTCGCTGATCGAGCGCGCCGCCTACCGCCTCAGCCAGCTCGGCGAGGTGCTGGTCATCACCAACGACTTCGCCGAGCGCGACACGGTGAATTCCTTTGGCGGCATGGCGCAAAGCTGCGAGAACTTCCTGCGCATGATGGGCGAAGCCAACCGGGACATGGCCCTGGACCTGAAGGAGCACAACCGGCGCGAGCGCGCCCGGTTCAAGCAACCGCGATGACGGCCCGGCTGAAATCAATCCTCGGCCTGCTGGCGGTGGCGATGTGCGCGTCCGCCGCCTTCGCCGCCGCGCCCTTCGCCCCCCGGCCGGTCGTCAAGCTCACGCCCATCCCCTCGGTCGGCCCCTCGCCCATCACGCCAGACTGCCGCTACCTGTTCGTCGTGGACCTGTCCTCCGCGATGCAGCGCGCCGCCGACGGCCTTTACCGCACCACGCACCGGCTCGTCGCCAGCGGCCTCGGCGGGCGGATGCGCGACGGCGACGTCTTCACCGTCTGGACTTACGCGGACACCGTGCTCACGCGCGAGTTCCCGCTCAACGCGTGGACGCCGGACCTGAACATCGCGCTGGCCAACCGCACCTACGAGTTCCTCGCGCAGCAGAAGTTCCGCGGCAAATCCAACCTCCGCCCCGTCTTCGCCGAGCTGGGTCAGGCCCTTGCCATCTCGACGAACCTCACCGTCATCCTCATCTCCGACGGCACTGATGTGATCGTCGGGACGCCCTTCGACCGCCCCATCAACGTCACCTACGGCAAGCGCGCCAGCGAGATGCGCACGGCGCGGATGCCCTTCATCACTTCGCTGGTCACGCAGCGGGGCGAGTTCACGCAGTGGGCGGTGCGCGGCGGGCTGGAGGACATCGGCCTGCCGTTTCCGGAGAAACCGGTCTTGCCTGCTCCCGTGATTGCCCAATCGCCTGCGCCTCCGGTCGCGAAGCCAGTCGCGCCGACGAACCCGCCGGCTCCAGCGGTCGTCATAGCCCCGCCGCCGAAGGCGTCCCCGCCCGCTCCGACACCGATTCCAAAGGTGGTGGTGACAACCAACGTCGTCACCAAACCCGCGCCGCCACTCACCAACACCGTTGCTGCCAAGCTGCCAGAGGTCGTCGCGCCGAAGCCGCTGCCCGCGCCGCCGGTTCCCGCACCGGCCCCGAAGCCAGTGGCCGTGACCAACATCGTCGCGAGCACTTCACCCGTGCCGAAGCCCACGCCAGCACCTCCGATCCCAAAGGCACCCGAAGCCGCCCCCATCGTCGCCACCGCGAAGCTGCCGACGCCAGGCACGTCCCCGATGCCGAAGAAGTCCGACGTAAACCTTCCCCCGCCCGCGCCTGCTCCGAAGCAGGAGGCCAAAGCCGCTGCGCCGCCGCCGCCCAAGCCGATGATTGAAACGCCCAAGACGCCAGTTCCCTCGCCCAAGCCCGTTGTCACCCTCACCTTGACCAACGCCCCGGCCCCGCCTGTGCCCCAGCCCGTCGTGGCGAAAGCGAACGAGACGCTCGTTCTCCAACCCATCCCGCCGGCACTCCCGCCGGCACTCCGACAGCCCAAGAGCGTGATTGATGTGTCCAACGCGCTCGCCAAGGTCGAGTTGCTCCGCCCGCCCGCCGGCACGTCCGCCCCGACCGCCAAGCCGCTCGAAGCCCGCGTCATTCAGCCCAAGCCCGCTCCGCCGAAGGCGACGAACACCACCATCGCCGCCGCGAAGACTGTTCCGCCTCCCGCGATCACCCCATCCGCCAAGCAGTCCGTCACGAACGCGTCGGCCACTGCGATGCCTGCGCCCAAAGCCATTCCCATCGTCGTCCCGCCCGCTGCGACCACGAAGCCGCCGTCGCCCAAACCCGCCGAGGCGAAAGCCCCCGCACCGCCGACCAACACGCCAGTTCGCCCCACTAGCCCGCAAGTTGCCGTTGCTCCGAAGCCATCTCTGCCGGAAGCCAAGAAGCCCGCGACCGCGAGCGAAGCCAAAACGGTCACCACTCCTGAGAAAGCCGCGAAGTCCGCCGGCCAGCTCGCCGTCGCCACGCCCGGCGCGCGCCAGGGCGGCTGGGCTTACCTCGCCGCCGCCGTGGCCTTGCTTGTCGTGGCCGGCGGCATCATCGCCCACCTCCTCCGCCCGCGCCCGCACCCCAGCGTCATCTCGCAATCACTGGACGACACCCGGCTATAAGGAGGCGGAGCGCCGGCTTGCAGCCGGCTTAACGCATCCGAACCAGCAACATGTCGTTTCCCCCCGCGCTGAAAGCCTGCGGAACGGCGAATCTAAATTCCGCTGATTGGCACCGGCTTGTTACGTCTCACGTCATAAGCCGGCTGCAAGCCGGCGCTCCGCCAACTGAGTGGATCCGATTGATGGCGGCTCGCTCGGCCAGCGGGCAAGTTAAGGAGCAAGCTCAGGAGCAGGTGACGAGACGCCATCACGGTGTCCTACTCGCGCACTTTCCCCTTTTCGCTTTCCCCGCCAGCAGGCATAACGCGCCGCCATGCATTCGTTTCGCTACGTCGGGAAAGAGCTGAGTTGTGAGGGCGTCACCATCGCGTCGCTCGTGAAGCGGCACGGGACGCCGCTCTACGTGTATTCGCAGGCCACGCTCGAGGACCATTTCAGCAAGCTCCACGCCGCGCTCGCGCCGCTGGACCACCTCATCTGCTACGCGATGAAGGCCAACTCCAACCAGGCCGTCATGCGCGTGCTCGCCAATGCGGGCGGCGGCTTCGACACCGTGAGCGAGGGCGAGCTGCGCCGCGTCATCGCCGCCGGGGGCGACCCGGCCAAGTGCGTGTTCGCCGGCGTGGGCAAGACGGAGGCGGAGATCGAGTTCGCGCTCAAGGCCGGCATCTATTGCTTCAACTGCGAGTCCGAGCCGGAGTTGCAGCGCATCAACCGGGTCGCCGCGCGGCTCAAGATGATCGCCCCCGTCGCCGTGCGCGTGAACCCGAACGTGGACGCGGGCACGCACGCCAAGATCACCACCGGCACTTACGAGAACAAGTTCGGCATCGCCTTCGAGGAGGTCGAGGGCGTCTATGCCCGCGCTGCCAAGCTCAAGCACCTCCGCCTGCGCGGCATCCAAACGCACATCGGCTCGCAGCTCACGAGCGTAAAACCCTTCGAGCTGGCGGTGAAGAAGCTCCTGCCGCTCGTCGCGAAGCTGAACGCGAAATACAACTTCGAGTTCTTCAGCATCGGCGGCGGCCTGGGCATCATCTACAACCCCGCCCTCGCCAGCAGCGACGCGAAGTGGTGGCAGTCCGCCGCCGCGAAGGGCATCCTCACGCCCGCCACCTACGCCGCGCGCGTGGTGCCGCTACTCAAGCCCTTGGGCCTGCGCATCCTCATCGAGCCGGGCCGCTTCATCGTCGGCAACGCCGGCATCCTCGTCACGCGCGTCGAGTATGTGAAGAAGACCGGCAGGAAGAACTTCGTCATCGTGGACGCCGCGATGAACGACCTCATCCGCCCCGCCTTCTACGACAGCTATCACGAGATCGTCCCGCTCACGAAGCGGGGCGGCGCGACCGTCAGCTCCGATGTGGTCGGCCCGATCTGCGAGAGCGGCGACTACTTCTGCAAGGACCGCCCGCTGCCGAAGGTCGGCGAAGGCGACTGCCTCGCGCTCTTGAGCGCGGGCGCCTACGGCTCCGTGATGGGCTCGAACTACAACTCCCGCTCCCTCCCCACCGAGGTGCTGGTCCACGGCAAGAAGTCTGCGGTCGTCCGCACGCGCCAGCCAGTCGAGGCCATCTGGGCCAACGAGAGCGTGGCGGGGTGGCTGAAGTAGGCGCTGTAGCGGCGCTCTGTGAGCGCCCAGCCCCAGCGGGGCTGAACAACAGTAGCCGTGGGTGAAGTGAGCCAGGCGAACGAAACCCACGGTAGCCACGTGAAGGATGGGCCAACCGCGTAGTGGTTGAACCGTTGGTGAAACTCCGCGTTCTGTTCAACCGCTACGCGGTTGCGGTCTTGGGCGGACGGAACCGTGGGTTGCGCTCGCGTTGCTCGCTCCACCCACGGCTACCATTGTTTGGCTCCTACGGAGCCAGACCGTTCCGCGGGAATTGAAAGCGCAGCAGGCGCATCGGGGAAGGCGATGCCGCGCGCCGGAGAATCAATTTCCCGGCAGACCGGCGCGCTTGCTACATGAGGTGCATGAAAATGAACCGTCGCCTCACCCAATTCACCGCCACCCTCGCCCTCGCCACCGCGACGCTCCTCGCGGCGTGCTCCACGCGCACAGGGTTCTCCCAGAACCCGCCGCCCAGGCCGAAGGAGCGCATCGGCGTGTATGATTCCCGCGCCATCGCGGTGGCCTATGCCGGCTCGGCCTTTCAGCAGCAGAAGATGAAAGACCTGACCGCGCGCCACCAACAGGCCAAGGCCGCCGGCGACACGAAGGAAACCGCGCGCCTGGAGGCGGAGGGCCAGGCGTGGCAGGCGGCACTGCACCGGCAGGGCTTCGGCACCGCGCCGGTGGACGACCTGCTGGCTCACATCGCGAGCGAGCTGCCGCGCCTCCGCGAGACCGCCGGCGTGACGACGCTCCTCTCCAAGTGGAACCAGCCCGAACTCGCGAAGCACCCGCAAGCCGAGCGCGTGGATGTCACGATGCAACTCGTGGATGCGTTCCGCCCGACCGAGACCCAGCGGAAGCGCGCCCTCGAGATTCAGCAGCACCGTCCGGTGTCGGTGAAGGACTGAGGCAGATCGTGGGCGGTGGAGTGCGAGGACTGGTCCTCGCGATTCAAATTGCGAGCTCGGTGGTCGGCCCACGTCTTGGAGTGCGCCGGCAGAGCGCAGCGGCGACGGCGCTTTGGCCTCCCGCGAAGCGGAACGCGAGACCGCATCCGGCGGATGCCAACCGCTCTGCGGGAGGTGAAAGCGGTGTCGCCGCTGCGCTTGCCACCGCAGTCCAAGATGCGCGCCGGAGGCTGGACAACGGGCGGGGTTCGGAACAGGGTGCGCTGGCCGGATGGGATGGGCTGCGTGATGTGCAAGCTATCACCAGTTAGGCCGTTTCACGCGCATGGAAAATCGCAAACAATTTCTCGCCCAAATCAAACAGGTGTTTGCGCCTGTGCTCAAGGCCGACGGCTTCACTGGAAGCGGCAGCACTTACCGGCGTGTCGCTGGGGACGTGATTCATGTAGTGGCGTTGCAGGGTTCGGCGAGCGGCGGCAAGTGTTGCGTGTGTCTCGGCATTCACCTCAGTTTTCTGCCCGGCCAAGGTTCTCTCACCCCGCCAGACCCAAAGATGATTGAGGAGTCAGACTGTGAGTTTCGCACGCGCCTTGCGCTGCCGGGACAGTCTGATGCGTGGTGGCCTTACGGCGCGACTGAGCAAGAGGCCAGAGAGTCAGCGGAGTCCATTCGTGCGCTTTATCAGCAGGTCGGAGCACCTTTCTTTCGGCGATTCTCCACCTTTCCCGACGACTTCATCCGCGTCACGCCTCCGATGCTGGCTGTCGAGGGAGAGTTGCCCTTTCCGCCCGGCTGCACTTTCGTCCGGCTTGCGCTCGCGCTTGCTCGCATCGCGCAGCGAGTTGGGCGCATCGAAGACGCGCGTCAGTTCGCTGAGGTTGGTCTCGCACGAGTCGGACCTGCCACATCACTCAAACTTGCATTCAGACAGATTATCACAGCGGCTTGACCCCTTGATGGTCTGCGAACTCTTCCGTCGGTTCAGTAACTCCCCCCGCCTTCCCCGCGTCTGTTGGCGCATTGCAACGTCTCCAGACTCCGCCATACTGTCCGCACCTTCAGCCATGAACACACTTCGCTTCCCCCTGTCCATCGTCGCACGGCTCTCCACGTTGGTAGGGCGCGGTGTCCTCACCGCGCCGCTGGCGTGTCCGAACAACTCAGCGGCGCGCTGGTGGGGCGAGGCTCCTGCCGAGGCACTGGTCTTGGTCGCAGCACCCCTTTCCGCCGCGCCCGCCGATGACGCGCAGCGCATCCTCGCTGCGTCCGGCGTGAAGGGCGGCCTCGTCGTCCAGCTCGGTCTCGGCGAGGCCGCGTTGACCAGCGCGCTGCGGGCGAACAACAGCTACCAGGTTGTCGCGTTGGACGCGGACACGAAGAAGGTCGCCGCCGCGCGCGAGGCGATTTTCGCGGCGGGCAAATACGGCCCCGTCAGCGTCGAGCAGTTCACCGGCGCGCAGTTGCCGTTCATTGACAACCTCGTGAACCTGCTCGTCGCCGAGAACCTCGGCGGCGTGCCACGCGCGGAGGCGCTCCGCGTGCTGGTGCCCAACGGCGTGCTGCTCACCAAGTCCGGCGGCCAATGGCAGAAGACGGTGAAGGCCAAAGACCCCGGCTTCGACGACTGGACGCACTACTTCTACGACGCGAAGGGCAACACCACCTCGAAGGACACGTTCGTCGCGCCGCCCGAGCGGCTGCAGTGGGTCGGCTCGCCGCGCTGGTCGCGCCATCACGACCGCATGAGCAGCCTCAGCGCGCAGGTTTCGTCGGGCGGCCGGCTCTTCTACATCATGGACGAAGGCTCGCGCATCTCCATCCTGCTGCCGGCCAAGTGGCATCTCATCGCGCGCGACGCGTTCAACGGCACGCCGCTCTGGAAGCTGCCCATCGCGTCGTGGAACACGCATCTCTGGCCGCTCAAGTCCGGCCCCACGCAGCTCACGCGCCGGCTCGTCGCGGACGGCGAGCGCGTGTTCGTCACGCTGGGCATCGAGGCGCCCATCAGTTGCCTCGACGGCGCGACGGGCCAGACCTTGTTCACCTGCGAAGGCTCGCGGGGCGCGGAGGAATTTGTGCAGGCGAACGGCGTGATTTACGCGCTCATCAATCCGCGTCCGTGGGTGCTCGAAGAATTCGCCGTGAAGGCGCAGAGCGACCAGGGCCGCGTGGTGAACGAATACAATTGGGACCAAAAGCCGCGCGACCTCGCGGCCTTCGACGCGAAGACCGGCAAGCTTCTTTGGCGGAAGGCCGACCAGAAAATCGCGCCCATCACGCTCGCCTGCGACGGCACGCGGCTGGTGTATCACGACGGCGATGTGCTTGTGTCGCTCGACCCGAAGACCGGCGCGCAGCAGTGGGCGAGCGAGAAGGCCAGCAAGCGCACGCTCTTCGAGTTCAACTATTCGCCGCGCGTGCTCCTCTCCGGCAACACTGTCCTCTACGCGGGCGGCGACGGCGCGCAGCGCGGCATTGACGCCGCGACGGGCAAGACGCTCTGGCAGGACACGCACGAGAAGTCCGGCTATCGCTCGCCGGAGGATTTGATTGTCGCCGGCGGCCTCGTGTGGAACGCGGGCACGCTGCAAGGCAATCAGAAGGGCGAGTTCAAGGGCCGCGACCTTCGCACCGGCGCGGTGAAGAAGCAGTTTTCGCCCGACGTGCCGGACGGCACCTACTGGTTCCACCACCGCTGCTACATCGCGAAGGCGACGGAGAAGTATCTGATGCCCTCGCGCACGGGCATCGAGTTCGTGGACCACGCAAAGGAGCACTGGGACTTGAACCACTGGGTGCGCGGCGCATGCCTTTACGGCGTGATGCCCGCGAACGGCCTCACCTACGCCGGCCCGCACAACTGCGCGTGCTACCCCGAGGCGAAGCTCGACGGCCTCAACGCGATGGCCGGCGGCCAAGGCTCGCTGCATCCCATCCGCGCCGAGGCGACGCGCCTCGTGAAAGGCCCGGCCTTCAACGACCCGCTCGGCACCGACGCCGACGCGAAGGACTGGCCCACCTACCGCCACGACGCGAAGCGCAGCGGCAGTTCCGACCAGCCGCTCCTGCCTGACCTCGGCAAGGCTTGGGAAGTGAAGCTCGGCGGCCCGCTCTCCGCGCTGACCATCGCGGGCGGCAAGGTGTTCGTCGCGCAGGTGGACGCGCACACGGTCCACGCGCTCGACCACGCCACGGGCCTGCCGAAGTGGCATTTCATCGCGGGCGGCCGCGTGGATTCACCGCCGACCTACTGGAAGGGCCGCGTTTATTTCGGCGGCAAGGACGGCGTCGTTTATTGCCTCCGCGCGAGCGATGGCGCGTTGGCTTGGAAATATCACGGCGCGCCCAGCGACCGTCGCCACGCCGCGCACGAGCAGATGGAGAGCGTCTGGCCCGTTCACGGCAGCGTGCTCGTCGAGGACGGCAAGGTCAGCTTCGTTGCAGGCCGCAGCGTGTTCCTCGACAACGGCCTGCGCTTCGTGCGGCTCGACGCCGCGAGCGGCAAACTGTTGGCCGAGCAGACTTACAACCATGTGGACCCCGAGACGGGCAAGGACTTCAACGACCGCCACAAGACCCTGCAAATGCCCGTGGGCTTGAACGACATTCTCTCCAGCGACGGCAAGTGGACTTATCTCCGCACGCAGAAGATTGCCGCCGACGGCAAGCGCGTGGACATCGGCCCGGTGAGCAACAACGCCATCGAGCAGGGCGCGGCGCAGAAGGGCGAGGGCGCGCACCTCTTCGCGCCGATGGGCTTCCTCGACGATTCGTGGTTTCACCGCAGCTACTGGGTCTATGGCAAGAGCTTCGCCGGCGGCCACAACGGCTATTACCAGGCCGGCAAATACACGCCGTCGGGCCGCATCATCGTGCATGATGACAAGAACGTTTATGGCTACGGGCGCGAGGCGCAGTATTTCAAGTGGACCACCACGATGGAGCACCAGCTCATGAAGATGCCCAAGGACGCGCCCGGCGTCGCCCCGGACCTGACGCTCGCCACGAAGGCCGGCAAGCAGGCGGCGAAACAGGCCGAAAAGAACGCGCCCGCACCCGCCGCCGGCAACACGCCGCTGGTCGTGACCTACCCGCAGACCGAGAAGAACAACATCGCGGGCAAACCCTTCACGCTGGAGATTTGGGCGCTGCCCGACGGCAAGGACGGCGTGCTCATCAGCCACGGTGGCCCGCAGAACGGTGCGGGTTTGGTGATTGAGCAAGGCAAAGTCGGCTTCGTTATCAACAGCAACTCCACCCGTGCCCGCGCCAATGCGCCCGCGCCGTTGCTCGAGGGCTGGCACCACCTCGTCGGCTTGCTGGAGGCGGACCAGACGATGAAGCTCTACGTGGACGGACAGATTGTCGCGCAGGCGAAGTCCGCGTTCATCCCCGCGCAGCCCAAGCAGCCGCTCCGGCTCGGCGGCGACGGCAACAACAACCTCACCGGCGAAACGCTCGACGCCAGCTACACCGGCATGATGGACCAGTTTGCGATTTACACGCGCGCGCTGAGTGGCGTGGAGATTCAAGCGCGCCTCGCCGACCCGACCGCGAAGACCGACAAGTCCATCGCGCAGTTCTCCTCGTTCGACAAAGGCGACGCCCGCGACGAGGCCGGCACGAACCACGGCGTCTCCGGCCCCGGCATCGAGACGGGCAAGGGCCGGAGCGGAGCCGCGCTGTGGTTCCGCCGCGCGCCCGGTGCGCCCGGTGCGCCCGGTGCGCCCGCTGTTGCAGCGAAGGGTGGCAAGAAGGCTGCGAAGGCCGCTTCTGCGACAACCCCGGCCAACCCGGCGAATCCCGGCGCGCCCGCGCCCGCGCAGAAGGGGACGTTCGTCGCCAACGACTGGCAGCGCTACGTCCCCATCATCACGCGCGCGATGGCCAAGGCCGGCAACTCGCTCATCGTCAGCGGCGCGGAGGATTTGGTGGACGAGGAGTATGCCTTCGAACGCCTCGCCGCGAAGGACAAGAGCATCCTCCAGCAGCTTCAGGAGCAGGACGACGCCCTCGAAGGCAAGCGCGGCGCCAAGCTCTGGGCCGTGGCCGTGGACAACGGCAACCAAAGCACCGGCCTCGACCTCGCCAGCCCGCCCGTCTGGGACGGCATGGCCGTGGCGCAAGGCCGGCTGTATGTGTCGAGTTTGGATGGCGTGGTGCGGTGTTTTGGGAAGGCGAAGTGAGCGCAGTGCCATTTTTTGAGACATGAACATGGACCTGCTAAGAGAGCGGGCTGAACGCGCCATTGAGCAACCTGATGCGCAGACGGCGCTCATTGCGCTGGCGGTGGAGTTCAAGACTGAGGGGATGACTGAAGCCGAAGTCATGGAGCTGTATTGCGAGTTTCTACGCAAACGTCAGGACGACACGGATGAGACAAAGTATGACGCGATTTTCGAGGCGCTGACCCTCGTCGGCGGACATTGTTCTTCGAGTTGTCACATCTTTGGCGAGCACTATGACGCCGGTTTTGTAGCCAGCCTTGTTAAGCGCGGCTTCCATGACTAAATGCTAGGCGGAATCCCAGTCGACCCCTCCTCATGAATTCATTCCGACTCGCCCTAGTTCTCGCGCTCACCGCGCTCACCGCGCGCGCCGCCGACAACTGGTTCCTCGCCGTCGGGCACGGCGGGCACCGGATGCTTTCGCGTGACGGACTCAAATGGGAGTTGCACCAGGAATGGGGCAAGCCCGGCCACGACCAGAACGACCTCAACCTGTGCGTGAACTTCAAGGGCATGTTCCTCGCCGCCGGTGGTTACTTCAGCGGGCGTGTCACCGCCACGCGCGACGGGCGCGCATGGTCCGACGGCGTCATCCCCGGCAGCTCGCCCATCTTCGGCCTGGAGATTTTCGGCGACACGCTTTACGCGGTGGATTTGCGCGGCAAGGCCTTCAGGACCACCGACGCGGAGAAGTGGCAGCTCGTCGCGACGCCGGAGATGCCCACCAAGACGCATTGGATTCGCGCCTCGACGCAGGGCAACGGCCTTATCGTCAGCTCCGGCGACTTCGGCCCCGTCACCGCGTTCAGCCCCGCGACCGGCAAAATCACCGTCACGCAGATGGCCGGGCAGGTGGACAAGCAGGCGGGTCTGCGCCGCGTGGCGTTCGGCAACGGCGTGTTCGTCATCGGCGGCCAGAACGGCCTGCTCGCGGTGACGAAGGACGGCGTGACCTTCCAGAACAACGCGACCAACGCCGCGCGGGCCGACATCCAGTGCGTCGTATGGACCGGCAAGGAGTTCCTCGCCACGACGCAGAAGGAGGCGTATCGCTCGCCGAACGGCCTCGACTGGCAGCCGGTTGCCACCGGCCCTATCCCGCGCCAGATTCGCCGCGTGGAAAACTGGTTTTACGGCTACAGTTGGCCGCCGCATAAAATCTCGCGCAGCACCGACGGCGTGAAGTGGGAGCCAGTGCCGAACGAGAAAGAGTGGCAGGCCAAGTCCTTTGCATTCGGCCCGTTGAGTGGCGGTGAGCCGCCAAAGCTGCCGCCGGGGCCAAAACCGAAACCGGTGGAGAGCAAATGACCAGCGTCCAAGGCCCAATGATGAATCAATCACCAACGCTGGTAGGGCGCGGTGTCCTCACCGCGCCGGAGCGCAGGTGTCCAACCTGCGCGTTCGCGGACGGTGTCAACGCGCAGGTTGGACACCTGCGCTCCGGTCATTGGTCGTGGGTCCTACTCTTCTTCACCCTTACCTTCGCCCGCGCTGCCGAGTGCTGCACCGTCCCCGTCTTCCGCTACGGCCTGGACAACTGGCAGGCGGACGCCTACCGCCTCGAATTCCCCGCCGCCGCCATGCAGGACGGCAAGCTCGCCGACTTCTTCCGCAACCTCGGCACCGCACTGCCCGTGAACTTGGAGGCCAAGCCCGGCACCGGCACCGAAGCGCGCTTGCTCTTCCCACATCCCGAGGAGGCGAAGTCCCCCGTCGTCTGGACCGGCGCGCTCACGCCCGCAAGCCTCGCCGCGCTGACTGATTCGCCCGCGCGCAAGGAGATCGCCCGCCGCATCCTCGCCGGCGAATCCGTCGTGTGGGTGCTCGCCGAATCGGGCGACAAGGCGGAGGACGACGCCATCGCCGCGCGCGTCGAGAAGCGGCTGCGCTACTTGGAGCAAGTCGCCATTCTCCAGCCCATTGACCCGAACGACCCGACCAGCAAGCTCGGCCCCGGCCCCGCGCTGCGCGTGAAGTTCTCACTCCTGCGCGCCCCCCGTGCCGGCGATTTGCAATCGCCGTCTTTGGCGAACGACAGCAACGGACGGCGGTTGCAAACCGCCGGCACGGCGTCGGAGTCGCTCCTCCTCAAGATGCTCGCCGGCCCGAAGCCCGCCGCCGAACTCGCCACCGGCCCGTGGCTCGCCGCCGTCTTCGGTCGCGGTCGTGTCCTCGGTGCGTGGCCGGCCGCCAATTTTGGCGACGCGGAAATCGAGGAAGCCTGCCTCTTCCTCCTGGGCGCGTGCTCCTGTCAGGTGAAACGCCAGAACCCCGGCTGGGACGTGCTGATGAACGTGAACTGGACGGAGGAACTGCGAGCCGTTGCGGAGAAGGCCAGCGGTGCTGCGACGGCTACCGCGCCTGCCCGAGTCGCCGACTCAGGCAGCAACCACACCAACGAAGCGCAGACCGTGACCATCTCGAGCGCGGCGGCTCCTGACGCCACCGTGCCCAAGCCGGGTTCGCCGACAGTCTTGTGGCTGGGGGCTTCCGTGTGTGCCATCGTCGGCCTGTTCCTGTTCGCCCGTAGGAGCTGACTGAGCCATGATGGTTTCCGACCAAGACACGCTTGATGTGATGCTCGTAGGCAAGCGGCTGACCGTTTCGGAAATGGACAACGGACATTCGCTTGCGTATCGGTCGTTGTGGGGCGGGTTTATGCTGGCAGTTGGTGGGTTCGTCCTGTGGGCTTTTCTCGGTCAGGGTGGACCTTCGTTCAAGGTGGAAACAACACTCTCGGAGCGATTGATTGGTGGCAGCATGGTGGCATTACTCGTCGTCGCGATGGGGATAATCCCATGCTGCTGGGGGCTGGGCACGTTGTTCGTCCGGGACCGCCTCGTGTTTGACGCTGGGCGCGGGTGCGTCGAGGTCCACAAGACCGTCTTCGAGCAGACGGTCCGCAGGCGAGAGTATCCGCTGAAGGATTTTGATGAGATAGCAGTTGGGCAACGGCGGCTCGGCGGTGCGTTGACGAGTCGCACTGTTTTTGTGGTGGAGAGCCGCAGTGTGCGTCGAAGTCTGGACGTGGCTGGCTGCCTGACGCAGCAACAAGCAGAAGATTTGGCAACTCAAATTGCGCAGCACACGGGCTTGGCGCACGTGAGCAAGTGCGCTTCCGTTCACACATGAAAAAGCTCGCCGCCCTTCTCTTCGCCATCGCCGCATTGTTCGCGGCGCTCGCGCTCTTGCAGCGTCGCGATGCCGCACCGGCCACCGGCTCGGCTCGGGCCAACGCGCTGACTGTTTACTGCGCCGCTGGCTTGAAGCAGCCGGTTGAGGCCATCGCGGCGAAGTATCGCGCGGAGTTCGGCGTGGAGGTGCGGCTGCAATACGGCCCCACGGGCGCGCTCATCAGCAATTTCCGCGTCGCCAAGCGCGGCGACCTCTTCATCGCCGCCGACGACGGCTCGGTGGCCGACGCGCGGAAGTATGAGCTGGTGCGGGAAGTCCTGCCGCTCGTCCGCCAGCATCCCGTCATCGCCGTGCGCGCGGGGAATCCGAAGAACATCCGCAGCATCGCCGACCTGCTGCGCGACGACGTGAAGCTCGCGCTGACCAATCCCGACGCGGCCAGCATCTCGCGTGTGTCAAAGGCCGCGCTGGGCGAAACGTGGACCAAGCTCGCCGCCCGCGCCGCCGTGATGAAGCCCACCGTCACCGAAGTCGCCGCTGATCTTTCCCTCGGCGCGGTGGACGCGGCGATTCTCTGGGACGCGACTGTCCCGCAGTTCAAAGGACTCGTGGCCGTGGATGTGCCGGAACTCAAGGGCCGCGTCGAGAACGCCAGCGCCGCCGTGCTGGCCTTCACCGCGCAATCCGCTGCCGCACTCAAGTTCGCGCGCTACCTCGCCGCGCCGGAGAAGGGCGGCACGAGCTTCCAGTCGCACGGCTTCCAGCTCGCGGGCGGGGACAAGTGGGCGGCGAAGCCCGACCTGATTCTCTACAGCGGCGGGGTGAACCGGCCCGCCGTCGAGAAGCTGCTGCGGCAGTTCGCCGACCGCGAGGGCGTGAGCGTGACCACGGTCTTCAACGGCTGCGGCATCCTCTGCGCCACGATGAAGACGATGGGCGACTCGACCAACCCGAAGTTCCCCGACGCCTACTACGCGTGCGACCTGTGCTTCGTGCCGCCCGTGGCCGAGCAGTTCCCCGAGGCCGTGATGCTGACGGAGACGGACATCGGCATCGTGGTGCGCAAGGGCAACCCGCACGGCGTCCGCACGCTCGCGGACCTCGCGCTGCCGGGGCTGAAGGTGGGCCTGTGCAACGCGGAGCAAAGCACGCTCGGCTTCATGACGCGCGGGATGCTCAAGCAGACCGGCCTGCTGGATTCGGTGCGCAAGAACGTCGTCGTCGAGGTGCCCACGGCGGACTTCCTCATCAACCAGATGCGCGCGGGCGGACTGGAGGCGGCCATCGTCTATCGCGTGAACGCCGCGCCGCAGGCGGAGCACATCGAATTCTTCCCCATCAAGCACGAGGGCGCGAAGGCCATCCAACCGTTCGCCGTGCGGAAGGACTCGCCGAACAAGCAGCTCGCCACGCGGCTGCTGGATTTCCTCAAGGCGAACCGCGGCGAGTTCGAGCAGGCCGGCTTCCAGTGGCGCGGCAACGAGCCGGCGCTCAAGAGCAAGGACATCAAGGTGCCGGACTATCTGCTGGAGAAGTAGGTCAGCGCGTCCCGCCTGACAGCCATTCGAGACAGTCCGCTTAAGCGGGGTTTGAAAATCAGAAGGACAGGCGGGACGCGCTGTCCTACTTGGACTCCCACACCACTTTCCCGCCCACCATCGTCAACAGCACTTTGGTCTGCGCGATTTTGTCCTCGGCGCAGGTGAGCAGGTCCGTGTCGAGCAGGGCGAGGTCGGCGAGCTTGCCCGGTTCGAGCGAGCCGGTCTTGTCCTCCCGGAAGAGCAGCCGGGCGTTGTTGATGGTGTAGAAGCGCAGCGCTTGCTCGCGGGTGAGGGCTTCCTCGGGATGCAACTGGCCTTCGTGCCACTTCGCGCGACGCGTGACGGCGGTCGCCATGCCGAGGAACGGGTTGTAGGGATTCACGCTGCGGAACGAGCCGATCTTCTGCATGTGGTCCGAGCCGCCGCCCACGATGCCGCCTGCCGCGAAGATGCTCTTGAGCGGCTGGAACCAGCGCAGCCGGTCGTAGCCGAACTGCTTCGTGAGCGTGCGCGTGTCAAGGTAGAGCCACGCGGGCTGGATGTCCACCACCACGCCGAGGCGCGCGGCGGTCTCGACCGCTTCCTTGCTCATGAAGTTGCAGTGCGTGATGGAACCGCGCGTCTGGCGCACGGGCAGGCCCTCCTTCGCCAGCTCGTCGTAGACCTCCAGCAGCGTGTGCACCGCGCCGTCGCCGACGGAGTGGGCGGTGAACTGCAGGCCGCTCTCGACGGCGGCGCGGACCATCGGCTTGAGCCGCTCCTTCGGTATGAAGAGCACGCCGCGATACTGCGGGTCCGTGATGGAGTAAATCTCGCTCAAGCCCCACGGCTGCCGCATGTAGGCGCTGCCCGTGAGCATGCCGCCGTCGAGGAACATCTTGATGCCGATGATGCGCACCCAGTCGTCGTTTTCCGTGTGGAGCTTGTGCTTCGCCACGGCGCGGATGTTGTCCTGAATCTTCGCCAGTTCGCCGAGCGAGCCGACGCCTTGCGACGCGCTCACGCGCACGGTCAGCACGCCCTGGTCACGCAGCTTCGCGTAACCCTCGATGGCCCCGAGGCTTGCGCTCCGGTCGCAGATGGCTGTGATGCCCACGGAGTTGTAGTCCCGGAACAGCGCGCGCAGCCGTTCGGTGCGCTCGGCCTCGGTGGCGCTGCGCGCGCCGGTGTTGCCGGTTTTGAAGTAATTGCCCGAGGTGCGGAGGATGCCGGTCGGCTCGCCGTTGGCGTCCTTCTCGATCTTGCCCGGCACGCCGGCGGGAAGCTGGAAGTTGCGGTCAATTTTGTTGAGCTGGAGCGCGAGCGTGTTGACCGAGGCGTCGGGGCCGGTCTGGAAGGAGACCGGATGGTTCGGCGCGGCGGCGTCCAGTTCCGCGCGGGTTGGGTAACGCTGCTCCTTCAGCCGCGTGATGAAGACCTGCGACAGCGTGATCCACCGGCCTTCGGGCACGACCGCCGCGCGCGACCGGATGTAGGCGAGCACGTCGGCGATGGATTCCATCTCGGGCATCGGGTGGTCGAACTCATACATGCTCGCGCCGCTGGGATGCGTGTGGGAGTCCATGAGGCCGGGGATGACGAGGCGGCCTCGCGCGTCCACGATGCGCGTGTTCGGCCCGGCGAGCTTGGCGATGTCCGCGTTGCCGCCGACGGCGAGGATTTTGTCCCCGCGCACGGCGATGGCCTGCGCGAGGCTGAACTTCGCGTCCACGGTGGCAACCTTGGCGTTGCGCAGGATGAAGTCGGCCGGCTCGGCGGCCCGCAGGACCACCGAAGCGGTCAGCAGAAATACCGATGGCAGGACAAGGGCGATGGCCCGTCGAAACATTCGCATGGACATGGTGTTATACTGGCGCGTGACCTTGAGCGGGACAATTGCATTCTGGCGGGCGGTCTTGCTGGGCGCGTTGCTCATCACCTTGGGGTCGCTTCCCCGTCCGGCCGCCGCCGCCACGCTCATCTACCGCACCACCTTCGAGGGGCACGAGGGCTACGACACCAACCTCACCTTGGGCGGGCAGAACAACTGGATTCAGTTCGGCACCGGCGGCAACGGGCTGGTGAACGGCTTCGTCCCCGGCGCGGGCCAGTCGGCTTACATCGGCTTCGGGGCACCGACCGGCACGGATGAGTTCCTCAACGTCTGGCGGCCCGTGAACCTCGCGCCAGTGCCCACGAACCTGAGCGTCGTCACCTTCTCCGTCACGATGATGGTGGTGGACTCGAACAACGGCCGGCAGGACGACTTCCGCTGGAGCATCTACAACACAAACGGCGCGCGGCTCTTCTCGCTGGACTTCGACAACTCAACGACCGGGATAAACTACGGGCTGGACGACGGCGCGGGCTTCACCGCGACTGGCTTCCAGTTCACGCGCGGCGCCGTGCATGAGCTGACCATCACGATGAACTTCCCCCGCAATCGCTGGCAGGCGTCGCGCGACGGCACGGTGCTGACCGCGCCCCTGCCCATCACCACGACCAACGCGGCGCTGAACCTTGGCGACATTGACGCCGTCTGGGCCATCCGCACGCCGGGCAGCGCGGGGAACAACTATCTCGTGTTCGACAACTTCCAGATCGCCGGTGAGCCGCGCGTGACCGTTCCGGCACTGGTCTCCGCGACCCGCCAGAGCGATGGCCACCTGCGGCTGACCGTGCAGGCGGAGCAGGCGGCACGGAATGCCATCGAGGTCTCGACGAATCTGACGACGTGGAGCGGCGTGGTGACGAACAGCGCGCTGGACGGGCTGTTTGACGTGCTGGACAGCGCGCCGCTGACGCTGCCAAGGCGCTTCTACCGCGTGCGATTGGCGGAGCCGTAGTGCCGTGCCGGCGGTTTGTAACCGCCGTGTTGCGTGTTGGCTGGGTGATTGCGTCCAGACTGTCGGTTGCCATGGACGGCGGTTGCAAACCGCCGGCACGCGTCGTCCTATTTCGCCTTCTTCTTTTTGCCCTCGCCGCCGGGCGCAGGCCAGGGCCGCGTGGGATCCATGCGCTTGTAGTCTTCCTCGGTCGGGCCGCCGCCGAACTGCTTCCAATAAAGCTCGGCGAACGGATTCAGCTTCGGGCCGACGACCTTCTCGTTCACCAGCAGCGGCTGACAATCGCTCCACCACTGGTCGTAAGCGGCGGCGAGTTGCTTCACCACGCCGGGATTCTGTGCCGCGACATCGGTCTGCTGCCCGGCGTCGGCCTTCACGTCGTAGAGCTGCCACTTCGGCTCCGCGCCGCCGTTGGGCGAGATGAGCTGCCAGCGCGAGTTGCGCACGCTGCACATCGAGAACTTCGCGAGGTTCGGGTCGGAGTGCTTCGGCCAGCGACCGAGGTGCGTGACCTGAATCCGGTCGGGCAACGTGCCCGCCGGCTTCTCCAACAGCGGCACCAGGCTGCGGCCTTCGACTTGGGCCTTCACTGCGTCAGGTGTTTTCGCGCCGGCGATCTCGGCGATGGTCGGGAAGAAGTCAATGTGCGCCGCGAGCACGCCACAGTCGGCGGGCTGGAGCGTGCCGGGCCAGCGCCAGAAGGAACTCGCGCGCGTGCCGCCGAGCCACGCGGAACCTTTGCTGCCACGCATCCTGGCGTTCCACACGGGCACGCCAGCCGTGCCGCCGTTGTCGTTCATGAAGACGACCAGCGTGTCCTTCGCGATGCCCCACTCGTCGAGCTTGGCCAGCACCTTGCCGATGTTTTGGTCAATGTTGTGGACCATGCCGAGGAAGCTGGCGGCCTGGTCGCTCGGAGCCTTGCCGGCGTAGAGCGCCTTGTCCTCAGGGCGCGCGTTGTAGGGCGCGTGCGGCGCGTTCGAGGGGATGTAGGCGAAGAAAGGTTTGCCTGCCTTGCGCTGCGCGTCCATCCACTGCGTCGCCTGCGTGTAGAAGACATCAGTGCAATAACCCTTGGTCTTCACGAACTTCCCGTTGTGCAGGATGGCGGGGTCGAAGTAGGTGTTGCCTGGCGCGTCGCCGCAACTGCCGGGATACGACTGCCCGATGCCGCCGGCGCCGTGGATGAACATCTCATCGAAGCCGCGCCGGCTGGGCAGATACTCCGCCTCGTCGCCGAGATGCCACTTGCCGAAGATGCCGGTGGTGTAGCCGGCGGTCTTGAGCACCTGCGCGAGCGTCGTGGCCTTGAGCGTGAGCCGCTCGCGCTCAAGAATCGTATGCGTGATGCCGTTCTTAAACTCGTGCCGGCCCGTGAAGAGCGCGCTGCGCGTCGGCGCGCACGTGGGGCTGACGTGGAAGTCCGTGAAGCGCACGCCCTCACGATGGAGGCGGTCCATGCTCGGCGTCTTGAGGAGGGGATTCCCGTGCGCCGAGAGGTCGCCGTAGCCCTGGTCGTCGGTGAAGAAGAAGACGATGTTCGGTCGCTTGCCGGCGAGCGCGGCTGAGGAATCGCCGCAAAGAGCGCAAAGGAGCGCAAGGAGAAGAACGCGGACAAGTGAGGTTTTCATGCGTGCGGAATTTATGCCTGAGCAGACGCGGCAAGGCGAGCGGAAGTCACAACGCAACCAACTCGCGGACAAGGCTGCCCGCGTCAATTGCGCTTCTGCAACTTCAGGAAGTTCGCCATGAGCTGGCGGCCGTGCTCGGTGAGGATGCTCTCGGGGTGGAATTGCACGCCCCAGATGGGCAGCTCACGGTGGCGCACGCCCATGATCTCGCCCTCGTCGGTCTCGGCGGTGATTTCGAGGCAGGCGGGCAGCGTGTCGCGCTTGATGACGAGGGAATGGTAGCGCGTGGCGTTGAACGGACTGGGGATGCCGGCGAAGAGGTCCTCGCCATTGTGCCGGATGGGCGAGGTCTTGCCGTGCATCATCCGGTAGTTCACGACGACTTCGCCGCCGAAGGTGTGCCCGATGCACTGGTGGCCGAGGCAGACGCCGAACAGCGGGAGGTGCGGGCCGAACGCGCGGATGATCTCGTTGGACAGCCCGGCCTCGCGCGGCGAGCACGGCCCGGGCGAGACCAGGATGCGCTCCGGTTTCAGGTCGCGGATCTGGTCGAGCGTGACCTCGTCGTTGCGGACGACGCGCAGGTCCGCCTTCAGCTCGCCGAGGTATTGGACGAGGTTGAAGGTGAACGAGTCGTAGTTGTCTATGACCAGGATCATTTCGGACGCGGGCGGGAAGCTAGCGGCGGGGCGCGGGTTTGGAAACTTCAAATCCGAAGGCCCGCCACCAACCCTGCGCCGCCTGCTGGAAACCAGGCCGCGCATTTCTGGGCTTTCCTGCCAGCCGCCTTTGCCCTACCACTCCGGCTAACGCGTGTATCTCAACTACTACGGACTGCGCGAGCCGCCGTTCAACATCAACCCGAACCCGCGGCTCCTGTTCTACAGCGCGAAGCATCGCGAGGCGCTGAACCATCTCCTCTACGGCATCCGCGAGCGCAAGGGCTTCGTCCAGCTCACCGGCGAGGTCGGCGCGGGCAAGACCACCATCTGCCGCGCGCTGCTCGAACACCTCGGACCCAACTTCGCCACCGCCCTCATCCTCAACCCGGTGCTCAACTCCGACCAGTTGATGAAGGCCATCGCGATGGAGTTCGGCCTGCAAGTCAAGGGCATGGACCGGCTCGAAACCGTCGCGGCGCTCAACCAGTTTCTCCTCGACCAGGTCATGCGCGGCCACGACGCCGTGCTCATCATTGACGAGGCGCAGGACCTCACGCCGGAGCTGCTCGAACAGGTGCGCCTGCTCTCCAACCTCGAAACCGACGACCGCAAGCTGCTCCAGATCATTTTGCTCGGCCAGCCGGAGCTGCGCGACCGGCTGAACAAACACGAGCTGCGCCAGCTCCGCCAGCGCATCACCGTGCGCTACCACCTCGCCCCGCTCACGCCGCGCGAGGTCGGCCAATACATCCAGCACCGCCTCGCCGCGTGCGGCGCGAACGGCTCGCCCTACTTCAGCGCGCCCGCCGTCTGGCGCATTCACCGCTACAGCACCGGCATCCCGCGCCTCGTCAACGCGCTCGCGGACAAGTGTCTCCTCGCCGCCTTCGTGCAGAAGCGCGACCGCGTGAGCTTCAACATGGTTGGCACCGCCATCCGCGAACTGGAGGGCCGCATCCGCGTATGAGCCTCATCAACGACGCCCTCAAGCGCGCGAGCGAGTCGCAGGCCCAGGCGGCCACGCGCCCGCGCGGGCCCAAGGGCGTCGAGGACTTGCCGGTGCCGATGACGCCCGTGGCCGCCCGCGAGCGGCCCGCGTGGCTGCCGGTGGCCGGCATCGCCCTGGTCATCGTCACGCTGCTGGGCGCATCCGGCTTTTTCTTCGCAAAGTGGTGGAAGGAACGGAAGGCCTGGCAGCCCTACGCGTCCGAGGACATTGATGAAAACGGGATGCCGCGCACCAACGCAACGGCCAAGGCGGCCTCTCCCAAGGCCCCGGTCGCGCCCGTTCCTGCCGCCACCAGGCCTCCCGTCACTCCGCCCACCCCCGCGCCGGAGCCACCGAAGACCAACCCTCCCGCCGCCATCGTGGCCGTCGTGATGCCGGCCACGCCCCCGACCACGCCGGAGCCGCCCGCGCCGAAAGCCACCAACGCGGTGGTCAATGTTCCCACGCTGCCACCTGCCAAGCAGCCCGACCCCGTCGTTCCTGCGCCGCCACCCGTAAGCCCGGCCGCCATGGCGAAAGCGGAAACAAATCCGGCCCCCCCGACTCCGCCACCCGTCAAGCCCGCCCCGCCCGTCGTGCCGCCGGACCCGGCGAAGAACGGCGACGGCCGCACCGCCAAGGTTGCCGCAGTCGAGTTCCCCGAGATGAAACTTCAAGGCATCAGCCGCCGGAAGAACAAGACCTTCGCCGTCATCAACGGCAAAACACTTTCCGCCGGCGACCGCATCGAGGGCGTGATCCTGCTCAAGATTGACACCGACAGCGTCACCGTCGAGAAGGGCGGCGCGCGGCGGGAGTTGTTCCTGCTGCGGTGAGCAAACCGGGGGGCACGCTCAGGATTGAGATCGGGAGCGGGAGAATTTGTCCCGCCGCCGCCCCACTCGTGCTCGTAATCCTGACCCTGATCTTCCTCCTTTTTCCCATCCGTGAATCCGCCCTGCGTCCTCTTTGAAGACGAGCACCTGCTGGTGGTGAACAAGCCCGCCGGCTGGAACACGCACGCCCCCGCGCCCCACGCCGGCGAGGGCATCTACGACTGGCTGCGCCACCGCGAGCCGCGCTGGGCGGACCTCGCCATCATCCACCGGCTCGACAAGGAGACCAGCGGCGTCCTCGTCTTCGGCAAGACGCCGCTGGCGAACAAGTCGCTCACCGAGCAGTTCGAGCAACGCAAGGTGTCGAAGCGCTACCTCCTCGTCAGCGACCGTCCGCCGCCGAGGGGCGAACTCGTGGTGCGCAGCAACATCGCGCGCGACGGCGAGCGCTACACAAGCCTGCCGACCGGCGCAGGCGGCGAGCCGGCGGAGACGCGGTTCAAACTCGGAACACAGAACTCGGAACGCGGAACGTGGGAAGTCACCGCCGAGCCGCACACCGGTCGCACACACCAAATCCGCGTCCACGCCGCCGCGAACGGCTTCCCAATTCTGGGCGACACGCTGTATGGCGGCACGCCCGCCGCGCGCGTTTTTCTGCACGCGCATGAGATCCGCTTCCAGCATCCCGCCACCGGCAAACCAGTCATCTTCGATGCCCCGCCCAGTTTCACGTCCGATCCGCGGCTTGCGCTGCGCGAGGCCTTGGTGGGGCGAGGCTCCTGCCGAGCCGGAGGGAGCCGCGCTGGCGCGGTGAGCGATGACCTCACTGTTGCCACCGCCGGCTCAGCGGGAGCCTCGCCCCACCTTGACGCTCAGACGCCGCCGCCCACCACCGCCTTCCGCCTCGTTCACGGCGCGGCGGATCGCTGGCCCGGCTGGCAGGTCGAGCGGCTCGGCGACTTCCTCCTCTCACAATCCGAAGCCGCGCTCACCGATGCGCAGACGGCCCAACTCTCCGCGTGGCTGGCACAACTCCACCTGCGCGGCGCGTATCACAAGCACCTCGACCGCCGTGTGCGTGAGACCAAGACCGCGCAGGTGTCGCCGCAACTCGTTCTCGGCGAGCCGGCCCCCGAGCGCTTCACCGTGCTGGAGAACGGCCTTCAGTTTGAACTCAGCTTCACCGAGGGCTACAGCTACGGCCTCTTCCTCGACCAACGCGACAACCGGCGGCGGTTGCTCACGGGCCATGTGGCGGCGGGTTTCGATTGCCGCAGCGTGTTCCGCGCTGCGGGTTGCGTGCGGGAGAACCAAGCGAGTCCGGACGCCGTCACGCAACACGCAACACGCAACACGCTGCTCAACTGCTTCGCCTACACCTGCGCCTTCTCCGTCGCCGCCGCGCAGGCCGGCGCGCACACCACCAGCCTCGACCTCTCGAAGAAGTATCTGGAGTGGGGCCGGCGCAACTTCGCGCTGAACGGACTCGACGCGGCGGCGCACGACTTCCTCTACGGCGACGTGTTCGACTGGCTGCGGCGGCTCGCGAAGAAGGGCCGGCAGTTCGACGCCGTGCTGCTGGACCCACCGACTTTCTCGCAGTCGAAGGAGAGCGGCGTCTTCCGCGCGGAGAAGGATTACGGGAAGCTCGTCGCACTCGCGCTGCCGCTGCTGAAGCCGGACGGGGTTCTCTTCGCGTCCACCAACTGCGCGACGCTCTCGCCGGAGGAATTCCTCGCCACGATTGAAGCGATGGTTCAGCGCGCGGGCCGGCGCATCGTGCAGCAGCACTACGTCCCCCAGCCGCCGGACTTCCCCATCACGCGCGACGAACCGGCGTATTTGAAGACAGTGTGGTTGCGGGTGAGTTGACTCGTAGATAATACACCACGGCCCGAAAGCCGCGCCTTGGGACCATAAACTACCGCCGGACAGTGTAGGGCGAGCATCTTGCTCGCCTCGCCCGAGCGCAGCGCGGGCGGTGGTCATCCGTCGGCTTGTGCCGACGCCGGGCGGGCAAGATGCCCGCCCTACCTTCACCGCCCCGACAACCACGCCACGATGTTCCCACGACCGAACAGCCAGATGACCGCCGCCAGCGCGATGTAGGGGCCGTAGGGCAGGCGGCTGGACCACTCGCGGCGCTTGCAGACGATGAGCGTCACGCCCACCACCGACCCGATGAACGCGCTGACCATCAGCGAGAACAGCACCGCCGGCCAGCCGAGGAACGCGCCGATGGCCGCCATGAACTTCACGTCGCCAAAACCCATCGCCTCGCGCGGCAGGCTGAGGCTGCTCGTCACCGCCTCCATGTGATGCACCGTCGCCGGATCGAACTCGTCGTTGCCCACGCGCAGCTTCGCGGGCGAGAGCCGCACTTCGGCATCCCAGTAGCAGCGATCCACCATCTCCAAGCGCGCGGCGCGGAAGGCCACCGTGTCGCTCTTGCGGTAGAAGAGTTCCTCGTAAGTCACCGGGCCGGTCGGCAGCAGCAGCTCGTTCTCCGTGAAGGTGATGACCGAGTTCTCCGGCAACTCGATGCGATGCTGGCCAAAGAGCAGCTTGCCCAGCCGCAGGATGCCATACACCAACCCGGCACCCACCACGGCACCTAGCGCCGCCGCCTTCAACCCGTCCGCCGCCTTCTCCCCGTAGTGGATTTCCGGGAACAACCCCGACAGCACCACGCCCACCGCGATGCCGCCGATGGTGATCTCGTCCGGGATGATGAAGTGCTCGAAGTCAATGAATGTGGCGACGATGAAGCCAGCCAGCAGCACGCAATAGATGATTGGCGATGGAAAGCCCTTCTCCCCGAACCGCAGCCAGCAGGCCAGGAACGTCAGCCCCGTGAGCAGCTCGACGGCGAAGTAACGCGCCGAGATGGGCGCGGCGCAGTTGGCGCATTTGCCGCGCAGCCAGAGCCAGGTCACCAGCGGGATGTTGAGGTAGCCGGGGATTTGATACTGGCAGTGCGGGCAATGCGACGGCGGCGAGACAATGCTCTGGCCCAGCGGCATCCGGTGGATGCACACGTTCAGGAAGCTGCCGACGATGCAGCCGAACACGAAGAACGTGAACGACCAGAAGTGAAACGGCACGGCGGCCAGTGTGGATGGCTCAGGCGCGGGCATAGACATTCTTGAGCAAGGCCGCGCGCATCAACTCGACGGGCGCAGGCTGACCGGTCCAGATCTCCAGCGCCTTCGTGCCCTGATAGAGCAACATGCCGAGGCCGTTCGCGACCTTGCAGCCGGCAGCTTTTGCAGCGCGGAGCAAGGGCGTCTCGGCTGGGCGGTAAATCATGTCATAGACGTAAGTGGCCTTGGTAAGAGGAAAATGCTTCTCATCCAACGGCAGCGCATCCCCTGGACGAAGCCCAAGAGAAGTCGCATTGAGAATCAGGTCAACGGTGCCGGCTGGATACCCCACTGTGACTTTTGTGAACGGAAATCTGCCTTCGACCTGCGCTTTTGTGATCTGCGCTGCAATTTCGTCGGCTTTGCTTTGCGTCCGGTTGACTAGGAAAAGTTCGGCGACCGGCTCAGACGCCAATTTCAACGCGGCTGCCCGACCCGCTCCACCAGCTCCTAACAGCAGGACTCTGGCATCAACTAAGGGCTGCACTCCCAAATCCATCCGAAGCGACCGCGTGATGGCGTCGGCATCCGTGTTGAAGCCGTGGGAGCGCAGTTCGCCGATGTCGTCCGGGTTCAGCTTTGCGAGCGGCTGCCATGCGCCGGACTTGTCCTTTGCCTCGAAGCGCACGGTGTTGACCGCGCCCCACGTCTTCGCGGACTCGTCGAGTTCGTCCACGATGTCCACGGCGAGCAGCTTGTGCGGGACGGTGAGGTTGAGGCCGATGAACTTCATCGCCTGCGCGCCGGCAATGGCCTCGCGCAAGCGGTCGGGATGCACGTCGCAGGCGAGGTAGCGCCAGTCCAGGCCCAGCGCGGCGAGCGCGGGGTTGTGCATGGCGGGGGAGGCGGAGTGGCGGATCGGATGCCCGAAGACCGCGCAAAAGCGCGTGCTGGCGCGGAGTTCAGCCGGTTCGGACACGAGGCGGACAGTAGAAGTTCGGAGTTCAAAGTTCAAAGTTCAAAGTCGGGCCACAAAGAGGCGCAAGAAGGCGCAAAGAGGAGCCGCAGTGTCAGCCCCAAGGGGGCTGCGGCCTCCAGCCCAAGGTTGCGCCCCCGGCGCCACCTTGGGTGACCGGCCCCAATCGGCTCAACCCCAACGGGGTTGTGCCTTTGCCGAATCGCGGACACAACCCCGTTGGGGTTGGCTGCGGATGACCGGCAGACCCAGGGTAGCTCGTGCCTCGCAACCCTGGGCTGGAGGTCACAGCCCCGTTGGGGCTGCAAGAAACCGAGCTGCGGCGGCAACGCCCGCGACTCTGGGCTGGACTGGAAAGTCTGCCCGCAATAAAACCGCAACGAACAACAAAGCCGTAGGAACTGCGGTTTAGTAACAGGCTAGGCGGCATTGAGCACCATGCACACTCGAACACACAGTTTCGCAGTCTTCCTGCCTGTGGGATTCATCGGCGCGTTCATCACGGCCTTCACTTTCATTGCCGTTATTCAACTCACGTTACCACCGAACGACAAGGCGTATGGTCAGGGCATCTCGAAGACGTTGAGCGATCCGTTCGTCACGGCCATCGCGGCACCGGTTGTTCTTGTCTCGGGTGCGCTCGCCACGCCACTACTTTACTTCTGTCTTAGACATCGCCGACTCGCCGTTGCGTTGCCGATTGTGTTTGGTTCGGTTCTCGTCACCGTCGCCATTACCACACCCCTGTCGCAGTTGTTTGGCTTGTTTAGCGCCTTCGTAGCCTTGGTTGTTTCGTGTATTGTTTGCACCCAGATCCAAGCCACGAGCTACGAGGGTTCTCATGATGCCGCATAACCATCCGCATCTAATCCGACCCACCCGCCTTGGCTGCAATCCACGCGCTTCGCGCGCCTGCGGTCGCTGTAACTCGAATTCGTTAGGCGGCCGTCCCCCCCCCCTCCGTCGCTCGCCTCGCAACCTGAAGGTTGCGGCTACTTGATGCCGGCCAGCCGTTCCTTCCAGATCTTGTGCAGCAGCACGGTGGCGCGCACGTCGCGGAGGCAGTAGTCGGCGATTTCCTTGTGGCGGCCCTCCTCCATCATGTTCGTCACGTCCATGCCGGTGACGCCGTGGCTTTTCGGCGACTCGATGCCGAAGGACTTGCAGTAGAAATCCAGGTTGAACTTCCGCGCCGCGCCGTCGCGTCCGCTCACGCCGTAGAAAGTGAGCTGCTCGGCGAGGTCGCAGTGCGGGTCGGTGGCGTAGCGGTAGCCGAGCCAGTCCTTGCGCGCGATGGGGACGTTCAGTTGTGCCGAGCGCAGGTAGAGGAACGGCACGTCGAAGCCGCGCCCGTTGAAGGTGACGACCTGCTGGTAGTGCTTGGCCGCGTCCCAGAAGGCGGTGAGCAGCTCGTGCTCGTCCGCGCATGGCACGAACTCGACCGGCCCGGCCTCCGCGTCGTCCTCGAAGTCCTCGGCCTGGAAGAGCACCTGCCCGCGCTGCGTCTCGGCGTTGAGCATCGCGATGCACACGACCTGCGCGGTGAAGGGCCACAGGCTGAAGAGCCGGGCAATTTCCTCGCGCTTGGCGGGCTGCTGCTCCTCGGGAAGTTTCCCCGCCTCGCGGAAGAGGTATTCCTGCTGCACCTCGTCGAACATCTCGACGGGCAGGCGCGAGGTCTCGATGTCGAAGACGAGGGTGGCCATAGCGTTGGTGCTCGTGCCGGCGGCTTCCAGCCGCCGAGTTGCGCGTGAGTTTTTTTAAAGCGCCTCGTTCTGCTGCTGCCTGCGGACGGCGACTGGAAGTCGCCGGCACGGGCGTTCAGCCCACGGTGCTCCAGCCGTGCTTCTCGCGCACGGCGAGCATCGCGCCGAGGATCTTGTTCCACGTCTCCTGCTTCATCAGCGTCTCGTTCGGGAACATGCAGCCGTCCCAGCAGATGTGCATGCAGGCCTTGGTCAGGTGGCGGTTCTCGTCCCGCAGCCAGTAGCCGGAGTGCGTGGGGATGTCGAGCTTGCCGTTCGGGTCGTCCACGACGCAGTGACGACCGGTGAGGTCGTGGCCGCCGGAGCCTTTCACCGTCGCGTCGTTCTGCGCGACGTGGAAGTCAATCGTCCACGGGCGCAGCGCCTTGGTGAGCTTCTTGAGCGCGGAGAGGAGGGTGTTCTTGTTCTTCCAGTCGTAGCCCTTGGGCAGGATGGCGTGCTTCTCGGCGTTGTAGCCGAGCGTGTAAAGGAGCGTGTGCGCCATGTCCGCCTGAAAGCCGACGAGGCCGGGCCGGTCGGTTTCCTCCAGCAGGTTCACCATGTTGCGCCACGAGTGCATGCCGCCCCAGCAAATCTCGCCCTCCGCCGCGAGCCGTTCGCCGTGGTCGGCGGCGACCGCCGCGCCTTCGCGGAAGGTCTGCGCGATAATCTTGGTGTTGCCGACGGGGTCCTTGTCCCAGTCCGCCACGCCGGCGGCAGAGTCAATGCGCACGATTCCGTAGGGCCGCACGCCGAGCTGGCGCAGCTTCTGGCCGATGCGGCAGGCCTTGCGCACGGCGGTGACCCAGCCGGCGCGCTTGGTGTCGTCGCCCATCGCATTCCCATCGAACCACACGGGCGCGACCACGGAGCCGACCACGAAGCCCTTGCCGGCGATCTTGTCGGCGAGCGCCTTGATGCCGTCGTCGCTGATGTCAATGTTCGTGTGCGGGTCGTAGAGGAAGAGGTCCACGCCGTCGAACTTCTGGCCGTTGACCTCGGCCTTGGCGGTGAGGTCGAGCATGGTGTCGAGGTCAATGAACGGCTCGGCGCCGGGGCTGCCCTTGCCGACGAGGCCGGGCCACATGGCGTTGTGGAGCTTGGGATAGAGATTGGCGGAGGTGCTCATGGTCGTGCGCTGCTTGCGTTGGAAACTGTGGGCGGAGCGTAACAAGGGGAGTTTTGGGTTCAATGCCAAACTGCAAAGCGCACGGGGCAAACGGATGAACGGCGACCATGACGCGGGACTCCTTGCCTCCGCGCGGCGCGTTCTGCTCCAATCGCGCGACGCGATGAGCGCCGCGAAACGAAAACCCAGTTCCGACCAGCCTGAATTACCGATGGCCGACATGACGCCCCCGCCCGCTGAGACGAAGCCTGCCGCAGATAAGGAAACCAGGCCCAAGCCCGCCGCCGCCAACGGCAACGGCGGCGCGCACATCGTCGCGGAGGAGACGCCGGGCGTCGCGCACCGGCCGTTCGCGCCGGACAAGATCGAGCTGCCGCTGCATCGGCGCGTGGACACGGGCTTCCTGCAATACGCCTCCTACGTCATCCGCGACCGCGCGATCCCGAATCTGGAGGACGGCCTCAAGCCCGTGCAGCGGCGCATCCTCTGGGCGCTGCATCGCGGTGACGACGGGCGCTTCACGAAGGTCGCCAACGTGGTCGGTGACACGATGAAGTTCCATCCGCACGGCGACGCGTCCATCGGCGACGCGCTCGTGGTGTTGGCGAACAAGCGCTACCTCATCGAGGGCCAGGGCAACTTCGGCAATGTCTTCACCGGCGACCCCGCCGCCGCGCCGCGCTACATCGAATGCCGGCTCACGGAACTGGCGCGCACCGAACTGTTCAACAACGACATCACGCAGTTCGTCCCCAACTACGACGGCAAGCAGCAGGAGCCGGTGGTGTTTCCGTCGAAACTGCCGCTGACGTTGATGCTCGGCGCGGAGGGCATCGCGGTGGGCATGTCGTGCCGCATCCTGCCGCACAATTTCCCCGAGCTGCTGGAGGCGCAGATCGCCATCCTGCGGAAACAGCCGTTCAAGTGCCTGCCCGATTTCCCGACCGGCGGCCAGATGGACGCGCGCGATTATCAGGACGGCAAGGGCAGCGTGAAGGTGCGCGCCAAGATCAAAGAGAAGGACGAGAGCACCGTCGTCATCAAGGAACTGCCGCCCGGCACCACCACCGAGTCGCTCACCAACTCCATCGAGGACGCCGTGGCCAAGGGCAAGCTCAAGGTGAAGTCCATCAACGATTACACCTCCGAGTCGGTCGAGATCGAGATCAAGGCCCCCGCCGGCGTGAGCGCGCAGCAGCTTACGGACGCGCTCTTCGCCTTCACCAACTGCGAGGTCACGATCAGCAGCCGCATCACCGTCATCAAGGAGAACCGCCCGGTCGAGCTGACCGTGAGCGAGGTGCTGCGCGAGAACACCGACCAGCTCGTGCGCGTGCTCAAGCTGGAGCTGGAGCTGAAGCAGCATAAGCTGGAGAACGAGCTGCATTTCCGCACGCTGGAACGCATCTTCATCGAGGAGCGCCTCTACAAGGACATCGAGAAGTGCAAGACGAACGAGGCGGTCGTCGCGGCCGTCTTCGAGGGCTTCAAGCCGTTCAAGCGGCAGATGCTCCGCGAGCTGGCCGACGCCGACGTCGAGCGCCTGCTGCAGGTCCGCATCCGGCGCATCTCGCTCTTCGACATCCACCAGCACCGCGAGGAGATGGAGCAGACCAAGGCCGAGCTGGCCGAGACGCAGAAACACTTGAAGAACGTGGTGAAGTTCGCCATCGCGCACCTCGAAGGCCTGCTGGAGAAATACGGCCCGCAGTATCCGCGCCTGACGACCAAGGGCAGCCGGCACGAGGAGGTGGACGTAAAGGCCGTCGCGTTCAAGGCGTTCAAGGTGGCCTACGACCGCGAGAGCGGCTACGTGGGCTACAAGGTCAACGGCGACGAGTTCAAGACCGAGTGCACGAAGTTCGACAAGATTCTCCTCGTGTTCAAGGACGGCACCTACAAGGTCACGGAGCTGCCGGAGAAGCTCTTCGTCGGGCCGGAGCTGTTCTTCTGCGGGCTGCCCGACCGCGAGCGCGTGTTCACCTGCGCCTACACGGACCGCAAGGCGAGCTACCTCAAGCGCTTCACCTTCGGCGGCACGATCCTGAACAAGGCGTATCTCTGCATCCCGGACAAGTCGCGCATCCTCTACTTCGCGCCGGACACGCCGAAGGTGCTCTACGTCCGCTACAAGCCCGCGCTGCACCAGAAGGTCCACCAGCAGACCTGCGACCCGGCGAAGATTGACGTGAAGTCGCCCAAGACGCGCGGGCGGATGCTCTCGATCAAGGACATCAGCAGCGTGACGCCGGAGCCAACGCGCGGCTGGGATGAAACGGCGGCGACGACGGAAATCGTGTTCGTGTAAGGGCGGGACGGCAGGCCGGGCGCGGCCTCACGGCTCGACCAGCCGGACGCGGTAGAAGCGCGGGCCACCCGGGGGCGGGGTCTGGAACTCGATGTCACGGCCGCTGCCCGCGAGGTTGGTGGCGATGGCCACCCAGTTCGTGCCGACCAGCGTGGTGGAGACTTCCAAGACGTAGGACTTGCCCACCGCCGTCGGCCAGCGCAGGCGCGGGCCGCCGGAGACGAGGCCCGGGGCGCGCAACTGCAGCCCGGAGCCGGCATCGGCGGGATCGGTCCCGGCGCGGAACTCGGCCCAGTTCGGGATGCCATCGCCGTCCGCATCGGCGTTCGCGGCGGAAAGCAGGTTGTCCAGCCGGCCAAAGTGCTTCAGCCGCCAGGTGTCGGAAATGCCATCGCTCCACGAGGAGGTGCCGCGGTTGCGGGTCGTGATCAGGCCGGCCTCGCGGCGCGCGGGCACGGTGCCGAGGCCGGTGGGCGAGGCGGAGGCATGGTCGAAGCGGACGGAGTAGGCGGCGTCCGCGCCCGCGCCGGCGGGCAGCGTGACCACCAGCGTGCCGACCACGGCGTCCCCGCTCAGGCCGGCGACGGCGTCGTTCAGCCAGGCGGCGGCATAATTGCCCGCGCCGCGCGACTGGCTGAAGCCAGGTGCGCCCAGCGCGCTGTCGGGCACGAACTGCACCGGCGTCGTGATGTCAGGGGAGCCGGGCAACGCAATGACGCTGAGGTTGAGCGCCAACATCCGCAACGGCACCGAACCGGACACGCGCGCGGTGATGGGGATGTTCAGCGACTGCCCGGCGGCACCGATGATTTCCCCGGCGCTGAAGGTGACGGACGCGTCCGCCGGCGTGCTGAGGGATTGCGCCACGCGGCCGCCGCGCGAACCGCCGGAGCCGCCGCGCGCCAAGGACGTGCCGACCACGCCCCGGAAATTGTTCGCGGCCAGCGAGGCGTAGTGGATGCCGTTGGAGCGGAAGCGGACGAAGTTGGTCAGCGACATGTCCAGCGACCGGCGGAAGGTGATGTAGATGTCCGCCACGTTCAGCACCCCGTCACCGAAGGCGATGGAGTTGATCCCCACGTCGGTCCCGACGCTGGCCGAGCCGCCGTATTGGACGCTGTAGCGGAGCAGCGAGGTCGGGGCGTCGTTGGTCCCGATCCCGCAGCACGAGTCCATCGCATCGAGCATGTCGCTGCCCAGTGGCGGGCCGTTGAACCCATAGACAGCGGTCTGGAACACCTGCGCGAGGTCGTTTGCGAGCAGGTTGGTGTCGCCGAAATCCGGCGCGTTGAACCAGCGGAAGGGCACGGCGTCGCCGACCAAATACCCCGGGGAGCCGATCGTCACCGTCTTGAGCGCCGAGAGCGAGCCGTTGGTGGGGGCGTTGATGAACACGTCCTCCTTGATGCCGTCGGAGGTGGCGGAGGGCCGGTGCAGGGCCACCTGATAAGTGTGGCCGGCGACCGCGTTGGTGGGCACCACGAAGCCGAACGCGCCGATGACGACCTGGCCGCCCGAACTCAGGAAAAGGGTGTCGTGCGCCTGGGACATGGTGACCAGGTCCTGGGCCAGCGTGTTGTAGAGGTTGGTGGAGCCCAGCCGCTCAATCCAGCCGACGGACAGGAGGTTGTTGTTGGTGACCAGCAGGTTCGTGAAGCCCGCCGACACAAACATCGAGGGCGGAATGCGGATTCGGATGGTCGGGTCCGCCGGGTCCGGCATGAGGAGAAACGATTGGAACCCGACCACATTGCTGCCCTGCGGCGTGCCGCTGAGGGCCGCCGCGCCGGGCAGGTTCGTGACCGACATGGCGAACTGGAGCGAATACATCTTCTGCGCGGGCAGGATGGTGAGGGTGACCGGCGAGTAGTTGGTCTGGCCGGGCGAGGCGATGAACTGGCTCGACGCCTCGCCGCTGGCGAAGCCAAACGAGATGGTGTTGGCGACGAAGTTGGTGGGGGAGAACTCGCGGGTGATCGTCGAGCTGTCGGTGTAGCTCGCCTTGAACGCCTTGATCTTGAAAGTCATGTTGCTCGCGCCCAGTTGGAACGCGAGGTTGGTGCCGGGAAAGGGAATCGGCCCGAAGTTCGTCGTCGAGGCGGTCGAGACCGGCTCCACCCCGTTGGTCGTGTAGAACATCTGCGCGTTCGTGGTCGCCAGGCTCACGCTGAACAACGCCGCGTTGTCGCCGGTCACCACCGGGGTGGCGGTCTGGAACTGGAAGCGCGCCTTGACCACGGCGCTGGAGACGCGCCCGGACTTCACGCTCTGGACCTTCACCGTGACATCGGGCAGGGGACTTACCAGCGTGGCCGGCACGGGGAGCGTGTTCAACGTGTAGGGCGTGATCGCGCCGGTCGGGACCGGCACCGTGTCATTGAAGGGATCCGTCGGCGTCACGCCGGAGCTGAGGAGCGTGGTGACGTTGGCCTCGGCGGTCACGGCGATGATCGCGTCGTTGATGAACACGCCGTCCGTGACGGCGGTGAAAATCGGCGTGACGCCGGTGGTGGCGTTGGTGGTGATCGTGATGACGCCGATGACGGGGTTCGCCACCGCTGCCTGGGCCGGCGTCTGCTGCACCCGCCGGACGGCCTTGTTGCCCGCGTCCGCCACCAGGAAGGCACCGTTCAGCACGTCCGCCACCACGCCGATGGGCGAGTTCAGCCGCGCCACGTTCGTCGTTCCGTTCACAAACCCGGCCTGGCCCGCCGCCCCGGCGGTGGTTTCCATGATGTAGGTATTGATGCTCGTGTTCGTGTAAAGGCGGCGGATGGTGTGGTTGCCGGAGTCCGCGATGAGCAGCCCCGCCGTCCCCATCCAGACCACGCCCCGGGGGCTGGACAAAAAACCGCCCAAGGCCACCGAGCCATCGGTGCTGCCCGCCGTCCCGACCGATCCAGCGCGGATCGTGATGACACCGTTGGTGCCGACGGTCTTGATGACGTGGTTCAAGGTGTCGGCCACCCACAACTCGCCGTTGTCACCGACCGACACGCCGTTGGGCTGGTTGAAGCCGGTGGCGTAGGTGGTCACGGCGTCCGCCGGGTCAATCCGGCGGATGACATTGTTCTTCGAGTCGGCCACGTAAATGTTGCTGGCCGAGTCCAGCGCCAGGCCGATGGGGGCGTTGAATCGCGCGGCGGCACCGGTGCCGTTCGCCAGCGCGGCAATCGTCGGCGCGCCCGCGATGTTCGACACCACGCCGTCGAAGCCGACGTAGCGGATGGTGTGGTTGCCGGAGTCCGCGACGATGAGGCCACCGCGCGCGGCGATGATGCCCGCCGGGTTGAAGAACCGCGCCGTGAAGCCCGCGTTGGCGGTGGGATTGTCGTTGGTTCCGTTGCTGCCGGATGGATCGCCCGCAAGCACCGAGAGCGCAGCGGTGCCGGGAACAAACTTCATGATCCGGTTCGCCGAGGTCTGGCCGAAGAAGGAAATGCCGCCCTGATCCGTGAGGTAGAGCGTGCCCGCCGAATCCACCGCCACACTGTGCGGCTCCACCAGTCCGGAGGACACCACCGCGTCCACCGACTGCGCGGACGCCGAGGCCACCCCGAGCAGCAGGCAGCAGACAGCGGACAGCAGACAACGGACAGCAGATCCCTGACCGCTGACCGCTGACCGCTGATTGGGGGCAAACATCATGGCGCGTTGGGCAGGAGCAGTTCTCATGCGATTCGCAAGTTCAAGGCAGCACCCTCAGCCGGTAGAAACGCGGCGCACCCGGCGTCACCGCCTGGATGAACTCCTTCAGATTGCCGTCACCCTGGGTCGTGAGAACCGTCGTCCAGTTCGGGCTGATCAAGTCAGCATTGCTCTCCAGCACATAGACCTTGCCGGGCGCGCTCAGGAGTTGCAGCGCCACGTCGCGCCCGCCGTTGCGCCAGCCGCCGGGTTGCAACTGCACGCGAGAACTGGCGCTCGTGGGATCGGTGCCGGCGAAATACTCCAGCGCGTTGACCACGCCGTCGCCATCGGGATCGGCCAGGTCGGCGGCGGACGCGTTGGCCGCACTGCCGAAGAACGCCACCTTCCACTCATCCGAGATCAGCGACGGCGGCGCGGGCGCGGCGCGCCCGATCCAGACCGAGGCCCCGCGCGTCTCGAAGCTGTATTGGGTGAAGAAATCCGGCGAGCCGTCCGCGTTCGCGAAGCTCACGGAGTAGCTCGCCCCGGCGGTGGCCGTGGCCGGGACGGTGAAGCGCACGAAGCCGAGCAGGTTGCTGGTCGTCGCTGGCAGGGCCACCTGTCCGATGTTCCAGGCGCTCACCACGCCGTTGAGCGCGGCGGGCTGAATGGTGGCGTTGGGCAAGGAGGGAATGAACTGCGCCTGCTGCGCCAAGGCGGGCGCGCCGTCCGTCGGGTTGACCAGCGCGCGGAATTGCAGGCCCGCGAGCGCCGCGCCGGGGGCGACGCGGGTGAAGACCGGCACGCTCACCGTCGCGCCGGGCGTGACGTTCTCCAACGGCAGCGCGCCGATGGCGGCCTGCCGGTTCCACACTTCGCCGGGCGGGGTGATCCCGGCGGGCCGCAGCGCGGCAGGCGTGATCAGGTTCGTCGTCGTCGTCGTGCGCACGCCGCCGGACCAGGTGCGCAGCCAGTTGGTCGTGCTCACGCCGATGCTCGCGTTGGTGTTCAGCCGCAGCGCGCGGAGCAGGATGATCTGCCAGTCGAGGAAGCGGATCTGGCCGTCGCCACCCACCGTGCCGGCGGTGTCCTCGGGGAAGGCGTCCATCGCATCGAAGGCGTCGCTGAAGGCGAACGGCAGGCGGATGCCGGCGGCGGCGTTGAACGCGTTGTTCACGTCGGCGTTGTCGAGGTTGCCGTTGCCGAAGTCGCCCGCGTTATACCAGCCGCCCGGCGAGGTGTCGCCCACGCGGTAGGACAGGTTGGTGACGGTGATGACACGCGTGCCGGCGGAAGCGATGGCGACGCTGTTCTGCGCGCCGTCGGAAGTGCCGGTGGGGACGAGGATGTCAATGTTGTAGGTGTCACCCTGCGCGGCGCCCGCAGGGACCGGGATGGTGATCAAGGCGGCAACCGCGAAGCGATTCACCAGCAGGTTCGCGTTGGTGCCGACGAAGGAAATCACCAGGCCGCGCGTGGTGCCCAGCGTGTAGGCCAGCGAGCTGAAGCTGGCCGAGGCCCCGCCCGTGGTGAGCAGGACGAAGTCGTTCGTGCCGATGGCCTGCGCACCGAAGCTCGCGCCGACCATCGGGGCCGCGCCGACGGGCGAAACCTCGACACGGAACTGGAGCGTGCGGAGCGTGTCGTTGGTGCGGAGGTTCAGCACGAGGGGCACCACCACGCGCGAGCCAACCCCGGCGAAGATGTTCGTGTTCAGGCTGGCCGGCACGCCAATCGTGGTCGCCGTGGCGGCGATGCCCGAGATGTTCGTGCTCGCGATGTTGGTGCCGCTGGCCAGGAACGCCGCCACGCGCAGGCCGGTGAGGTCGTTGGTGGAGTTCTGCCACTGGATCGTGCCCGTGCCGCCGGTGATGGTGACGCGCGTGCTGTTGGTGTTCGGCTCCGAGCCGTCGGCGGTGTAGAAGACGTTGGTGCTGGAGCTGGTGACCGTGACCGCGGTGCCGAGCGGGAAGTAGCCGGTGTTCGGGCTGATGGCGAGCGAGGGCGGGTTCAGCGTGGTGCCGCCGCCGGCCCCGGACCCCACGCCGCTGGGGCCGGTGAGGCCCGAGCCGGACGCCGTGCGGATGAGATGGTAGAACTGCTCGGTCACGTAGGTGGTGCCGCTGCCATCCACGACCACGCCGGTGGGCACGCGGGATTCCGCGAACTCCGCGGTGCCATCCGCCCAACCAGGATAGATGGATGGGTCGCTGAAATTGACCCAGAAGTTGGAGAGCACGCCGTAGAGGACGGTGGTGGCCCCGGCGCTGTCCACCAGGCGGACCTGGTGGTTGCCCTGGTCGGCGACGACCAGCACGTTGTTGCCGGCCTTGGCCAGGTGGGCGGGTGTGTTGAACCGCGCCACGGTGCCGGTGCCCACCGCCGTGCCGGGCGTGTTCGTGCCGCCCGCGAGGAAGGCGACGGCGAACGTGTTCGCGTCCACGGTGTGAATCGTGTGCCGGCTGCTGTCGCTGACGGCGATCTTGCCGCTGTCGAGCACCTCGACGCCGCGCGGGGCAACGAACGTGCCAGCGGGCACGAGCGTGGCGCTGACGGTGAAGTTGGAGAGCGCCACGCGACGCAGCGCGCCGGCCTCCTCGACGACGTAGAGGTTGCCCACGCCGTCGAAGGCCAGCGCGTTGGGCAGCGTGAAGGTGCCCGCCGCGACGATGGGTGTGACCGTCGCGCCAAAGGCGAGGTTCCGCAGGTCCACCTGGTGGATGCGCCCGTCGCCGCGCGTGAGGATGTAGAGGTTCGTGTTGCCGTCAACCGCCACATCCACCGGCGTGCTGAAGATGATGTTTCCGCCGGAGGAGTTGGTGGCGAGCGTGGAGGTGGTGCCGGCGGTGAGGTCCAACCGGCGGACGGTGTTGTTGGTGGTGTCGGCCACCCAAAGGACGCTGCCGGACGCCTCCAACACGAGGCCGCCGGGGGTGTTGAACTGGGCCACGGTCGCGGTGCTGCCGTCGTTGGTGCCGGAGGCGGAACTGGGATTGGTCGAACTCGGGCCGCCGCTGAGGGTGGTGACGGTGGTCTGCGCCAGCGCGGCCGTGTGCGCCAGCAGCGCGCCCAGCAGGAGCGCGAAGGCCCAGCGCGTCGAGCGGCGTGCGCCGCGCGTCTCACCTGCTGTCCGGATGGCACTCATGGAACTGGAAGGTCGCCAAACTTACGGTTTCGCGGGACTGGCCGGTTTCTTACCCCATTCTTTTGGCTTGCCGGAGTCCATAAAGGAATCGGGTTTATCCTGCATCAGCGGCACGCGCTGTTGGAGGAAGTCCGCCCCGGTCGGCTGCGTCTGGCCTTGCAGGAAGTCCGTGCTCGGGGCCTGGAAGTGGTTCCCCTCGACGAGCGTGGGGGTGACGAAGATGAGCAGGTTGGCCTTGTTGCGGACCTTGGTCTCCTTGCGGAAGCCCCAGCCGATGCCGGGGAGGTCGCCCAGCAGCGGCACCTTGGTGTGGCTCTTGCTGATGTTGTCCGTCATCAGGCCGCCCATGACGAGCGTGTGGCCGCTGGGGATCATCACCTGCGTCTCGACGCGCCGGACGGCATAGACGTTGGCCTCGTTGACCTGGCCGTTGATGGTCTGCCGGTCCTTGGAGTCAATGTTCGAGACCTCGGGGATGACGCGCAGGGCGATGTTGCTGTTGGCGGCGATGCGCGGGCTGACCTCGAGGATGGTGCCGAGGTTGGTGTAAGTGACGCTGGCGGCGGCGGGGGTGTTGGCGGAGCCGGGCGTGACCTGGAAGATGGGGAAGGCGCGCGTGACCGAGAGCTTCGCGGTCTGGCCGTCCATCATCACCGAGCGCGGGGTGGAGATGACCTCGGTCTCGGCGTCGGAGTTCAGGAAGGAGAGCGTGGCGCGGAGGCCGTCGGCGTTGAGGAAGCCGACCGAGGGAGCCAGGCCGTCGCGGGTGTTGACGTTGAAGCCCGGCACCAGGCCGCCCACGGTCGTGGTGAGCGTCTCCGTGATGGCGGAGGGCGCGGTGGAGGAGCTGGTGATGGTGCGCCCGCCGGGCAGCGTGGTGGTGGTGGTGGTGGTGGCCCCGGGGCGCGTGCCGGTGACGACGCCGGAGACGTTGCCGTTGCCAAAGCCGATCTGCTGGTTTTGCAGGGTGCCGCTCCAGTCCACGCCCTTGAGCGACTGCGGGCTGCGGGAGGACTCCAGGATGCGGGCCTCGATGAGCACCTGCATGGTGGGCGTGTCGAGCTTCTCCAGAACCTCGGTGAGGAAGTCCCACTCGCGCTCGGTGGCGGAGATGATCAGGCGCTGGGTGCGGGCGTCGGGGATGACCTTGGCGCGGGTGGAGAGGATGCCGGTGCCGGGGGCGAGCACGCCGGCGAGGTTCGTCGGGCTGGTGTATTTGAGGTCAATGATCTTGGTGACGAGCGGCTCCTGCGCGGCGGCGTCCTTGGGACTGACGCGGTAGGTGTTGGTCTTGGGGTCGTGGGTCATCAGGAGGTTGTTGTTCGCCAGGATGGCCTCCAGCGCCTGTTTGGCGGTGACGTTGGTCATGCGGAAGGCGGGAACCTTCGGGGCGGGCAGCGGGGTGCCGTCCGGGGCCTTGCTGACCTGGGTGAGCTTGGGGTCGAAGAGGACGTTGATTTCCGCCTGCAGGGCCAGGCTCTTGATCAGGTCCACCAAGTCCATGTCGTCATACTTGAGTTCGAGGATGACTTCGTTGTCGAGCGCGACGCGGGCGGTCTCCTTGGCCTCGGCGGCGGCCTTGGCCTTGCTCTCCGGGCTGGGGATCGTCTGCACCGGGCGCGGCGCGGCGGGCGCGGCGGGGGCCGGCTGGGCGGGGGGCGGATTGTTCTGCGCCGCCAAGGGCGGGGCGGGCAGGCAGAATCCCGCAGCCAGCAGGAGGACGAGCGTCGTTTTCATGCGCGTGTTCAGTTGGCCGGCGGCCGAGGCCGCCGGATGGTCTAAAAGGTTCCCTCTCGCAAAAAGAGTTCTTTGGTTTCGGGTTCGCCTTCGGCTTGGAAGATGGCGGAGCGCTCGCGGATGTCGAGGCAGCGGACTTTGAGCTGGCGGTCGCCGGGGAGGCGGAGCAACTGCACGTCGCCCTTGAGGAAGGTGTAGCTGCGGGCGCCGGTGTTGACCTCGGCGATGCGGCGGGTCTTGGTGGCGGTGATGCCGCGCAGGCTCAGGTTGGCGCTGCCGATGAGGGTGACGGGCACGACGGGCACGACGGGCACCGGGTTCGTCACCCCGGCGGGCGGCAGGTTGGTGGTGCCGGGGTCCGGAACCTTGATCACCACCGGGACGTTGGTGGGGGGCGCAACGGGCGGCGGCTTGGGCGGCTCCGGAGCCTTCGGCACGCGCCGCTTGCTGCCGGGGAAGAAGGGGTCGCGGCCGACGTCCAAGGCCGTGCTGAACACCGCCTTGGGAAAGGCCACCAAGATGGGCGGGGTATTCGTCGCCACCGGGGCCGCCTCCTTCGCAGCGGCCTTGGGATCGCCGCCCGCCTTCGGATCGGCGGGCTTCTTCTCCGGTGCCTTGTCCTTCTTTTCGTCCGGCTTCTTGTCCGCCGCCAGCGCGAATCCGGCTCCGAGACACAACGCCGCCGTCAGCGCCAGCCGGGCGGCACGCGTGCGGAGCGATGGGGGGATCGGCTTCACGGGTCAGTTTTTCTTGGGCGGTTTGACGAGCGCCGCCACCTCGAAGTTGAAGACGAGTTTCTCCCGGTCGTCGCCCGCGACCGACGTGGCCGAGTTGGATTCCTCCGGGCCGAGATCGAGGTTCAGGACGCGCAGGTAGGGGAAGTAGTTCTCGAAGTCCGCCAGGAACTTGCCCAAGTCGTGGTAATACGCGCTGCCGCTGACGCGGTAGGTGGCGGACTTGTAGGGAAACTCGGGGATCATCGTCATGTCGCCCATGGCCGGCGGCGGGAAGTTGGGGATCTCGACCTTGTAGGGGGCCTGGGTGCGGAACTTCTCGTAGGTGAGCCGGATCCACAGGTTGGCGTCGCCCGTGACCATGCCGGATTCCATGGCGGCCAGTTGCTCCTCGCGGCGGGTGAGCTTCTCCTCCTCCGCGTCCGCGGTCTTCACCAGTTTGGCCGCGTCCGTGTATTTCTTCTCCGCCTCGGCGATGCTGGTCTGCATCTTCGCCAGGCTGCCCTGGGCGGAGCGGATGAGGAAGAAATAGATCAGCCCCAGCACCATCACCGTCCCCATGGCCACGGCCACCAGGTGCTGCTTCTTCTCCGGCGAAAGTTGTTTGATCTGGCTGAACATCTCAGTTGCGGAACTGCTCGGTGAACGCGCACTCCATCGTGAAGGTGACGAAGACCCTGTTCGGGTCGTCCTTGTCCGGCGTGGGGTTCGAGAAGCCCTTGAAGGTGACGGCGTTCTCCTTGGCCAGGTATTGCTTGAACCACGGGTGCGCCTCGACGCGCTCCTTGAACTTGATGTAGTTCTGGTCGGCCGAGCCGTAATCGCGCGCGGTCACGACGAGGCGGATGACCTCGGTGGAGCTGGCGAGCTTGCTCTTGCCGCGCTCGCGGGACACCACCGCCGCCTGCACGTTGTAACCCTGCTCCACCCGGATGCGGGTGAGCTGGATCGGCTCCTGCGCCACCTGCTGCAGGGCGTTCAGGCACCCGGACCACAGCACGCGGTTGGTCACCATGCGGTGCAGGGCGTGGATGTTGCGCTCGATCTCCGCCGCGCGCTTCTGATGGTCGGCCACCTCCTTCGCGGTCTTCTCGAGCTTGGTGAAACTGGCCTTGTGCCCCTCCAACGCCCGGTTGGCCGCGCCCTTCGCGAAGAGCAGCCAGCCCCACCAGCCCAGCGCCAGCACCGCCAGGAAGCCGCCCAGATAGGCCGCCCGCTTGACCGGATCCCGCCGGCGCACCTCGGCGAGATACTGTTCTTCGGCCAGCAGATTGATGCGGATGGGCATGGTCTAAAAGGCGGCCATTCCCGCGCCCACCGCCACGGTCAGTTGCGGCGCGACGGCCTCGATCTCCCCCAGCATCTGCGGGGGCAGCTCCAGCGTCATGAAGCTGGTCGGGTTCCAGGTCTGGCACGGCACCATCAACTCGACCTGCAGCGCCTGGACGATCTGCGGGCAGCGCGCCGCGCCGCCGGAGAAAAACACCTGGCTCACCGCCCGGTCCCGCTGGTGGTCGTGGAAGTCAATCGAGGCCCGCAGTTCCCGGCCCAGCGGCGAAAGCAGCGCCTGCGCGACGGATTCGACCTCCGGCGGCATGGTGATCTTCGCCCCCTCCGCCTCCTCCAGGCTCATGCCCAGCGCCTCGGAGATGCCCTGCGTGAGCTTGCCGGAGCCGAAGGCCACCACCCGGCTCAACGTCAGCTCGCCGTTGTAAAGAATGCAGATGGTCGTGTTCTTGTAGCCCACGTCCACCAGCGCGACCACCTCCTTGGCGAAGGCCTCCGGTTGCGCCATTTCAAACGCGTTCGCCGGCCCGATGAAGCTGGGGATGATCTGGTCGGCCACCAGGCCCGCCCGCTCCGCCGACTCCTGCAAGTCCGCCACGATCTGCTTCTTCGCCGCGCCCACCAGCACCCGTGCCTTGGGGTTCCCGCCTTTGGGCGCGTCCGTCTTGGCGGGGCCATCCGCCTTGAGCGGCAGGATGTGGACATCGAAGATGCAGTCGGACAAATCCTGCTGCAGATAGTTCTTGCTGCCGAATTTCAGCATCTGCCGCATGTCATGCGCCGTGACCAGCGGCATGTCCGCATGGCGGAGCAGGGAGCTTTCCACGCCCACGGCGAGGCTGACGGGCTTGAGCCGCGCGTTGAGGAGCTGGGTCACCGCCTTGAGATGATCCGCCATCGGCCCGGTGTTGAGTCCCTTGTCGAACACCGGCGCGTCCACCAGCGCGAAGCCGTTCAAGATGAAGCCATTGGCCTTGCGGGTGACATGGATGGCCTTGGTGACCTTGGCCCCAAGGTCAATGACCATCACCTGGTCCCGCCTCTTTTCGAAGCTGTTGAAGAACGGCAACGGCATCCGCAGCTTTGTAAGCGAAACCCGCCACGCGTGGCAAGCCGCAATGTCGGCCCGGTCCGCCCGCGTCGCCCATGGCAGCCACCCGCGTCAGGCCGGGGGCTTCCGGGCGAAGACATAGACGCGCCGGCTTTGGTGCTCCACTTCTGGATACGGGTCGCGCTCGACGATTTCTTCAATTTCCCAGCCGGCGGCTTCAAGTTCGCTTGCCATCGCCTCGGCCCGGAAGAAGTGGAAATCCACGTTCACCGGCTGGCCCCACCATTCATCAAGATGCACGGTGTCCGCCCCGAGATGAAAGGTGAGCAGCAGCCCGCCGCCTGACTGGACCACCCGTTGCAATTCGCGCAAGGCGGCAGGCACGTCCGCGCGCGGGACATGGATGATGGAGTAGAAGGCCGCGATGCCGGCCCAGGTCCCGTCGGCGAAGGGGAGGCGTAACATGCTCGCCTGGTGAAACTCGATGCCCGGGTTCAGCCGCCGCGCGCGCTCCACCATTGCCGCCGACAGGTCCACGCCGCAGACGCGCACGCCGCGCTCGTGCAAATAGCGCGCGACTTGTCCCGGCCCGCAGCCCAGGTCGCAGGCGGTGCCCCGGTCTCGCACCATGTAGGCGAAGCGGTCGAGGAGCTGGCGGTCAAGGGGCTTGTGCTGCAGCTCGTCGTAGATGCGGCGCACGTATTCGTCCGCCACGCGGTCGTAGCTGGCCTGCAGTTCCCGCGTGTTCGGCTCGTTCACTTGCCCAGCTTGTCGAGGATGTTCTTGGTGATGCGCTCGACGGCCTTGTCGCCGCCGCGCAGGCCGTGCGCCCAGTCGGTGGTGCCGGCGGTGAAGACCGTGCCGCCGCGCGTATAGACACCCATCACGGCGTTGCCCACGCGGCCCTTTTCCCAGCGCTCATACCACTCGGCATCGTCGGGATGCCACTTGGCCGGGCAGGACGAGAGCACGGTGAAGCCTGCGGGCGTGCCGTCACGGTGCGTGGGGGACGGCAGGCCGTTGAGCCAGACCAGCTCGCAGCCGTCGCACTCGTAGCCGACGATGGTGTCCTTCGCGCCGAAGACATCGCCGCGCTTCAGCTCCGTGCCCGTGAAAACCCAGTGCTCCGGGCGATGCACGGTGAACTCCGCCGGCTCGGCCATGAACTGCCCGTGGCTCTTGCGGTAGCCGCCCCACAGGAAGCCCACGCCCGTCAGCGTGTTCTCGGGGCGCTTCACGAGGTGATGACTCCACGCGGTCGAGAGCGTGCGGTGGTCGCCGGTCGCGAAGACCGGGTCCACGAAGTAATGCTGCTTGAAACACACGAGCGCGCTGCCGTTGTCCTCGCTGCGCACCTGCCAGCAGACCGAGTTGCCGCTGAAGAAGGCGACGTTCCCGCCGCGCCCGATGAACGCCTCCAAGTTGTCCCGCATCGGCGCGCTCCAATACTCGTCGTGGCCCACGCTGAGAACCAGCTTGTAGCCCGCCAGCAGCTCCGGGCGGAACTCCAGGTCGCTGTTCACCGCGTAGTCGAGCACGTAGCCGTTGCGCTCCGCCCACACGACGAAGGGCAGTTCCCAGCGATCGAACTGCGAGCCGCCGGGTCGGTGGAACGACACGCGACTGCCCTGGTTCTTCCCGCGCCCGTTGTAGGCGTAGAGGCTGAAGCCGCCCCAGTTGTTGTAGGCGTTGTAGGTGTTGGAGGCGAGTTGCAGCAGAATCTTCGTGCCGCTGCCCGGCTGTGCGGGGCGCACGACGAAATACGTATCGCTCGCCGCCGTGCGCGGGCCGCGCTGCGTGTAAAGCCCGCCCCGGTCCTCCGCGCGCAGCGACGCCACGTAGTAGCCGCTGCGCCAGTTCGCCGCGACCGGCACCTTGAAGCCCACCGGCCAGCCGCACCCGTGCGACGACGCGTTCTCCGGCACCGGATGCTCGCGGCCCGGCAAGTCCTTGCCCGTCCACACGACCTCGCGCTTCCCGCCGACGCGCGCGATCTCGACGCTGAACTTCGCCGCGCTGGTGGAGACGTGGAACGCGACCTCCTCGCCGGGCTGAACGCTCAACTGCCCCGCGTAACTCTCGACGAACAGTGGGCGCGGCTCGTCTGCAGCGCCCAGGTGTGTGGCTCCGAATAAGCAGAGCAAGGCGAGGGCGGCGAAACGGCGGGTGACGGAGGCGAAGTGCATGGCACGCATGGTGTGAAGTTGGTTGACGCAACATCCGACGCAGTTGAGCCGACCGGTAGTCGCCGCGACCGGCGGCCTATTCGAACTGCTTGCGAAAACGTGCCAACTCCTCGCGCAACGCGGCCACGTCCATTTTGAGCGCGGCGACTTCGGCCTCGAGCGCTTCCACCCGCGTCGGGCCGGATACAATCGTCGGACGCGCCTCGGCGGCAGCCGGATCCTCCAGCGCCGGCTCGCCGGAGAGCAGTTGCACGAATCGTTTTTCCTTCTGGCCAGGCCGGGGCGGGACGATGCGAACGAGCGGCTCCGACAGCAGGGCGAGACCCTGCAAGGTTTCCTCGACCTCCACCAGGGACGCGAACGGATGCAGCCGCTCGGCGCGGGTGCGGAGTTCCCCCGGCGTCTGCGGGCCGCGCAGCAGCAGCACGCACAGCAGCGCCACCTCGCGCGGGTTCAGTTCGTAAACGTCGAGCAGGTTGTGCCGGTATTTCTGCACGCGCGAACCAGCGCCCCAAAGCTGCGTCACCAGCTTCTTGCCGCGCAAATCGTCCAGCCCCAGCGCGACAGCCTTCTCCTCGTAGTAAGTGACCGGGTCGCGATTCGTGGACTGGTTGCAGGCGATGGTCACGCCGTTGAGCGAGAGCGGATACTGGTCCGGCGTGGTGCGCTCCTTCTCGATGAGGCAGCCCAGGATGCGGGTTTCTTCCGGCGACAGTGTCAAAGCCATGCGCGACTTCTAACAGCCGGCAAAGGTGCCCACAAACTCTTACGCGCCGCCGGTCGTTGACGGCGAAACGCGCGCGAGTGAGTATGCCCGCGTCCTCGGGCACGTGGCGGAATGGCAGACGCGCTGGACTTAGGATCCAGTGGAGCAATCCGTGCAGGTTCAAGTCCTGTCGTGCCCACCAGCGAACGCCTGGCTTTCCCACGCGCAAGAACAGCTCCTGCGGCGCTTGGTTGCGATCTTGCCGCTACGGCACCCCTCGTGGACCCACCCAATGCGGACACGTCAACCGTTCATTCCTGCAACGATGCCAGCACCTCGGGGTCGCGCACGTCCACCCAGCGGCCCGCGATTTGTAGGCCGGCCACCTGGTGTCCCGCCGCGAGCATCGCCGTGAGCGCGTCGGTCAGCTCGTATTCGCCGCGCGGGGACTTCTGGAGTTTCGCGGTGAACGCAAAGAGCACCGGGTCGAAGAGGTAGATGCCCGCGTTATACCACGCGGTTTCGCCCGCCTTGAGCCAGCCGCTCTTGCGCAGTTCCTCCAACTGCGCCGCGCTCGGCTTCTCCACGAGATGCTTCAGACAGAAGTTGGCGTCGAAGAAGAACAGCCCGCCCTTGGTCACGTCCTCGCTGCCGGTCACGGTGACGAGGCCGGAGAACTTCCCGCTGTTCCAGCGCTTGAGCATGTCCGCGTAGGTTTCCGGCTTCACGAGGATGTCGCCATAGGTCAGCAGGAACGGCTCAGTGCCCGCAAAGGCCTTCGCCAGTTCCGGAGCCTTGCCCGTGCCGTCCTGCACGACCTGCCGCACGTAGCTGATGCGCGCGCCGAATTTGGAGCCGTCGCCGAAGAAGCCCTCCACCACCTCCGCGTGCCAGCCCGTGACGATGCAGAACTCGCGGATGCCCACGCTCAACAGCCCCTCGACGATGTGCTGGAGGATGGGCTTGCCCTGCACACGGAGCATGGGCTTGGGGATTTCGTTGGTCAGGTCACGCATGCGCGTGCCTTTGCCTGCGGCGAGGATGACGGCTTTCATTGAGGTTAAAATCCGTGGTGGGCTGGCGGGGACTCGAACCCCGGACCAATGCCTTAAAAGGGCACTGCTCTACCAACTGAGCTACCAGCCCGCCGAAGGTGTCGCGCCGGCCGGAAACCTACCGGCGTCCGGCCCGACGCGGGCGGGAACCTAATCAGCGCCCCACGGACCGCGCAAGCGCATTTCCTTGGCCTCGCAGCAGCACCGGACAGGGTCCGGGGAAATGCCCGGTCGTGGCTTCCTCTGACAGCAACCGGGCAAAACACGCAGAACGAGGCGAGGTGACGAGCGCGTCTCGACCACCGGCCGTTCGAGGCAGTGAGGAACGCCCCCCAGCCGCCCCTACGAGTTGCGTTTAAGTCTGGCCGCGTAGAAGCCGTCGAATCCCTCGCGGTCGGGGCGCAGTTGAAGCTCCTGCTCCAACGTCCACGCTGTGCCGTGCCCGGCGAGGAAAGCCTGCACCTGCCGCTCGTTTTCGTCCGGCAGCAGGCTGCAGGTGGCATAGACCAGCTTGCCGCCCGGCTTCACGAACTGCGAATAGTCCCGGAGGATGCGCGCCTGCACGCGCACGAGCCGCGCGACTTCCTTGGCCGTCATCTTCCACTTCACGTCCGCGTTCCGGCGCAACGTGCCGAGGCCGGAGCACGGCACGTCCAGCAGCACGCGGTCGGCGCTGGCGAACAAATCGGTGTGAACCTGCTCCTTGTCGAGCACGCCCAGCTCGATGATGGAGATGCTGGCGCGCTTGGCGCGCTCGGCGAGGGCGTGGAGCGGCTTGTCGCGAACATCGAGGGCGAGCAGCCGGCCCTTGTTCTTCATCAATGCCGCGAGATGCAGCGTCTTGCCGCCCGCGCCGCAGCACGCGTCAATCACGACCTGGCCCGGCTCGACTTGCAGCAGCGGCGCGACGTGCTGGGACGCGGCGTCTTGAATCTCGAAGAGGCCGTTGCAGAAGGCGGTCGAGTTGCCGAGCTTGCGGCGTTCCTTCAGGCGCAAGGCATCTGGCAGGCCGGGAACTTCGTCGGCCTCGATGCCTTGCAGGGCGAGGTCCGCCTTCAGCGCGCCGGCGGTCGTGTGCAGGGAGTTCGCGCGCAGGAAGACATCAGCGGGCTGGTTGAGGGCGGCGAGCAAGCCCGGCCACTCGGAGCCAAACTCCTTGCGCCCGAGTTCAAACAGCCAGTCCGGGACGGAGGCGCGAATCGCGAGGGGCGTTTCACTGGCAGGGCCGGCCTGCTGGTCGGCCTTGGCTTCCGACGCCAACGTCGCTGCGCTCGTTGGCTCGATGCCGGCCGACCCGCAGGTCGGCCCTACCGCAGAGCGTCGCGCCCAATACGCCTCCCACAAAGTCTGCACCCGCTCCTCCGTGATGGCCTCGGGCAGCAGGCACTCGGCATCCGGCAAACCCGCGAGGTGCCAGTTCAGCCGCCACCAGCGGACGTTCTCGTAGACGCTCTCCGCGAAGAGCCGCCGGTCGCGCGCGCCCCACTTGCGGTTGGCCTTGAGCCGAGCGTCCACGACCTGCTCCGCGTGCTGGTTGCGCGCGAAGATGTCGCCGAGCGCGGCGAGGATTTGCGTGGTGAGGTTCGGGTGAAGAGTCACGGGGCCGAGGGTAATCAGTGGTTGGTGATTAGTCGCGCAGCAATTCGGGGAGCCTCCCGCTCTCACCGGGGATGAACCAAGCGTGGCCGGTTCACGCCTCGCCCGGCCGACACCTCTGCCACAGCCATCCCGCCAGACCGCCCGCGAGGTAGCCGCCCAAATGCCCGCCCACCGCGACGCCCATGCCGGGCAGGAAGGCGAAGACAACGTCCTTGGCGATGAGCGCCAGCGCCAGCCAGATCACCGGCACGCGCACCGACGCATCAAGCAGCGCGACGTGGCCGCCCAGCCGGCCCGCCACGACCAGGCCCGCAAATCCGCAGAGCACGCCGCTGGCTCCGGCAGCTTGTCCGCCGCCCACGAGCAAATGGCCCGCCGCTCCGGCGAGCGTGAAGGCGAGCCATGCGCCCGCGTAACGTAGCGGGCCGAGCGCGTTGCCAGCCAGTCCGCCGAAGATGTGCAGCAGCAGAAGATTCCACGCGAGGTGCAGGCTGTGAACGTGGACGAACGGGTGCGTGAGCAGCCCCGGCAGGCTCCAGCCGGTGAGCGTGAGCGCGGCAAAGCGGCGCTCGTCCACCAGCCATTGAAGCCAGAAGGAAACGAACAGGACAGCCAGCAGCGCCTGGTTCCAACGGAACCCATGCCGCTCGCGAACTTCAAGGCGCAGCCAGTCCATGGACAGCTTTCGTGTTCAGCAACCGGGAGATGCTGACCACCGGTTGCCGCCCCATCCACCGCCCGCCAAGGGAGACCAGCGTGTCCTGCCGCCGTTCACACCCGGTTCAGGGCACTGAGGACGGCCTTGATGGACGCCAGCTCGATGTTCGTGTCCACGGCGGCGCCCCAGCGGACCTTGCCGTCGGCGAGCTTGATCTGGATGTAGCTGATGGCGCTCGCGCCCTCGCCGGCGCTCAAGGCGTGCTCGCGGTAGTTGGTCACCTCGAACTTCGACGCGCCGCCGTCGGCGAGCGCGCTCACGAACGCGGCGATGGGGCCATTGCCTTCGCCGGTGAGCTTCAACTCCGCGCCGTCCTTCCGCACGCTGGCGCGGCAGCGGAACACGCCGTCCACGCCGTCCGCGTGGAAGTGGATCAGCGACCACGGTGTCGTGCGCTCGACGTATTCGCGCCAGAACATCGCCTTGAGTTCCTCGCCCTTCACCTCGCGGCCCAGCGCGTCCACAAGGTCGTTCGCAATCGGGCCGAACTCGCGCTGCATGTCCTTGGGCAGCTCAATGCCAAATTCGCTCTCGAGCAGGTAGGCCACGCCGCCCTTGCCGGACTGGCTGTTCACGCGGATGACCTCGCGGTATTCGCGGCCCAAGTCGCGCGGGTCAATGGTCAGATACGGCACGTCCCAGTGGGTGCGCCCGCCTTTTTCCCATTCGGCGATGCCCTTCTTGATGGCGTCCTGATGCGAGCCGCTGAACGCGGTGAAGACCAGCTCGCCCGCGTAAGGCTGGCGCGGCGGCACGGTCATGCCGGTGCAACGCTCATAGACCTCGCGCAGCGCGTTCAAGTCGGAAAAGTCGAGGCGCGGGTCAATGCCGTGCATGTAGAGGTTCAGCGCCACGGTGATGATGTCGAGGTTGCCCGTGCGTTCGCCGTTGCCGAAGAGCGTGCCCTCGACGCGGTCCGCGCCGGCGAGCAGGCCCAGCTCCGTGGCGGCCGTGCCGGTGTTCCGATCGTTGTGCGTGTGCAGGCTGACGATGAGCGAGTCGCGGTTGCGGATGTTGGTGCAAAGCCACTCGATTTGGTCGGCATAGACATTCGGCATCGCGACCTCGACCGTATCGGGCAGGTTCAGAATCATCTTACGCTGCGGCGTGGGCTGCCACACGTCCATCACGGCCTCGGAGACTTCCTTGGCATACTCGACTTCCGTCGCGGAGAAGCTCTCCGGCGAATACTGGAGCGTCACGTCCGTGCCCTTGAGCCGGTGCAATCGCTCCTGAATCAGCTTCGCGCCTTGGACGGCGATGGCCTTGATTTCGTCCTTCGACTTGCCGAACACCACGCGGCGCTGCGCCGGCGAGGTCGAGTTATACATGTGGATGACGACCCGCTTCGCGCCAACGAGCGACTGGAAGGTTTTCTCGATGAGGTCCTCGCGCGCCTGCACGAGCACCTGGATGGTCACGTCGTCGGGAATGCGGTTCTCCTCGATGAGCCGGCGGTTGAAGGCGAACTCGGTGTTCGACGCGGACGGGAAGCCGACCTCGATCTCCTTGAAGCCGCACTTCACGAGCGCCTGAAAGAGCTCGAGCTTCTGCGCCACGTTCATGGGCACGGCGAGCGCCTGGTTGCCATCGCGCAGGTCCACGCTGCACCAGAGCGGCGCGTGGGTGAGCGTGCGATTGGGCCACTGGCGGTTCGGGAGGTGGACGCCGGGGAACGGGCGGTATTTGGCGACGGTGTCTTTCAGCATGGCTCGTGTGAGTTCAGGATATTAACCACGGATGGACACAGATGGACACGGATAAAACCCGACCGCCGCGAACTCGTTTCGCGTTCCAGCCCATCCGTGTTCATCTGTGTGCATCCGTGGTTAAGAAACAAAAACCCCACCGCCTTCGTGGCAGTGGGGTTCTCGAAATCGTGGTGATGAGTTCAGAACCCGACCGCCGCGCCGGCCAGCAGCGCGCGAAGCGAAAGTCGAAGGTTTAGAATGTCAGTCACGCTGCGAGTTGTAGGCTGGTGAATGCGCCGGGTCAATTCGTTTGTCGGGGCGGCAAAGCATCAGGTGCCATTGAACATTCGCACCCTTTCGGTGGCAGCACGCGCAAAGCGGGCGAGGACGCCCGCGCTCCGCAGCCAGGTCAGTCCTTCGGCGGCTTCACGCTCGCGCCGGGGTCGTTCTTCTTGGGCCGGTGCGTCTCGTATTCGCCCTTGCCGAGCTTCTTGAGGACGGTGAAGCCGGCGTTGGTCGCGTCCTTCACGTTGAACTTCTTGAAAATCTTCGGCGAGTAGAAGGTGCCGAAGACCTTGCGCACCGGCTTGCGGCACGCGGGGCATTCCGTGAGCGGCTTGGCGTCGAGCGGGCGGCGCAGGGTGAACCGCCCGCCGCAGACCACGCAGCCGCCTTCGCAGAGTTCGTATTCGTAGAGTGGCATGGTGCGTTATGCTTCGTTGCCTAAAATGACAGCACAGCCGCCGCGCGCGTTCAACCCGCCACGCACGCCGCGAAGCCCGCACGGATGCCCGCCTCGTCCAGTTCCTTGCCGATGAAGACAAGCTGGTTGCCGCGCTTCTCGTCGGGGCTCCAGAAGCGCTCCGGCTCCACGTCGAACATCATCTGGACGCTTTGGAAGATCACGCGCTTGGGCACGCCCTGGATGTGCAGGATTCCCTTGGCGCGGTAGATGTTTTCGCCGCCCTTGGCCAGCAGCTCGTTCAGCCACGCCTCGGTCTTCTTCAAGTCCAGCGGGCGTTCGTCGAGGATGTGGAAAGAACGCACCGCGTCATCGTGGCGGCCTGCGTGGTCGTGATCGTGGCCTTCGTGATCGCACTGCTCGCCGTGCTCGTGGCCGCAGTCGTGATCGTGGCTGTGGGCATGGGCGTGCTCGTGTTCGCAATGGTCGTCGCACTCGTGCGCGGGCTTCTCGGCGGGGATTTCCAACGGCGCGCTCAAGTCACGCGCGTGGGTGTTGAAGATCTTGCCCATGTCCACCTGCGAGCGCTGGGTGCGGTGGATCTTCGCCAACGGGTTGATGTGGCGGATGCGGTGCTCGACGCGGTCCAAGTCGGCCGGCGTAGCGAGGTCAGTTTTGTTGAGGAGAATCACGTCAGCGAAGGCGATCTGCGGCAGCGCCTCCGGGGCCTTGTCCAGCACACCCTCCAAGTGCCGCGCGTCGGCGACGGTCACGATGGCGTCGAGCCGGAGCTTCTCCTGAAGCTGCGGCAGGTAAAATGTGTGCGCGATGGGGCTGGGATCGGCCAGGCCCGTCGTCTCGACTAGCACGTAGTCGAAGCGCTTCTGGCGCTTGAGCAGATCGGCGAGCGTCTTGACGAGGTCGCCGCGCACGCGGCAGCAAAGGCAGCCGTTGTTCAACTCCACGACTTCCTCGTCCGCGCCCACGACGAGCTGGCCGTCAATGCCCACCTCACCGAACTCGTTGATGATGATGGCGCACTTGTAGCCGTGCGGCTGCGTGAGCAGGTGCTGGAGCAGCGTGGTCTTGCCCGCGCCCAGGAAGCCCGTGAGCACCGTGACGGGGATGGAGGTGTCTTTCTTCGTGTCAGCCATAGTTAAGCGGGGCGGACGTTAGTGGAGCGGGCGGACGGGCGCAACCCGCCGAATTCGAGCTTGCCAATTCAAACAGATGTTTGAAGTATGCATTTGAAATGGCCGCTATCGCCCAAGCGAAACATGATACCTCCTCTGCCCAGACCCGCCAGATGCTCATCGAGGCGGGCGGCGCGGTGTTTGCCGAAGTCGGCTTTCACAACGCCACCGTGCGGGAAATCTGCCGCCGGGCCGGAGCGAACATCGCGGCGGTCAACTACCACTTTGGCGACAAGGATGCGCTCTACCGTGAGGTGCTCGCTTACTACCAGGGACGTGCGCTTCAGAAATACCCACTCGACCTGGGCGTGCGGCCGGGCGCGCCGGCGACGGAGCGGCTGCGGGCCTTTGTGCGCTCGTTCCTGCTGCGCATCTTCGACCACAGCAGCGACGCGTGGCACGGCAAGCTCATCTCGCGCGAGATGATTGACCCCACCAGCGCGCTGGACGCCATCGTGGTCGAACGCATCCGCCCGCAGGCGCAGCATCTCGGCGGGATTGTGCGCGAGTTGCTCGGCGGCGAGCCGGATGTGGAGACGGTGCGGCTGTGCTCGTTCAGCGTCGTCAGCCAGTGCCTGTTCTACCATCACTGCCAGCCGGTCGTTTGCCGGCTCTTCCCCGAGCAAAAGTTTTCTCCCGAGCAAGTCGAGAAGCTCGCCGACCACATCACGAGCTTCTCGCTCGCGGCCATCAAGGCTTGTAGCCGCCGGGGTAACGAGGCGGATGCCAAGCGCGCCACCACCCCCTCCGCCTCCTCACGTCGGCGGCTACGCGCATCACGCTGATGTATCACCTCGCCCTCAAGATGCTGCTCGGCGACCGCGCGAAATACGTGATGCTCGTCGGCGGGCTGACCTTCGCCACGATGCTGATGACGCAGCAGAGCGCGGTCTTCTGCGGGCTGCTCACCTGGACCACCAGCCACATGCGCAACATGCGCGCGAAGCTCTGGGTCGTGGACCGCAAGGTCGAGCAAGCCAATGAACTCAAGCCCCTCCGCGACACCGACGTGAACCGCGTCCGCTCCGCGCCCGGCGTGGCCTGGGCCGTGCCGCTCTACATCACCATCCAGTCCGCCAAGCTGGCCGACGGCAACTTCAAGCCCATCCTGCTCGTCGGCTTGGACAACACCACGCTCGTCGGCCGGCCGCCGGTGATTCTCCAGGGCAAGCTCGAGGACGTGCGCCTGCCCAACGCCATCATCCTCGACGAGCTGGGCATCAAGCGCCTGAGCGTCGGGCGCGCGAAGCCGCTGGGCCTCGGCGACACCTTCGAGCTGAACGACAAGGAGGCGCGCATCGTGGCCATCTGCCGCGCGGACCGGCATTTCTTCGGCTATCCCTACGCCTACTCGACCTACACGCAGGCGCTCCAGTTCGCGCCCAAGCAGCGCAAGATGCTTTCGCTCGTGCTGGCCGAGCCGGCTCCGGGCTGGACGCTGGAACAGGCGGCGGCGTCCATCCAATCCGAGACGGGCATGAAGGCCTACACCGAGGAGGAACTCTTCTGGTCCACCATCTGGTGGTATTTCCGCAACACGGGCATCCCCATCGCCTTCATGTCCATCATCATCCTCGGGTTCATCGTGGGCACGACGATTTCGGGCCAGACCTTCTACGCGTTCGTGCATGAGAATCTCCGCCACCTTGGCGCGCTCAAGGCAATGGGCGCGAGCAACGCGCTGCTGGCGCGGATGCTTCTGGTGCAGTCGCTCACCGTCGGCTTCCTCGGCTACGGCATCGGCGCGCTGCTGGTGACGGCGTTCGGGCGCGCGGTGCTGGCGCGCGGCGAGCCGCCGTTCATGATGCCGTGGCAGCTTCCGGCCGGGACGTTCGTGCTCGTGATGGCCATCTGCTGCTTCAGCGCGCTGCTGGGCATCCGCAAGGTGTGGAAGGTCGAGCCGGCGATTGTGTTCAGGGGGTAAAAGTGAAAGCGCAGCCATGAAAGCTCCAAAACCCAAGCTCCAAGTTCCAAAGAAGCTCCAAGCACCAAGCTCCAAAAGGCGCGGTGGCGAACGGGTGTCCGTCTTGGTGTTTGGAGCTTGGACCTTGGGATTTGGAGCTTCGTAACCATGTCAGCGTCCGCCACAACTTCATCCCCGCTGGCCGTCCAAGTCCGCGCCGTGACGAAAACCTTCGGCACCGGCGAGGCTGCCGTGCGCGCGCTCAAGGGCGTGGACTTCACCGCGAGGCAGGGCGAGCTGCTGATGATTGTCGGCCCGAGCGGCTGCGGGAAGACCACGCTGCTCTCCGTCATCGCCGGCACGTTGAACTTCGATGGCGGCGAAATCGAGGTGTTCGGCTCGTCGCTGCACGCTATGAAGCCGCGCCACGTCACCGAGTTCCGCAAGCGCCACGTCGGCTTCATCTTCCAGCAGTTCAACCTCATCCCCACGCTCTCGTGCGTCGAGAACGTCTCCGTGCCGCTGCTCATCAATGGCGCGTCCCGCCGCGAGGCCGAACGCCGCGCCGAGGCGATGCTCGACCAGATTGGCCTCCAAGGGCGCGGCCACGAGCGGCCCACGAACCTCTCCGGTGGCCAGCAGCAACGCGTCGCCATCGCGCGCGCGCTCGTGCATGAGCCGCGCCTCGTCATCTGCGACGAGCCGACCAGCGCCCTCGACAAGGACACCGGCGGCCACATCATGGACCTGCTCCGCGACGTCGCGCGCCATCCCGACCGCAGCGTCATCGTCGTCACCCACGACAACCGCATCTTCAAATACGCCGACCGCCTGACCGAGATGGAGGACGGTCGCGTGCAGCGGGTGCATGACCAGGGCGGGAACTTTGAGGAAAGCGGAGGGACAAAGTGAAAGCTCCAAAACCCAAGTTCCAAATCCCAAAGAAGCTCCAAACACCAAGCTCCAACAGCTCATCCGAGCCACAGCGCCGCGTTCTGGAATTTGGAGGTTGGGATTTCCTTGGAGCTTGGAACTTGGGATTTGGAGCTTTTTCCAGTTCGGTCCTGCGCACCTAAACTTTTCACAACCATGCTCCTCTTCCGCCAAGTCACCTTCTACCTCGCCATCGCCGGGTTTGCCGGCGTGTTCTTCCTCGTGAAAGACATGCGTCGGAAGCCGCCCGCACCGCCGCCCGCCGTCGAGCCGGCACGCTCGCCCTTCGCCGCGTCGGTCGCCGCCACCGGCATTCTCGAAGCCGCGCGGGAGAACGTGAAGATTGCCGCACCCAAGCCCGCCTTGATTCAGAAGGTCGCCGTCGAGGTCGGCTCCAAGGTCAAGGCCGGCGACACGGTCATCCAGCTCGACGACCGCGAGGTCCGCGCGCGGCTCAACACCCTGCGCGCCCAGCTCGAAGCCCTCCGCGCCGCGCTCAAGGCCGACCGCGTGATGCAGGCCGACGCCGCTGACCAGCTCGCGCGCGCCGAGAAGCTCGCCAAGGACGCCGTCATCTCCGTGGACGAGCGCAAGCGCCGCGAGTTCGCCGTGCAGAACTGGGACGCGCGCATCGCCAAGAGCGAGGCCGACATCGCCGCGATGGACGCGCAGCTCCAGCAGGTCCAGACCGAGTTGGACATCCTCACCGTGCGCGCGCCGCGCGACGGCACCATTCTCCAGGTCAACGTGCGGGCCGGTGAGTTCGCCGGCACCACGCCGCAGGAGCCGCTGATGATTCTGGGCGAGGTCGAGAAGCTCCAGGTGCGCGCCGAGGTGGACGAGCAGAACGCGCCGCTCGTCGAGGCCGGCCGGCCCGCCGTCGCCTACTTGAAGGGCGACACCATCCGCAAGCTGCCGTTGCGCTTCGTGCGCATCGAGCCGTTCGTCATCCCCAAGCGTTCGCTCACCGGCGACAGTGCCGAGCGCGTGGACACGCGCGTGCTGCAAATCATCTTCGAGCTGGACCGTCCCGAGGTTCCGCTCTACGTCGGCCAGCAGGTGGACGTGTTCATCGAACGCGTGCTGACGCCGATTGCGGCGCCGCCTGCCGGACAAAGTTTGACTTCGACAAACTCCCCATGAACCTGTCACCGCTGTCGTCAACGAACTCGCTTTTGCCACCCATGAAACAGACTTTGCCCCTCCTCCTCGCCGCGCTCTGCCACACGGCCGCCTTCGCCGCCGACCAGCCTGCCGGCACGAACGCGCCGCCGGCAAAAGCCACCAACACCGTCTCCTGGCCCACCGCGCCGCTCTCGCTCCGGGACGCGGTCGAGGTCGCGCTGCGCCAGAACAGTGCCGTGCGAAAGAGCCAGTCCGACCTTGAGGCCACCTATGGTGTTGTAATCCAGACGCGCGCCATCCAGATGCCCCGGGTCACCGGCAGCATCAACCACACGCTCACCGACCAGGGCGCGATTGAGCAGTTTCCCGGCGGCGTCTTCCGCTCGCCCGACCAGGCGTGGGGGGTGCGCGTGCAAATCACCCAGTCCATCTACGAAGGCGGCAAGATCGAGTCCGCCAAGCGCACCGCCGACCTCACGCGGGACCAGGCGCTGCTCCAGCACCAGACGGTCCTCGCTGACACCGTGCTGGCCGTGCGGGTGAACTACGACGACGCCCTGCTGGCCGTGCAGCAAATCGTCGTGCAGGAGGCGAGCATCGAGCTGCTCAAGAAGGAATTGCAGGACAACCAGCGCCGCTTCGAGGCCGGCACCGTGCCGCGCTTCAACGTGCTGCGCGCGGAGGTGGAACTCGCCAACGCGCGGCCCAAGCTCATTCGCGCCCGCAACGCCCTGCGCATCGCGAAGAACAACCTCGCCAACCTCCTCGGCTACGACGTGCCGCGCACGGTGGTCGAAGACATCCCGCTCCAGCTCTCCGGCAAGCTCGAAGCCGACCCGACGCCCATCGAGCTGCCCATCGCGCTCGCGAAGGCGCTGGAGCAGCGCACCGAACTCGCCGCGCTCCGCAAGGCCGAGCGGCTGCGCCAGGAGGCGATCACCAACGCCGAGGCGGGCCGCAAGCCCAGCGCGCAGATTTACGCCGGTGTCGGCTCAAAAAGCTCGCGCTTCAGCCAGCATCTCACGCGGGACATTTCCGGCTGGGATGTCGGCTGGCAGGCGAGCTGGAACATCTTCGACGGCTGGTTGGTGAAGGGCAAGGTGGCCGAGGCCGCCGCGCTGCACCGCAAATCGCAGGAGGAGCTAGACGACTTTTCCCGCCGCATCGAGCTGGATGTGCGCACGTCCTACTCGAACTTCATCGAGGCGAAGGAGGTTTTGGAGTCGCAAAAGAAAGTGCAGGAGCAGGCCGAGGAGGCGTTGCGCCTCGCCAACGCCCGCACCGAGGCTGGGACCGGCACGCAGCTCGATGTGCTCAACGCCCAGACCGCGCTGACCGAGGCGCGCACGACGCAAATCTTGGCGTTGCGCGACTACTCCGTCGCCCGCGCCCGCCTGGAGCGCGCGATGGGCGTGACGCTGAAGCTGGACGGGAGGTAGGCGCGGGCTTCATGCGACCTGTCCTCCTCCGCCAGACTTCGATGCGGCCTCCCGCTCCGCCTGCCACCGCCACCATGCCGCCAGCAGGCTGCCGATGACCGAGTGAAACACGCTCGACACCGCGCACGGCACCGGCGCAAGCGTGTCGGGGAAGTGCTTCCGGGCGAGCACCACGCCGAGACCGGAGTTCTGCATCCCGACCTCGATGGAGATGGTGCGGCAGACAATTTTGTCATAGCCGAACAGCTTCGCAAACAGATAGCCCAGCCCGAAGCCGCACGCGTGCAGGAGGAACACCGCCAGCAGCAGCACGCCGCCGGATTCGCGGATGGGCTTCGCGTTTTGCCCGATGACGCTCGCCACGATGAGCGTGATGAAGACGACCGACACCAGCGGCGCAGCGGGCAGCACCTTCGTCACCAGTTTCGGGGTGAAGTGGGGCAACGCCAGGCCCAGCACCAGCGGCAGGAGCACCACCTTTACCGTGCTGAGGAAAAGGCCCATCGCATCCACCGGCACCAGCGCGCCGGCGAGGAACTTCGTCAGCAGCGGCGTCATCACCACGGCGGCAAACGTCGAGCACATGGTCATCAGCACCGAGAGCGGCACGTCGGCCTTCGCGAGGAAGGTGACGACGTTGGACGCGGTGCCGCCGGGGCAGCACGCCACGAGGATTAGGCCCACGGCCATGTGCTTCTCCAACGGCAGCGCGCTGGCGATGGCCCAGCCGAGGAACGGCATGAGGGAGTATTGCGCGAGGAAGCCGGCGGCAATGGCCTTGGGCATTTTGAAGACGCGCTTGAAGTCGTCCACGCTCAGGGTGATGCCCATGCCGAGCATGATGATGGCGAGGCCCCACACGATGAACTCGCCGCTGAACCAGGTGAACCAGCGCGGCTCGACCAGCGCCAGCGCGCCACCCAGCAACGCCCACAGGGGAAAGAGATTCGTGAGCCAGTCGAGAACGCGCTGCATGGGGTGCGGTTGTAGTCGGGATGCACGGGTGAACCAAGGGCGAAGATGTCGTGGGCGCGGCGTTTGACGCCACGGCTCCGATGCCCTTAACTGCCCTGTGCCTTCCGCGCGCCACATTGTCCTCTACGACGGCGAGTGCTCCCTCTGCACGTTCCAGATGAAATTGCTCACCTGGCTGGACTGGTGCCACGTCGTGCGCCTGCTGCCCATCGCGGACCCGGAGGCGGCGCGGGTCGCGCCCACGCTCACGCGTGAGGCGCTGCTGGAAGCCATCCACTGCGTCACGACCGAGGGCACAATCCATCGCGGCGCGCGGTGCCTGCGGTTCGTGGGCTTGCGGATGCCGCTGTTGGTGCCGTTGGCGCTGGTGCTGTGGATTCCTGGCGTCATCTGGATTGCCGAGCGGATTTACATGTGGGTAAGCCGCAACCGGTATCTGTTGAGTCGTCTCTTCGGCTGCAAGGACGCCTGCGCCATCCTGCCCGCGCGCAAGCGGGGCGGGGATGTCTGAACATGACGCGGCTCCGTCAGGTGTTCTGCGTGGTGGCGGACTGCCATGCGCCCTCGGGACATTATCGGTCGCTCTGGCAACGACACTTTTACGACGGCCTGCGTGCGGTGGTGGACCGGCTGACGATCCCCGCGAACTTGGATTGGGCTTGGGCGCGCCGGGCGGGGCCGGAACCGGCGGCGGACATGGCCGACGAGCGCTCGCGGGTGAGCGAGCATCTGGCCGCCCAAATCCTGCGCGAGCACGCGGTGCATGGGCTGGACGCGGTCATCTCCTACTGCTTTGGCGGGGACGTGCAGCCGGAGGTGGTGCGCCGGGTGATCGCGGCGGGCGTGCCGTGGGTGAACTTCTTTTGCGACAGCACCTATCGCTTCGCGGAGGTGGAGCCGCTGGCGCGCGTGGTGTCGCTGAACTGGTTTGTCGAGCACGCGGCGATTCCCAACTACCGCGCGCTGGGTGTGCCGTTCCTCTGCCTGCCTTACGCGCTCACGCCGCCGCACCTGCCGGACTGCGCGTGCGTCCGGCCCGAGCGCGCCGCCGCGTTCATCGGGATGCCGACCGGGCCGCGCGTCGAGCAGCTTGGACAATTGCTGGCGGCGGGTGCGCGGCTGGAAATCCGCGGGCCGGGCTGGCGCGAGGAACCCACGGATAACGCCGCCCGTCAGGCCATGTTGTTTCATGGTCTGGGGGATCAGCTTCGCCGGCAGCCGAGCTGGCCGCAGGTTCAAGCCCGCACCCAAGGGCCGCTGCGCGACGAAGAGGTGCCGGAATATCTGCGCGGGTGCCGCGTGGTGCTGGGCTTGAACCAGGGTCTGGACGGGCATGGCCGGCAACTGAGTTATCTCAAGCTCCGCGATCTCGAATTCCCCGGCCACGGCTGCTGCTACCTGACGGAGCACAACGACGACGTGGCGGCGGCGCTGGACGTGGGGACCGAGGTGCTCACCTACCGCACGCTCGGCGAGGCGGCGCAGCTCCTTCGCGAACTGCCCCGCCAGCCGGAGCATTGTGTGCGGATCGGCGAGGCCGGTCGGCGACGCGTCCTCGCCGACCACACCTGGGCGGCGCGCGTGCGCCAACTGGCGGCGGCGCTGTGACGGGCACAAGTGTCCGTTGACTTGTCCGGCGTGAGCCGTTGAATTCAACCCGCATGGCATCTACCGGCAACTGGCTGGCGGCAACGCCCCTGCCCTATGGCGAGGACCTGACGCATTGGGAGCGGGACGCGGGCCTCACTTGTCTGGGGTTGCGCGAGCTGGGACAGGACGCGCGGCTGGTCGCGCAGGGGCCAGCCGCAGTCAGGCCGGATCACCCGCTCATTCTGGGCAGCCTGGCGGATTTTCGGAACCCGGAGTGGTGGGGCCGGACGCGGGCCGAGGGCGTGATCCTGACTGCCGGAGGCGCGCCCCGGCATGAGCCGATCGCGCGGGCGATCCGCGCCGCCGGCCTGCGCCTGATCGTGCGGCTGGATTCGGATGGCTGCAAAAGTCCGCGCGTGGGCTTCCGCCGCTTTCTGGCTTGGCAGCACTGCTATTACCGGGATCAAGGCAAGCCGTTGCCACAGTTGCTGGCGCTGGCCAAGACCCTGGTGTTCCGGTGCTTCAAGTCTGCGCACGACGCCGGCATGTGCGCGCATCTTGACCACGCGGAGGTCATCACCATCGAGTCGCCGGGGGCGTGCGAGTTGTTGTGCCGGCTGCTGGGAGAATTGGACCGCCCTGATCTGGCTGACCGCGTGCGGTTCGTGCCGCATCCGGTGCCGGATTACTTTCGCCCCGACCCCGCGCGGGCCAGACGCAGGCAACTGCTGGCCGCTGGCCGCTGGGATTCCTACTTCAAGGACACCCCCAAGCTCGCGCGCGTGCTCGGCGAAGTGCTGGCGCGTGAGCCGGAGTGTTCGGCGGTGGTGGCTGGTTCCTGCGACGACCTGATGCGGGCCGAGTTGGCCCGCTTGCCGCGTGATGTCACTGAGCGCGTGAGGGTGCTGGGTTATGTGCCGCATGGGGAATTGCTGCCGCTGTTGCAGGAGTCGCAACTCGTGCTCTGCACCTCGCGCTCGGAAAGTTTTCACCTCGTGGCCGCGCAGGGGTTGTGCTGCGGCTGCTCGGTCGTCGGGCCGGCGGAGCTGCCGTCGTTCGCGCATTTCGCCTCGCAAGATTCGGGGACGG
>WRPG01000030.1:65181-118711 GCA_009773355.1 Limisphaerales bacterium
CTGGCGGCGTGGGGCGCGGGCCGGCGGTCGCCCGCCAACATCAGCGCCGTCTGGCGCGCGCGGCTGACGGCCCGGGCCATGACCGAGGAGTTGATGCGCCTGGCGGGAGAGGCGGCCGCGCGGCGGGGCTGATGCGGTCCCGGCGGGTGGCCGGGGCTTGCCGTTGCGTTGGCCGGCGGCTATAGCTGGCGCATCAGATTGCTCGCCGGGGCAAGCCCGTGACAGGCCGGGACGGTTCTGGCGGCGTGACCCATGCCGCATCGTCCCCTGCCATGAGAATCAAGGAAGCCATCTGGTTTTTCATCCACCATCACCGGCGCAACCGCGTCGTGGCGCGCTTCGCCAGGCTGTGCAAGAACATCCATCGCGCGTCGGAGCATCCCACCTACGACATCGTCCGCAACGGGGAAAGCGCCGTGCTGGCGCGCGTGGTGGCAGGGCCGGCCCCGATGCTCTTCGACGTGGGCGCGAACGTCGGCGACTGGACCGTGATGGCGCGCGAGCGGTTTCCCCAGGCCACCGTCCACGCGTTTGAGTTGAATCCGGCCACGGCCGCCCAACTGACCGCGCGGCTGGGGGGACAGCCGGGCGTGGAAATCCACGCGCACGGGCTGGGCGCGACCACCGGCGAGGTGACGTTCTTCGCGTATTCCGGGGAGCAGAGCGTCCTGAGCGGGATGCGCGCGCCGCTGCACAGCAGCGTGCCGCACCGGGTGGAGCGTTCCCGGATTCGCACCGGGGATGAGTTCTGCAAGGAACGCGGCATAGAGCGGATTGACTATCTCAAGGTGGACGCCGAGGGGGCGGACCACGAGGTGCTGTCCGGGTTTGGCGATATGTTGAGTGCTCAACGAGTGGGGGCCGTGCAATTCGAGCATGAGGGCGGACGCTTCCTGCGCGACTACTACGATCTGCTGCGGCCCAAGGGCTACGTGCTGGGCAAGCTCTACGCCAACTACGTGGATTTCCGCGAACATGACATTGATCAGGAGCACTTCCTCGGGCCGAATTACCTGGCCCTGCCGGCGGCCCGGGAGGATTTGATCCAGCGTCTTAAAAGCGGCTGGCCGGTTTGAGCCATGTCCGCCGCCGCACCAGCATGACCCGGCTCCTCCTTCTCCTGCGTCAGGCGGCCCAATCGGCGGTGGTGTGGTCGTGGGGGATGAACGGGCTGCGGCTGGGTTCGAGCCTGATCTTGCTGCCCCTGTTGGTGCATCGGCTGTCCAAGACCGATCTGGGGATGCATTACGTCCTGCTGAACTTGGGCGCGCTGGCGGCGGTGCTGGACTTTGGCTTCAGTGGCGCAGTATGGCGGGCGGTCGCCCATGCGTCCGCCGGCGGGAAGCAGATGTTGAAGTTTGGCGTGGATGAGCCGCCGCCCGAGGGGAGCGAACCCAACCGGGAGTTGATCTGGAATCTGATGGCGGCGGCGCGGCGGCTGTATGGCGGGCTGGCAATGGCGTCGCTGCTCCTGATCGCCCCGGTGGGCACGCTGCTGGTGAACGTGGGTGTGCTGGAAACCAGTTCGCCCGCCCGCACCTGGCTGGCGTGGGGCGCGACTTTACTGCTGGCCGTGTGGGAAGTCTATGCGAGCTGGTGGAACGCCTACCTCATGGGGCTGAACCGCGTGGTCGTCTGCGCGCAGCTCAACTTCGCGGCCTACCTGATCAAGCTGGCGGGCAGCGCGGCGCTCCTCAGCCTGGACGTTGGACTGTTGAGCGTGCCGCTGGCCGGACTGGTGGCCGTCTTGGTGCAGCGCACGCTGGCCCGGCGCGCGTGCCTCCGGTGCCTGGGCGAACCGCCGCCGACCCCGACGGACCCGGCGGTGCGCCGAGACTTGATCGCGCACCTCTGGCCGAACGCGAGCCGGATCGGCTTCCTGAACGTGGGCAGCTACTTGGGCGGGCAGGCCATGGCGTTCCTCTGCCTGACCACGCTCGGCCTCGCCGCCAACGCCGAGTATGGCTTGTCGTTGCAGATCATGTCCGTCGCCCAAGGCATGGCCGTGGTGTGGATCCAGGTGAAATGGCCGGCGATCGCCCGGCTGCGAACCCAAGGCGATTTCGCGGGCATCCGGGCCATCCTGCGACAACGGCTGTGGCTGTCGGTGGCGACGTTCGGCTTGCTGGTCGCGGTCGCCATTCCCCTGGCCCCGCCGCTGCTGCGCTGGCTCGACACGGACAAGGCCGTCATGCCCGCCGCCTGGCTCTGCGTGATGGCGGTTCACACCCTGCTGGAGATGCACCTTTCCGTCTGGGGGATGCTGATCTACACCGACAACCGCGTGCCCTACCTGCGCCCGTTGCTGCTGGCGAACGGCGCGAGTCTCGGGCTGGCGATTGGCCTGCTGCATTTCACCGGCCTGGGTCTGGGCGCGCTGGTCTTGGCGCCGTTGCTGGCCGGGGCCGCGTTCAACTACTGGCACTGGCCCCGGGTGGGCGGCGGGCTGCTGCAAACTTCCTGGAGCCGGCTGCTCTTTGCCCGGCGCGCTGACTGAGACCCGGCCATGAATCCACTCAAGGTTTTCACGCGCCCGGAATACGCCTTCCGCCCCCGGCAGATTCTGACCCGCCTGCGCCGCGCGCTGTCGCCCGTGCCGGAGTCGGCGGAGGTCACGCTGCCTTGGGGCGACACCGTGCGCGTGTGTCCCCGCGAAACGATCGGCGCGGAGATCTGGTATTGCGGCGTGTTTGACCTGCCGGTGGCCGAGACGCTCTGGCGGCTGCTGGACGCCGGGGAAACTGCCTTGGACGTGGGTGCCAATCTCGGGCAGATGACCAGCCTGCTGCGCTGCAAGGCCGGACCCGCCGGCCGCGTGCTCGCCTTCGAGCCGCACCCGCAACTTTTTGGCGCGCTGGAATTCCTGCGCGATGCCCCTGCCAACCAGCGGCCTGGAGCGCCGCTGGAATTGTTCCAGGCCGGACTGAGCGACGCTGCCCGCGCGGCGTGGCTGGACCCGGGCGGAGACTGGCAGGCCAACCGTGGCCTGGGCCGGGTGACGGCGGCGGACACAGGTGGGCGTGCCGTCTCCATCCAGCTCCTCACGCTGGATGAGCTCCTGCCGCCGGGGTCGTTGGTGGGAGTGGCGAAGGTGGACGTGGAAGGTCACGAACTGGACGTGCTGCGCGGTGCGTCCCGGCTGCTGGGTGAGCGGGCCGTGCGTGATTTGATCTACGAAGATCTCGCCGTGCAACCATCGCCGGTGTCGGCGTTGCTCCGAGCGCAGGGCTATTCGCTCTTCACGTTGCAAGCGCGCAGGCGCGGGCCGGGCCTCCGGGCCAGCGACGCACCGGATGAGCCGGCGGACTTGCAGCACAACTTCCTTGCCACGCTCGACCCAGCCCGTGCCCAAGCCCGCCTGGCGGCTCCGGGTTGGCAGGTATTGTCCACCGGCGGAAAATGACCGAGCCTGCGCCCATGCGGGTTCTGCTCCTGCACAACGAAAGCCAATACTACGGCGGCACCGAGGTGCAGTTAGGTCGGCTTGTCGCCGGGTTGGCGGACAGCTCGGTCCACGCCACCGTGGCCTGCGTGGCCGGGAGCCCGCTCGCGCAGGCGCTGCCACCGGGAATCGCGACGCTGGCGCTGCCAGCCAATCAGCCGTTCTCGGTCGGCGGATTGCGCCGGCAGCTTCGCGCCGTGTCCGCGGCGGAATTTGATGTGTTCCACGGGTGGGGGGCGCGCGCTTGGGAATTGACCAGCCTGGCGGGCTGCACGCGGCGGCGCCCGACCGTTGGGACGCTGCACGATCATCCGCACGCGGACTACATGACGGCGCGGCGGCAAAAACTCCTGCGTTGGTGCGCCCGGTTCGGACTCGATCAGGTGACGGTGGTCTCCACCGCCCTGCGGGAGGCGTGTCTCCAAGCTGGCTGGCCCGCCCGGAAGCTGACCGTGATCCACAACGGCTTGTCCTCCCCGGCGGAAACCCCGGCGGTGCGCAACGCCTCCGGCCGTCTGCGGCTGGGCTTTCTCGGTTCCTTGTCCGAAGGCAAGGGGCTGCGGGACTTGCTGGCCGCCGTGGTGGAGTTGGAACAGCGCGTGGCCGGGCGCTGGGAGCTGCATGTGGCGGGCGCGGCGCAGGACGCGGCGGGTGAGGCCTTGATGGGCGAACTGGCCCGCACCTATTCGACCGCCCCGTGGTGGTCCCGGGTGCATTGGCGCGGCTGGGTGCGGGCGGAGGAGTTCCTGCGCGGGATTGACGTGCTGGTGTTTCCCTCGCGGGCGTTCGAGACCTTCGGCCTGGCCCCGGCGGAGGCGGCGCTGGCCGGGGTGCCCACCGTGGCCGCCCGCGTGGGCGCGGTGCCGGAGGTGGTGCTGGACGGTCGCAGCGGCTGGCTGTTTGAGCCGGGAGACGCGCCGGGCTGCGCCACGTTGCTCGAACGGCTGGTTAATCAGCCTGAAACCGTGGCCGCCGCCGGCGCGGCGGCCCGCGAGCATGTCAGCGCCAGCTTTCCCGCCGGGAAAATGGTTGCGGCCTGCGCAGCCATCTATTCTGCTCTCACCCACGATGGACGCTAGCGTCAGCAATCTGCGCACGGCCCTGGTTTATGCCGTGGTGGTGATCATCAGCCTGGGGTTTGGCTTTGCGGTGGCCACGCCGCAGTCGCTCCTGAGCCTGGCCAGCGTGAGCCTGATGCTGCTCGTCTTGTGCCTGCCGATCCTGCTGCGCTGGCATCATGCGCTGGTCATCTGCTGCTGGAACGCGGTGTTCATCTGTTTCTTCCTGCCGGGCAAGCCGCCCTTGTGGGCGGTGCTGGCCGGCTTGAGCCTGGGCCTCGCCGTGGTCACCCGGACCTTGCGGGCCAAGTCCGAGTTTCTCCATGTCCGCTCGGTGGCGCTGCCGCTGCTCCTGCTGGCGGCGGTGGTGGTGGTGACGATCAGCGTGCGCGGCATCGGCGGGCGGGCCTTTGGCAGCGAGCTTTGGGGGGCCAAGCGTTATCTGGGAGTGCTGGGAGCCATCCTTGGTTACTTCGCGTTGACGGCACAGGCCATCCCGCGCAAGCAGGTCGAACTGATGGTCAGCCTGTATTTTCTCTCGGGCATGACGGCGGTGATGAGCGACCTGGCGTTTGCCTTCGGCCCGGGGTTTTACTTCCTGTTCCTGTTCGTGCCCACGGAGCTGGCGGTGGCGCAGGCCTCCACGCAGGACACGCTGATGCGCCTGACCGGGATTGCGTGGATGGCCCAGGCGGGCAACTGGTTCATGCTCATGCGGTATGGCATCCGCGGTATGCTGGAGGTGCGCCACATGTGGCGGGCGGTGGTGTTCGTCGCGCTTTTTCTGGTGGGCCTGTTCGGAGGGTTCCGCTCCTCGATCATCCTGATGTGCATTCTGTTTGCGACGCAGTTCTGGTTTGAGGGCCTGCTGCGCACCAAGTGGTTTCCCATCGCGGTGGTGACCGGGCTGCTGGTGGGATCAGTGCTGATCGGCTATGCGGAGAAGCTGCCGTTGTCCGTGCAACGCAGCCTGAGTTTTCTGCCCATTGACGTGCATCCGACGGCGCGTCAGGACGCGCTGGGAACTTTGGACTGGCGCTTGCAGATGTGGCGGGTGGTGATCCAGGAGGTGCCGCAATACCTGCTGCTGGGCAAGGGCTACACCTTCAGCAGCACGGACTACCTGCTGGTGCAGGAGTCCATCCGGCGCGGGATGTTCACGCTCTACGAGGACACGCTGGTCAGCGGCAATTATCACAACGGCATCCTGACCCTGCTCGTGCCGTTTGGGCTGGCTGGCACGTTTGCCTTTGCCGCGTTCGCGTGGGCCGGGTGGCGGGTGCTCCACCGGAACTACCATTACGGCCCGCCCGAGTTCAGGCACATCAACACCTTCCTGATCGCCTTCTTCGCCGCGCGGATGATTTTCTACCTCGCGCTCTACGGCCAGTTTGACTTGGATCTGATGGTGTTCACCGGCGTCGTCGGCCTCAGCATCTCGGTCAACCGAGGCGTCTGCTCGCCCGCATCCGGTGCCGCGCCGAAGCCCGATCCCGCCCCAGCTTAACCCCTCACTGCACGGGCAGCCGTCTGGCGCAAGATCGCTTCAACCACGGCCGCAGGCTGGATTTGTTCGAAATACCGGGCCTGATCACCGGGGGGCACGAACTCCACTGGCGGCGCGACGTCACACTCGGTCGGACAATACACACCGCTCTCGACGCGGTTCACGTAGAGATTTCGCACGAACACCACCGGGACATCCGCCGCGTTGGCCAGATGGCGCGGGCCGGTGTCGGGGGCGATGACGCCGGCGCATCGTTCCAGGAAACACACCAGCGCCCGCACCGACAGATCGCCGGCCAGCACAGCGCAGTCCAAGCCGGCCAGCCCGCGCACCCGCTCCAAGGCCGCCCGGTCCCCTGCCGATCCGCCGAGCACGATGCGGTGCCGTCCGGCCTCGTTCAGCAACCGCAGCGTCTGGGCGAACCGCTCCAACGGCCACACCCCGCTGGCCTGCCGGCTGGTGCAGAAGCACATCACCACCGGTAGGTCATTGGCGAGTCCGAGCCGTTCCCAGCACCCGGCCGCCGCCTGGCGGTCGGCGTCCGTGGGAAAAACCTGCGGGCGCGTCGGGGCCGGCACCGGCTGCCCGGTGAGCTGACTGACCAGGTCCCGGAAGTAGAAGGGAAACGGTTGCGGATGACGGAGCGCGATCGGATGCGTAACCAAGCCGGAGAAACCCTTGTGGACAAAGCCCACCCGGTTGGGAATGCCCAGCCTCGCCAGCCGCAACAAATCCCGCCAGAAGGCGATGTTGCTGTAGGCGATGGCCACGTCGAACGGGCCCGCGGCAGCCAGCTCCGCCTGCGCCCGCTTCAAGGGAGCGGCCACCACATCCAGGCGCAGACAACCACTCAAGTGCGGGTTCGTCTCCAGCACCTCGCACCCGGGCGGCGGCGCAACGCAATGCCACTGGCAATCCGGCAGCCCGGCCCGCAACGCCGGCAGGCTGGCCGTCAGGTGCAGGCAATCTCCGATGTGATTGGAGCCGACCAGCAGGCCACGTCGCCACGCCGTCGGCGGTGACGGTGACACCGCGCACCAGGACCGGCCCAGTCCCACCAAAGCCGGCCGGAGCATCTCACTGGCGCAAGCGAACCAGTAATTGCCCGGCTTCTGAAAGGCGCTCCGGTTGACTCGCGAAAACATTGTGACGCGCTCAAGGCTGGCAGAACGGAGGCGGCCCGCAAGCCCAAGTCCGCCCACGGGCTGCGCCGGCGGCTCCGTCAATGATTCATTGGCACGCCCCCGGCCCGCGTGATTACATCGCCGAGCCAACCTTTCGATGAACGCCCGTCCGCTGACTCTCACCTGCTCGCTGGCGGACCAGTTGTTCGTGCAAACCAAGTCGGTTGGCATTTTCAATCTGTCCCTCGGCCTCGTTGAGCAACTCGCCCGGCGGCCCGAAATCTCACGCCTGACCGTCCTGGCGAACCGCACGCTGGCTGGCCGGCTGCCCGGATCCCTCGACGTCCGCTGGCACGACGCGCCGGCGCGTGGGCGGCTGGGCCGCATCTGGTGGGATCAATGGGGCGTCTATTCCGCCGCCACAGCCACGGCGAACGACTGGCTGTTCCTCCCCAAGGGCTTCGCCTCTTTCGCCCGTGCGTGTCCGCGACGGCTCGCCGCCTGTGTGGCGGACACGATCCACGACTTTTACCAGACGCGGTATCCGCAGTCGGGCGGCGCACTGGAGCGAGGCTACTTCGTCCGCAGTTTTTGGGGCACGGTGCGGCACGCGCGGGTCATCTTCACCATCAGCGACTTCACGAGCGGAGAAATTGCCCGGCTCGCCCGCGCGCGGGGCGTGGTGCCGCCGCCCATCCACACCATCGGCATCGGTTTCACGCGCCCTGCGCCAGCAGCGGTTCCGCAGGAAAACCGCTTGTGCGTGCTGGCCAGCCCGTTCCCGCACAAGCGCACCGATCTGGCCGTGGACTGGCTCGCGCGCTGGCAGCGGGAGAGTGGCTTCGCGGGCACAGTGGACTGGGTGGGCGGTTTGCCGACGCGTTTGGTAATGCCTAATTTCTCGAACTGGCAACGCCACGAGCGGCTGCCGGAGGAGGCGTATCGTCGTCTGCTCGCGCGGGCGAAGGCGCTGGTCTTCTTCTCCGAATACGAAGGCTTCGGGATGCCGCCGGTGGAGGCGGTGCTCGCTGGCGCGTGCCCGGTCTTCTCGGACATTCCCGCGACGCGCGAGGTGATGGGCGATGCCGGCTTCGCCTTCGCCAACTCGGACTACGAATCGTTCCGCGCGGCGATGAACTCCGCGCTCGCCGTGCCGCGTGAACAAATCGGGACGTGGGCGGGGCAGTTGCTCATCCAGCACGACTGGAAGCTGGTGCTCGACCGGTTTGTGGCGGGCCTGCAAGCGGCGCAGGCTGAAACGCAGCTCACGCCAGCACGCCCTTGACCACGTTGCCGCTAAGGTCCGTGAGTCGGAAGTCGCGGCCCGCGTGGCGGAAGGTGAGGCGCTCGTGGTCGAAACCGAGGAGGTGGAGAATCGTCGCCTGCAAGTCGTGGACGTGGACGGGATTCACCTCGGCCTTGAAGCCGAACTCGTCCGTGGCGCCATAGACGGTGCCGCCCTTCACCCCGCCGCCCGCGAGCCACGTCGTGAAGCCGTGGTGGTTGTGGTCGCGACCGTTGATTTTGCCCGCGTTCGAGCCGGGTGTGGGCAGCTCGACCGTCGGCGTGCGGCCAAATTCGCCGCACCAGATGACGAGCGTCTCGTCGAGCAGGCCGCGCTGCTTCAAGTCCTTCAACAACGCGCCGATGGCCTGGTCGCACTGTTTCGCGAGGTTGCGATGCTGCACCTCGAGGTCGTCGTGGCTGTCCCACGGCTGGCCCGCGCCGTGCCAGACCTGCACGAAGCGCACGCCGCGCTCGATGAGCCGCCGCGCCGTGAGGATCTGCCGCGCCTGCGTGCCTTCGCCATACATCGCGCGGATGTGCGCCGGCTCCTTGCTGATGTCGAAGGCGTCCGCCGCCTCCATCTGCATCCGGTAGGCCAGCTCGAAGGACTCGATGCGCGCCTCAAGCTGCGCCTCGCGGGCGCGCGCCTTTGCGTGGCGCTCGTTCAAGGCACGGAGCAAATCCAACTGCGCCCGCTGGTCGCTGACGGGAATCTGCTTGTTGTTGATGTGCTCGATGAGCCGCTCGATGCGCGTCTCGGCGGTGTTGATGTAGGTGCCCTGAAAAACACCTGGAAGAAACGCGCACTGCCAGTTCTGTGACTCCTGAATCGGATAGCCGCCGGGGCACATCGCGATGAAGCCGGGCAGGTTCTGGTTCTCCGTGCCGAGGCCGTAAGTCACCCACGAACCCATGCTCGGGCGCGGCAGGCGGGCGTCGCCGCAGTTGAGCAGCATCAGTGAAGGCTCATGGTTCGGCACGTCCGCGTGCATCGAGCGGATGACGCAGATGTCGTCCATGCTCTCCGCCGTCTTCGCAAAAATCTCGCTCACCTCGATGCCGCTCTTGCCATACTTCTGAAACTTGTAGGGCGAACGGAAGGCCGTGCCGGTGCGGCGCTCGGTGCGCAACTCGTAGGGCAAGGTCTTCCCGTGGAACTTGTCCAGCGACGGCTTGGGGTCAAACGTGTCCACATGGGACGGGCCGCCGTTGAGGAAGATGTGGATGACGCGCTTGGCCTTCGCCGCAAAGTGCGGAGCCTTGGGTGCGAGCGGTGAAGCGTTGTTGACCTCGGCTTGCGCTGAGGACAGGCCCAGCTCACCGAAAAGCGCGCCGAGGCCGAGCGCGCCCATGCCCATGCCGCAGCGGGTCAGCAGCTCGCGCCGGGTGAGGCCGAGGTGTTCAGGGCGAAGTCCGTGATGACTCATGCGTTGAAACTGACGGCCCTCGTAGTCGCAGGCTTCAGCCGGCGCGTCGAGCGGGAAGCGGAGCGCGGCATTCCAGGTCGCAGCGTTGGATGACTGCAACGGCTTTTGAACTCCAACGCTGCTGCTGCTGCTTGCGATGCCGCTGCGGGCGGAGGCCCGCGCGCCGAGCGATTCGCAACCTGAAGGTTGCGACTACGACAACTTGGTCGCCGCCGCTTCTGCAGTGATGCCGTCGAGGCGGAAGACTTTGTGCCGCGAGGTCTGGCCGCGCATGAGGGTCACGGCGCGGCGCGGCAGGCCGAGCGCTTCGGCGAGGAATTCCACGACAGCTTGATTAGCCGCCGAGTCCACCGGCGGTGCGGTGACGGCGACTTTCAACTCGTTGCCGTGCAGGCCACCGATCTGGTTCCGGCTGGCGCGCGGCTGGACTTTGACGGAGAGGAAAACGCCGTCGGGCTGGGCGCGGAGATATGGCGGCAGGTTCATGGGCGAGTGCGGCCAACGTAGGACGAGCATCCTGCTCGCCTCCGCGAGCCAAAGGCTCGCAATACAAAGTCTTTCATCGCTCGTCTTTCGACGAGCAAGGCGGGCAGGATGCCCGCTCTACGATAGCAGCCGCTCCCGCGCCGCCATCACGCGGGCAATGGCGGCTTCAACGCTCCGTCCGCAGGCGCTGATGTGTCCCATCTTGCGGCCTTTGCGCGCCTCGGCCTTGCCGTAAAGGTGGAGTTTCACATGCGGGTCGGACAGCGCGGCGGCCCAGTGCGGCTCGCCCTTCTCCCACAAGTGGCCGAGCAGGTTCGCCATCGCGGCGGGCTGGCGCAGCGCGGTGGAGCCGAGCGGCAGGCAGCACACGGCACGGACCTGCTGCTCAAACTGGCTCGTCACGCACGCGTCCAGCGTGAGGTGGCCGCTGTTGTGCGTGCGCGGGGCCAGTTCGTTCACGAGCAGCTTGCCGCTCTTGGTCACGAACATCTCCACGGTCAGCAGGCCGATGACGCCGAGCTTCTCCAGAATGCCGGCGGCGAGGTCCACCGCTTCCTTCGCAAGCTGCGGGCCGATGGCGGCGGGCACGAAGGTCACGTCGAGGATGTGGTTAGCGTGGCGGTTCTCGAAAACAGGGAACGCGGCGAACTGCCCGTCCGCCGTGCGCGCGGCGACGACGGAGATTTCCTTCTCGAAGTCCACCCACGCCTCGTAGATGCCCACCGCGCCACCGAGATTCGCATAGACCTGCGCGGGGTCGGACTGCGCATAGACTTTCTGCTGACCCTTGCCGTCGTAGCCGAAGCTCGCGGTCTTGAGCACGGCGGGCAGCCCGAGGTCGCGCGCGGCGGCGTGGAGGTCGGCGTAGGTCCGCACCTCGCGGAAGGGCGTGGTGGGAAAGCCGTTGTCGCGGAGGAAAGTCTTCTCCCGCAGCCGCTCCTGGGTGATGTGCAGCACGCTGCCGGCAGGGCGGACGATGGTGTGCTTCGCGGCGACTTCGGAGGCGACCGAGGGGACATTCTCAAACTCGAACGTCAGCACGCTCACGCGCTGCGCGAAGTCGGCAAGCCGCTCCTCATCGAGATAATCTCCGACCGCCTCCACATCCGCGACCTGCCCCGCCGGAGTGTCCGTGTCCGGAGAATACACGGCGACGCGGTAGCCAAGCTGGCGCGCAGCGATGGCGAGCATCCGCCCAAGCTGGCCGCTGCCAAGGATGCCGATGGTCGAGCCGGGGAGGATGGGGAAGTTCACGCGCGCGGGCGAAAGTCAGGCGGCGGGTTTCGGCGGCAGAGTGTGGCTCTCCCGCACCTTGCGCGTCTGCTCCGCGCGGAACTGGTCGTAAGCCTTGCGAAACTTCGCGTGCTTGTTGCCGAGCATCGCGGTGGCGAGCAGCGCGGCGTTGATGGCGCCGGCCTTGCCGATGGCGAGCGCGCCCACGGGAATTCCGCCGGGCATCTGCACGATGGAGAGGAGCGAGTCGAGGCCGTTGAGCGACTTGGATTGCACGGGCACGCCGAGCACGGGGAGCGAAGTTTTCGCCGCCGTCATGCCCGGCAGATGCGCCGCGCCGCCTGCGCCGGCGATGATGACTTCGAGGCCGCGCTGCGCCGCCGTCTCCGCATACTCGAACATCCGGTCCGGCGTGCGGTGCGCGGAGACGACCTCGGCCTCGTAGGGCACGCCGAGCGCGTCGAGCTGCGCGGCGGCGTGCTGCATCGTCTCCCAGTCGGACTGGCTGCCCATGATGATGCCGACGAGAGGTTTGGGTGGCGTGCGCTGGCGGGCCATAGCGCGGGCATTGAAGCGGAGCGGGGCGGATTTGGCAACCGCCACGCCCAACCGCCTAATCCGCGCCTTGCCAAACGGCCCTAAACCTTCCACGCTCCGCCGCACGCATGAAGACGACCTCGGCGCTCCTCGGAATGGCGGTGACGCTCGCAGCCATGACCGCGCGCGCGGACTACTGGCACGTCCCGCCCCGCGGCAACACCGTCCAGCTCGAATACGAGGCCGGGGCCGCCTACATGTCCGGCTCCCGCCTCTCGCTCGGCACCGCGCGCCTCGGCAGCCTTGATTCGACCCACACCCACCTGGTCGGCGGCATCGCGGTGCGCGCGACCGACGACTTCACCTTCCGCGTCGCCGCCGAGTATCGCCGCAACGACTTCGATGTCGGCCCCGGCGTCCCGGTTCCGAACGTCCTCGGCAACGCCGGCCTCCAGCTCACCGGCAACTGGGCGCTGCGGGACAAGGTTTCCCTCTGGCTCAACGTCCGCCCCGGCATCTACAGCGACTTCCGCGACATCAGCTTTGGCGACGTGAACGCCCCGTTCAACCTGGTGGTCGCCTGGCAGCCCGACGAGGATCTCACCTGGCTGCTCGGCCTGTATGTGGACCTCCGCTCCGAGTTTCCCGTCTACGGCGGTCCCGGCGTGCGCTGGCGCTTCGCGGAATACTGGACGCTGAGCCTCGTGGCCCCGCGCCCGCGCGTCGAGTTCCAGGCCAGCGACGACCTCCTGCTTTTCGCCGGCCTCGAATGGCGGCAGGTCGCCTACCGGGTCGCCCGCGACTTCGGCACCAAAGTCGGCAACGCGGCGCTGAACAACTCGATGCTCGACTACCGCGACACCCGCATCGGCGGCGGCCTCAACTACAGCTTCAGCCGGCACCTCAACCTCGGCCTCGAAGGCGGCTACGCCATCGAACGCCGTTTCCACTACTACAGCCCCAAGGTCCAGCTCACCGACAACGGCTCGGGCTACGTGGCCGCCACCATCAACGGGCGGTTCTAGCGGAGCGTCGGTCTCCGACCGGCGTGGCCTTCAAAGCAATGAGTTTTGCACCGGATTCGCCGTGCTCAGGGTTGCGCCAAGCATTTCGAGAAACTCCGCCTCAGTTCTGCGCTGCACGCCCAACTCGACCGCCCTTGCGAGTTTGCTCCCAGCCTCGGCTCCATAAATCAAGTAATCCGTCTTCGAGCTGACCGAACCGGAGACGTTCCCGCCGAGCGCGCGAATCTTCGCCGCCGCCTCGTCGCGGCCCATGCTGGCCAGCGTGCCGGTGATGACAAAGGTCTTGCCGGCGAACGGCGCATCCGCCGTCGCGCCCTGCTCGCCCTTCGGGTTGACGCCCAACTCGTGCAGCCGGCGCAACACGCGCTGACCAACCTTGCCGGCAAACCAGTCCTGACATGCCTGTGCCGCGACTGGACCGACGATGACCACCGCGTCCATGTCCGCCGCGCCCTTCTTCTTCGCGGGTGCGGCGAAGCCGGCGGCGATGAGTTTTGCGCCGGTCGCGTTGGCTTGCGCGAGCAGTTCGGCCTGCCGTGCGGCAAGCTGCTGCTTCTCCAAATCGGTCTTGTCCTTGTTGACCTTCGCGCGCGGGCTGGCGGCCTCGGCGGCTTCGCGGAGGCGGTGCAACTCCACCACGTCGCGGAGCAGAGTGGAATGCGGGACGGCGGCGAGGTCGGCGTGGAAGCGCGCGATGTCCCGTGCCGTCTCCTCACCGATCTCAGGAATGGCCAGCGCGAACAGCCATCGTGAGAGCGGCATGGAACGCGAGCGCTGAACCGCCTCAATCAGCTTCGCGGCGTTTTTCTCACCGAAGACGCGCGGCTCGTCGTCGGTGCCGAGGTTCAACGCGCCGAGTTCGGGCAGCTTGAGGTCGAAGACATCCAGCGGCTCAGTCACCAAGCCACGCTCGATGAGTTTCTCGGCCACGATGCCGCCCAGCCCTTCGAGGTCGAGCGCCTTGCGCTGCGCGAAGTGCTCCAGCCGCCGCGTCTGTTGCGCCGGGCAGCCGGCGACGTTCTGGCACCGCCACGCGACTTCTTCCACCTCGGTTGGGACGCGCTGCTGCGCGTCCGCCGCGTCGAGGCCGAGCGGCAGCTCGGCCCTACCAGATTTGATTTTATCCTTCGCAATCGGCCCGCCGCACGCCGGGCACTTGCCGCCGATGTGCTTGAACAAATCAAATTCCCTGGCCCCCTCGGGCCGCTTGGTCTTCATCACCTCGAAGACCTCGGGAATCACCATGCCCGCCTTGCGGATGACCACGGTGTCGCCGATGCGGATGTCCTTGCGACGGATCTCGTCCTCGTTGTGCAGCGTGGCGCGCGATATGGTCGAGCCTTGCACGAAGACCGGCTCCAGCTCCGCCACGGGCGTCAGCACGCCGGTGCGGCCCACCTGCACGGTGATGGCCTTGAGCACCGTCTCGGCGGGCGTGATCCACGGGATCGGCTTGTGGACAATGGCGTAACCGGGCGCGCGGCTCTTGAAGGGGATGCGCTCGCAGTCGGCGAGGTCGTTGACCTTGAGCACCACGCCGTCAATCTCGTAGGGCATCCGCGTGCGCAGGTCGCGGTCCTCGTCGTAGCCGCAGACGACGTGCTCGCGGTAATGGCGCAGGACTTCGTCAATGCCGTCGCACTCCCACCACGCGGACTGCACGGGCAGGCCAAAGGCGCGAAGCTGCTTCAACATCTCGGCGTGCGTGCGGAACTCGATGCCCTCGCAAACGCCTACGGCGTAAAACACCGCGCGCACCGGCCGTTGCGCGACAGTGCGCGGGTCAAGCTGCTTGAGCGTGCCGGACGTGGCGTTGCGCGCGTTGGGCAACTGCGCCTCGCCGTCGGCGGTGAGCTTCGCGTTGAGCGCGTCGAACTCCTTCGTGGCCATGTAAGCCTCGCCGCGCACTTCGAGCAGCGCGGGCGGATGCTTGGTGTCGAGCTGGAGCGGAATCGAGCGGACGGTGCGGAGGTTCGTCGTGATGTCGTCGCCCTGCCGCCCATCGCCGCGCGTCGCGCCGAGCACGAGCTTGCCCTCGCGGTAGTGAACGCTGATGGAGACGCCATCCACCTTCGGCTCAAGGATGTAGCCAACCCGCTCCTTGCCAAGCTGCTTGCGGATGGTGGCGTCGAAGGCACGGAATTCCTCCAGCGTGCGCTCGTCCTGGAGGCGGTTGCGTTTTTCGCGGTCCGGCTCCTCGTCCTTCGTCGGCGAGTCGGAGGCCTGGATTTTCTCCAGCGAGAGCATCGGCTGCTCGTGGGTGATGCGTTTGAAGCTGTCCGTGGGCGCGCCGCCGACGCGCTGGCTCGGCGAGTCAGGCGTGACGAGGTCGGGGAAGTCCTTCTCCAGCGCGAGCAGCTCGGCGTAGAGGGTGTCGTATTCGCGGTCGGAGACGACGGGCTTCGCCTCGACGTAGTAGGCGTGGTCGTGCCGACGGAGTTCGCCGGCGAGCTGGGCGTGGCGGGACTTGGCTTGGCTGTGCGTCATGGCGGCGGACACGGGGAGTGTGCGATGAACCGCGCGCGAAGGCGAGCCGGCGATTCTCCCCTCCTGCTCGTAATCCTAATCCTAATCCTGCTCCTCTGTCCGACGGAAGCGAGGCGGGAGGATTAAGATTAGGATTACGATTACGAGCAGGAGTGGAAGTCAGTCACTTCGCGAAAATCTCCTCCAGCTTCTCCGAAATCTGCCGCAACCGCGCCGCCGGCTCCACGCCCGCCGGACGCCACGCCGGTTCCGCGATGCCCCAGCCGCGAAAACCGATGTCGTCCAGCGCGCGCATGATGGCGGGCCAGTCGTTGTCGCCCGCGAGATACTCGACCTCGAAGCCCTTGCGCTTGCCCTCCGCCTCCATCTTCTTCCGGCTGTATTCCTTGATGTGCAGCGTGGCGATGCGCTTGCCGAGGATGCGAATCCACTGCTCCGGCCAGCCGAGGAACATCACGTTGCCGATGTCGAAGTGCCAGCCGACCGCCGTGCTCTTGAACTCGTCCACGTAGCGCGCGGCCTCCAGCGGGCTGAGGTGAAAGTTGTTCCAGACATTCTCGATGGCGAGCTTCACGCCAAGTTCCTCCGCGAGCGGCACGCACTGGCGGATGCCGTTGAAGGTCCACGTCCAGTTCTGCTCGTAGGTGATTTTCTCCGTCACGCCGCCGGGCACGACGAGGATGGACCCCGCGCCGTAGCGCTTCGCGTCGCGCAACGCCTGCTGGATGCCCTCGACACCCTTCGCGCGCTGGTCGGGGCTGGGATTCGCGAGCATCCGCGAGTGCGCGCCGCAGCTCACGCTCGGGATGGCGAGGCCGGTGGCATCGCGCGCGCGGAGCACTTCGTCCTGGTCCATGTGGCTCGGCGGCTCGACGCCCTCGAAGCCGGCTGTCTTGAGCATCCTGAACTTCTCCAGCACCGGCAGCTCGCGCACGGGAAAGGTGTTGAGCATGTAGCCCTTTTGCAGCGGGCGCTTCCGCGCGGGCGCGGCCAGCGACGGGACGGTCATCGCACACCCCGCAGCGAAGCCCAACCCGGCAGTGTGGAGAAAGCGGCGGCGGTCGGAAGGCGGCGGCGGAATCATGCGGAACGTGACGCACGCGGGCGCGAGGGAATTCGGCGGACGGCGAATCCGCGCTTGGCCCGCACCGTCCACTCAACCCAGCACCATGAACTCCGCTCTCCTTCCTTCCCGCCGCAAGTTCCTCGCCGCCACTGCCGCCACGCTGGCCGCACCGGCGGTGCTCCGCGCGGCGGACGCGCCGAAGCTCAAGGCCGCCCTCATCGGCCACACCGGGCGTGGCGATTACGGCCACGGCCTCGACATCATCTTCAACGACCGCCCGAACATCGGGCTCGTCGCCGTCGCCGACGCGCACCCCGACGGTCTGGCGAAGATGGCCGCCAAGCTCAAGGCCCCGCGTCAATACGCCGACTATCGCGCGATGCTGGAGAAGGAGCGCCCGCAGCTCGTCGCCATCGGCCCGCGCCACGCCGACCAGCACCTCGCGATGGGCCTCGCGGCGGTCGCCGTCGGCGCGCACATCTACATGGAGAAGCCCATCACGCCAACGCCCGCCGAGGCGGACGAGCTGCTCGCGGCGGCGGACAAGCGCGGGGTGAAGGTCGCCGTCGCGCACCAGATGCGGATGTCTCCGAATGTCACGCACTTGAAGAAGCGCATCGCCGAGGGCCTCATCGGCGAGCTGCTCGAAATGCGTGCCTGGGGCAAGCAGGACGCCCGCGCCGGCGGCGAGGACATGATCGTGCTCGGCTCGCACCTCTTCGACCTCATGCGCCTCTTCGCCGGCGACCCGCAGTGGTGCGCCGCCCGTGTGACGCAGGCCGGCCGCGACATCACGCCCGCCGACGCGCGCGTAATGCGGGACAACGTCGGCCCCGTGGCGGGCGATGAGGTGAGCGCGCAGTTCGGCTTCGCGAAGGGCGTGACCGCCACGTTCACCAGCCGGGGCAGGCTGCGCGAGCACACGGGCCACTGGGGCATTGAATTCATCGGCACCAAGGGCGCGGCGCGCATCCTCGCCAACATCCCGCCGCAGGTCTTCGCGTTGAAATCCTCCGGCTGGAAACCCGACGGCAAGGCCGACGAATGGCGCAAACTCCCCGATGACCCGACCCTCACCGTGCCCGCCGCCGCGCAGGGTTTCACCGCCGCCAACGCCCGCCTCGTGGACGACTGGCTCGACGCCATCGCCAAAAACCGCGCGCCGGAATGCAGCGGCCACAACGCAGCGAAGGCCATCGAGATGATCATGGCCGTGTATCAGTCGGCGCTCGCGGCGAGGCGGGTGTCGTTGCCGCTCACGAACCGCAGGCATCCGCTGGCGGCGTGACGCGCGCCGGTTCTTTCCAGTTGCCGCCCGGTCAGCCACTTCCCAAACTCTCCCCATGAACACCGCCGTCTTCCGCCGTCTCGCCATCGCGCTGCTTGCCCTCGCCGCCTTCACCGCGCGCGCGGGCAAGGCCGACAAGACCCTCGACATTTACTGGGTGGACTCCGAGGGCGGCGGCTCCACGCTCATCGTCACGCCCGAGGGCGAGTCCGTGCTCATTGACACCGGCAACCCCGGCGGGCGCGACGCCCGGCGCATCCACAAGGTTGCCACCGAGGTCGCGGGCTTGAAGCAGATTGACCACGTCGTCATCACGCATTTCCACATTGACCACTTCGGCGGGCTGGCCGAACTCGCCGACCTCATGCCCGTCGGCGCGCTCTACGACAAGGGCCTCACCGACACCAGCCCCGATGGCAACGCGAAGGACACCCGCTGGCCGCTGCTCTCCAAGCCCTACCGCGAGGCGAAGGTCGGCAAGCGCGTCACCATCAAGGCCGGCGATCCCATCCCGCTCCTCCAGCCGAAAGTTCCCGGCAATCCCAAGTTCGACCTCCGCGTGCTTTGCGCCAACCAGAAGACCATCGCCCCGCGTCCCGACCAGCGCCGCGAGAATCCCCTCGCCGCCAAGGCCGAAGCCCAGCCCGAGGACAAGTCCGACAACGCCAACTCCGTCGTGCTGCTCCTGCAATACGGCGGCTTCCGCTTCTTCGACGGCGGCGACGCCACGCTCCGCACCGAGCAGTCGCTGGTCGTGCCCCACAACCTCGTCGGCAAGGTGGACGTGTATCAGGTCAACCACCACGGCCTCGACGTGAGCAGCAATCCGCTCCTGGTCCAGTCCATCGAGCCGACCGTCGCCGTGATGAACAACGGCCCGCGCAAGGGCACGATGCCGAAGGTTGTCGCCACCTTGCGCGGCACCAAGAGCATCGCCGCCATCTACCAGGTCCACGAAAACGTCCGCCCCGAGCCAGGCTCCAACACCGCGAAGGAGCTGATCGCCAACCCCGGCGACAAGGCCGACAAGTGCGAAGCCCACCACCTCAAGCTCGCCGTCAACCACACCGGCGAGAGCTACAGCGTCTCCGTGCCGAGCACCGGGCATCTGCGGACCTTCCAGACGCGGAAGAAGTAGCCGGGCTGCCCGGCCTCGCGTCCGGCTCACTCCTTCCGAAACCACTGCGCCGTCGGCTCGCTCTTGAAGAACTTGAGCAGCAGGTCCGCCACCTTCTGCTGGCCGCTGCCGCTCGGATGCGTGCCGTCGCCGCCGAAGTCTTCCTTCTGGTAGAGGAACCCATCCGCCTTGCGCGGCGTCGCCCCGTCCGCCCACAGATATGGACCCCAGAGCAGCAGCGGGGACTTCACCGGCCCGCGCGCGGCGTCGAAGTTCAGCTCCGGCTTCCCGGCGATCTGGTCCTGGATCAGCCAGCGCGGCGCGAACGCGGTCTCAAACGCATACGGCTCCGGGTTCAGCGGCGTGGTCGCGTAGCCGCCGTAAGTCCGGCTGGACAGGTAGGCGACGCGCAGGTTCGGAAACTTCGTTTTCAAGTTGTGCAGGCTGGCGACAAGGTTGGTCTTGAGCACCAGCGCGTGACGCGGGAACTCGCCGAGGTTCGCCGGTCCGGCCTCGGCCTGCTTCATCCACACGACCTGCACCTGCCGCGGTGAAACGCCCGCGCGCCGCAGCCGGTTGTCCACCTCGGCCCACAACGGCGTGGTGGCGTTCGCCCAGCGCATTCCCGTCTGGCCGCCCTGAGCGCCGTCCACGATGACCAGCGACGGCGACTTCGCCGGGTCGCGGTCGGCCTGCTGTTTGAAGCGGGAGAAGGACTGCGTCGTGTTCGACATGCCGACGCTGAGGAGGACGAGCTTGCCGTCCTTGGCCGGTTTGCCGTCGGCGTCGAGCGGCTGGATTTTCGCGGCCTCGCGCTGCGCTGCGGCGCGGTGCGCGGGCGGCGGCTCGTTCTTCCCGCCGCCATATAGCCCGCCGGCCTCGCCCTTGTATGGCTCCGCGCCGAGTTCGGTGAGCGGTGTGAGCTGGCCCGTCCAGCGTGGTTGCGACGCGCCGCCGGGCTGGCCGCCCCTGGCCCGCGCAGCCTTGGCGCGCTCGTAGTAAGCCTGCTCCTCCGGCGTGAGCTTCTCGCCGCGCTGGGCGCGCCGGTGCAGCTCCTGCGCGCGGCTCCAGTCAATCGGCGGCTCGGCGGCGGAGGCCAGCAGCCCGGCGAGCAGGAGGACCGGGAGAAAACAGCCGTTCATGGTGTCGTCCGTGAAGACGGTCATCACTCTCGCTCGGTTTCAACCTGAATCCGGCGTCTCGCACCCGGCACTTGCTTCGACCTTGCTGCCGCGCATACTCGACGCGTCCCATGAAACACATCCTCGCCCTCGACCAAGGCACCACCAGTTCGCGCGCCATTGTCTTTGACCACGCCGGTTCCATCGTCTCCGTGGCGCAGCAGGAGTTCCGGCAGATTTTCCCCCGGCCCGGCTGGGTGGAGCACGACGCCAACGAAATCTGGGCCACACAATCCAACGTCGCCGCGGACGCCATCCTCAAGGCCCGCCTCACCGCCAACGACATCGCCGCCATCGGCATCACCAACCAGCGCGAGACGACCGTCGTGTGGGAGCGCGACACCGGCAAGCCCATCGCCAACGCCATCGTCTGGCAGGACCGCCGCACCGCCGCCGTGTGCGACAAGCTCAAGCGCGCCGGCAAGGCCGCGCTCATCCGCCGCAAGACCGGCCTCGTGCTCGACGCCTATTTCTCCGGCACCAAGCTTCAGTGGCTCCTGCAAAATGTTCCCGGCGCGAAGGCCCGGGCGAAGCACGGCGAACTCGCGTTCGGCACGATTGACTCGTGGCTCGTGTGGCAGCTCACCGGCGGCCGCGTCCACGTCACCGACCCGAGCAACGCCTCGCGCACGATGCTCTTCAACATCCACACCGGCGATTGGGACGACGAGTTGCTCGCGCTCTTCGGCATCCCGCGCAGCGTGCTGCCGCAGGTCCGCGCGTCCTCCGAGGTCTATGGCGAGACGACGCATTTCGGCGCGCCGATTCCCATCGCGGGCATCGCGGGCGACCAGCAGGCCGCGCTCTTTGGCCAGGCCTGCACGCGGCCCGGCATGGTGAAGAACACCTATGGCACCGGCTGCTTCATGCTGATGAACACCGGCACCAAGCCCGTGACCTCGAAGAACAACCTGCTCACCACGGTCGCGTGGCGCATTGGCAACCGCACGGAATACGCGCTGGAGGGCAGCATCTTCATCGCGGGCGCGGTCGTGCAATGGCTGCGCGACGGCCTGGGCATCATCAAGTCCTCGCGCGAAGTCGAGGCACTCGCCGCGCAGGTGTCCGACACGCACGGCGTCTATCTCGTCCCCGCCTTCGCTGGCCTCGGCGCGCCACACTGGGATCAGTATGCGCGCGGCCTGCTCGCCGGCCTCACGCGCGGCACCACTTCAGCGCACATCGCGCGCGCCGCGCTCGAAGGCATCGCCTACCAAGTCGCCGACGTGCTGCACGCGATGGAGGCCGACGCGAAGATCAAGCTGAAGGAACTCCGCGTGGACGGCGGCGCGAGCACGAACAACCTGCTCATGCAGTTCCAGTCCGACCTCCTCGCCGTGCCCGTCGTGCGCCCGCGCGTTTCGGAGACGACCGCGCTCGGAGCGGCCTATCTCGCCGGCCTCGCCGTCGGCTACTGGAAAGACCAGAAGGAAATCGCCGCGCAGTGGCAGGTGGACCGGCGCTTCTCCGCCGCGATGAAGGGCAGCGAGCGCAAGCGGTTCACCGCCGGCTGGGACAAGGCACTGGCGCGTGCGAAGCAGTGGGAAGCGGCGTGACCCGTGCCGGCGACTTGCAGTCGCCGCGTCGCGGGTGAACAGCTCGGGGCCGCCATGAACTGCTGCTCCCCACGGTCGGCGGTTGCAAACCGCCGGCCCGGGCGCTACGGCTTCTTCACTTTCACCGAGTTCTCCGCGACGGCGCTCTCGGCACCGGCGGCCTTGGGCCAGCCCAACTGCTACTCCTCTGAATGCCCCTCACTAACGTGGGCGCAGACGCCGCGCGTGCTGGCGGCGATGAAGTCGAGGAACTGCTTCGCGGCAGGACCGGCGGCGACCGCCCCGGCTTCCGCCAGCGCGTCGCGCCGCAGCTTGCCGCTGAGGAAGAGCAGGTGGTAGAGCCGCTTCAGCTCCGCGCGCTGCTCCGCCGTGAAGCCGCCACGCCGCAGGCCGATAGTGTTCAGCCCGCAGATTGAGTTGATGCCCGTGGCGATGCAGAAGGGCGGCACGTCCTTGCTCACCGCCGCGCCACCTTGTAGCAGCGCCAGCGGGCCGACGCGGCAGAACTGGTGCACGAGCGAGTTCGCCGAAAGGAACGCGCGCTCACCGATGACCGCGAAGCCGGCGATGGCGATGCCGTTGCAGAGGATCGCGTGGTCTCGCACCTGCACGTCGTGGCCGACGTGCGCGTTGCCCATGATGAAGCAGTGGGAGCCGATGGTCGTGGCGGTGTCCGGCTGGGTTGAGCAGTGGATGGTGGCGTGCTCGCGGATGACGTTGTCATCACCGATGACCAGGCGCGTCGGCTCGCCCTTGTATTTCAAGTCCTGCGGCGCGTCGCCGATGACCGCGCCGGCATGGATGCGGTTCCGTGCGCCGAGGGTCGTGCGCCCGAGGAGATGCACGAACGGCCCGACCACGCAGCCGGGGCCAAGCGTGACGTGGCCCTCGATGACGGCGTAGGGGCCGACCTGCACGTCGGGTGCGAGTTGCGCGGTCGGGGCGATGAGGGCGGTGGGGTGGAGCATCTGAAGTAATCAGTATTCAGTGTTCAGTAATCAGTGAGGGACTGCCGCCGCTCGTGACTGGAGACTGAATACTGAATACTGAATACTCCCGCCATCTTTGTCTCACGCGTAGAAGTAACCCAGCTCCCGCAACGACGCGTAATCCCGCTCCCGCTCCGTAGTCCGGCGGCCGAGGATGACGTGGTCCACCACCTCGATCTTGAGCAACTGCCCGGCGCGGATGAGATCGCGCGTCACCTTGATGTCCGCCTCGCTGGGCGTCGGGTCGCCGCTGGGGTGGTTGTGCGCGAGCGCGATGGCGGCGGCGTTGGCGGTGATGGCGTGCTTGAAGACCTCGCGCGCGTGGACGTGGATGGCGTCGAGTGTGCCGTGCGCCAGCTCCTCCACGCGGATGAGCCGCCGCCGGGTGTCGAGCAGCAGCACCACGAGCCGTTCCACGCCCGTCGCCCGGAAGTCCTCGCGCAGCCAGTCCGAAATCCGCTCCGGCGAATCCAGCAGCGGGCGTTCGGCGCGGATTTCCGCCGCCATGCGGCGCGCGAGCGTGAACGCGGCCTTGAGCGTCACTGCCTTGTCGCGCCCGATGCCCTTCACCGCGCACAGCTCCGGCACCGACGCCTGTGAGAGCCGGTCGAGCGTTTGGAACTTCGCCAGCAGCTCCGCGCCGATGACCAGCGCGGATTTCCCCTGCAAGCCGGTGCGCAGCAGGATGGCGATGAGATCGGAGTTGCCGAGCGAGTCCGCGCCGTTGGCCGCGAGCCGCTCGCGCGGGCGCTCGCTGGCGGGGATGTCCTTGATGCGCGGGCCGCTCATGGGGAGAAGGCGTGCTGCGTGCTGCGTGTTGCGTGAAACACTTCGGTGCGCTGCGGAAAAGCACGCAGCACGCAACACGCAGCACGTTCCAGTTTCATGGTCTCAAAGCTCCTTCACCACGAACTCCGCAAACTCCGCGTGCAGGTGCGGCGGGATGCGGGCCTTGAAACGTGCGGCCTTGCCCCGGTAGTTGCGCTCCACGATCTGCGCGACTTCGTGGAGCTTGGCGATGACGGCGGACTGCTCGTGCGGGATGGCGAGCTGAACGAAGTTGCGGACGGGCCTAAGCGCGGTGCCCAGCTCGGCCATCAACGCGTCGAAGCCCTCGCCGGTGCGCGCGGAGACGGTCACGGCGCGCGGGTGAGCCATGCGCCAGCGCGCGACCAGGTCCGGCTCGGCACGGTCAATTTTGTTGAGCACGAGCAAGGTGGGTTTCTCGCCCGCGTGGATTTCCTCCAACACGGCGTTCACCGCACGAATCTGCTCCTCGGCCTGCGGGTGTGAGCAGTCCACGACATGCAGCAGCAGGTCGGCCTCGACGACTTCCTCCAGCGTGGCCTTGAAGGCTTCGACCAGGCGCGTGGGCAGCTTACGGATGAAACCGACGGTGTCGGAGAGCAGGACGTTCTGGTTCGTCGGCAGGCGCAGGCGGCGCGTGGTCGGGTCCAGCGTGGCGAAGAGCTTGTCCTCTGCGAGCACCGCCGCGCCGGTGAGCTTGTTGAACAGCGTGGACTTGCCGGCGTTCGTGTAGCCGACGATGGACGCGAGCGGCCACTGGTTGCGCTGGCGGCCCGCGCGCTGCGTGGCCCGCTGGCGGCGGACAAGGACGAGTTCCTCGTCGAGTTTCAAGATGCGCTCGGAGATTTTGCGGCGGTCCACTTCGAGCTGGGATTCGCCTTCACCGCCCATCGCACCCACGCCGCCGCGTTGGCGGGAAAGGTGCGTCCAGTAGCGGGTGAGGCGCGGCAGCAGATACTGGAGCTGCGCGAGTTCGACCTGGAGCTTGCCTTCGCGGGTGCGGGCGCGCTGCGCGAAGATGTCTAGGATGAGCGCGGTGCGGTCGAGCACGGTGCAGTCGAAGACCTTCTCCAAGTTGCGCGTCTGCGCGGGCGAAAGCTCGTCGTCGAAGATGACCGTGTCCACGTGCGACTCACGGCAGCTCGCGGCGAACTCCTCCGCCTTGCCCGTGCCGATGAAGGTGGCGGGGCTGAGTGATTCTAGCTTTTGCGTGCCTTCGCCGACGATGTTCGAGCCGGCAGTGCGCGCGAGTTCCTCCAGCTCGGCCATGGAGTCGGCGGTCTCCCACTGGGAGCCGGCCTTCAGCTCCACGCCGACGAGGAAGACGCGCTGGGCCTTGTGCTTGGGATTGGCGATGAGTGCTTTCAAATCAGGACGGCGCGCAGCGTAGCAGGGAGCGGGACGGGGCGGAAGGACGTTGAGGAAACGGCTTTCTGCCGCACGCAAAGGACGCGAAGGGCGCAAAGGAACTTACTGGCAGCGCTTCGCGTTTCCCGTTGCGGCCTTGGCGGCCATGGCGGCCTTGGCGTGAGGCCAGCCAAGCCATCAAGGTTGGGCCGGCGCAGGCGGGGTTGGCGGCAACTGGTTCAGTTCAAACTTGAAGTCCAGCCGGACGGCAGTCCGCGTCACATCAACCGTGGGCGTGACTCTGATCAGCGGACCGGTCTCGGTGCCGTCCGCCAGCCGTTGGCGGATGGCCACTTCCGCCTCGCGCCCGCTGAGCGTGATGATGCGCGGCATGGCCAGGACATCGGTTCCGTCCGCCTGCTCCGCACGCTGGAGGATTCCTTTGAACTGGTCGGGGGTGAAGGTCGCGCCGTTCCCAAATTGATTGAAGCCGAGCTGCTCCAACGTGGACTTGGGAATTTCAAAGATGCGGGTCGCCACCATGACTCCGTCACCGGAAAGCTCAGGCGTCAGGAAACCCATGATTTGCTTGCCCGGAGTGGACGAACGCCACGAACCGAGAGAGATGGTATGCCCCAAGTGAATGTTCGCAGAGGACGTGATGCCGTGGGAGATGACTTTGGTGGCGACCTGCTCTGATGTGCCAGCGGGGACAGTCGCGTCCGTCACAGGCTTTGCCGAAGCGGCGCGCTGCTCGTTGCGCAGGCGCGTGACCTCGTTGCGGAGCCGGGCGAGTTCGAGCACCTCGGCATCGGAGAGCGCGGGCTTGTCCGCAGCGCGAGACTGGGCGGCGGTTTCCATTTGTCTCAGGAGCTGCATCAATTCCTCGCCATTCCGGCGTTCGCTCGCCAACTGAACTTCCATCAGCTTCCACTTGCCCATGAAACCGATGAACACAAGCAGCAACAGGCAGTTCGCAGCAAGGGACAGCCAGAGGAGTATCCTTTCGCGGCGCATGGCGGACATAGTGAGCAAACTCTAGCACCCGAACTGGTGCTGGGAAGCCGCGATTGCCGGCTGTTTTGGTGTGCGGCCTCGGTTAGAGTGCCCGCGTGGCTGAGTCAACCGGCAGCATCTCCGTGATCATCCCGACGCTGAATGAAGCGGCGGAACTGCCGGAGACCTTGCGGCGGCTGCGGCTGGTGCCGGAGGTGAGGGAGGTCATCATCGCGGATGGCGGGAGCCGGGATGACACGGTGAAGCTGGCGCAGGAGGCGGGCCGCATGGTGGTGAACTGCGAGTCGGGCCGCGGGCGGCAACTGCGCGCGGGAGCGGAGCGGGCGACGGGCGAAGTCGTCTTGTTCCTGCACGCGGACACTTGGGTGCCTCCGGCAGCGGGGCGGGCGTTGCTGGCTTGCCTGGCGCGGCCCGGCGTGGTGGCGGGCGGGTTCTACAAGGTTTTCCGCGACCCGCCGAGCTGGCTGGTGCGCGGCTCGCGGTTCAAGTGCTGGTGGCGGCTGCTGGTTGCGCGGCGCGTGATGGCGGACCAGGGGATTTTTCTCCGACGCGAGACGCTGACGCGCATCGGCGGCGTGCCGGACGTGCCGCTGATGGAGGAGTTCGAGCTGTGCAAGCGGCTGCGACTACTTGGGCGCATCGCGCTGGCGGACGCGACGGTGGTCACCTCGGCGCGAAAGTTCCGCAAGCTGGGCGTGCTGCGGACTTATGCGCTGATGTGGCGGGTGACTGCGGGCTACCACCGGGGCGTGCCGCTGGAGGAGCTGCGGCGGTGGTATGAGGGGGAGGGCGTAAAACGTAATGCGTAAAACGTAAGGGCCAACGGCCTTCGCGAGCCGACGGCCCTTACGTTTTACGCATTACGCATTACGTTTTACTCCGCCCCGTGCCACACTCCCCCCATGTTCCGGATCGGGCCACTTGAGCTTCAGTCCAACTTGTTCCTCTCGCCTCTGGCGGGCTACACGAACCTGCCGTTCCGGCTCGTGATCCGCGAGGTCGGCGGCGTGGACTTGTGCACGACAGATTTGGTCAACGCGCGCTCGCTGCTGGAGCGGAACAAGAAGGCGCTGAAACTCATCGAGACCAACGAGCGCGACCGTCCGCTGGCGGTGCAGCTCTTCGGTTCGGTGCCGGAGGAGATGCGCGACGCGGCGGCGGACCTGGAGCGGCGCGGCATCGCCAGCGTGGACATCAACATGGGCTGTCCCGTGCGCAAGGTCTGCCGCGTCGGCGGTGGCTCGGCGATGATGACCGAGCACGAGAAGACGGCGGCACTGGTGAAGGGCATGGTGAACGCGGTCAAAATCCCGGTGACCGCGAAGATGCGCCTCGGCTGGGATGACGACAACATCACCGCACCGGACTTGGCGCGGGCGTTGGAGGACGCGGGCGTGGCAGCCATCTTCGTGCATGGGCGGACGCGGGAGCAGGGTTTTAGCGGGACGGTGAATCTGGCGGGCATCCGCAAGGTCGTCGAGGCCGTGCGCATCCCGGTCATCGGCAACGGCGACGTGACCACGCCGGAGTCGGCGAAGATGATGTTCGACGACACCGGCTGCGCGGGCGTAAGCGTGGGGCGCGGGGCGTTTTACAACCCGTGGATTTTCCCGCAGACGCGGCATCTGCTCGCGACGGGTGAACTGCTGCCGGAGCCGAAGTTCGAGGAGCGCGTGCGCGTGATGTGCCGGCACCTGGACCTGATGGTCGAGGTGTTCGGCGAGGAGCACGGGTGCCGGATGTTCCGCAAGGTCGCGCCGTGGTATGCCAAGCGGTTCGGGCCGGTGAACGAGTTCAACAAGAAGGTCGTGGGCATCGGCAGCCGCGCGGAGTTTCACGATGCGCTGGAGCGCTACCTGCGCTGGCGGCAGCAGTTCTGCGACGGCGACGGCCATCTGCTCCCGCGCTACGCGCTGGCCCCGATGGTGGCGAGCTTCATGCAAGACCCGGCGTCCGCACAGCGGCAGAGCGTGCCGGTGCCCAAGGGGCCGGTGGAGGTGTGGTGAAAGCAAAAGGGCGGCCTCGCGCGAGGCCGCCCTTGAAGCAAAACACTGGCTGGCTCAGGCCTTGGGCGCGTGGCCTTCGCCGCTGGTGCCTTCGAGATGCACCGCCTTGTAGCCGCCGATGGATTTGAAGTAGAGGAAGATGCCCAGATAGAGCAGGGCCATGGTCGCCGGGATGTAGGAATCCAATTTCAAGGTCTTGCGATCGCCAAGCTGGTCAGCCGCAACGACCGCCTTTTGTTTCTCGGTCTTCTCTTTGGCGTCCTTGGCTTCGCCCAGCTTCTTGCCGTCCAGACCGAACGCTTCCATTGACTTGATGCTGAGGAAGGTGCTTGGCTTTTCCGCTTTGTATTCAGCGAACAGGGCGGCGTCCTTCTCCTTGAGCGACTCGCCAGCGTAGCGGTCTTTCAGGTAGCCAAGACCAGGGCCACCGATGGTTCCGACCGAGAGCATCCCGATGCCGCCCATGATTGAAATCGCCACCGCACCTGTCTGCGGGAAACGGTCGGAGGCCACGGCCAGCATCGTGGGCCAGAAGAAGGTCTTGCCGACGGCGTAAATGCCCAGCGCGACAAAGGCCATTTCAATGCTGGTCATCGAGCTGGCGAGTTGCAGGCCGATGAAGGCGAGCACCGAGCAGACGAACAGCAACATGACAGGCGTGAACTTGAGAGTCTGCTCAATCCAATTGGCGCAGAAGCGCAGGCTGAACATGATGACCGAAGTCCATAGGAAGAGATACTTGCCCTGCTCGGAGGAGGTGAAAATGTTGCCGGTGATGAATTGGATCCACTGATCCGTGCCCAGTTCGACGGAGCCGATGAGGGCGTGGGTAATGAACAATGTGAAGAGCAGGAAAGAGCCGATGGAGCCTTTGGTGAGAATACCCACGGCGACCACCGTAAGACCGCCCACGACGTAGCCGATCTTTTCCGCAACATCGCCGGAGATGCCGAACAGCGGGAGGAAGCTGCCGCAGAACAGCAGCAGGAGCGGAGCGACCACGAGCGCGCCGAGGATGCCCACGTCCTTGAACATCTCACCAAGGCTCGCGCCCTTCTCGGACGCCTCCGATTTCGGGAAACTCTGGCCGAAGAACATGATGCCGTAAGCCAAGGTTGGAATGAGATAGAGCGAGAGCTGAATCTTCCAGGACATTTCCATCTTGTCGTCCAGCACCCAGCCAAGCGCCACGCCGATGATCATGCCCGCCGGCCAAGAGGCGTGGAGGATGTTCAGGTAGTGCGTGCGGTTGTGAGGAAAGAGCGTGGCGACCAGCGGATTCGCGACGGCTTCGAGGGTGCCGTTGGCAAAAGCAAAGATGAACATCCCGCCAAAAAGGCAGTTGTAGGCCAAGGACTTCGCCGCTTCACCGCCGTCGCCCGGCACAGCGGCGAACGTGACGACGGCCGAGAGGATGTGCAGCAGGAACGCGGTGATGACCAGCTTGCCGTAGCCAATCTTGTCGCAGATGACGCCGCCGATGATGATGCCGAAGCAGAACCCGGAAAGTCCGGCACCACCAATGGAGCCGAGTTGTGCGCCAGTGAAGCCGAACTCCTTGCCCCAGTTGTCAAAGATGCCACCCCGGATGGCGAAGCCGACGCCGGCGGCGAGAATCGCCATGAAGCCGGCCCATAGCAGCCGTTTGGCATTGGGCGCGATGGCCTCGTTCGAGATCGTTTGGTCTTCGGTCATAGTTTTTGCTGGCTGATGGTTTCGCTACAGGAACCGACTAAAGGGTGAAGGCGGGCAGCTTCACGATCGCGCCGCCTTTCTTGGCGGACTCATGCGCGCAAAGGCCCACGCACGTCCAGTTGGCGGACTGCTTCGCGTTCGGGAAAGGGTCGCGCTTCTCCACGAGGGCCATCGCGAACTCGTGCGCGAGGTGCGGGTGGCTGCCGCCGTGGCCGCTGCCCTGCGTGAAGCTCAGGTGCGTCTTCTTGCTGGAGTCGTAGACGCCCTGCGTTGTGTATTTGGCAATGCCCTTGGGCAGGCGCTTGGCAAAGTCGGGGCACTTCACGGGCTTGGGAATCTTCGGCTCGGGCAGTTTCGCCGTGTGCATCACGAGCGGCTCGTGCTCGACGAGCGGCCACTCGACGGACTTCTTGTCGCCATAGACATCAATGCTCTCGCGATACTGGCGCGCGGTGTCGAAGAGCGAGCGGATGATGCGGGCGTTGACGTCGGTGCCCTTGAACTTGATGTGGGCGGTCTCGACGGCGAAGGGCGAGCCGTAGCACTTGATGAGTTCCTTGCGGATGGTGCCGGAGCCGAAGCAGGAGACGTATTCGGCGGGCTTGCCGATGAGTCCGGCGACCGGGCCGACGCAGTGGGTGGCATACCACATCGGCGGAAGGCCGGGCCAGTAGTTGGGCCAGCCGTCCATGTCCTGCTGGTGCGAGGCCTGCACGAACTGGAGCTTGCCGAGTTCGCCCTTGTCGAGCAGCTCCTTCATGAAGAGATACTCGCGGGCATACACGACGGTCTCCATCATCATGTATTTGAGGCCGGTCTGCTGGACGAGGTCCACGATCTTTTTGCAGTCGGCGATGTTCGTGGCCATCGGCACGGTGCAGGCGACGTGCTTGCCGGCCTTGAGGGCGGCGATGGACATCCACGCGTGGTCGGGGATGGGGGAATTGATGTGGACCACGTCCACGGCGGGATCCTTGAGCAGCGCGGCGAAGTCCTGATAACGAACATCCACGCCGAAGTAGTCACCCACGTCATCCAGCTTCTTCTGGTTGCGCTGGCAGATGGCGTAACAGGTGGTGTGGGGATGCTTCTGCCAGAGGGGGATGAATTCCGCTCCGAAACCGAGTCCGACGATGGCGACGTTGATCTTTTTGCTCATGGTGAATGGCTGTTAACGATTTGCGGGGCGCACAGTGCCCGAAGCGCCCGCGTCCAGCCATGAGTTCCTGCGCATTCGATTTGAACAATTTTACGCCGCGTGGGGGCGCAAAATGCCCGTCCACACTCGATTTTGACCAGCGGCAACGCGGCGAATCAAACCGCTCCGCCCCCCGAGCGTCAACGCGAAACTTCCCCCGCCGCAGCGCGAGCTCGCACTGCGGAGAGTTGCCCTTGACTCCCCCGCCAACAGGCGGCATAGGACGCGCGCCATGTCCGCTGAAACCCACACTCCGCCGCCCGCCGAACGCTCCCCTGCGCTTCAGTCGCTGAACAACTTCATCTTTCTGAGCCGCTGGCTGCAGGCACCGCTTTATGTCGGTCTCATCGTCGCGCAAGGCGTGTATGTCTATCGCTTCATGGTGGAGCTGTGGCATCTGGTGCTCAAGACCACCTCGCTCCAGGAGGCGGAACTCATGCTCATGGTGCTGGGGCTGATTGACGTGGTGATGATCGCGAACCTGCTCGTCATGGTGATCGTGGGCGGCTACGAGACGTTCGTGTCGCGGCTCAATCTCGAAGGGCATCCCGACCAGCCGGAATGGCTCTCGCACGTCAACGCGGGCGTGCTGAAGGTCAAGCTGGCGATGGCGCTCATCGGCATCTCCTCCATCCACCTGCTCAAGACCTTCATCGAAGCGGACAAGCTGACGGACAAGGTCATCATGTGGCAGGTGCTCATCCACCTCACCTTTGTTGTCTCGGCGCTGATGCTGGCGTGGATTGACCGGATCATCGCGCCGCCGAAGGCGGAGCACTGAGGAGGCCCGCTGTCACCCGCGCAAACCGCAGTTGCCGCCGCCCGCCGCCTCGCGCAAGCTGTCCCGCGACATGCCCGACGCGCCGCGAATACTTTACTGCCACTGCCAATACGCGCAGGTCGTTCCGCCTGAGGTGAAGGAGGCCGTGCTGAAAAAGCTCTCCGACTCCGGCGTGGCCTTCGACGCCGTGGCCGACCTCTGCGAAATGAGCGCGCGGCAGGATCCGTCGCTCAAGCGCCTGGCCGACGGCGGCCCGGTGAAGATCGCCGCCTGCTTCCCGCGCGCCGTGAAGTGGCTCTTCCACACCGCCAAGGCCGACCTCCCGCTCGACACCGCCGAGGTGCTCAACATGCGCGTGCAAACCGCCGAGGAAGTCTGCGCAGCCCTCTTCAACGGCGCAGTTCAGCCAAACTTGCCCAAAGGCAAAGTCACCGGCACCGACGCCCCGAAAGCCGACGCCTGATTACGTTTTACGCATTACGCATTACTCCCCATGTCCCTCACCACCGCCGCCACCCTCCGCGTCGTCCTCTACGAAGGCGCCGACTCCGCCCCGCTCGCCAGCACCGACCGCTTCTCCGCGCTGACCGCGCTGCTGGAGAAGGGCTTCGCCGTCACCCGCGCCGTCGCGGGCGGACGCGTCGCGCCGCATGAGCGCGGGTCGTTGATCGTGCTCGGCCAGTTTGCCGGGCGCACGCCCGAGGCCGAGGGCGTGACCGCCGGCACCATCGTGCGCTTCCAGGACATCACCGGCCTCGACGCCGCGCGCATCGCCGAGCGCGCCGAGGCCGTGCAGACCGAGACCGGCGCCGCGCGCCACGGCGAGTGGAAGCCGTGGTTCCCGGTCATTGACTACGACCGCTGCACGAACTGCATGCAATGCCTGAGCTTCTGCCTCTTCGGCGTCTATGGCGTGGACGAGCAGAACAAGATTCAGGCGCAGAACCACGACAACTGCAAAACCAACTGCCCCGCCTGCTCGCGCGTCTGCCCCGAGGCCGCCATCATGTTCCCGAAATACAAGGCTGGCCCCATCAACGGCGACGAGGTGCAAGCCTCCGACCTCGGCAAGGAGAAGATGAAGATAGACATCTCCTCGCTCCTCGGCGGCGACGTCTATTCCCAGCTCCGCCAGCGCAGCGACGCCGCCAAGGCCCGCTTCAGCAAGGAGCGCGACGACAAGAAAGCCCTGGCCGAGCGCCAGAAATGCCTCACCAAGCTCGCCAGCGCCGCCAGCGACATCCCGGCAGAAGTCCTGATGAACCTGCCGTCTCCCGAGGAAATCATGCGCCGCGCGGAAGAGGCCAAGGCGAAGGCCCAGGCGGCGTTGGCGGCGAATCGTCAATAGAAAGTCGCAGCGATGATTACCAAGCTGACAATCGAGAACTTCAAAAGGTTCGGCCAGAAGGTCGAAATCGAACTCGGCAGTCCGGTCGTGTTTGTGGGGCCGAACAACTGCGGAAAAACCACCGCACTACAGGCTCTGGCACTATGGGAAACCGCTGCCCGTCGCTGGTTTGAGAAGCGTCACCCAGACGTGACCACAGCGTCGGAGCGCGCCGGCGTTCCCATCAACCGCAAGGACATCTTGTTCGCACCTGTGCCTGACTCGAAGGTTTACTGGCACGGACTTCACGTCCGGCGCGGGGTCAAACGCAAAGGGAAGGCGGCCACCCAGAACATCCGCATGAACATCGTGGTCGAGGGTGCCACGGAAGACCGCACATGGGTTTGCGGGTTCGAGTTCGACTATCAGAACGCGGAAACTTTTAATATCCGACCACTTCGCAAAGCCGGGTTTGATGACTCGCCGGTCGCGGAGGCGGAATACACGGTTCCACCGGAAGCCGCCGGCAAAGTCCGCATCGCCTATCTGCCGCCCATGTCGGGTCTGGCCAGCATCGAAGACCGTTTGGACTCGGGCGCGATTCGACGCAGGATTGGTGAAGGACGCACTGCGGAAGTGTTGAGAAATCTCTGCTATTCGCTGCTTCATCCGGACAACAATGGAGGCGACCCGGACATCGCCACCCAGCGCTGGGAGGAGTTGAAGCGAACGATGAAGACTTTGTTCGGAGTCGAGTTGTTGGAGCCTGCCTACAACGCAGACCGTGGAGAAGTTACGATGTCCTACCGGGACAGGGCGGGAACGGAACTCGATTTGTCGAGTTCTGGGCGCGGCATGCAACAGACGTTGTTGCTTTTCGCTTACCTCTACGCAAATCCGGGCACCGCCATCTTGCTGGACGAACCTGACGCCCACTTGGAGGTTTTACGTCAGCGGCAAACCTACAACCTGCTGGTGGAAACGGCCCGACAGCTGCATTCGCAAGTCATCGCTGCCAGCCACTCGGAAGTAGTGCTAAACGAGGCGGCAGGAAAGGACTGTGTCGTGGCGTTCGTCGGCAGCAAACCGCACGTCATCTCCGACCGTGGCAGCCAGCTCGTAAAGGCACTTACCACGTTTGGTTTCGAAAACTATGTGCTCGGGGAAACCAAAGGCTGGGCGCTCTATCTCGAAGGCTCCACCGACTTGGCCATCCTCAAGGCACTTGCTGCGGTTCTCAAGCACCAGGAGGCAGTTCAATGTCTCGAATCCCCCTTTGTTCACTACCTGAACACCAACCTGCCGCAAAGCGCCCGAGAGCATTTTTACGGAATCCGTGACGCGGTTCCAAACTTAGTTGGCTTCGCGCTTTTTGACCGCATAGACAAGCCGCTCCAGTCCCAAGATTGCTACGTGGAAGCAGCTTGGAGCCGTAGAGAGATTGAAAACTACCTCTGCACCCGTGAGGTGCTTTTGCGGTTTGCGCGCGGGACTGAAGCAGATGCGGACCTGTTCAGTGCCTCTGAAGCGGACATCCGGGTGAAAGCGATGGAGAAGGCTATCACTGATGTGGAGCAGTCACTCCAAGTGCTCGACAAACCCAGCCCTTGGTCGGCCGATTGCAAGGTGAGCGATGACTTTCTCCGCCCGCTGTTCAAGGCTTACTTCGCTGCCCTCAAGATGCCGAACGTGATAGCGAAGTCCGATTACCACCAGTTGGCGCCGTTTCTACAACCCAGTGACGTGGACATCGAAGTCCGCGCGAAACTCGACCAACTTGTTGCAATCGCATCCAAAGCCAAGCCGGCATCTCAGGGCTAGTTCGTAAGTCCACCACCCTCATGCTCCCCGCCCTCGCCCTCCGCACCCTTCGCTTCGCTGACAAGCGCTGCATCGCCAAGTTCGTTTGGAACTTCGGCGTGAAGGGCATGCTCTCCGTCGAGCGCTTCAAGCGCCGGCTCGCGCGTGGCGAGACCTTCCCGCCGTTCCTCTACCTCTCCATCATCAACTCCTGCAACCTCCGCTGCCAGGGCTGCTGGGTGGATGTCGAGGAGAAGGACTCCATTGATCTCGCCACCCTGAACCGCACCATCGAGGACGCGCAGGCGCACGGGAACGGCTTCTTCGGCATCCTCGGCGGCGAGCCGTTCATGCACCCGCAGCTCCTCGACCTGCTCGCGGCGCACCCGGACTGCTACTTCCAGATTTTCACCAACGGCCAGTTCATCACCGAGAAGGTGGCGAAGCGCCTGCGCGAGATTGGCAACTGCACGCCGCTCATCTCCATCGAGGGCCGCGAGGTGGTCAGCGACGAGCGGCGCGGGAAGAAGGACGTGCTGAACAAGACCCTGCGCGGCCTCGACCACTGCCTGCGCGAGGGCATCCTCACCGGCGTCGCGACCAGCGTCTGCCAGACGAACATTGACGAGTTGCTCACTGAGGAATGGCTCCAGCACCTCATCAAGCGCGGCGTCCACTACGCCTGGTATCATACTTACCGGCCCGTCGGCCCGAAGATGAACATGGCCCTCGCGCTGCGGCCCGACCAACTCGTGCGCGTGCGCCGGTTCGTCACCGAGATGCGCGCGCGCCTGCCCATCGCGATCATTGACGCCTACTATGACGGCGAGGGCCAGGCGCTCTGCCCCATGTCCACCGGCGTCTCGCACCACATCGGGCCGAAGGGCGACATCGAGCCGTGCCCCATCATCCAGTTCGCCAAGGAAACCATCCACGACGAGCGCGGCATCTACGAAACGATGCGCGACAGCGCGTTCCTGAAGGACTTCCGCGAACTCAGCGCCGAGCACACGCGCGGCTGCGTGGTGCTGGAGCGCCCCGACCTGGTAAAGCAGCTCGTGGTGAAGCACGGCGCGCGCGACACCACCGTGCGCGGCACCGCGCTGGCCGAACTCGACGCCATGACGCCGCGCTTCAGTCAATGGCTCCCCGGCGAGGAAATCCCCGAGAAGCACTGGATGTATCGCATCGCCAAGAAGTATTGGTTCAGCGACTTCGGCGCGTATCGGAAGGCGGACCACGCGCGGACCGTGGCGGCGAAGACGAAGCAGCTTGTTGAAGCCGGACACGGCTGAAGTGTGGTAGGGACGCGCTGCCGCGCGTCCGGATTGTCCCGCAAACGAGCGGAGCGACGTTTGTCATCGGCATGCCCTGAGACCAAACCCGCTCGCTTCGCTGCGCTCGCTGACGCCAAGCGCAATGGCCGACCGGCAGGTCGGCCCTACCACGATGGGTGTGGATTCAAGGACTTGCTCGCCTCTGGGCCACGACCGTGATTTCCTTCTGGAAAATCACCGACTCACTGACCTGATGAACACAAAGCTTCTCCTCGCCACGTTGCTCGTGCCCGCCGCGCTGTTCGCCGCTGAGTTGCCGAAGGAGATTCCGCTCTGGCCCAACGGCGCGCCCGGTTCCGAGGGCAGGACTGAGAAGGAGCTTCAGGTGAAGAACGCCGGCGGCGATGTCACCAGCGTCTCGCGTGTCCACAATCCCAGCCTCACGCCCTACCTGCCAGCGCCCGGCAAGGCCAACGGTTGCGCGGTGCTCGTCATCCCCGGCGGCGGGCATCGCGTGCTCGCCATTGCGCACGAGGGCTACAATGTCGGCGAGTGGCTGCGGGAGCGTGGCTTCGCGGCCTTTGTGCTCAAGCACCGGCTCGCCCGGGAGACGAACTCGACCTACCAGATTGAAGTCCACGCGCTCGCCGACACGCAGCGCGCAATGCGCCTCATCCGCAGCCGCGCGGCGGAATGGAAGGTGGACCCGGCGCGCCTCGGCGTGATGGGCTTCAGCGCCGGCGGCGAACTTGCGTGGCTGGTCAGTTCGCGCAATGACAACGGTCTCCCCGATGCGAAGGACGCCGTGGACAAGTTTGGCTGCCGTCCCGCCTTTCAAGCGCTGATCTATCCCGGCCGCTCCGGCGACGTGCAGCCGAAAAAGGGGATGCCACCGGCCTTCCTCTGCGCAGGCTACGGCGACCGCAAGGACATCGCGGAGGGGCTGGCGGAGGCTTACCTGCGGTTCAAGCAGGCCGAGGTTCCCGCCGAGCTGCACATGTATTCCAACGCCGGGCACGGCTTCGGCCTGCGCGCGAGCAACAAGGGGCCGCACGCCGCGTGGCCGGAGCGCTTCGTCGAGTGGCTGGAGGTGCGCGGACTGCTGGCGGCGAAGACTCCCTGAGTGCGCCGGCCAGCCGCCGTGGGCGCGGGCTATTTCGACAGCGCGACGATGTAGCGCTGGAAGCGGGTGGTCTCCTCGGCGAGGCCCAGGTTGCTGTAGATGCCGTGGAGGTTCGAGCAGATGCGCAGCAGGATGCGGCGCGGCGAGTTGGGCGCGAGGAAGCCGTCGTGGAAGTCGTGGCCGGAGTTGATGAGGAACTTGATGCAGTCGCCCTTGGTCATCAGCTTGCCCTTGCGGAACGCGTCAATATAGACCTCGCCCTTGGAGGTCTGGAGCCGGCAGACGAAGTGCCCCGGCATCCCGATGCCGGAGACCGGCAGCCGCAGGCGGCGCGCGACCGCCAGATAGACCACGCAGAGGCTGATGGGATTGCCCGTGCGGCGGTCCATGACGCGGTTGAGGTAGCTGTTGTCCGGGTCGTAGTAAGTCCCTTCGTTCCCCGCGAAGCCCAGCTCGTGAAAGAGGTAGTGGTTGATCGTGCCGATGATGCGGTCCAGCGGCGCGCCAAAGTCCACGCGCACGCGCAGGTCCGCCGCGTAGCTGTCGAAGAGCGCGGAGTAGGCCAGTGCGTTGATGTTCGGGTATTGCGTCTGGCATAACAGCCAGATGGCTTGCTCCAAGTCCATGTCCTCGCCCCGGCTCAGGCAGAACGCGAGGAAGCGGTTGTCCGCCGCGCCGCGCTCGAAGTGGTCCACGATCTCCTGCGCGCGCCGGCGCAGCACCGGGTCGCTGCTCAAGGTGTGGCCCCGCAGCCAGTCGCGCGCGGGCTGGCCCTGCTCGATGATCTTCGCGCGGATGACCTGGTAGATGGCCGGATCCTCGTCGGTGAGGAGCGTCAGCAGGGCGGCGCGCTGGCCCTCGGTCAGGGCCGCCGGTGGATTCGCGCTGGGGGCGGAGAGGTTCACGGCTGACGGCAGAACAGTGTCAGGCGACGACAGGCAGTTCAATGGAGAAACCGACCGGGGGCGGGGCGGGATAATTCACCGGCGACCGGCGCGGAGGATGCCGCCCCGCCACTTTGAACCTTGAACTTTGAACCCGGAACTTCACCCTTCCCGCATGGAAACACCCGACCAACTACGCGAACTCTTCCGGATGCAGCAGGCGCTCAACCAGCGCATCGGCGTCAAGACCGAGGGCATGACCGAGGAGGAGAAGACCAAATGGCTCCTCAACTACACGCGCGCCATGCAGCAGGAGCTGGCCGAGCTGACCGACAGCGTCCCGTGGAAGTGGTGGGCCAAATACCAGAAGTTCGACGAGCAGAACGCGCGCGTGGAGGTCGTGGACCTGTTCCACTTCCTCATTTCGATGGCGCAGGTGCTCGGCATGAGCGCGGACGACGTCTTCGCCGCCTACGTGAAGAAGAACGCGGTGAACTTCCAGCGCCAGGACTCCGGCTACACGCAGAAGAACCACGACGACTCGAAGCATATCTGAGCTGCAATACTCAATCGGGTCGCTTGATCGTCGGCAATTCCACGGCCTTCAAGAAGGCAACCAGACGCTCCGCATACACTTGGTTCGCCTTCGCGCTGGGATGGCCATCGTGCGGAGCGTTGGTATTGCCCGGTTCTGCCAGCCGCACCGAGATGTTCACAGTAGGGATCAGGTTGGCGTGGCACCAGTCCAGCATCGGCGTGGCGTCGGAGCTGATGCCGGCCACGATGAACGGGATGCCTTCCTTCAGGCACACGCCCGCCCAGTTCGCGAGCAGCGCACGGGAAACCTCGTGGCTCCGCACGCGCCGCTCCTCGGCGAGGTTTGCCTGCTGCTCCACCCAATGCACCAGCGCGGACTGCCGTTGCAACGGCCACTCGAAATACGTTGCGGGTGAAGCATCGTAGCTGAGTTCCCCGGCAGTGCTCAGGCGCGCGAAGGGATACGTGAGGTCCGGCAGGCGGTTGTAGGGCGCGAAGCCCTTCTGCCAGATGCGGACGTAGGTGTTGCGGTAGTCGTGGAAGAGCCCGTAGGCCACGACCACCATCGCCGGCTTGCCGCGCTGTTTGAGCAGCTCCTGAAAGAGCAGCCGCTGGTGCAGCGTGCCGTAGCCGGACACGCCGCCGTTCACCACCTCGAACTCCGGCAGCGCCGCCTGCACACGCCACGGGTAGGTGTCCTCGTCGTTCAGCGACCAGCCGTGCGTGAGCGAGCACCCCAGAATCCACAGCTCCGGTCGCGGCTTTGCGTCCGGCGCGGGCGGCGGATGCGTGGCGCGCAAACCATTCGTCCCATGCGTGACGCGGAACTGATAGCCCGTCGGCAGCGTGACCTTGAACCCGCCCGGCAAGTGCGCGAAGCCGCCGTCCGGCAGCGCGCGAAACAGTCTGCCGCCCGGCTCCACGCGGATGTCCGGCGGCTGGGCGGCGAAGGGCTTGAAGCCGCGCAACCGGGCCACGCCTTCGCCGGCGAGGAACACGACGCCCAACGCGAGTGCCACCGCCGCCGCGATGAACGCCGGACGCTTGCGGCGCGGAGGCGCGGGTGAATCAACACTGGCGGACACGCGCTGCTTGTAGCCGCAGGCCGGCGAAATTACCACGCCGAAGCCGCGCTTCGCCCGCCGGGAACGCCGGCAATTCGCGCGTGACGGCTCCCGCCCCCGGGGCTTAACTCGCGCCATGCAGCCCAATTTCACCCGCCGCGACGTGTTGCGCGGCAGCGTGGCGTTTGCCGCCACCGTCATGACCCGCACGCCGCTGGCCGCCCTTGGCTTCCCGGAGCCGGAGGCCGGCTCCACGCCCGTGCCGTTCGTCACGCCACAAATCAAAAGCCCCAACCGTCCCATGGTCCACTGGGACACCCTCACGGACTGGCAGACCGACAACGCCAGCGTCTATGTCGTGAGCCATTACAACAAACCTGACCTGGCCGCAGATGACTGGCGGCTGAACGTCGCCGGCTTCGTCGAGCGGCCTGCAACCTTCACGCTCGCCGACCTGAAGCAGCGCCCGCGCAAGGAGCTGCTCGCCACGCTCGAATGCGGCGGCAACGGCGCCAGCCCGACCTTCCTCGGCGCGGCGGCCAACGTCCGCTGGACCGGCACGCCGCTTGCGCCGCTGCTCAAGGAGTGCGGCCTCAAGAAACGCGGCCTGGAAGTCGCCTTCTTCGGCGCGGACCAAAAGCAGGAGAAGGTGCGCGAGCAGGAGTTCGAGATGCGCTTCTCCCGCAGCCTCGCGCTCGGGGACGCGCTGCGCGACGACGTGCTGCTGTGCTGGGAGATGAACGGCCAGCCGCTCCCGCGCGAGCACGGCTTCCCGCTGCGGTTGGTCGTGCCCGGCTGGTATGGCATCGCGTGGGTGAAGTGGCTCACGCGCATCGAGGTGCTCGACCGCCGGCTGATGAGCAAATACATGGGCCGCGAATATGTCACCATTCGCGGCGAGGACGTGGGCGGGCAGACGCTTTGGCGCGAGACCTCGGTGAGCTTCATGAACGTCAAGAGCGTCGTCGCGCGCGTGCTCAAGCTGAAGGACGGCACCTTGCGCGTCAGCGGCGCGGCGTGGAGCGACGGCACGCCGATCCAGACCGTCGAGCTGAAGCTCGACGACGGCCCGTGGCAGCCGGTGAAACTCGACACCACGCGGCAGTCGAAATACTCGTGGACCTTCTGGTGGTTTGACTGGAAGGGCGCCCCCGTCGGCGAACACACGCTCGTCTCCCGCGCGACCGACGCCGACGGCCGCGTGCAACCCGCGCCCGACGACCCGGCCATCAAGCTCAAGAAAACCTACTGGGAGGCCAACCAGCAGTGGTCTCGGAAAATCCGGATTTGACGCCTCAACCGGCTCGCCCAGCGCCTCACCAGTCCGTCACGGCCCCATCGCGGTTGAACTCCCGCAGCACAATTTCCTGCTGGAACGGGTGCTTCTTCACCGCCTTCTCGTTGATGGTGATGCCCAGGCCGGGCTTGGTGTTCGGGCGCACGATGCGGCCCTTCTTCTCGACGGTGAAGCCCTCCTGCACCACGTCCGTGCGCCACGGCACGTCGTTGTGGACGGTCTCGCAGATGATGTAGCTGGGCTGCGAGAAGCCGAACTCCAGCGACGCCGCCGTGCTCACCGGCCCCTGCGGGTTGTGGGGCGCGAGCGCAATGCGATGCGCCTCCGCCAGCGCCGCCACGCGCCGCGCCGCCGTGAAGCCGCCACAGTGCGTCAGGTCGAGTTGGCAGACTTCGACGGCGCGCTTGTCGAAGAGTTCCTTGAACGCCTCCAGGTTCGTCACGCGCTCGCCACTCGCCACGGGCGTGGTGAGCGCGGCGTTAATCTTTGCGAGTCCGTCCACGCACTCGGGCCAGCACGGCTCCTCGAAGAAGTAGAGGCCATACGCATCGAGCGCCTTGCCGAACTTCAGGCCCATCGCCGGCGACGGGCGCGCGTGGCAGTCCACCATGATGTCAATGTCGGGCCCCACGGCGTCGCGCATCGCGGCCACGGCGGCCTCGGCGGCGCGCACCGGCTTCTGGCCTTCGATGGGCATCGTGCTGGGCACGGCCATGCTCTTGAACGCGGTGAAGCCATCCGCCACCGCCGCGCGGGCGAGGTCGGCGAAGCGCTTGGCGTTGTCCACCGGCGTCTCGTAAAAATCCTCCATCCGCCCGCCGCCGAGATGGCAGTAGGTCCGCACGTAGTCGCGCACCGGCCCGCCGAAGACCCTCGCCAGCGGCAGCCCCGCGACCTTCCCAACAATGTCCCACAACGCGAGGTCAATGCCCGCAATCGCCGTGGCACGCACGATGCCGTGCCCGTGCCAGAAGTGCTGGCGATACATCATCTGCCACAAGTGTTCAGGCCGCGTCGGGTCCTCGCCCACCAGCAACTCCGCGATGTCCTCAATCGCGCCGACCACGCTGCGCGTGTGCCACTCCAGCGTCGCCTCGCCCCAGCCGATGAGTCCCGGCTGGTCGGTGACGATCTTCACAAACACCCAGTTCCGCATCCGCGCGTGGCAGACGAGGGTTTCGATTTTCTTGATTTTCATGGTTTCAAGCTTGGGTAGCAGCCGACGTGAGGAGGCTCAAACTCGACGCACTCTCCTTGCACCCGGCTTCAGCCGGGTGTCTGGCGCGATGGTGAGGCAAAACTGTTTCAACAGTTTCACCGGTCGAGAAGCCGCTGAAGCGGCTCGCGCTCCGCCGCATCTCAACACCGGGCTGAAGCCCGGTGCTAATGAAAGGGGTTTGTTCACCTCGACTCCTCTATCCGCTGCGCCACCGCTTCTACCACCTGCTCCAAACTCCCCGGCGCGACAACGGCGATGGTCTCCTGGTAAATCCCCGTCCCGTAAAGCTCGCGGGGCGGAAAATACGATGCGCCCCAGTCCGCCGCGATGGTCGCGACCACGATGGCCTTGCCCGGGAAGCGCCGGCGCAGCTCGGTTTGGAGCACGCTGTAGAACTCGCCCTGCACGCCGAGCCACCACGCATCGCCCATCCGCCAGAGTGTGACTTGCAGCGGGAACTTATCGCCCGCCGGAAGCTGCGAGAGCCGGTGCAGCAGGCGGCGTTTCCGCTCCGCCATCGCGCGGCAGTCAGCGGCCTTGGCGGCGTCACCAGCGGTGCGGGCAGCTTCTTCATCCGCTTGGAACTGCTGCAACTCCGCCTCGACCTGCGCTGCGGTCGGCTGACCGGGGCGATAGGCGAGCGGCTCATTCCACCGCGCGACTTGCCACGCTTGCTTGTCCGCGAGTTCCTCTGCGGTCAACGGCTCGTGCGCCCACGTGCCGAGGGTCGCACCGGACACGACCGGGCCGGTGTAGCGGAAGCGCGTGCCTGGCACTGGCATCGCCGTCAGCGTCGAGAGCGCGGCGTAGGCGAGCTGCCGGCCATTGCGGTCCGCCACCGCCGCGTCACCGACAAATCCCTCGACCGGACCCAGCTCGGCGCTCGCACCTTGCAGGAAGAGGCAGGGCGCGCCCGTCTCGCGCTCGACCACCTCGCGCAGCGCGCCGATGTAGTCGGGGCTGATGAGCGTGTTGTCCCACGCGAGCGTGGTCGGGTGGCAGGCGTAGTTGACCACGCTGGCGAGGAGCTTGCCGTCGTTGCCGGTCACACGCGCGACGAGCACGGTGTCATCGGCGGGTCCGGCGGGATTGAAGCCGCAGGCCCAGAGCTTCCGCTCGGCGTCCCAGAAGTCGCGGTGCGCGGCGAGGTTGCAGCACCCGTTGCCGTAGGTGATGTCGGCGGGCGCGAGCTTGGCCAAGGCTTCGTTCACCAGCGTCGCAGCGCGTTCCGCCACGCTGCGGAGATAACCCGGAATCAAATCCCCGCCCGGCAGCGACGCACGTTCCAAACCCATCAAGCCCGCGCCATGCGTGTGTGAAAAGACGACGAGGATGCTTTCCCGCGCCTGCCCTGTGGCCAGCGCAATGTGCGCGACAAGCCGCCCATGCTCCAGCGCGCCCAAAACGCAATGGTCGAGGGCGAGGAGGATTTGGCGTGGGGCCGTGCCGGCGGTTTGCATCCGCCGTCCGTTGTTTTCGGATGCTTCAGACGGCGATTGCAAATCGCCGGCACGGGCAGTGGCGTTGTCGAGCGCTTCAAAGACGGTGACGGTCGCGCGCAGCGGGCGATGCACACCCGTCGCCCGCTCGTGCTTCGCCGCGCCCCACATGCGGTGGTAGATGTCCGCGGGCGGCGTGATGTCACCCCACGCGAGCGCGAAGCGGCAGCGGCTTTGCGGAGTTTCAACTTGAGTCATGGCTGGGAATCCGACTTCGCTCGCACCAGCGCTTGTTCAAAGACTGTGCCCTCCGGCTTCAACAGCCACCAGCACAGCGCGCTGCCGAGGTAGAGCGCGCCGAAGGTCACGAGCACGACGTTCCAGTTCTGCTCCTTGCCCAGCAGCAACGGCACGGCGAGCGGGAAGAGCATCGCGCCGAAGTTGCCAGTCATGTTCATCACGCTGTTCACGGTCGGCACATGCGCGCCGCCCATGTCTATGGTGATGGTGTAGCCGCACGGCCCAGCGACCGCTGCGAAGAACGACCCCGCGCTGATGATGAGCACCGCTGCCAGCGCGTCGGCGAAGAAGTAGGCGGACAACGTCAGCCCCGCGCACAGGCCGAGCGAGGCCACTGCCACGCCCTGTCGCGCGAGCCGTCGGCTGCCAGTGCGCTTCAGCACGGTGTCGGAGATGACGCCGCCCGCGAGGCTGCCGACTACAACGGCGAGCAGCGGCAGCATGGTGAGAAAGCCGGACTTCAAGATGGTCACGCCGCGCGCTTCTTGGAGATACGTGGCGAACCAGCTCGTGAAGAACATGTAGCCGGCCGCGCGGAAAAATTGCTGGCCGCAGATGCACCACATGGCCGGGCTGGTGAGGAGTTGGAGCCAGGGAATCGGCGGGGCCTCGGCTCGTGCCGGCGATTTGCAATCGCCGGTCTGTTCAGCAGCGGGAGCCACCGACGGCGGTTGCAAACCGCCGGCACGGGGGCTGATGAGTTCCGCTTCCGCTGCATTCACCGCGCCATGCTCACTCGGCGTCTCGCGGAACCAGCCCCAGAACCACGCCGCCCACAGCAGCCCGGGCAGGCTGTAGAGCACGAACATCCAGCGCCAGCCAATCTCCACCACCAGCCAGCCCGTCAGCGCCGCGCCCACCGCACCGCCCACGGACATGAAGCTGCCGAGCGCGCCGGTCGCGAACGCCTGGCCAGTCTTGGGAAACCACTTCGCCACGACGCCGGTGCAAATCGGAAAGAGGCCGCCCTGCGAAACGCCTTTGACCACGCGCATCAAGAGCACGTTCACGAAACCGCCCAGGGCTGTCGCCGCCGTGGCGATGGACCACACGACGGCAAAGGCCGGCAACGCCCGTCGCGCGCCGAACCGCTGCCCGACCCATGCGCCGGGAATCTGGCAGACGGAATACGAAATGAAGAACGCGCTCATCAGCCAGCCGGACTGCTCCTTGGTCAGCTCAAGGTCCGCGCGCACGGTGCTCTCGGCGACGGCGATGGCGTTGCGGCTGACGTAGGACAGCGCGGCGGCGGCGCACAGGCCCGCGAGCACGAGGAAGCGGGTGTGCGTTGGCGCGGTGTTGGCGGGAGACGGATTCATTTCTCCAAGCCGAGCAACTTGAGGCTGTCCCGCTGAATCATCGCCTCGATTTGCTGCACGTCGAGACGCGGCAGCTTCGTGCCTTCGAGCATGTCGTTGAGCGCGCGCAGGCCGGCGATGCTGGCGTTGACGGTCGTGAACGGATAGTCGGTGCCGAAGAGGAGCTTGGGCCAGACGCCGTATTCCTGTGCGAGCATCAGGCTGTGGTAAAGCTGGAAGGGCCGGTAGTGCAGCGCGCTCACGTCGGCGAAGACGTTGTCATGCTTGCGGATGGTCACGAGGCACTCGGCTTCGTAGGGATGGCCGAGATGCGCGAGGATGATTTTGATGCCGGGGAATTTCAGCGCGACCGGCTCGATGAGGCGCGGCAGCGTGAAAGCCAGTGGTGCCTGCGCGACGAAGGTCGTGCCCGCGTGCAGCAGCACCGGCAACGCGTGCTGCTCGGCGTAGCGCCAAAGCGGGTCGAGACGCGGGTCGTCCATGCTGAAGCCGGCATACATGGGCAGGAGCTTGATGCCGCGCAGGCCCAGTTCCTCGCGGCCCGCGCGCAGCTCGCGCTCCCAGCCGTCTTGCGTCGGGTCCACGGAGAGAAAGCCGATGAGCCGGTCCGGGTGCGCGGCGACGTAGTCCGCCACGAGCCGGTCATCCACCCACACGCCGCTCAAGCGCGCCTTGCCGCCGAAGACGATGGTGCGCGTGTCCGCCGGCGCGCTGGCCGCGTAGTCCTCGAACCGCACACGCAAATCCACCGCCTGCCCGCCCCGCGCCCGCTGCGCCTGCCGGATGAAGTCGGCGGAAAAGTCCTCCGGGAACCGCCAGAAGTGCGAGTGGACGTCAATGGTCATGGCGAACGGAACCATGAGTGGACAAGAATGCCCACGCGGGAATTCGGTGCGGCACGGCTGAACCGGGATGCCAGCCGCCGGATTGACACCTCTCGGGCCAAGATTACAGTCGGGTGTATGACACTCCTTCAGACCCGGGTGGACGAGAAGACGGCGCGCAATTTCGTGCGCGCGGCGAAGGCGCGCGGCCACACTCCCTACAGCCTTCTGCAAGCGCTGGTGAAAGACGCCGCCGCGCAGCCGAAGCAGCGCACTTGGAAGAAGCACTTTGAATGGCTGGACAGCCTCGGCATGAAGCCCGTGCCCTACGGCATCGTGGCCCGGCAGCGCGAGGAGGACGGCGAGCGGTGAGCTACGCCGACACCAGCTTCATCGCCGCCGCTTACGCGGTGGACGTGAACACGCCCGAGGCCCGCCGCTACATGGCGGAGGAGGAGCCGCGCCTGCCCTTCACCTTTCTCCACTGGCCCGAAGTCGCCAAGGCGCTCTGGACCAGTCATCCCGCGCAGGCCGAGGCCATCTGGGATGAACTGAAGGGCGCGCTTGCCGACGGCCAGACCCTCTACCGGGCCGAACTGGACGCCGACACCGTGGCCCAGCGCGCCGCGGGACTCATGCGTCACTACGCGCAACGCTGGCCCAAGCTCCGCGCGATTGACGTGATGCACGTCAGCGCCGCCGTCGAGTGCCATGCGAAAACCTTCCTCTCCTTCGACTCGCGCAGCTATCAACGTGTCCTCGCCCACACGCAGAAGCTGAAGGTCTGGCCTGCCCTCACCAGTGAGGAAGCCGCGCACCTCAAGTAGCCTCCCTGCCAACTTTCAGCTCATGAGCATCCTTGTCATTCCGTGCTTCATCCGAGCCCAGTCGGATCTGGATTGCCTCCACCGGCTGCTCGACAGCGTGCGGGGCCAGTCGAAGCCATTTGAGAAGGTTTACTTGGTGGATGATGCGAGTCCGCTGAAATATGAGGTCGGTCGCCACGCGGTGGAGCATCTTGTTCTCGACAAGAACGGCGGCCCGGCCTGCGCGAGGAACATCGCAATCAGCAGGGCCTTGCAGGATAAGGCAGAGCACATCTTGTTCACCGACCACGACTGCATTCTTGATACGGATTGGAACGCGGAGATGACAGCATTCTTGAGCCGGACGGAGTTCGCGGCAGTCGGCGGCATGACTTACTCTTGGGGCAAGACCCTGCTGGATTACTATCACGACATCAACGGCACCCTCGCCGGCAAATGGCTGCTACCTGACAGGAAGGAGCTCTGGTATATGCCATCGCTAAACTTTGGCATGAAGGCTTTCGCCGCCGAGCAATTTCCGTTCGATGAGCGGTTTCCCAGCGCCGCCGGCGAAGACGTCGACCTCTGCCTGCGCCTTCGCAGCAAATACAAGATTGGTTTCTGCCCAACCGCGAAGCTCTGGCACGATTACGGATACAAGAGCACCATCACGGGTTTTGCACGGTTCGTGCGACTGTTCAAAAAATACAAGAGCTCAAGTGCAACTCTTTACGAAGGGCACACCGTGCTGATGTGGGACTCCTCTGAATCCATCTACGAGGGAAACAATCATGAGCCTCGTCTACAGGTTTAAGGCCAATCAGCCAAACTTCACCCATGTGCTCCAGGATTTTGTTGGGGAAGTCCTGCCCTTCGCTAAACGGGTGAACAACCCGCTCCTCGTCGCCCCGATGGTGCTACTCAAATCAATCGAGTGGAGCATCTATCGCTGGCACAAGACGCCGATCCGCAGGTTCTACGGGATCAAGAGCAACGAACTGCTCTACATGATCACCAACGCCTGCAACGACCGCTGCCCCAAATGCGGCATTTGGGAGCGGCCAGAACCCAAGAGCCAGCATTTGATGATTGGCCACTTCATCAACTGCCTGAAGCGGCTCCACCACAACCTGTATCAGGTGACCCTGACCGGTGGTGAGCCCCTGCTGTTCAAGCGGGACATCGTGCTCATCGCCGAAGAGGCTCGGAAACTCGGGGTGCCGATGGTGACCGTTACCAATGCGCGGTTGCTGGATGAGGCATTCCTCACACGCTACAAGGAACTGGGCCACGTCTTGGTCATCTCGATTGATTCAGTCGAGAGGAGCAAGTGGAACGAGTTCAGGGGCACCCCGAGCTTCGACATCGTCATGCCGAAGATTTTGCTCGCGAAGAAGATGCTGGGCGACCAACTGCGTATCCAATCCGTGCTTTCCAAGGAGTCAGAGCAGGAAATCCCGAAGGTCGCCGAGTGGTGTCGCCAGCAGGGGTTGCAGCACAATGTCCAACTGTATCAGGACTTCGGGGCCTACAACTGGAGCAACGCGATCACTCAGAAGGAGATGGTGGACGACGGGACTCCCTGCGCGGCGAGGAAGAACATCTGCATCTATCCAAACGGCGATGTGGTGAAATGCTTCGACCATCGGCGAATCCCGCTCGCCAAAGAGCCCCTTGGCAACATCGCCAAGCAGGACATCATTGAGATCCTCTGCACCAAGCGCTCAACGGAAGTCTCCAAGATCATGAAAACGTGCAACTTCCCGTGCAAGCACATGTCCTGCAACAAGCCTCAGGCGCTCCTGTTCCGATGATGGTGGCCGCCACAGACATCATCATCATCCGCGGTGCACCAGGGGTGGGAAAGTCCCAGGCAGCCAAGTGCTTGGAGTCGTTTTTCCCCGATGGTGTCAAGATCGAGGTGGATATTTTGCGAAAGTTCGTGATCTCCGTGGATTGGAAAAACCAGCAGGAGCACAAGAATCTGCTGTCGGTTGCCGCTAGACTAGCACGCGAATATCGCACGTTGGGGTTCGCTCCTGTGATTGTCGTCGACACTTTTAGCGGCGATAAGGTGAACGGGTTCCTTGAGGTGCTCCGGGATATGGGCGGCGATCTCAAGATCAGGCAGTTTGCCCTCTACGTCTCCGAGGAAGTCTTGAAGGAGCGGCTCGGAAGGCGCTCAAGCGATGAGTTCAAAGATCTCGCAATTTCTCAGAAGCTTAACGCTGATGTCCTCAAGGGTTTGCCCGATGGGGCATGCCGAATAGACACCAGCCAGCTTACTCCCAAAGGGACGGCGGAAAAAATGGCCAGTCTTTTGAGCAGCTTTTGAGTCTCGCTCAATTGAGCTTGGTCTCAAGATCAGCTCGCCGCTTCAATCATCCGGTCGAACAGCCGGTCCACTTCGCGCGTGGTTTCGGTGTCCAGCCGGAAGCCGACGGGGCCGCGGACGAGGGTGTTTTGGAAGATGCCCTGGCGGGCGAGCAGGTGCTTCTCCACGGCGAGGAAGGCGTCGAGGCTGGTCTGCATCGAGATGAGCGCGGCGAGCGGGCCGTGGATGCGGTCGGCGCGCGCGGTGTCGCTGGCGGCGAGTGCGTGCCACAGCGGGACGAGGCCGCGGATGAGGTCCGCGCCCGGCATGGTGCCGACGATGCCGCGCCGGAAGGAGTCCACGAGCGCGATGCCGCCGGTGCCCTCGAAGACCCGCGCGCGTCCGCCCGTGGCGTCGCGCAGCTCGGAGAGCTTCGGGCCGATGGGGCTGGCCTCGGGCTTGTAAAGCACGCGGTCGGGGCCGAACTCGTCGAGCAGCCGCGCCTGCATGGCGATGGGCATGGGCTTGCCGACGTAGCCACTGGCGTCCTGCACGATGACGGGGATGCGGATGGCCTCGATGATGCGCCGGTAGTAGGCGAGGAGTTCGCCCTCGCCGATGCCCACGGACACGGGCGGAATGGCCATCACCGCGTCCGCCCCGACGGACTCAGCGTGCCGCGCGTAACGCTCGGCGACTTTGCTCGACTCCGCGCCAACGCTGATGACTACGACTCCTCGCGCGCGGCCGAACTTGCACGCGGCGGCGGCGAGTTCCTCACGCTCTTCGCTGCTGAGCCGCAGCGTCTCGGACACCATCGCCATCACGATGCCGTGCGCGCCGCAGTCGTGGAGCCAGGCGATTTCGCGTTCGAGCGTGGCGTGATCGATGGTTTCGTCAGGATGCCAGGGCGTCTGGAAGACCGGCAGGACGCCGCGCAGTTCGCGTGTGGTGGTGGAACTCATGAGTCGCGGGAGTTGTAACCGCAGGAGTGGTGAAGGCAAGCGCCCGCGCGACGAATGTTGCGGAGAACACGGAAGTGCGTTGCCGCGTCCAACGTCGGCTTGCTATGTTTCCTGCCATGAACACCTCGCCCCTCGCGTTCAACCGTCGCGACTTCCTCGCGCGCTGCGGCATGGGCATGGGCACGGTGGGCCTCGCGGGCTTGCTGCCGTCGGCGAGCGCGGCGGAGTCGGTCAGTCCGCTCGCGCCGAAGGCTCCGCACTTCCCCGGTCGGGCCAAGCGCGTCATCCACTTCTTCCTCAACGGCGGGCCGTCCCATGTGGACACGTTCGACCCCAAGCCCGCGCTCGCCAAATACGCCGGCCAGCAGTTGCCCAACGAAAACCTCCGCACCGAGCGCAAGACCGGCGCGGCGTTTCCCTCGCCCTTCAAGTTCCAGCCCTACGGCCAGAGCGGCCTCGAAATCAGCGAGGTCTTTGCGAAGACGGCGCAGTTCGCCGACGACATCGCGGTGGTGCGCTCGATGTATGCGCAGGTGCCCAACCACGAGCCGTCGCTGATGCTGATGAACTGCGGCGACTCCGTGCAGGCGCGGCCCAGCTTCGGCTCGTGGCTGCTCTACGGCCTCGGCTCGGAGAACCAGAACCTGCCCGGCTTCATCGCGATGAGTCCCGGCGGCTATCCCATCAAGGACACGCAGAACTGGCAGAACGGCTTCCTGCCCGGCGTGTATCAGGGGACGTTCATTGACCCGCAGCACACGCAGATAGACAAGCTCATCGAGAACATCCGCAGCCCGCACGCGACCGCCGAGATGCAGCAGCGGCAACTCGGTTTGCTCCGGCAGTTGAACGCCGAGCATCAGGCCGCGCGCGCGACGGACTCGCGGCTCGACGCGCGCATCCAGTCCTTTGAACTCGCCTTCCGCATGCAGATGGAGGCGAGCGATGCGTTTGACCTGAGCAAGGAACCCGAGCATCTCCGGTCGCTCTACGGCGAGCACGTCCACGGGCGGCAGACGCTCATCGCGCGGCGGCTGCTGGAGCGCGGCGTGCGCTTCGTGCAGCTCTGGCACGGCGCGGGCCAGCCGTGGGACAACCACGACAACATCGAGGGCAACGTCCGCAAGCTCGCCGCGCAGATTGACCAGCCCATCGCCGCGCTCATCGCGGACCTCAAGCAGCGCGGGATGTTCGAGGACACGCTCATTCTCTGGGGCGGCGAGTTTGGCCGCACGCCCACGGTGGAGCTGACCGATGCGGGCAAGTCCAAGCTGGGCCGCGACCACAACCACTACGGTTTCAGCGTGTGGATGGCCGGCGGCGGCATCCGGGGCGGCACCGTCCACGGCGCGACGGACGAGTTCGGCTTCAAGGCCGTGCAAGACCGCACGTCCGTCCATGACCTACACGCGACGCTCCTCGACCGCCTCGGCTTCGACCACGAGCGCCTGACCTATCGCTACGCCGGCCGGGACTTCCGGCTGACGGATGTGCATGGGCACGTGCTGCGGGATATCGTGGCTTAATCAACGGAAACCGACATGCAAGGCTGGTATTCCGTCCGTAGTGTGTTTCGGAGTGACCGCACCGAAGACGGACAACCACGCCGCAGTTTCGAGGAGCGCGTGGTGCTCTTCCGCGCAGCCAGTTTCGAGGACGCGCTGGCCAAGGGCGAGGTGGAGGCCAAATGCTACAGTGCCCATGCTGCCGATTCCCCGCATTACCACATGCTCGACCACTTGGTCGCCTACTACATCCACAGCGATGAGGTCTTGTGCGATGGCGACGAAGTGTGGTCTTGCTTCCGCGACATGGACACCAGTGACGAGCTGTTTCTGAAGAAGATTTTCGAGGACGAGAATGAAAGCCTAACGAATGTTTGGCGGCAGAAACCAGAAGCCTGAACCCGGCTTGGTAGGTAGGGCGAGTCTGTCCCCAGCGCGCCGCCAGACCGTCCGCACGCCCAACCGGCGCGGTGAGGACACCGCACCCTACCAATTTCAAGTTTACGCGCCCGTTCCTGCTTCTGTTGATTCCGACAGATTCCCACCTTGGACAGCCGCCGCTGGCTTGCTACGCTCCGACCATGAAACGCCTCCTCTCTCTCGCGCTCACCGCGCTGGCCCTCCCGCTCCTCGCCGCTGACTCCGACGGCTTCGTCTCCATGTTCAACGGCCGTGACCTCACCGGCTGGACGAACATCAACTGCGCGCCCGAGACCTGGACCGTGAAGGACGGCAACATCCATTGCACCGGCCGGCCCGTCGGTGCGCTGCGCACGTTGCGGCACTACGAGAACTTCATCATGGAGGTCGAGTGGCGGCACCTCAGCAGCGGCGGCAACTCCGGCGTGTTCATGTGGGGCACGCCCATCAGCGCGCCCGGCGTGCCCTTCCTGCGCGGCATCGAGGTGCAGGTGCTCGACCACGGCTACGCCACCAACTACGAGAAGCAGAACGGCAAGAAGTCCGACTGGTTCACCACGCACGGCGATGTCTTCCCCATCCACGGCGCGAAGATGATTCCGCTGGGCAAGCATCGCGGCGACCGCAGTTTCCCCAGCGAGGACCGCAGCAAGCCCTCGCCCGAGTGGAACCACTATCGCATCGTCTGCACCAACGGCTCCCTCCGCCTGCACGTCAACGGCAAGGAAGTCTCCGGCGGCGACGAGTGCAATTATCGCAAAGGCTACCTCGCCCTCGAAAGCGAGGGCGCGCCCGTCGAGTTCCGCAACCTCCGCATCAAGGAGCTTCCCTCCAGCAATCCCGCGCCCGAACTCGTCGCGCCCCTCGACCCCGGCTGGGCTCCGCTCTACACCGGCACGGACCTGCGCGGCTGGAAGAGCGCCGGCGACGCCAAGTCCCGCTGGCAGCCCAGCGGCTGGCGGCTCGTGCTGAAGGAAGGTGCCGACGCTGCGAAGCAAACTCTCTGGACTCAGGCCGAGTTCGGCGACGTGGAATTTCTCATGGACATCCGTGCCGGCAAGAACGCCGCTGGCACCGCCACCCCGACGCTGCTCGTGCGCGGTCGCGATGGCAAAGGCGCCGAGATCAAGCCCGGCATCGAGGCTGGCAAGGGCGGACGCGTCCGAGTGCAGGTGAAAGGGACCGAAGCTGTCGTCTTCCTCAACGACAAGGAAACTTCGCGCGTCACCGTGCCCGCCGGTCGGGGCGCGCTGGGCCTCAAGGACACCGGGGCCGGCATGGACTTCGGAAATGTCCATGTGCGAAAGCTCTGAGCGCCTCCGCGGCCAGCATGGCGGGGCCATCAAAAGCTGTCAAAACTCTTTAGAAATGTCCCCTGTTTAACTCACGAGAGAATGTCCCCTGTGTTGTTGGTTGTCCGTTTCCCCGGCTGGGGGTGCGGGACGCAGG
>WRPG01000031.1 GCA_009773355.1 Limisphaerales bacterium
GGCCGCTGCCCCCGCCCAAGCCGGCCGCGTCCGCCACGCCGGCGGCGGCCCTGCCCGCGCCGCTGGACAATACGCGCTCCGTGCTGGTGATTGACGACGATCCGCACACGCGCGACCTCATGGTGCGGTTCCTCCAGAAGGAGGGTTTCTCCCCGCAGACCGCCGCTGACGGCCGGCAGGGCTTGCTCATGGCCCAACAGCTCCGCCCGGCCCTCATCACGCTCGACGTGATGATGCCCGAGGTGGACGGCTGGTCCGTCCTGACCGCGCTCAAGGCGGATCCGGCGCTGGCGGACATCCCCGTCATGATGATCACCATGACCGAGGAGCACGACAAGGGCTTCGCGCTCGGCGCGTCCGAGTTCCTCACCAAGCCGGTGGATTATCCGCGCCTCTCCAGCCTGCTGCGCGAATACTGCCCCACCCCCGGCGACCGTCCCGTCCTGGTCGTGGAGGACGACGAAATCACCCGCCACCTGCTGCGGCGCAACCTGGAGCGGGAAGGCTACACCGTGGCGGTCGCGCCCAACGGCCGGGCCGCGCTGGAGTTGATCCGCCTGCGGCTGCCCTCCATCATCCTGCTCGACCTGATGATGCCGGAGATGGACGGCTTCGCCTTCGCGCAGGCGGTGCGCGGACGGAAGGATTTGCGGGACGTGCCCGTCATCGTGCTGACCGCCAAGGATCTCACCGAGGAGGACAAGGCGCGGCTCACCGGCAGCGTGACCGGCATCCTCCAGAAGCAGACGCTCACGCCCGAGAATTTGCAGAGCGAGCTGCGCGCCGCGCTCGCCCGTCACCTCCCGGCGCAACCCAAGGCCTGATGGCGACCACGCTGGACGCGCCGCGCCGCGCCGCCTACTTTCCCCCGCGCATGAATTTGGCGTCCCGCCCGTTGGTCATCGCCGGCCGAGAGTTCCGCTCGCGGCTCATTCTTGGCACTGGCAAGTTCCCGTCGCCTGCCGCGATGCGCGACGCGCTGGCGGCCAGCGGCACCGAGATGGTCACGGTGGCGTTGCGCCGCGCGGACTTGAGCGGGCAGAAGGATCCGTTCGCGAACATCCTCGAATTCATTGACCCGAAGCGCTACCTGCTGCTGCCCAACACCAGCGGCGCGATGAACGCGGAGGAAGCCATCCGCCTCGCGCGCCTCGCGGTCGCCGCCGGTCTGCCCAAGTGGGTGAAGCTCGAAATCCATCCCGACCCGCGCTATCTGCTGCCCGACCCCATCGAGACGCTCAAGGCCGCCGAGGTGCTGGTGAAGGAAGGTTTTACCGTGCTGCCTTACATCAACGCCGATCCCGTGCTGGCGAAGCGGCTGCAAGAGGTTGGCTGCGCCACCGTCATGCCGCTCGGCTCACCCATCGGCTCGAATCGCGGACTCCAGACCCGCGATCAGCTTCGCATCATCATCGAGCAGGCCACCGTGCCCGTGGTCGTGGACGCCGGCATCGGCGCGCCCAGCCACGCGGCGGAGGCGATGGAACTCGGCGCGGACGCGGTGCTCGTGAACACCGCCATCGCCATCGCGGGCGACGCGAACCGGATGGCCGTGGCGTTCAAGCAGGCGGTGGAGGCGGGGCGCGCGGCGTTCGAGATCGGCCTCGGCGCGCAGCAGGCGACGGCGAGCGCGACCAGTCCGCTGACGGCGTTCTTGAACTAGGCGGCTCCGACTGGCATCTTTCGACCATGACAACGGATGCGATCAAGTCCCACCTGAATGTGGCCACCTTCAAACCGTTCGTCTTGCATTTGCAGGATGGTCGCTCCCTTTCGGTAAAACATCCCGACTTCGTCGCCTTTTCGCCCAGTCACCGAGAGATTTTTCTGTGGACCGCTGAGTGGACCTACGAGTTTGTGGATTTGAACGCTATCACCTCGCTGGAAGTTTTCCGTCGGCCCAGCGCTGGTAACGCGCGCAAGGCAGGTGCCTGATCGCTTTCGGCGCTCTCCATGAAACCACCTTCCATCGCCCCGGGGCGGCTTGATGAACTTATCGTTGGCTGCGCCAAGGCCCGCGTCCTGGTTGTCGGCGACGTGATGCTCGACCAATACATCTGGGGCCACGTCGGGCGCATCTCGCCGGAAGCGCCGGTGCCGGTCGTCGAGTTTGACCGCGAGAGCTTCATGCCCGGCGGCGCGGCCAACGTCGCGCGCAACGTCCACACGCTCGGGGCGAAGACCGAGCTGCTCGGCCATGTGGGCCGCGACGACGCGGCGCGACGACTCCGCGCGCTGCTCGGCGAGCAGGACATCACCTGCGAGGGTCTGCTGGCCAGCCCGGCGCGCACCACGAGCGTCAAGACCCGCATCATCGCGCACCAGCAGCAGATCGTGCGCGTGGACCGCGAGACGCGCGGCGCGGTGGACGAGCGGGACACGATCCGGCTGCTCGCCGCCATTGAGAAAAACCTCCCCGGCGCGGATGCGGTCATTGTCTGCGACTATGGCAAGGGCGTCGTCACGCAGGCGCTGCTGGGCGGCCTCCACCAGCTCTGCCGGGCGCGCGGCGTGTGGTTGAGCCTGGACCCGAAGCCGGTGCATGAGTTGAGCCTCGCCGGCCTCTCCCTGCTCACGCCGAACCGCCGCGAGGCGTTTGAACTCGCCGGCGTTTCCGACGGCACGCGCAACGCCGACCCGCTGAAGGATCCCAGCCTCATGCGCGTGGCGGACACGCTCCTGATGGAACTCAGCCCCGCGCTGCTGCTCATCACGCTGGGCGACCTGGGCATGCTCCTGTGCCAGCGCGGCCAGAAGCCCTTCCACATTCCAACCGTTGCGCGCGAGGTCTTCGATGTGTCCGGCGCGGGCGACACGGTCATCGCGTCGTTCACGCTCGCGGTCGCGGCGGGGGCGTCGCCGGTGGAGGCCGCGATCTTCTCCAACCACGCGGCGGGCGTGGTCGTGGGCAAGGTGGGCACGGCGACGGTTTCGCCGGCGGAGCTGGCGGAGAGTTTCCGGCGCGAAGGCTGAACCGGGTTTCAGGTTTAGCGTTTGGAGTTCCGGGTTGTCGTGGCTCGGAACCTGTCGCAAGCTCCCGGCTCGTGGGCGAGAACTCCCAACTCGAAATTCCAACCGCGAAGCCACCGCGCGCCGTCTTCCTGGACCGCGACGGGACGCTCAACGTGGACCGGCACTACCTGAGCGACCCGGAGCAGTTGGAGCTGATCCCCGGCGTGGGGCCGGCGTTAAAGCGCCTCCAGGACGCGGGCTTTCTGCTCATCATCGTCACGAACCAGTCGGGCATCGGGCGGGGCTACTACACGGAGGAGAACATGCACGCTGTGAACCGGCGGCTGATCAACATGCTCGCGCCGTTGGGCGTGCGGCTGACCAAGATCTACTACTCGCCGGAGGCTCCCGAGGAGCCGAGCGTCGGGCGGAAACCTTCACCGGCCTTCCTCTTCGCCGCGCGGGACGCGCTGGCGGTGGACCTCGCGCGCAGCTTCATGGTGGGGGACAAGGTGATTGACCTCGAATGCGGCTGGAACGCCGGGGTGCGGCAAAGCCTGCTGGTGCGGACCGGCTACGGCGCGGAGACGGAGCGCAAGCACCCGGACAAGATGGCGCGGGCCGTCGTGGTGGATGACCTGCCGGCGGCGGCGGAGTGGATCCTCAACCAACCCACGTAGGAGACGACGTGAGGAGCCTCTGGATGTGGCACCGCCGGCTGTGACGACCGGGAGGTAATTGCAGACAGGGCGCAGTCTCACCGCTTGCGCTTTGCGGCCAAGACGGCCAGAAGGAAAAAACCCAAGGCGGCAGCGCCGCTGCCCAGCGTAAGCAACCAACGGTCACGTTGATGCCCTGGATAGGGTCGGACATCCATGACGAGCAGCAGCGCCGCAAAGACTGCGAAGAAGGCGAACGCGCACCAGCACACCACCGGCGACCGCCAAACCCTGTAGTCTCCGACTTTCATGTTGTCAGTGCGCCGCCTGCTTCCGCACGCCTGCTGATTGATTCATGGGGGGGAGTCTTCGCTTCTCCACTATCGTGTCAACGGGTTTGTCCGTCCGTTTGTAGCGCGGCGAACGGGAGAATTGTTGAGGCCGGTGGACGTTGCTCCGAATACCGCAGGCGGGCTTGCACCGGGCTACCACGTGCCGTCCACGATCAGCGAGGCGGCATTGCGCGCGAGGTCTTCGGCGAGCAATGGCACCGCCTGCCGCTCGGCGCTGGCGAGGTCGGTGCCCGCGCGGATGGTGGTGCGCCCGCTGACTTCCCGGTCGAAGATGACCTTGCCGGTGCCGCGCTCCTTCACGGTGATCTTCGCCGCCATGCCCAGCGCGTAGTCGCGCGCGGTGAGCACGTCGGCGGGCTGGAAGCTCAGGGGCGCGCGGTCAAAGCGCGTGATGACGCCGGTGAGGACGACATCGGATTCGCCGCGGGTGTCGAGCTTGTAGGTGCCGTCCTGCTGGAAGCGCTTGCGCAGCGCGTTGTTCAGGGACTCGATCAGGCGCGGCTCCATCGTCTTGTTCTGGATCAGCCCGATCTGGATGCTGTGCTGGCCCGCCGGAAACGCCGTCGTGGAGCCGAGCTTGTAGCCGGCGCAGCCGGTCAGGGAAACCGAGGCGGCGAGGCCGAGGGAAAGCAGCAGGGCGCGCATGATCATTGCGGTTTGACCGGCACGGCGGGCACGGCGTTGGTGGCCGGGGCGGACGCGGCGCTCACGCCGGGCAGCGACTTGAGGAACTCGATGCGGCGCTTGGCCTCGGCGGCGAACGGCGACTCGGGATCCTTGATGAGCACCTCGTTGTAATAGACCAGCGCGCCGCTCCACTGCCGCTTCTTCTCGTAGAACTTGGCGACCTCCATGGCGCCGCGCGCCTGCTCGGCCCGCAGGCCGTCAATGTTCTTGCGCGCCTCGGCCACGCGCTTGTCCTCGGGATAGAGCGCGATGAAGTCGGTGAACGCGGCGATGGCCTTGCCGGCGATGCCCTGGTCGTATTCGGCGTTCCGGGCCTGCTTGAGGTGCGTCTGCCCGGCCTTGAAGAGCGCGTCGGCGGCGAGCTGCTTCTGGTCGTGGTATTTGTCGGCGGCCTTTTCGTAGGCCTTCACCGCGTCGGTGAACTCGCCGCGCTTCTCCTGGGCCGTGCCGATGTTCATCTGCGCCTGCGGGGCGATCTCGCTGTAAGGCCCGTTCTTGATGACCTTCTCATACATCTTCGAGGTCCGCTCCATGGACGGGAAGAAGGGCACGACGCCCCACAGCTTGAACCACTGGCCGCCGAGGTAGCGGTTCGTGATCTCGAACTGGCGCTTGAGCACCTCCTGGTAGTTTTCGACCTTGGGATACTTCTCCAGCAGCGTCTGGTAGGCCTTGAACGCGTCCTCGTCCTTCTTCAGCTCCTCCAGGCTCCGGCCCGCGAGGAACTGCGCCTTGGGCGCGTAGTCGGACAGCGGCCACTTTTTGACTGTGTGGCGCGCGGCCTTGAGGGCGAGGTCGTAGTCCTTCTTCTCGAAGGCCTGCTCCGCCACCTCGAGCTGGTCCTTGGCGCGCGTCTTCTGCCAGTTCCCCGTGCTGCCGTAAGGCTCGTAAGTCCAGCCCTCGCCCGCCTTGTAAATCAGGGGCGCGGGACTGGGGTGCGGGAACGCCACCACCGCCGCCAGCAGCAGGGTCGCGCGCAAAGTCCGTCGAATCATGCTGCGGACTGTAGGTAGCGCGCGGGAGCGAGTCAAGGCGGCCAGCCGGCACCCATCCCGCCCTCCCGGCCAGCTTGCCTCGCGTTCAGACAGCGAATCTTTGCTTGTTCCGCTTCGTGGCTCTGCGCAGATTCGGCCCATCGCTATGAAGCCCACCCGCCGCCAGTTCCTCGGGACCGTTGCCACCAGCAGCCTCGCCCTCGCCGCCCGTGGCGCGGGGGCCACGCCGCACTGGAGCGTCGCCGTCATCGGGCACACGGGGCGCGGGGACTACGGGCACGGGCTGGACACGATGTGGGAGAAGCTTCCGGAGACCCAGCTGATGGCCGTGGCCGACGCGGACGCCAAGGGTCTCGCCGCCGCGCAGAAGAAGCTCAATGTCACGCGCGGCTTCACCGACTACCGGAAGATGCTGGCCGAGGTGAAGCCGGACATCGTCGCCATCGGGATGCGCCATGTGGACCAGCACCGGGACGTGGCGCTCGCCGTGGCCGCGTCGGGCGCGCGCGGGATTTACATCGAGAAGCCGTTCTGCCGCACGCCGGCCGAGGCGGATGAGATCGTCGCGGCTTGCGAGAAGCACAACGTGAAGCTCGCCGTCGCGCACCGCAACCGCTGGCATCCCGTGCTGCCGGCGATAGACAAGCTGGTGAAGGACGGGGCCATCGGGCGCCTGCTGGAATTGCGCGTGCGCGGCAAGGAGGACGCACGCGGCGGCTCGCTGGACTTGTGGGTGCTCGGCTCGCACCTGCTGAACTTGATCTGCTACTTCGGCGGCCAGCCGCTCGGGTGCTCGGCAACGGTATCGCAGGCGGGCAAGCCCATCACGCGCGCGGACGTGAAGGACGGCGCGGAGGGTCTCGGCCCGCTCGCTGGCAACGAGGTTCACGCGCGCTTCGACATGGAGCGCGGCATTCCGGCCTACTTCGACTCCGTCGCGACCGCGGGCGACCGCGCCGCCGGCTTCGGCCTGCAACTGATCGGCACCAAGGGCATCATTGACCTGCGCGTGGACCAGGATCCGGTGGCGCATTACCTCGCCGGCAATCCACACCGGCCGGTGAAGGAGCCGCGCGCGTGGCAGGTCATCAGCACGGCGGGCATCGGCCAGCCGGAGCCGGTGGCGGACATCAGCAAGCAGGTCATGGCGCACCTCGTCAGCGGGCGTGACCTGCTCGCTTCGATTCGCGAGAACCGCCAACCGCTGTGCAGCGCGCGCGACGGGCGGACGACGGTGGAGATGATTGCCGCCGTCTTTGAGTCGCACCGGTTGCAAGGCCAGCGCATCGCGTTTCCGCTGACGGCTAGGGACAATCCGCTCACTCGACTGTGAACCAGTTTTGCCGAGCGCGAGGGCTGGCATTCGCCGCCGTTCCGGATGGAGCGCGGCTTTCAAGCCGCAGCATGGCTCTGATTTTCCAAGTGCGCGACGACAGCTCGATGATTTCCGGTTCACCCCACAATTCCGCGTCCTGAAGGCCGCGTCCCATCCGCGTTCTCGCCTCACCGAATCCAATGAATCCTACGACTCAGTCCCGCCAGCTTTCGCACGCCGACCTTCACCAGCTCCAGCGCTGGAACACGCCGACCATCTACAACGGCTGGGAGCAAATTACCAAGCACGACCGCACGCGCGACGGCATCAACCTCGAGGAGACGCGCGACTTCATGCCGCAGATGGGCCCGATGATTGGCTATGCCGTGACCGTCGTCATCGAGCCGAGCAACCCGGTGCACAAGGAGAAGCCCGGTGCCTTGAGCGACTACCGCCGTTACATCGCCAGCGTGCCGGGGCCGAAAATCGTCGTGGTGCAGGACCTCGACAAGCCGCGCGTCATCGGCTCGTTCTGGGGCGAGGTGAACGCGAACACGCACCGCGCGCTCGGCTGCGTGGGCACCATCACGGACGGCGCGGTGCGCGACCTCGACGAGATGACGAACGCCGGCTTCAAGGCGCTCGCCCGCCGGCTGTGCGTCGGCCATGCGTGGGTCACGCCGATTCGCTGGGGCTGCGCGGTCGAGGTCTTCGGCCAGCGCATCGAGCCGGGCCAGCTCATCCACGCGGACAAGCACGGCTTCTTCGCGGTGCCGCAGGAGGACGAGCCGCAGTTGCTCGAGGCGGCACGCTTCATGGATGCCAACGAGTGCAACACCGTCATTGCTGCCGCGCGCGATGCGGCAGGCAAGCCCTACGAGCAAGTGCTCAAGGAAATGGACGCGGCCGGTGCGGCCTTCCGTGAGGCGGCGAAGAAGAGGTTTTCCAGCGGAGGCGAATGGTGAAGCTGGCCTTCCATCTCCTGCTGGCCTGTCTGGCGCTCTCCGTCTCCGCCGCGCCCGCCAAGCTCAACGTCGTCCTCATCCTCGCCGACGACCTCGGCTGGACGGACCTCGCGTGTTTCGGCAGCGACTTCCACGAGACGCCGCACCTCGACCGCCTCGCGCGCGAGGGCATGAAGTTCACGCAGAACTACTCCGCCTGCACCGTTTGCTCGCCCACGCGCGCGGCGCTCATGACCGGCAAGTATCCCGCGCGCCTGCACATAACCGACTGGATTCCCGGCCTCATGCCGGACAATCCGAAGCTGCTCGTGCCCGACTGGTCGAAGCAACTGCCACTCGCCGAGACGACCATCGCGAAGGTTTTTCAGTCCGCTGGCTATCGCACCGCCAGCATCGGCAAGTGGCATCTCGGCAACGAGGAGTTCTACCCGGAGAAGCACGGCTTCGACGTGAACATCGCGGGCCTCAACGCCGGCTCGCCGCCAACTTACTTCTCGCCGTGGCGCATCAAGACCATCACCGATGGCCGCGACGGCGATTACCTGACCGACCGGCTCGGCGAGGAGGCCGCCGGGCTGATTGAGAAATGGCGCGACCAGCCGTTCTTCCTCTACCTCCCGCACTTCGCCGTCCACACGCCGATTCAGGGCCGTGCCGACCTCGTGGCCCAGTATCAGCAGAAGCTCAAGCCCGGCCTGCGCCACAAGAATCCCGCCTATGCCGCGATGGTCGAGAGCCTCGACACCGCCGTCGGGCGCGTGCTGACGAAGCTCGACGAGCTCAAGCTCGCCGAGCGCACCATTGTCGCGTTCACCGCGGACAACGGCGGCCTCATCACGCGCGCCACGACGACCAACGCCCCGCTGCGTCTCGGCAAGGCCTCCGCCTACGAGGGCGGCGTGCGCGTGCCGCTGATCGTGCATTGGCCGGGAGTGACGAAGCCCGGCAGCGTCTCGGACACGCCGACGATCACGATGGATTTGTTCCCGACACTGCTGGAGGCCGCCGGGTTGAAGCCGCCGCCCGCCACTTCGCCCACCGGCGCTTCCGGTCGCGACGGCGTTAGCCTCGTGCCCTTGCTGCGCGGCACCAGCAAGCTCACGCGCACGGAACTCTTCTGGCACTACCCGCATCACCAGCACTACCAGCTCGGCGGTGCGACGCCTTACAGCGCGATTCGATCCGGCGACTTCAAGCTCATCGAGTTCTTCAACGACCTGCACGTCGAGCTTTACAACCTCCGCGAGGACCTCGGCGAAGCGCGCGACCTCGCCGCCGCGCAGCCGCTGCGGGTCGCCGAACTCCGCGCCCGCCTCCACGCCTGGCGCAAGGAAGTCGGCGCGCAGATGCCCACGCCGAATCCCAATTACAATCCAGCCAAGCCCGAATACACCCCGACTCCGCCCAAGGCGAAGAAGAAGGGCAAGAAATGAGGTGCTTCGCCATGCGCCGCGACTCGCAGACGAATGGGGGAAAACGAATGGGAACTCTCCCATTCGCCTGCCCCCATTCGTCTGCCAAATCTTCGGGCGCGTTTCGATTGGCTTTCCACACGGTGCTGCTCATGTCTGCCAGTTTCATTTCTGCGGCGGAACTCACCGGGTGGTCAAAACTGCCTGCGCTGCCGGACAAGGAAGGCTTCGCTTCGATGTTCGCGGGTGCGAGCGGCGGCGCGCTGCTCGCGGCGGGCGGTGCGAACTTCCCGGACAAGAAGCCGTGGGAGGGCGGGAAGAAGATTTGGCATGACACCATCTTCGTGCTGGAGAAGCCGGACGCGCAATGGAAGGTCGCTGGAAAACTGCCGCGTCCGCTCGGCTATGGCGTGAGCGTGACTCACGGTGGCGAGGTCGTGTGCGTGGGCGGCAGCGATGCGGAACGGCATTATGCTGAGAGCTTCAAAATCGGAACCGTAGTGGCGGGGCCAACGCTCCAACAGTTGAGTCGGGTTAGCCTGATCACGCCCCTGCCCTCGCTTCCACTCTCGGTCGCAAATGCGTGTGGCGCGCTCCTCGGTGACACACTCTACATCGCCGGTGGCATCGAGAAGCCCGATTCCACCAGCACGCTGAAAAAGTTTTACGCACTCGACCTCGCCTCGAAGGTTCCGGCGTGGCGTGAACTGGAGCCATGGCCCGGCCCCGCGCGGATGCTCGCGGTCGCGACGGCGCAGGACGGTTCGTTTTTCCTCGTGAGCGGCGCGGACTTGCACCCCGGCCCGGACGGCAAGGCGGCGCGGACTTACTTGAAGGACGGCTATCGCTACACACCGGGCAAGGGCTGGAAGCGCATCGCCGATTTGCCGCGCTTTGCCGTCGCCGCGCCTTCACCGGCTCCGACCGTCGGCACGACGCAGTTCCTCGTCATCAGCGGCGACGATGCGGCGCAACTCACCGTCAAGCCGACGGAGCACAAAGGCTTTCCGAAGTCTGTCTTGGCCTACGACACGCGCGCCGACCGCTGGACCGAGGTTGCCCCTACTCCCGCGCCGCGCGTGACCGTGCCGACGGTGCGGTGGAACGGCGCGTGGCTCGTCGTCAGTGGTGAACAAAAGCCCGGCATTCGCTCGCCGGAAGTCTGGTCGCTCAGACACCCGTAGCAGCCGACGTAAGGAGGCTCTATTTTTCATGAACGCGCACACATCTCAGACTAGCAAGAGCCTCCTCACGTCGGCTGCCACCGCGTCGAGTGATTCGCGCGCAGTTCTCGCAGCCTGGTTGACTTTCTTCGCCGCAAGCGCCTTCGCTGCGGAGCTGCGCGTCAGCACCGACTTCGAGGGCGGCTCGGCGAAGGTGGAGGCCATTGACCAGGCGGCGCGCGTCATTCGCTTCATGCCGGACGGCGACCCGCAGCGCGGCTGGGCTTGCTGGTGGTATCTGCGCGTGGACGGGGCGGCGAAGGGCGAGCGGGTCACGCTGAACCTCGCGGGCAGCGACCGGCCGACACGCAACAACGGCCAGGACACCGACAAGCCTCTCGCTGCGAGCTGGGCCATGCCCGCCCGCGCGACTTTCTCCACCGACGGCAAGGCGTGGCGACACACCGCTCCCGGCAAGCGCGAGGGCGCGGGCATCCTCTACGAAGTCACCGGCACCGGCGGGCCGCTGTGGGTCGCCTGGGGGCCGCCCTTCACGCCGCGCGACACGGACGCGCTGCTGGCCGAGGCGGAGAAGAAGCTGCCTGCCGCGAAGTCCTTCGAACTAGCGCGCACCCGCGAGGGCCGGCCCGTGCGCGGTTTGCGCGTAAGCGAGGCGACCGCGCCGAAGCCGCCGGGCATCTGGGTCCACGCGCGGCAGCACGCGTGGGAGAGCGGCGCGTGCTGGGTCGCGCGCGGCTTCACCGAGTGGCTGGTGAGTGATGACGCGGATGCGCGCTGGCTGCGCGGCCACGCGGAGGTTTTCATCGTGCCCATCATGGACGTGGACAACGCCGCAACCGGCAACGGTGGCAAGGAGGCCGCCCCGCGCGACCACAACCGCGACTGGGACGACCAGCCGGTCTATCCCGAGGTCGCCGCCGCGCAGCAGCGGTTGCGCGGGTGGGCGAAGGAGCAGCGGCTCGACGTGTTCCTCGACCTGCACAACCCCGGCCCCGGCGACTTGAAACCGTTTTTCTTCACCGGCCCGCCTGAGTTGCTGACTGAATCCGGACGCGTCAACCGCACGAACTTCCTTGCTGCCGCACAGGCGCGCATCACCGGCCCGCTCGCGCTCGACCCGAAGCCGCGCGTCACCGGCCCCGCGTATCATCCGCTTTGGAAACAAATCAGCGGCCAGTGGGTCAACGCGAACGGCAATCCGCACACCGTCTCAATTTGCCTCGAAACCTCGTGGAACACGCCGCATAGCACGACGGATGGCTATCGCACCGTGGGCCAGCAACTTGGTCAGGCGGTGGCGGACTACGTGCGCACGCGGCCTGCACCGGAGAAACGGGATTGAAGCGCGTGGGCCGGTGGGCTTTGCTGGGCGCAGTCACCGTTGCCATGAAGTTCATCGTTTCCCCCGCATCGCGCCTCGCGCAGTTCACCCTGCTCCTGTTCTGCGTCATCGGCCTGCGTGCCGCTGACGCGCCGAAGCTGGAGCGCCTCAAATACAACCATCCCGGCCTTGTCGTGGACCTCGGCGTCGGCTTGTGGGCATGGCCGCTGCCGATGGACTTCGATGGCGATGGCGACCTCGACCTCGTCGTCAACTGCCCGGACAAGCCTTACAACGGCGTTTACTTCTTTGAGAACGCGAGCGGCGACACGGCGAAGAACAAGCTGCCGGTGTTCAAGCCGGGCCGTCGCATCAGCAAGGGCTTGCAGAACGTGCAGGTCAGTTACGTGAACGGAAAGCCGGTCGTGCTCACGCCGGGCAACGCGCACCCGGACTTCCTCAAGACCGGCCTCGACAAGGCGGTGAAGCTGCCGCTGCCGGCGAACATCCACCCGAACAAAGTCCGCGCGAACATGTGGCGCTCGGTGGACTACGACGGCGATGGCACGCAGGACTTGCTCATCGGCGTCGGCGACTGGACGGAATACGTCTGGGACAACGCCTACGACGCGAGCGGTCAGTGGACCAACGGGCCGTTGCGCGGGTTCGTGTATTTCGCACGCAGCACGGGCACGGCGGAGAAGCCGGCTTACGACAAGCCGGTGAAGATTCTCGCGGGCGGCAAGCCGCTGGAGACCTTCGGCTGGCCGTCGCCGAACTGCGCGGACTTCGATGGCGACGGAGACTTGGATTTGTTGTGCGGTGAGTTCCTCGATGGCTTCACCTACTTCGAGAATGTCGGCACGCGCACCGCGCCGAAGTATGCGTCGGGGCGGAGGCTCACAGTGCCGGCGGATGCGAAAGGACCGATGTATCCCGCCGCGTGGCTCGCGGAGAAAGAGAGTCAGAGCCTCCTCACGTCGGCTGCTACCGGAGGGAAGCCACGCCCGCTCACGATGGACTTGCAGATGATTACGCCGACGGCGATTGACTGGGACAAGGACGGCGACCTCGACCTCGTCGTGGGCGACGAGGACGGGCGCGTGGCGTTCATCGAGAACACCGGCAAGTTCACCGCCGACCGCACGCCGCAGTTCCTCCCGCCGCGCTACTTCCAGCAGGTGGCCGACGACGTGAAGTTCGGCGCGCTCGCCACGCCGGTCGGTTTCGATTGGGACGGCGACGGCGACACGGACATCATCTGCGGCAACACGGCGGGCTACATAGCGTTCTTCGAGAATCTCTCGGGGCCGCGCGTGGAGAAGCCCAAGTGGGCCGCGCCGAAGCTGCTCGAAGCGGGCGGCAAAGTGATTCGCCCGATGGCTGGCTACAACGGCAGCATCCAAGGGCCGTGCGAGGCGAAGTGGGGTTACACCACGCAGACCGTGGCGGACTGGGATGGCGACGGTTTGCCCGACCTCATCGTGAACTCCATCCTCGGCAAGGTGGAGTGGTATCGGAACACCGGCCCGCGCAAGTCGCCGGAGCTATCCGCTGCGCAGCCCATCGAGGTCGAGTGGAACGGCGCGCAGCCCAAGCTCAGTTACGGCTGGCTACGACCCGACGGCAAGGCGTTGCTCACGCAGTGGCGCACCACGCCCGTCGCGGTGGATTGGAACAAGGATGGCCTGATGGACCTCGTGATGCTGGACCAGGAAGGCTACCTCGCGTTTTTCGAGCGGGCGAAGCGCGGCGGCCAGCTCGTGCTGCTCCACCCGAAGCGCGTTCTCTGCGCCGACCTTTCCGAGCCGGTGGCCAAAGCCGCCGCCGGGACCAAGGCCCGCACCCCCATCGCCATGAATCCCCGGCAGCCGATTCGCCCGAACGCCGGCCTCGCAGGCAAGAGCGGGCGCCGGAAAATTTGCCTCGTGGACTGGGATGGCGATGCGAGGCTCGACATCCTGTTGAACTCCGCCAACGCGAACCTCCTGCGCCAGACCGCCAGTGCCGACGGCAAATGGTTCTTCCGCGACCAAGGCCTTCTCGTGGACGACAACATCGAGGGCCACGATGTCAGCCCGACCACGGTGGACTTCAACGGCGACGGCATCCCCGATTTCCTTGGCGGCGCGGAGGACGGGCGGTTTTACTACCTGCGCAACCCGCGCACGCGCTGAACTCGCAGTCACCATTGTAAATGACATGAAACTCCTGTTCTCCCTCCTCCTCTGCCTCGCCACCGTCGCGTGTGCCCAGCCGATTGTTGGCGGCTTCAGCCCGGTCGCGTCCACGGACGCGGAGGCACTTGCGGCAGCGAAGTTCGCGGTTGCCAAGCAGGATGCGAAGCTCACCTTCCAAGCGCTCGACAAAGCCGCGCATCAGGTCGTCGCCGGCATGAACTACCGCCTCAACTTGCGCGTGCTCGACGCCGGCAAAGCCCGCCCCGCCGAGGCCGTCGTGTGGCGCAAGCTCGGCAACGCGGGTCACGAATTGACCTCGTGGAAGTGGCTCGATGCCCCGCTGCCCGCCGCCGTGCTCAAGACCGAGTTCATCTACGAGACCGCGCCGTTCCCGTCGTGCCACGCCTCGACCATCGCGGAGTTGCCGGGCGGCGGCCTCGTGACCGCGTGGTTCGGCGGGACGCGCGAGAAGCATCCTGACGTGGGCATCTGGGTCTCGCGGCAGGAGGGCGGCAAGTGGAGCGCGCCCGTCGAGGTCGCCAACGGCGTGCAGCCGCCGAAGTCCGACGGCACGCCCGTGCGCCATCCGACGTGGAACCCCGTGCTCTTTCAGCCGAAGACCGGCCCGCTGCTGCTCTTCTACAAGGTCGGCCCCAGTCCCAGCACCTGGTGGGGCGAGTTGCGCCGCTCGACCGACGGCGGCAAGACTTGGAGCGCCGCCCAACGCCTGGAAGCCGAATGCGTCGGCCCCATCAAGAACAAGCCCGTGCAGCTTCCGAATGGCGACCTGCTCAGTCCGTCGAGCAGCGAGCACGACGGCTGGCGCGCCCACTTCGAGCGCTCGCGCGACCTCGGCAAGACTTGGGAAGTGATTGGCCCGGCCAACGACGGCAAGGCCATCAGCGCCATCCAGCCGAGCATCCTGTTCCTCGGCGGCGACAAGCTCCTCGCGCTCGGACGCACGCGGCAGGGCAAGCTGTTTCAAGTCGGCTCCGACGACCTCGGCAAAACTTGGGGCGCGATGTCGCTCACCGCGTTGCCCAATCCCAGCTCCGGCACCGACGCCGTGACGCTGCGGGATGGTCGGCACTTGCTCATCTACAACCACGTTGCCAAGGGCCGATCGCCGCTGAACCTCGCTGTGTCGAAAGACGGCAAGACCTGGCAGGCCGCGCTCGTGCTGGAGAACGAACCGGGCGAATACAGCTACCCCGCCATCATCCAGACCCGCGACGGCCTCGTCCATGCGACGTGGACTTGGAAGCGCCAGAAGGTGAAGCACGCGGTCATTGACCCGGCGAAGCTCCAGCCCCGCGACTTCGTCAACGGCGAGTGGCCGAAGCCGTAGCACGACTTTCCAAAGTCGAGTTCCCCGACGTCGTGCCGGCGATTTGCAATCGCCGCGTTGCGGGTGGACTCATCGAGACGCGCCGGAACTGCTTTTCCCCACTGACGGCGGTTGCAAACCGCCGGCACGGGCCAACGGCGACCACGGCCCGTCGCGACATTGGAATGTCGCGCCACATTCCCATCATTGACCCGCCGCCGCTCCTCGTCCTACAAACTGCTCGCGCCCGCACTCCAGACCAGCCACCGCCATGAAATCATTCCTCCTCCTCGCCGCCCTGCTCGCCGCGCCGCTCGCGTTGCCCGCCCAGCCGGCACCCAAGCCCTTCACCCTGCCCGCCGGCATCCGCATGGAGAAGGACCTCGCCTACATCCCCAACGGCGACGCGGCGCAGAAGCTCGACCTTTACCTGCCGGAGAAGCCGGCCGACAAGCCGCTCCCGCTCATCGTCCACATCCACGGCGGCGGCTGGCGGGGCGGCAACAAGTTCCCCTGTCCCGTGACGGGCATGGTGCTCAAGGGCTACGTCGTGGCCAGCGTCGAGTATCGCTTCAGCCAGAAGGCGATTTTTCCCGCGCAGATTCAGGACTGCCAGGCCGCGCTCCGTTGGCTGCGCGCGCGCAGCAAGGAATACGGCTTCGACCCGAACCGCGTCGGCGTCATCGGCGGCTCGGCGGGCGGGCACCTCTCGGCGCTCGTCGGCACGGCGGGCGGGAAGAAGGCCTTCGCGCCGGTTGGCGGCCACGAGGAGCAGTCCGACCGCGTGCAGGCCGTGTGCGACATTTACGGCCCGGCGGACTTCAGCACCGTCATGCAACAGGCGGCGGAGGACAGGAACGTGAAGAACATCTTCCAGTGGAACACGCCCGGCGACCCCTACTCCGGGCTCATCGGCACCCGGCTCGATGACAAGCCCAAGGCCGACGCTGTCAGCCCCGTGCATTACGTGAGCCGGGACAACCCGCCCTTCCTCATCCTCCACGGCACGCACGACGCCCTCGTGCCGCTGGCCCAGAGCGAGCAGTTCGCCGCCGCGCTCAAGGCGAAAGGCGTGGAAGTCTGGCTGCAAAAGCTCCCCGGCTCCGGCCACGGCGGCCCCGCGTTTGGCAAGCCTGCGGTGCAGAAGCTCACGCAGGATTTCTTCGACAAGCATCTCAAGGGCGCGGACGTGAAGCTTGCGCTCGTTCCGGAAGTGGAACTGGCGGTGGAGCCGCCGAAGCCGAAGCCTGCTGCGAAGTGACGCCCACCGCCCAGGGAGCGCGGACGCCCACGTCCGCAGCCGCAGCCGAAGGCCAAGTCGCACGATTGCGGACGTGGGCGTCCGCGCTCCACCCGCTGGGCGTGTTGAGCCAGCGAATCAAGACCTCCTCCACATAATCTGAACTCGATGAACCTCCGCACCTTCACCCTCTCACTCTGCGCCGCCGCGCTCGCGCCCACCGCTGCCCGTGCCCAAGACGCGCTTCCCCGCACCGCCGAGACCTTCGAGGTCGGCGGGCACAAGGCCTTCCTCTACGCCGCGCCCAAACCCGCCGAGGGCAAGCCGTGGGTGTGGTATGCGCCGACGCTCGGGGGCGTTTCGATCGTCCAGCGGAAGCTCTACTTCGAGAGCTTCATGAAGGCGGGCATCAGCATCGCGGGCTTCGACCTCGGCGAAGTGCGCGGCTCGCCAGCCAGCACGGCGAAGTTCACCCTCTTTTACGACGACATGGTCCGTCGCGGGTGGTCGCCCAAGCCCATCCTGCTTGGCCAGAGCCGCGGCGGCATGATGACGCTCGCGTGGGCGTTCCGGCATCCGGACAAGGTGCGCGCGTGGGTGGGCATCTATCCCGTGTGCAACCTCGCGAGCTGGCCGTTGAAGAACTCGAAGGCACAGACGCTCGCCGACTTCGCCCTGCCCGAGGCCGAACTCGTGGCGAAGCTGAAGGAGTTCAACCCCGTGGACAACCTGCAAGGCCTGCTGGCGAACAAGGTGCCGATGTTCGCCGTGCATGGCGATTCCGACGCGGTGGTGCCCTACGCCGACAACACGCGCCTGCTGAAGGAGCGCTACGAAGCCGGCGGCGGCGCGATCACCGTGAAACTCATCCCCGGCGAAGGCCACAAGGTCGGCCCGTCGTTCTTCGAGTGCCGGGAGCTGGTGGACTTCGTGCTGAAACAACTCCCGCCCGCGCCGAAGAAGTGAAGCGGCACCACGATCCGGCCTTCGATTTGGGCGTAAGACATGGGGTTAAGCGCTGTTGACGCTCAGGTTTCGCTCAATCATACTGTCGGCAAGTCGGACTGGAAATCTCCGGTCGGCGCTGGGCCTCTGGCAATGCTGGAGGCCCTTCGCATTTTCAGGGAAACACTTTCAGTCCCCAGCCCTTCGCTTCGCCCGCCGGGCTCCGGCGGAACTTTCTCGCCACGATGTCATACGCACGGTTCGGCTGGCTGGGACGAAGCACCTTGATGCCGACAGAGCGCGCCACCAGGTCCGCAATCTGCAAGCCGGTCGAGTTCGATGCCTTCGGAATCATCACCAGCTCAAACGGGAGGCGCTGGTTGAGCGCATTTGCCCCGGCGCAAATCCGCCGGAACGCCAGCTCAAGCTGGTTGTCCTCCTTCTCGCCGCGCTTCTCGACGATGATGTGTGTGATTTTGCCTGCCTGGCCACGGCTGTTTAGTTCGAGGAAGATTCGTTCCAGGCCGAACTCCAGCGCCAGGTCGTAGGGATTCGCCGGCAGCGCATACTGCTGGGCAAACTCCAGCTTGCGGATGACCGCCGCCACCAGTTGGAACTGCGCTTCGTCCACCAGCTTGCTCACTGCGTCCAGGAACTCCGTCCGCTTGGCCGGGTCGAACAGAAAGCCGTAGCTCTTGTTCGGCTTCCGAATCTCATGCTCGTGCAACACCTGCTCGTCGTGACCCCAAAACCGAAACTTCAAGCGCTGCAAAGCCGGGCCGACGCGGTCCACATAGTCGGCTTTTGCGAACAGGCAGAACGCCAGCACGAAGATGGGATAGCCGGGGTCAACGCGTGCCAGCCCGTGGTCGCCGCTCTCGTCCACGAAGACGAGGTAGTCGCCGAAGGCGTCGGGATTGGGCAGGCTCATCGCGAATGTTCAAGGCGCGCCCAATCAAGCCCCACGAACAACCCGATGGCGGGCAGCTCGACAAGCTTGTCTTCGGGGCAGGTGTGGGGCAAAGCAAGTTCCTACATCACAATGAATTTGGGTTCTTCGTTGCCATCGTGAAATCCGGTAATCCCCCCATCTTGGGACACTTTGATTCCCACGCCGAGGCTACTCAGTGCCTGCGCGGCGGCAAGTCGGCCGCCGCCAGTGCTTCCACCTGGGATTTTTAGAATCGCGCCCACCGCCAAAATTGTTCCCTTGTGGTCGATGAGAGTAGCGCCGTCGATTGCAACCATCTCCTGTCTCAATCGACGGTCGAGGTTTTGGAACTTCCTTGTTCCGACCACAGGCGCGAGGAACTTAGTCTTCACTGATTGAGCCGGATGCATATGGTCTTTCTCAGAAACCGCTATGTCCCGCCAGTCTTGGGCGTGATTACTGATTACGACGCCAATGCACGCGCCGGTCCGCGCGAATGATGCATCGAGGCAAGTTTCATAGACTGCGCGTCGCACAGCCTGATTATCGGGTCGGCCCATCTGCGTAATGACGGGAGCGTGAGTGAGGAAGTGCCATTGGCCACCACGCCGCGCGAACCGAAGTTCTTTGTCCCTGAAGATAAGAATTTCACCGGCTCGATTCAGGACCAAGGCGATTCGACCATCTGTTGCCCATCCTGCAACTGTGCCCAAACGATATGGGGCAAATTGTGGCGCAGTTGCCGGAGTGCCGAGCGTTTCGTGCCCGAGCACTTGCCCCTTGAAGTTGCACGTCAAGAGGGTGTCAAAACCGTTTGAAACCACTGCACTGAAACCTTCGTGACACATCTCCTGAAATGACACCGCCCCAGTAAAATCACCGGGAAGGAAACCGACGGCGGCTGGTATGGGCTTACCTTCGTATTGTTGTCCGCCCCAAGCTGAGAGCTGGTCGATTGCGGCCAGCACAGCCTCTTCCTCTTCTTTGTTGCCACAAAGGGCTTTAGCAACAACTCGCCGCGGAAACGTCGCTCTCAAATCTGCCTGATACCATGAGGTCAGGCCATTCTTCATGCCTTTGACCACCTTAACGAAAGCCTCGACCACATCGCTTTCCGTTACAGTCCCTGCGTTCACCCTCTCAAACGGCTGACTTCGACGAAGGACGAGGCGATACGTATCCTTTCTTTCAGCCTTAAAATGCAGCGTGCATGGGTCAGCTAACCCGACGAGTGCCTCTCTCGTCGTGGAGGAGGCGCTTTCTTGCTGGAGTTTCGCGCCAGAAATAAGTGGCTCTAGGAAGTCTGAGGCGAGTGTGTGGAGTTGCGTTTTATCCATAGATCGTCATGTAAATTTCCCTTCGCCAGCATGGGTCATGTGCGGAGGATGCAACGGTCCGTGCCGGGTGGCGAGCGGGTTTTGGCTTCGGTTCAACGTCGGGCCGGTGGTCTCCGTGGCTTCCCTGCCACCTTGGTTGTGCTTATCCTGCGGTCCAATGAATCCCGCGCTGTTCCTGATTTGCTCCGCCCTGCTGTTGGCCCCGACCCGCGCCGCCGAGCTTCCACCGATGCTGAACCTGCCCGACACCGGCGGGGACGTGGCGAAGATTGATTTTGCGAAGCTGCCGGTGTTGAAGGGCCAGCACGCGGTGGTGTGCCCGTATGAGGAGGCTTGGAAGTTCCAGCTTCACAATTACCTGCTGCACCACGAGGGGAAGTTCTGGTGTATGTGGAGCGCGGGGCCGGTGGTTGAGGACGTGCCCACGCAGCATGTCCGCTACGCGACAAGCGCGGACGGCCTGTCGTGGAGCGCGCCGAAGAATCTTACGGGAATGCCGGCGGAGGGCCGGGCCTACATCGCGCGCGGGTTCTGTGTTCGGGACGGCGAGCTGCTGGCGCTGGCGGCCAGTTACCGGGGCAAGGGCGCGTTCGGCGTGGACAAGGATTTGAAGCTCGTGGCCTTCCGCTGGGACAAGGCGCGCGACGCGTGGACGCAGAAGGCGGTCGTCTTTGAAAACGCCATCAACAACTTCGCGCCGCAGCAGCTCTCGACGGGCGAGTGGATGATGACCCGGCGGGATGCGCGCTTCAACGTGTCCATGCTCGTCGGCGGCGTGAAGTCGCTCACGGACTGGCAGGTCGTCCCCGTGGTGGACCGGCTGGCGGCGGTGCGGACTTCGAAATTCAGCCCCGACGAACCGGTGTGGTGGGAACTGGCGGATGGCACGCTGATGTCGGCCATTCGCGACAATGGCGGGTCGCAGCGGTTGTTCCGCTCGGTCTCGACGGACCACGGGCGCACCTGGAGCAAGCCGGAGATTTCGAACTACCCGAACTCGACCAGCAAGCTGTTCACGTTGCAGACGAGCCGGGGCTTCCGGGTGCTCGTCTCGAATGCCAATCCGGCCGTGGGCCGGCGTGAGCTGCATCTGGCCGTCTCCGACGATGGGAAGCAGTTCACCCGCCTGGCCCGGCTGGGCATTCCCTCGCCCCGCGCGACGACCTTTCAGTATCCGCACGTCATCGAGCACGACGGCAGCCTCTTCATCGCCTTCTCGAACAAGAAGAACGTCACCGAGGTGCTGAAAGTGCCGCTGGCCGAGGTGGAAAAGCTTCGCAGCGCGCGGTGATTCCGGCAGACTGCGCGCATGAACCCGTTGACGAAGCGCTTCATCGTGGCCGCGTGGCTCGTCGCTTCACTGCTGACGGCCAGCGCTGCTGAGTTCCGCTTCGGCGCGGCCACGGTGGACATCACGCCGGACAAACCCGTGGCGCTCGACGGCCAGCGCAACGTGCGCATCTCGCGGACACCGGAGACGCCCATCAGCGCCACAGCACTCGCGCTGGAATCGCGCGAGGGTGACAGGGTGGTTGACCAGGCGATTATTGTGTCGTGCGACCTCGTGGCGATCCGCGACGGAATTTTGCAGCAGGTCCGCGCCAAGGTGCAGCCGCAGTTGAAGGATTTCGACGCGCGCAAGTTGTTCCTCAGTGCCACGCACACGCACACCGCGCCGGTGACGCAGGAGGGCCGTTACAATTTGCCGCCGGACATCATGCAGCCCACCGAATACGCCGAGTGGATGACGACGCGCGTGGCGGACGTGATCGTCGAGGCGTGGCAGAAGCGCGCGCCGGGCAAGGTCGGCTGGGGGCAGGGCCAGGCGGTCGTCGCGCAGAACCGGCGCGCGGTCTATGCCGACAGCACGGCCGTCATGTTCGGGAAGACGGACAATGACAAGTTCCGCGCCATCGAGGGCTACGAGGATCACAACCTGGAGGCGCTGTTTTTCTGGGACGCGCAGGACAAGCTCGTCGCCACCGCCATCAATGTGCCCTGCCCGTCGCAGGAAGTCGGCGGGCAGTCGCGCATCCACGCGGACTTCTGGCATCCGGTGCGCGAGCAGCTCCGCGCGCGTCACGGCACCGGGTTGAGCATCGTCGCGTGGAACGGTGCGGGCGGCGACCAGACCTCGCGCCTGATGTATGGCACCGCCGCTGACACGCGGATGCGCAAGCTGCGCGGGCTTTCCCGGTTGGAGGAAGTCGCGCGCCGCATCATCAACGGCTGGACCGAAGCATTCGACGCCGCGCAGCACGATAAGCATGCCAGCCCGGTGCTGCGCCACGTCGTGCGTGACCTGGCCCTGCCGTTGCGCGTGGTGACGGAGGCGGAGTTGGACCTGGCGCGCAAGGAGGCGGCCAAGTTTGCCAAGGATCCGAAACAGCGCTGGAACTACAACTGGAACCAGTCCGTAGTGATGCGCCACGAACTCCAGAAGGCCGGCGACCCCGGCACGCAGAAGATGGAGCTGCACGCGCTGCGGCTGGGCGACGTGGCGATTGCCTCGAACGAGTTTGAGCTGTTCACCGATTACGGCGTGCAGATGAAAGCGCGCAGCCCGGCGGTGCAGACGTTTGTCATCCAGCTCGCCGGTTCGAGCGGTTATCTGCCGTCGGAGCGCGCCGTGCGCGGCGGCGGTTACAGCGCCGTCATTCAGAGCAGCCGCGTTGGCCCGAAAGGCGGGCAGGCGCTCGTCGAGCACACGGTCGCCGCCCTCAAGGAGCTTTGGCCCGCCGCGAAATGATCCCATGACCGCTCCCGAACCCTCCCGCGCGTTGCGCACCGCCTGGCTCGTCGTCGCGCTGCTCTGGCCCGTCGCGCTGCTGAACTATCTCGACCGGCAGATGCTGGCGACGATGAAGACCTCGATGGTTGGCGACCTCAAGGACATCACCAGCGACGCGCAATGGGGCTTCATCCTCGCGTCGTTCAAGTGGGTGTATGCGGTGCTCAGTCCCGTCGGCGGCTACATCGCGGACCGGTTCAGCCGGCGGCATGTCATCGGGGCGAGCCTGTTCACCTGGTCGGCGGTGACGTGGCTGACGGGCCATGTGACGACCTACCACGAGCTGGTCGCGACGCGCGCGCTCATGGGCATCAGCGAGGCGTTTTACATTCCGGCGGCGCTCGCGCTGATCTCGGACTTTCACCTTGGCCCGACGCGGTCGCGCGCGGTGGGGCTGCACCAGACGGGCATTTACATCGGGCTGATTCTCGGCGGCTTCGCGGGGCACGTCGCGGATTCGCCGAATCACGGCTGGCGCTGGGCGTTCAGCGCGGCGGGCCTGGTGGGCGTGGTCTATGCGTTCCCGCTGTTCTGGCTGCTGCGCAACCCGGAGCGACCGGTCGGCTCGACAGCCATGTCGCTGACGCCAGCGCGCGCGGCCAGCGAATTGTTCGGCAACCGGAACTACCTCCTGCTCGTCGCCTACTTCACGCTGCCCGCCATCGCCGGCTGGGTCATCAAGGACTGGATGCCGGTGATCTTGAAGGAGCAGTTCAAGCTCTCCCAGGGTGACGCGGGCGTTATCGCGGTGCTCTACGTGCAGATTGCGACCATTGGCGGCGCGGTGCTGGGCGGCTGGCTCGCGGACGTGTGGATGCGGCGCACGGAGCGGGGCCGCATCTACGTGAGCGCCGTCGGCATGATACTGTTCCTGCCGGCGCTGTTTGGCCTGGGCAATCCCGGCACCGTCTTCCTCGCCATCGTCTTCCTCATCCTGTTCGGCATCGGCTGGGGCTTCTTCGACTGCAACAACATGCCCATCCTTTCGCAGATCATCCGGCCCGAGCTGCGCGCGACCGGCTACGGCATCATGAACCTCGTGAGCATCTCGTGCGGCGGCTTCGGCGACTGGGGTTTCGGGGTGCTGAAGAGCCAGAACGTGCCACTGACCTTGATTTTCGGCTGCTTCACGGGCGTCGCGCTGCTGTCGCTGCTCATCGTGCTGCTCATCAAGCCGCCGCCGGCGAAGCCCTGAACTTTCACCGGGTCGGTCCTGCGGTGAACCTGTCTTTCACGGTGACAACGTCCGCAAGCTTGAGCGGAGCGGGTGAACGGCTATCCTCACCACGCGCATGACCGCCCGAACGAAACACCTCTCCCTCACCGGCCTCGTCGCCGCCACGCACACACCGTTCCACGCGGACGGCTCGCTGAACCTTGCCGCCGTCGAGCGGCAGGCCGCGCACCTTGCGGCGAATGGTGTCGGCCACGCTTTCATCGGCGGCACCACGGGCGAGAGCAGTTCGCTAACCTTTGACGAACGGCGAGCGCTGGCGTTCCGCTGGATGGAGGTGACTTGGCGCTCTGAGTTGAAAGTGATTGTCCACGTCGGAGCGAATTGTTTGGCAGACTCCCGAGAGTTGGCTCAAGGCGCGCAACGGCTGGAGGTCGCCGCCATCTCTGCCGTCGCGCCGTCCTACTTCAAGCCCGGCAGCGTCGCGCGGCTCGTGGATTGCATGGCGGACATCGCCGCCGCCGCGCCGGAGCTGCCGTTCTACTACTACGAGATCCCGCTGCTCACCGGCATCAACCTGCCGCCGTCCGAGTTCCTCGCGCAGGCCGCCGACCGCATTCCGAACCTCGCGGGCATCAAGTTCACCAGCAACAACCTGATGGAATACCAGCTCTGCCGCGCGTTTCGCGGTGGTGCCTACGATATGCCGTTCGGTTTCGATGAAATCATGCTCGGCGCGCTGGCGCTGGGCGCGACGGGCGCGGTGGGCAGCTCGTTCAACTTCGCCGCGCCGATTTACCTGCGGCTGATGAAGGCCTTCGCCGCCGGCGACTTGAAGGCCGCGCGCGAGGAGCAGTTCCGCTCCGTGCAAGTCATCGCGTTGCTGGCGTCACGCGGCTACATGGGCGCGGCCAAGGCGACGATGAAGCTGCTCGGCGTGGATGTCGGTCCCGCGCGCCTGCCGAACGCGAGTCTGAGCGTGGAGCAGGTGGCGGCGTTGCGGACGGACTTGGAGCAACTCGGCTTCTTCGACTGGGTGAAGCACGGGTGAGCGGAGCGCAGGTGTCCAACCTGCGGGTTCGGGTGCAAACACAACGCGCCGGTTGGACATCGGCGCTCTGTCGCAGGCGGTTACTGCGCCGGCCTTGCGGCGGCCTGCTTCGCCAGCGCATTGTGTTTCTCGGCCGGATATTGGACTCGTGGCTGCGATGGTTCAGCTTTTCGGCCACGGCATGGCGCGCCTTCGTGCGGCGTGGTCCGGCGGGGAAGTTTTGAACAAGTTGGCGGGCGGCGGCATCTACCCAGCGTGCGAAACAATCAGACCACCCACCGCAGCCGCAGCCGACGGATGGCGGCGTGGTGCTGTCTGGGGGCAATGCTCGGCTCGTTGTCCTGGCTTGGTCCGCTGGCCGTCGTTCTGGTTGCCACACTGGATGGCTCCCACGCCTCCTCCATCACCGCGCAGGGCACCGGAGTCGCGGTCGTGCTCCACCACGAGCTGCCCGGCGCGCAACCGGTGCGCGGCCATGACCGTTCGTTCGGGCACCAGCATTGCCTGGCCGCCAGCGTGCTCGCCTCACTGGCGGGGGACGCCTCCTCTCGGACTGACCATGTGATTCAGTTCGCAGGCGGGGCGGCGAACTTCACCAAGGCGCAATCGGTGCGCCCTGCGCCGCAGACGTTGGCGATGACGGCTCCGGTCTCCCCTGACACGGCGGCCCTGATTTCACTTTCCGAACGCACCGCCCCGCTGCACCCGCGCCCGCCGCCGGTGCTCGCGGCGCTTCTCCTGCAGGTTCGTTCGACGGTTCTCCTCGTTTGATTTTCCTCTCCGGCTCGCGGTTGGTCTGAGTTCTCAGGCTGATTGCGGGCCTTTCTGTTTGCTGCTCCCCCCGCCCGTTTGCGTGAGGAGTCCGTCCCCAACCCGTTATCAACCTTAGACTTTGTCATCCCTATGAAATCCGTTTTGAAATCCTGCTTGAACCGTCTCCCCTTGGCCGTGCTCGCACTCGCGAGCAACCTGGCCGGTGCCGCGCCGGCGGCCGAAACCCGCCTCCTCCCCGAACTCGGCCCGCTGACGCTCGATTCGCTCGTGAGCGAAGTGCTGGCCGGCAACCCCGAGCTGCGCTTCTACGAGGCCGAGCTGGCCGCCGCGAAAGGCGAGCGCCGCGCGGCTGGCCAGCCGGCCAACCCGGAGCTGGCGACGCAGTTCGGCCAGAAGCGCTCCACGGACGCCGCCGGCACATTGCAAGGCGAGGGGCTGGCGTGGTCGGTGAGCGTGAGCCAGACCTTCGAGTGGCCGGGACGCATGGCTTTGCGCAAATCCATCGCCAACCGGCAGGTCGCGCTGGCGGATGCGGGCCTGGCGCAGTTCCGCGCCGCGCTGGCCGCCCGTGCCCGCTCGCTGGGCCACGACCTTGCGGTGGCCGTGGAGAAGGCCGAGACCACGCGCGAGACGGCGGACCGCTTCCTCGCCTTGCAGGAGATCGCCGTGCAACGCGACCCCGCCGGGGTCGCGCCGCTGCTGGAGACGCGCATCCTCGAGGCCAACAGCATCACCTACCGCCGCCGCGCGGCGGACGCACTCAAGCTCACGCGGCAGTCGCTCGTGGAGCTGAACCTCCTGCGCGGCCAGCCCTTGGAATCCACGCTGCGGATCACGCCCGGCAACGTGCGGTTCGCCGCGTTGCCGGGACTCGACACGCTGCTCGCACTCGCGCGCACCAACAACTTCGAGCTGCGCCAGCGCGCGCTGGAGCTGGAGCAGCAGGGCTTCCGCGTGGACCTGGCGAAGAACGAGCGTTATCCCGCCGTGACCGTGGCACCCTACTACTCGGAGGAAAAGGCGGGCGGCAAGGACCGCATGGTCGGGCTGGGCTTCTCTATCCCGTTGCCGGTGTGGAACCAGAACAAAGGCGGCATCGAAATCGCGAAGGCCCGGCAGGACCAGGCGCAAACGTCGCTGCTGCTGACGCAGCGGGCCATCGAGCAGCGGTTGCTGGAGCACGCCACGACGTATGAGGCCCGCCTGCGCGAGATGGGCCATTGGCGGATTGACTCCGTCGAGCGCTTCCGCGAGGCGGCGGAGCTGGCCGACCGCCACTACCGGCTTGGCGCGGTGCCCATCGCCACCTACGTCGAGATGCAGAAGCAGTCCCTCGACGCGCTCGACGCGCTGCTGGAAACCCGCCGGGAGGCCATGGAGGCCGCGCAGCAGATCGAGCTTGCCACCGGCGCGCAGTTGAAGCTGCTGGCCCCGGCCACGGGAGGAGTGCAGCCATGATTGACCGCATCCTGGAATTCTCCATGCGCCAGCGCGCGCTGGTGCTGCTGCTCGCCGCCGCGCTGCTGGCCGGCGGCTTGTGGTCCGTGCTGCATCTGCCGATTGACGCCGTGCCGGACCTGACCGGCGTGCAGGTGCAGGTCAACACCGAGGTGCCGGCGATGGCCCCGGAGGAATCGGAAAAGGCCGTCACCCGCGTCATCGAGTTGGAAATGCAGGGCCTGCCCGGCGTCACGGGCATGCGCTCGCTCACCAAGTTCGGCCTCTCGCAGGTCACGCTGAACTTCGAGGACGGCGCGGACATCTACCGCGCCCGGCAGCTCGTGACCGAGCGGCTCACCGGCGTGCTGGATTCGCTCCCGCCCGGCTGCTCGCCCAAGCTCGCGCCCATCAGCACCGGCCTCGGGGAGATTTTCTACTACACGCTGCGCTGGAAGCCGGGCGCATCGGAACGGCCCGCCGACGTGCAGTCGGCCTTGATGGAGCTTTACGACGCGCAGGAATACCTCGTGAAGCCGCTGCTCCGGCAGGTTCCCGGGGTCGCGGAAATCAACTCCAGCGGCGGCCACCAGCGCCAGGTGCTGGTCGAGCCGAAGCTCGACGCGCTCACCCAGGCGGGCATGACCGTGGCGGACCTCGCGGATGTGATTCGCGGCAACGTCGAGAACGCGGGCGGCGGCATCGTCAGCCGGGGCGGCCAGCAATTCACCATCCGTGCCGTGGGCAAGGTGCAGTCGCCGGAGGAGATTGCGGAGCTGCCGGTGAAGTTCGGCGGCGCGCTTGCGCCACTGCGTGTGAAAGACCTCGCCAATGTGGCTGTCGGCGCGAAATACCGCACCGGGGCCGCCACGATGGATGGCGAGGAGGCCGTGCTCGGCACCGTGATGATGCTGGCCGGCCAGAACGCGCGCGTGGTCTGCCAGCGCGTGCTGCCGCGCATCCAAACCGTTCGGGAAAAACTGCCGCCCGGCATCGAGCTGACCACGGTGTATGACCGCTCCGAGCTGGTGGACCGCACCATCGGCACGGTGAAGCGCAACCTCTTCGAGGGCGCGGTGCTGGTCGTGGTCGTCCTCATGGCGCTGCTGGGCAACTGGCGCGCGGCGCTCATCGTGGCCACGGCCATTCCGCTCTCGTTCCTCTTCGCCATCACCGGCATGGTGCGCCACGACATCTCCGGCAACCTGATGAGCCTGGGTGCGGTGGATTTCGGCCTCATCATTGATGGCGCGGTCGTGATGGTGGAGAACATCGTCCGCCAGCTCGCGCACCGGCAGCAGCACCTGGGCCGCCCGCTCACGACGGAGGAGCGCGCCCACACCGTCCTCAGCGCCAGCAAGCAGGTGGGCAACCCGATGTTCTTCGGCGTGCTCATCATCACGCTGGTCTATGTGCCGATTCTCGCGTTGAGCGGCATCGAGGGGAAAATGTTCCGGCCCATGGCGCTCACGGTGATGCTCGCGCTCGTGGGGGCGCTCCTGCTCGCGCTCACCTTGATGCCCGTGCTGTGCTCCTACCTGTTGCGCGGCAGGATTGAGGAGAAGGACAACTTCCTCATCCGCACCGCCAAGGCCGCCTACGAAGCCACGTTGCTGCGCGCCTTGCGCTGGCGCTGGCTCACCGTGGGCGGGGCCGTCGCCATTCTCGTCGCCTCCGCAGCGCTTTACCTGCGGCTCGGCGCGGAGTTCGTGCCCAAGCTCGACGAGGGAGCCATCACCGCGATGGTGTATCGCGAGGTCGGCATGAGCCTGGACGAATCGCTCGCGCAGGAGTTGAAAGCCGAGCGCATCATCCGGGAGAAGTTCCCCGAGGTGACGCGCGTCTTCTCGCGCATCGGCACCAGCGAGGTGGCGACCGACCCGATGGCGCCGAACGAGAACGACCTCTACATCTTCTACCAGCCGCTGAAGGACTGGCCGCGCACCGCCGGCCGGCCGCAGACCAAGCGGGAGCTGTGCGAGCAGATCGAGAAGGCCGTGAACGCGGCGGTGCCCGGCCATGAGTTCGAGTTCGCCCAGCCCATCGAGATGCGCTTCAACGAGATGCTCGAAGGCAGCAAGGCCGAGTTGTCCGTGAAGATTTACGGCCCCGACTTCGATGCGCTGGAGAAACTCGCCGGCCAAACCAAGGACACCATCAACGCCGTGCCCGGCGGCGAGGCGGCGCTGGAAGTGGACGGGCGCACCTCGACGCTCGTGCTGAATGTGCGGCGCGGCGAACTGGCCCGGCGCAACCTCGCCTCCGCCGAAATCAACCGCGCCGTCGCCGCCTCGCTCGGCGGCGAGACCGTGGGGACGATGATTGAGGGCAACCGCCGCCGCGACATCGTGGTGCGCCTGCCGGACAGCCAGCGGGCCGACCTCGACAAAATCAAGGCCCTGCCCGTGCGCGTCGGCGAGTTCGGACTGCTCCCGCTCGGCCAGATGGTGGACGTGGCGACGGTCAAAACCGTCGAGCCAATCGGCCACGAGAACGGCCAGCGTCGCGTCGCGCTCATGGTCAGTGTGAAGGGCCGCGACATGGAGGGCTTCGTGCATGAGTGCGTTGCCCGCCTCAAGGAGCGGGTCAAGTTCCCCGAGGGCTACAGCTTCGAGTTCGGCGGCCAGTTCGAGAACTTGCAGGAAGCCCGCGCCCGGCTCGCCGTGGTGGTGCCCGCCGCGCTGGTGCTCATCCTCGCGCTCATCTTCGCGGCCTTCCGCAGCCTGCGGCAGACCTTCCTCATCGCCACCGGCATTCCGCTGGCGCTGACCGGCGGCGTCTTCGCCCTGTGGCTGCGCGGGATGCCCTTCAGCATCACGGCGGCGGTGGGCTTCATCGCCCTCAGCGGCGTCGCCGTGCTCAACGGCCTGGTGATGCTCACCTACTTCAACCAGCTCCGCGAGGAGGGCCGGTCCGTGCGCGACGCCGTCCTGGAAGGCTCGCTCACCCGGCTGCGGCCGGTGCTGATGACCGCGTTCGTCGCCGCGCTGGGCTTCGTGCCCATGGCTATCGCCACCGGCGCGGGCGCGGAAGTGCAACGCCCGCTGGCGACCGTCGTCATCGGCGGCATCCTCAGCTCCACGTTCCTGACGTTGGTGCTGCTGCCGGTGCTGTATGTCTGGGCCGAGCACCGGGCGACGAACTCCACCGATGCTACAGCGCCAGCGGAGCCGGTCACCGACGCCGGCACGGACGGCCCCAGCAATCCGAACCCGCCCGCCCAACCTCCAACCAGCCAGCCATGAACGCCGCCCATCTCCACCTCGCGCTCAATCATCTCCCCGTCATCGGCAGCCTGTTTGCGGCGTTGCTGCTCGGCTGGGCGTTGCTGCGGCCTGCCTACGAACTGAAACGCGCGGCCTTGGGAGCCGTCGTGCTCGTGGCCCTGGCTGGCTTTCCCGCCTACTTCACCGGCGAGCCGGCGGAGGACTTCGTCAAGCCGCTCCCGGAAGTCAGCAAAGCACTCGTTCACAACCACGAGGAGGCAGCGGAGAAGTCATTCACCGTGCTCTTCGTCGTGGGCGTCGCGGCTCTGGCGGCGCTGCTCTGGACGGGGCGCGATCCTGTGCCCAAGTGGGTGTGCGTGGCGTTGCTGGTGGCGATGCTCGCCGTGGTCGGGCTGATGGGCTGGACCGCCAACCTCGGCGGGAAAATCCGGCACCCCGAGATCCGCGCGCGGTGAAGCTTCGGCCAGGAGATGCCGCCGACCAAGCCTCAGGGTGCCGGCTTGGGAGCAGCTTGCTTCGCCAGCGCGTTGTATTTCTCGACGAGGGCGTTGAACTCGCGGGTGCGCTGGTTCAACTGCTCAACGACTGCGTTGTGCTCCTTCGTGCGACGCTCCAGTTCCTTGACCAGCTCGTTCTGCTTCGTGGCGACCTCGTTGAACTTGAGCACGGCGGCGTTGCGGTCGGCAGCGAGCTTCTGCAAGTCCGTGCTGGCCTGCTTGAGTTGCGCGTCGCGCGAGGCAACGGCAGCGGCCCAGTTGGTCACGCTGGTCTTTAGCTGGTCGCGCTCGTTGGTGAGCTGCTTCACCTGCCGGTCCAGTGCGGCGAGCTTGAGTTCCGTTTCCTTCAGCGAGGCAGTGGCGCGGGTGAGCTGCTCGCGGAAGCCATCGAGATCGGACGCGCCGCCCTTGAGCCGCTTCTCGGTGTCATCCAAGCGCGCGGCCTGCTGCTGGCGGGTCTTCTCCGCCGCGTTGAGGTCGAGGTTGAGCTGGCGGTTCATGCGCCATTGCAGGATGCACAGCACGGCCAGCGCGAGCACGCCGGCGAGGTTGAACCAATGGAGAAAGCGGTTCATTCCGGGAAGGGGAAGTGCAACCACGGATGGCCACGGATGGCCACGGATACGAACGGAGCGCGGCCTTCAGGCCGCTTCATCGCCCGGACGCCACAGGACGTGGGAATGCCAAAGCACGGCGTGCCCTGAAGCGGCGTGAACGCCGCGCTCCTGCGCGCGCTGGCGCAGTTCGCCTTTCCCAATCCGTGTCCATCCGTGTCCATCTGTGGTTGAAAATCCACTCACTTCTCCGCCGAGCGAATCTCGAACGCGACCTTCTGGATGCCCGTGCCGCGCACGGTGTCCAGCACGCGGATGACATCGCCGTGGCGCGCGTCGCGATCGCCGCTGATGAAGACGCGGACCTCGGCGTTCGCCTTGGCCATTGCGGCCAGCGCGAGCGCGAGTTCATTCGGGCCGACGGGCTTGGTGTCGAGGTAGGCGAGGCCGGCCTTGTCCACGGAGATGTTCACGAAGTCGCGCTTCGTGTCCGCTGTCGCGGTGGTCGCGGTGGGCAGGTTCACCTTCACGCTCTTCTGGTTCACCATGCTCAGGCTCACCAGCATGAACGCGGCGAGCAGGAAGAACATGATGTCAATGAGCGGAATGATCTCGATGCGCGCCTCGGCGCTTTCCGGCGGGAGCTTGGAGCCAAGTTTGACGGGCATGGGGAGTGATGCGTAATGCGTAAAACGTAAGCTGACGCGTCAGGGAGTCGCGGCGGGGGCCGGGGCCTTTTCCTCCTTCGGGCGGAAGGCTCGCTCGCGTTCGCGGAGAGCGCGGGCACGGGCGAACTTTTCGAGGTCGTGGCCGTGGTGCTTGGCGGATTCCACGAGCAGCTCGACGTGGTTGATGGTGCGCTCCAAGCCCGCGCGGTAATGGGCGAGGCGGCGGTTAAACCAGTTGTAAGGCAGCAGGCAGAGGATCGCGATGCCCAGCCCGCCCGCCGTTGCGATGAGCGCCTCGGCGATGCCGCCGCTGACCTTCGCGGGCGCGAGCGCCTCATCGCCCACGAAGCTGAACGAGTGCATGATGCCGGTGACGGTGCCGAGCAGGCCCAGCAGCGGCGCGAGCGTGATGAAGGTGCCGAGAATCCACAGCCGCTTCTCCGCCCGCTCCAGCTCGTCGGTCGCACGGAGCTGCATCGCGCCCAGCAGCGAGGTGTGCGCGTGGACCAGACCTTCGCCCACGGTGCGGAGGAAGGGGTCGCCGGAGGATTCGGTGAGGCACATGGCGCGGTCGAAATTGCCGGCGGCGACGGCGTCGAAGGTTTCCTTGAGCACGAGCGCGTTGCAGCGGCGCTGGAGCTGCCACCACCACAGCGCGCGCTCGACCACGACGACCAGCGCGGCGAGCAGGCAGGCCAGAATCGGCCACATGATGGGACCGCCCTTGAGGAACGTGTCCACGGCGACGTTGGCGAGCAGCGGGTTCATTTCGGGAATCACTTTCTCAGTTCGAAGCGGATGGCGACCTCATAAAGCCGCACGGGACCGGGCTTGAAACGCCATTGCTCGCGGACGACGCGCAGCGCCTCGCGGTTCAGCGCGCCCCACGGCGACGGGGAACTCGGCTCCGCCGCGAGCACGCGGCCATCCGCACCCACGCTGAACCGGACGACCACGGTGCCTTCCTGGCCGGCGCGGCGCGCGGAGTCGGGATAGCGCGGGGCGGGCTGGTTGCCCTCGCCATCGCCGAACGTGAGCGTTTGCACGGCGGGCGCGGGCGCGGGGATGGCGGCGGGTTTGGCCGCGCCGACGCCGGGCGCTTTGCTGGGCACAACTGGTGCCGGCTGCGGCGCGGTGCGGACGAACGCGGCCTGCTTCACTTCCACAATCCTCGCGGGGGCCACGACCGGCAAGGCGAAGGCCACCGCCGGACTCGGCAGCGCGACGGCGACGAGCTGCGGCGCTTGCGGGGGTGTGGCGGGAGTGAAGAGCGGTGGCGGTTCCGTTGGGTCGGGCGGCGGCTGGACCGGCGTTGGGGCGGGCGCGGGACTCTGGTTCAGCTCCACCTTGATGAGTTCTGCCTGCACGGCGGGTGCGGCCGGCGCGGGCGGATGCGGGCGCGCGTAGGGCAGCACAAAACCCACCGCGCCGACGCCGAGGCACCCCAGCCACAAGACCGCCGTCAGCACGGTGACGGTGGAAACGCCGTCGCCGGGCCGCGTCCGCTCGGGTTGTTCTGTCGCAGCTATCAAAACGGTTTGGGCAGTGTAGCAAGCCGTCGCCGGAATGCCACACTGCCCGCAGAAATCCACCCTCACGCTCAGAACTTCACCGAGACGCCGAGGTAGTAGTTGCGCCCGTAGGCGGGGTCAATGCCGTCACCACGGATACGGGAGTAGTAGTCCTCGTCGAAGAGGTTGTTGATGCCGGCCACGAGGCTGACGGATTCCTTCCACACCTTGACCTCCGCCGTGAGGTCCCAGGTCATGTAGGCGGGCACTTGGAAGGCCGCCGTGTTCGCGTCGTCGGCGAAGTGGTCGTCCACAAACGTGCCGAGGAAGGAAACTTTCGTGCGGTCGCGCCAGCGGTAGTTCACGCCAGTGCGCAGGAGATACTCGGGCGCGTATTGCGGGGACTTGCCGTTGTTCGCGCCGCCTTTGAACGCGGCGTCGAGGAGCATCGCGTTGGCGTAAAGGCTGACGGAACCCCAGCGGTCAGCGGCGTCGGTCTTGTTCAACTGGTCGTAAAGGCCGACGAGGTCCAGTTCGAGCGCGCCCTCCCAGCCGTTGTGAATCGCGCGGCCCACGTTCTGCACCGTCGCGCCGACCGCGCCAATCTGGTTGTCGAAGTCCAGCCGGAACAGGCTCGTGTCCCACGTCAGCCACGGCTGCGGGTTGCCGCGCAGGCCGATTTCGTATTGCCAGCTCTGGCCTTCGGCGAGGTCGTTGTTCACCACCGCGCCGCCGCCCGTCGGCACGGCCTCAGTGAAGACCGCCGGGCGATACGACTGCGAGACGTTCGCGTAGGCGGAGACCTTGGGCTTCAACTCGTATTCCAATCCGATGCCGACGAGCGGGACAAACGAGTGTTCGTCCTTTACTCCGAGCGGCGTGCCGGCGGTTGTCTTGTCCACGTTGACCCGCTCCCGGACGCTTTGGACGATGTTCTCGACGCGCAGGCCCGGCGTGATGGAGAGCTTGTCGAAGGTGAACTTGTTCTCCACGAAGATGGGCGCGTAGAGCAGGTCGCGCTCGCTCTGGTTGCGCAGCGCGCCGGACTCCGCGCTGGGCGTGGTGCCGCGTTGGTCAGTGCGCGGCGAGTCCATGTGATAGAGCATCACGCCGCCCGCGAAGGTGTGCGTGTGCTCGCCCAACGTCCAGTCGTGGCGGAGCCGAGCCTCGGCGGCAGCGGTGTAAAACTCCTGTTGCTCGATGGTGTTGCTGGTGGCGTTGGCTCCGTTGGGAATCACCCCGAACGTCGCCGTGCCCGTCACGGCTCCAGCGCCGCCCGTTCGCTGCCGCTTGCTGAAGCGCGAGTAGTAGCCGCCCCACGCCTTGAGTTCGAGCTTGGTGCCTTCGCTGAAATCCTTCTGCCACGCGAGCGATGGCGCGAAACGCTCCAGCCGGAAGCGGTCGAACAGGCGCGTTGTGGCGCTTCGGTCAGCGGAGTAGCTGGCGAGACTCGCCCCCGGCGCGACCGACAGCCCGCCCGGCTCGCCGTGTTCCTCCTGATAGCCGTCGAAGGCGAAAATCCACCGGCTGTCCGTGTCCGCGTCGAGCACGAGCTTCACGCTGCCGGTGTAGAGGCTCACGTCGCTGTTGGCCGCGCGGAAGCCGTCGGCCTGGCGGTGGTTGAAGTAGGCGTAGTAGCCCACGCGCCCTTCCGTGCCGGTGGCGTAGTTGAAGGTCGAGTAAAGCCCGTCGCTGCCGAAGATTTGGGACGAGCCGCCGGAGAACCTCGTCGCGCGGCTCGGCAGGTGCGTCACGTAGTTCAACGCGCCGCCGGGCTGCGGGCCATACATCAGCGACGCGCCGCCGTGGAGGAACTCCATGCGGTCCACCGTGTCGAGCGGCGGGGTGTAGTAGGCCTCCGGGTAGCCGAACATGTCGGCGTGGATGGGGATGCCGTCCTTGAGCACCTGCATGAACATCGTGCGGTGCGGCGAGAGGCCGCGATAGCCGATGCTCACCAGCGGCGTGCTCTCCTCGCTCAACAGCAGGCCCGGCGTGAGCGCGAGCGCCTGCCGGTAGTTGTTGTTCACGATGGTCGGCAGCGCATCGAGGTCAAGGACGGTGGTCTTCTTGCCCGAGTAAATGCGCGTGCCCTCGACCGCCGGGAGGAAGGCCGGCTGAATCTGAGCGTCGCCCTCGGACTCGCCGGTGACAACGACGGTGGGCAGTTTCACCGGGGCGTTGGTGCCGGCGGGCTTGGCGGCCGGCGCGCTCGTGCTTTGCGCGGAGGCGAGGCCGGCGAGGAGGATGGAGTTGACGAGCGACGCGGCGGCAAGCGCGCGGCCGGCGGATTGCGAACGGAGCTTGGGTTGTTTCATGTAATGAGCGTTGAGCGTCCGGGCGGGCCGCGCGGCGACAGCACCGGCAACTGAGCAGCAGGCACCACACACAACGCCGCCGACCCGTCCGAACGGAGAATGTTCTACGGGAAGACTGGAAGCCCCGCTTCCGGCTGCTTGCGGAATGTTTGCGGCGGCTTGCGCCCGTGCCGGCGACTTGCAGTCGCCGTCCGTGGGCAGCGACTGGGGTGCGGGTTCGAGCCGTCAGCGCGCCACGCGGCGGTTGCACACCGCCGGCACGGGTCACTCCTTGTCCGCCTGCTGCGAGGGCATCTGAAGCGGATACAAACCGGGGCAGCAGCCAAACGTCTCGTGAAACGCCGTGCTGAAATGCCCGACGCTGGAGTAGCCGACTTCAAGCGCGGCCTGCGTGACGTTGAACTTGCCGGAACGCAGCAGTTCCGCCGCGCGTTCGAGCCGCACCTGCCGGAGGAATTGCGAGATGGTCATGCCCATCTGCTCGGTGAAAGTTCGGCTCAGATAGAACGGGCTGCACCCGACCCGCTGACCGAGTTCCTCCAACGTCAGCGGCTCGGCGAGATGCGCGCGCACGAGCACCGCCGCCTTCTCCACGCGCTCCTGTGCGACGTGCGTCTGCCGCGTGCAGAACAACGCCTCCTCCGCTGTATGATCGAAGAACAGCTCCGCCGCGACCTCATACACCTTGGCCGTGAACCACATCGTCCGCGCCGCGCCGGCCACGGGCGGCGAGCGCAGCGCCGACACGAGCAATCGCAGACGCGGCGTGAGCGGCTGGCTCGCGTCCACGGCGGTCACGGGCTTCTTCGCGTCGAGCACGCGCTGCACGAAGGGCCGCACCTGGCCCAGGCCTTGCGGGAGATTGCGCCGGAGAAAATCCACACTGAACTCCGCCGTGAGGAATTGGTGCCGCTGCCCTGCCTCGCGCCACGCGGTCAGCGGCGCGTCGCCGGACACGTAGAGCGCCGCTGATTCCGGGCGCACCTGCACTTCGCCCTTCTTCGCGGCAATTTGCCCTGCGCCTGACAAGTTCAGGCACACCTCCAGCCCTTGCGGATGAAAGCTCTTCCCCCAATCAACGCGCGCTGCCGGCTCGAAGTCGTGCCACTCGAAGCTCCAGCCCATGCCCGCGAAGCTCCCGCAGAGCGGATGCCACGCTCCCGGCCACGCCTGCCAGAAGGGGCGTTCGCTGAACGGCTCGGTGACGCGGCTGCGCACGGCGTGACTGTAGCCCAGCCGTCAAGCGAGGGAAGGCCACGGCTTGACGGCTTCGAGTTTGACCTTGCGCCATGCAGCCGGGCGCGGCGAAATCCCCGGCCATGCGCCCGCTCTCCATGTTCGCCCTGCTCCTCGCCTGCTTCTCCACCCAGGTTTCCGCCGCCGACTGGTCACAGTTCCGCGGCCCCGGTGGTTCCGGCGTCAGCGATGCCAAGGGCACGCCGCTCAAATGGAGCGACACCGAGGGCCTCGCGTGGAAGACCGACCTGCCCGGCCCCGGCACGTCCAGCCCGATTGTCTTCGGCAACAAAATCTTTCTCACCTGCTACACCGGCGTCGCGCCCGGACGCGGCGCGAACCTCGACGAACTGAAGCGCCACCTGCTCTGCCTCGACCGCGCGAGCGGCAAAATCCTCTGGAACACGCCCGTCCCCGCCGACCTCCCCGAGCAGTCCGGCATCCGCGAGGACCACGGTTACGCCACCAGCACGCCCGTCGCCGATGCCGAGCGCGTGTATGTCTTCTGGGGCAAGTCCGGCGTCTTCGCCTTCGACCACGCGGGCAAAAAACTCTGGAACACCAAGGTCGGCGACAAGTTGAACGGCTGGGGTTCTGCGACCTCACCGGTGCTGCACAACGACCTCGTGCTCGTGAACGCCAGCGTGGAGAGCAGCGCGCTCGTGGCGCTCGACAAGAAGACCGGCGTGGAAAAATGGCGCGCGCGCGGCATCACCGAGTCCTGGCACGCGCCGCTGGTGGTCGCCCTGCCCGGCGGCAAGTCCGAGGTTGTCGCCGCGTGCATCAAGCAGGTCTTCGGCTTCGACGCCGACACCGGCGCGTCGCTGTGGACCTGCCAGACGGGCATCGGCTGGTATATGTGTCCCACGCCCGTCGCCAAGGACGGCATCATCTACGCCATCGGCGGACGCAACCCGCAAAACGGCCTCGCCATCAAAGCCGGCGGGCGCGGCGAAGTGAGCGGCAGCCACGTGCTTTGGAAAATCAACAAAGGCTCGAACGTCCCCTCGCCCGTGCTGCACGACGGCCATCTCTACTTCGCCAGCGACTCGCTTGCCGTGGCCTACTGCGCCAACGCCAAGACCGGCGAAATCGTCTATGAGGAGCGCCTGAATCAGAGCCTCCAAGGCATCTACGCCTCGCCCATCCTCGCCGACGGCAAGCTCTACTACTTCGGCCGCACCGGCCTCGCGGTCGTGCTTGCGGCGTCGCCGAAGTTCCAGGTGCTGGGCGAGAACACACTGGAGAACCGCCGCGGCTACTTCAACTCGACGCCCGCCTTCGACGGCAGCCGGATGCTCCTCCGCTCCAACCGCGCGCTGTATTGCATCGGGGCAAAATAGCCCCCACGTTCAACCGTGGTAGCCTTCCTCGCCGTGTTCGGTGAGGTCCAGCCCGATGGTCTCCACCTCCTCGCTCACGCGGAGACCATCGCAGCACACACTCACGATCTTGGCGATCACCACCGTTGCCACCACCGACCACACGAGCACGAGCGCCCCGGCCTTCACCTGCTCCAGCCAGAGCGTGCTCCCAACGAGGGCCTTGATGCGGTCTGCGCCGAGGTTTGGGTTCGCCGCCGTCGTGGCGAAGACGCCGGCGAGGAGGGTGCCGATGGTGCCGCCGACGGCATGGACGCCGAAGGTGTCGAGCGAGTCGTCATACTTGAATTTGGCCTTGATGATGTTGCACGCGAACCAGGTGGCCGCCCCAGCCATCACGCCGATGAGCACCGCCACTCCCGGCGTCACGAAACCGCTGGCCGGCGTGATCGTGGCCAACCCTGCCACCGCGCCGGAGCAGAAGCCCAGCACCGAGGGCTTGCCGCGCATCACATACTCAATCGCCGGCCAGGTGACGCAACCCGCCGCCGCCGAGAGGGTGGTGGTGACGAAGGCGTTGACCGCCACGCCGTCCGCCGCGACCGCGCTGCCAGCGTTGAAGCCATACCAGCCGGCCCAGAGCATGCCCGTGCCGACCATGCAGAGCGCGAGGTTGTGCGGCGGCATGGGCTCCTTGCCGTGGCCGAGGCGCTTGCCCAACACGATGCACAAGGCCAGCGCGCTCCAGCCGGAGGTCATGTGGACCACGATGCCGCCCGCGAAATCAATGGCCTTGATCTTCGCGCCGTCGTTCCACAGCCCGTTCATCCAGCCGTCAATGCCCCAGACCCAGTGCGCGACCGGGAAATACACCGCGAACATCCACAGCACGCTGAACAGCATGATGGCGCTGAACTTCATGCGCTCCGCAATCGCCCCGACTGTCAACGCCGGCGTGATGATCGCGAACATGAGTTGATACACCATGAAGAGGCTGTGCGGAATCCAGGCCGAGTAGTCGCCGTTCGGGTCGGTGCCCACATCGCGCAGGAACGCGTGCTGCATCCCGCCGAGCCAGCCGCTGCCTTTGCCAAACGCGAGGCTGTAGCCGCAGGCCCACCAGAGCAGGCTCACCACGCCCGCCAGCCCGAGGCACTGCGCCAGCACGGAGAGGATGTTCTTCTTCCGCACCAGCCCGCCGTAAAACAGCGCCAGCCCCGGCAGGGTCATGAACAGCACCAGCGCCGCGCTGGTCATCATCCACGCGCTGTGCCCGGGGCCTGCGCCGCTGATTCTCGACTCCGCCTTGCCGTCCGTCACGCGGGCGCCGTTGTTCACGTAGGCCTCCAGGTCGCCGACCCGTTGTTCGATCGTGGGGTCGGGTTTCTTGGCCGCTTCCGCCGCTGGCGCAGCGAAGGTGGCGCACCAGAGGGCGGTGACGAGGAGCAGGCGGGGCAGCAATGTCTTCATGGCGGGTGAGGTGAAAGTGAACAAGTGTCAAACCGCCTGTTCGCCGCGCTCGTCGGTGCGGATTCGGATGGCGTCCTCGATCGGGGAGATGAAGACCTTGCCGTCGCCAATCTTTCCGGTCTTTGCAGCCTTCACAATGGCGTCCACGACCGCCTTCACCTGGCTGTCCGGGATGGCGACCTCAATCTTCGTCTTGGGCAGGAAGTCCACGGTGTATTCGCTTCCGCGATAAATTTCAGTGTGCCCCTTCTGCCGGCCAAACCCTTTCACCTCGGTAACGGTCATGCCCGTGACCCCGAGTTCGCGCAGGGAATCCTTCACCTCTTCCAACTTGAACGGCTTGATGATGGCTTCGATTTTCTTCATTTGAATCAGTATTTGGAGCGAACTCTTCGCTCGGAATGTATTGGGCGGCAATGCTCTGTAAAGTGTATCTACGTGGCAAATCAAAACGATGAAACATTTGGATTGTCAGCGATCTCGTTGTTCAGCAGGTGTTCGGCCCATCCCCCATCCGCCCCAAAGAATGGGAGGGACCAGCCCGGACGGAGTCCGCGTTGGGGAGTGCGGCGGCTTGCGCTCAGGCGGGCCTTCGTTCACCGTAGCCGCCACAACACCATGAAAACTGCGTCCTCCACTCCCACCGTTTCCCCCGTCACCCGCCGCACGTTCCTCCGCACCGGCGCGGTGCTCACCACCGCCGTCGCCGCGCTCTCGCCCGCCGCGCGCGCGCAGACCAACGCCAACAGCAAGCTGCGCATCTATCAGATCGGCGTCGGCGGCATCGGCGGGCTGCAACGCAACGGCCTCAAGGACCACCCGCAGGTCGAATGGGCCGGCTTCTGCGACGTGGATTCCCGCGAGCTGGACAAAATCAAGAAGCAGCACCCGAACGCATGGACGGTGAAGGATTACCGCGAGGGTTTCGCCAAGCACGTCGCCAACTTCGACGCCGTCATCGTGGACACTCCGGACTTCCACCACGCGCCGATGATGCTCACCGCGCTCCAGCACAAGAAGCACCTCTACGGCCAGAAGCCGCTCGTCCATCAGCTCTCGGAACTGCGCATGATGCGCGACGCGCTCGCCGCCCGGCCCGGCTCCATCACACAGATGGGCAACCAGCGCGCGTGCAACACCGGCCGCATGCAGGCCGTCGAGCTGCTGCGCAAGGGCCAGCTCGGCAAGCCCGTCGAGGCCCACGTCTGGACCGGCGGCGTCGCGCGCGGCACCTATTTCGGCGACCCGTGGGCGGATTACACCGCCGCCAAGCCCGTGCCCGACTACCTCGACTGGAACCTCTGGAACGGCCCGCTCACCAAGCCCCTGCCCTACAGCGAAGACCTCGCGCCGCGCCGCTGGCGTTCCTTCTGGGAAACCGGCGGCGGCCAGCTCGCCGACTGGGGCTGTCACCTGCTTGACCTCCTCTACTTCGCCTACGACCTCCCGTCGCCCGAAGCCGTCGTCACGCACACGCCCAAGCCCTCGAACGCCAGCCACACCTCGCACAACCAGAGCACCCTCACCTACCCCGGCCGCGGCCAGTTCGCGCGCGACAAATTTGTCGTCCGCTACAACGACGACGCGATGCTGCCGTCCTTCGCCGCACTCGGCCTGCCGCCCATGAAGGTCGGCGCGAACCACACGATGGTCGTCTGCACCGAGGGCACGCTGCTGCTGGAGGCCAACGGCAAAATCACCGTCTTCCGCAAGGGCCAGGTTGTGGCGAACGAACCGATGCCCGAGACCACGCCGCACCACCACTGGAAGGACTGGGCCGACAACTGCCTCGGCGCGAAGAAGCATCTCTGGGCACCGTTGACCATCGGCTGGCGCATCACCGAGCCGGCGCTGCTGGCGGTGAAGGCCACGCGCTTCCCCGGCCAGGAACTCCGCTGGGACGGCGCGAACTTCCGCTTCACCAACCATGAGCAGGCCAACCAGGAAATCCTCAAGCGCACCTACCGCGAGGGTTTCGCGCCCCCCGCGATGGCGTGACGGGGACACTTCTGTCCCCGGCCCGGGCCTTGCCCGTGACTCAGAGTTCCGCCACCTTCCAGCCATGCGCACCGTGCTTGAAATCAAGTCGGCCATCGACGCCCTGCCGCTGGCCGAGCGCATTGACCTCGTGCAAATGCTGAATCGCGAAAACCTGATTCCGCACCCACCCGACGGCCTCGACCTCGAAGTGGACAGCCCGGCGTTGGAGGCGGAATTGCTGAAGGCGGCGAACCAGCCATCGGTTCCCTACTCCGCGCGAGAAATGCGGGAGATGTGCGGAGAATTGGCGTCGATAAGGCCACACCCACCTTTCGACCCAACGGAGCTGCGCGCTTCCTGCGAGGAGATTGTCCGCCAGCGGCAGTTCGCTGGATAGGTAGTCGCTGTCGCGTTGTTACTCTTTGGAGGGCAGAGGGGGTTCCTTCAAGGGCAATTCTCTAACGAGCCAGTTTACAAACGACTCGGCCTCTGTTCGGTCTGACCATTCATCCAGCCGCTCCCGCCGACCGTCGCTCAACACCAGAGTTGCCGCGTAGCTCGGTGTGGATTCGCTGTCGCGGTTTTTAGGCCAGACTTCCTCAACTTCGGCTTGTGTGACTTGGTCGAAAGGAATCTTCGTTGGGGCTTTGCGCTCGAATGTGGCCGGCAGCGTCAGCACTCGACTGTCAGTTTCCAAAACCAAGTCATACCACCCCCGCTTCAGCTTGCTGTGCGTGTAGAGATAGGCCGCCAATCCACCGCCGACTACCAGCGCGAGCGCGATGCTGCTTGTGATGAGATCGGGGGCCATCCCTGTGGCGAAGCCGACGAGCAACGACAACACAAACGCAATCACGGACGAGACACCTCCACCAGCCACGGCGGGCGGACAGCGTGGTAGAGAGACAATGACCTTGCCGCCGCGCACGAACGATTCCACTCCGCCGGATTGAGCGAGAAGCCGCTGCCGCTTACGAATGTAGACTCCGGAACCCCACAGCCCGAGCATCACCGCGTTGAAAGGAGTCAGGAAAACGAGCCCAAACAACTCTCCGCCGTCGAAGCCCCGGCGCAGAACCGCCCGCGCGGGATTGCCCCGCTGGTAATACACCGTGACCTCCTTGCCGACCGGATGTTCATTGACCACGCTTCGCGCGCGCCGACTGCCGCTCGTGGAGCTCGGACAGAATTGGTAGTTGGTGCCGTGGTAAATCCCTTCCCCAACCGAATATCTGAAATGGACCACCGGCTGGTAAGTGTTGCCGTCGGAATCCCGCCTCACTTTCAGTTCACTGTGGGTCACCAGTCCGGTCGTTGATTGGAAGCTGAAAGCCCACAACCGCATAGTCACTGATTGGGCGATGAAGAAATCCCCAACCAGTGTAATGGCCGACCAGAACACGGCGAAGCAAACCAGACCAGTGTTGAAGGCGGGTTTCACCGAGCCGTTTCTACCATTGGGTTTCTGCGGCTGAAAGCCGTGATTCATGCCTCTTTGAGTCAGGCAGCAACCCTTTCCCGCGTTGACCCCACCCGACTGCTCCGCTTCACTCTGCCCCCTGTTGCTCTGACCATGAAACTCAAGTTCCTCCTCGCCGCGTTCCTCGCCAGCTTCGCCCTCACTTCACCTGCCGCCGCGCCAAAGCCGCTCCGTGTCCTGCTCTTCGCCGGCGGTTGCTGCCACGACTACGCCGTCCAGCACCTCATTCTCAAGGAGGGCCTCGAAGCCCGCGCGCACGTCGAGGTGGACGCGATTCATTCCTTCGACCGCAGCACGCGCGTGACCTTCGCGCCCTACGAGAAGCCCGATTGGGCCAAGGGCTACGATGTCATCGTCCACGACGAGTGCAGCGCCGATGTGAAGGACGTGGCTTACGTGAACAACATCCTCGCTGCGCACCGTGCCGGCATCCCCGCCGTGAATCTCCACTGCGCGATGCACAGCTACCGCGTCGGCAACATCAGCCAGCCCGTCGTGCCCGGCTCGCCGGACGCGCTGTGGTTCGACCTCCTCGGCCTCCAGTCCACCGGCCACGGCCCGCAGGAGCCGATTCAGCTCACGACCGTCGCGAAGGCCCACCCCATCATGGCCGGCCTGCCCGAGTGGACCACGGGCAAAGAGGAGCTCTACAACAACGTCAAAATCTTCCCCTCCGCCACGCCGCTCGTGCGCGGCAAGCAGGTGCTCAAGCAAAAGGACGGCAGCGAGCGCGCCGTCGAGTCGGTGGTCACTTGGGTCAACGAATACGGCCCCGGCAAAACCCGCGTCTTCAGCAGCACCGTCGGCCACAACAACGCCACCGTCGCCGACCCGCGTTACCTCGACCTCGTCACGCGCGGCCTGCTCTGGTCGTGCGACAAGCTGAACCCGACCTTCCTTAAGCCCGCGACCACCGCGACCACCGAGCAGCAGCTCGCGAGCGCTTCGGCCAAAGCGAAGTTGCTCACGCCGCCGCCTACTCCGGCCAAACCTGCCGAGCCGGCCAAGCCCGTTGTCGTCGCGCCCATTGACGGTCGCCCGAATCTCGCCGTCGCTGGAACAGCGAAGGCCTCGAGCGAGGAATCCGGCAAGGGCAACTACGCGGGCAACGCGATTGACGGCGACCCCGGCACGCGCTGGTGCGCGGCGGGCGGCGGCCCCGGCCACACGTTCCAAGTGGACCTTGGCAAGGAGCAGAAAATCACCGGCGTTCACATCAACTGGGAGTCGAAGAACAACACCTACCGCTACCGTCTCGAAGCTTCCGCCGACGGTCAGCAATGGCAGCCGCTCGCCGACGCCGCGAAGAACGACCAGCCCGGCGCGACACAAAATGATTTCCCCGCCACGAGCACGCGGCACATCCGCCTGACTTACCTCGGCTCCACGCAAGGCGGCTGGGGCAGCTTCTGGGAGTTCGCCGCGCTCGGTGAGAAAGGCGCGGCCCAGCCGCAGCCCGCCGCGCCCGCCGCCGGCAAGAAAGGCAAGCAAGCCGCCGCCGCGAAGGAGCTGCCCATTCTCCCGTCCGTCGCCGACGTCGAGTGGATGAAACCCGTCACCGCCGAGAAAGTCGCCGGCATCCTCGCTGAAGTGAAAGCCGCCGAGGGCTTCGAGGTGAAAGTCTTCGCCACGCCGCCCGCCGTGAACTACCCGGTCTTCGTCGCCGCCGCAGCGGACGGCACGGTTTACGTTTCGAGCGATGGGAACGGCTCGCTCGGCCGCCTGCCGAACCTCGGCCGCATCCTCCGCGTGCGCGACACGAACGGCGACGGAGAGGCCGACGAGGTGAAGGTCTTCGTGCCGAATGTGGATTCTCCGCGCGGCTTGCTCTGGGACCACGACCGCGTCATCTGCCTGCACCCGCCGCACGTCACCGCGTTCATTGACCGCGACGGCGACGGCCACGCGGACGAGACGAAGGTGCTCATCAAGAACATCGCGTTCGGCTTCAAGGACCGCCCGGCGGACCACACTTCCAACGGCATCGAGCTGGGCGTGGACGGCTGGATTTACGCGGCCATCGGCGACTTCGGTTTCATGGAAGCCGAGGGCACGGACGGGCGCAAGCTTCAGCTCCGCGCCGGCGGCATCGTGCGATTCCGCCCGGATGGCACGGGCCTGCACCTCTTCGCGCGCGGCACGCGGAACATCCTCGAAGCCGCCGTCAGCCCCGAGCTGGACAGCTTCGCGCGCGACAACACCAACGACGGCGGCGGCTGGGACGTGCGCTTCCATCACTTCAGCGGGCTGGAGGAACACGGCTACCCGTCGCTCTACAAAAATTTCGCTGACGAACTCATCGCGCCGCTCGCGGACTACGGCGGCGGCTCCGGCTGCGGCGCGGCGTGGATTGCCGAGCCGGGCTTCTCCGCCGCGTGGGGCAACGCACCGTTCACTGCCGACTGGGGCCGCGGAGTCATCTACCGCCACGCGGTGAAAGCGAAAGGCGCGACCTTCGCCGAGACCGAGAAGCCCACCGAGTTCCTGAAGCTCACGCGCCCCACGGACCTCGACGTGGACGCGTCGAGCCGCGTGTATGCCGCGAGCTGGAAAGGCGCGACGTTCAACTGGGCCGGCATGGACGTGGGCTACCTCGTGCGCGTGACGCCGAAGGGATTCAAGCCCGTCGCGCTCCCCGACTTTGCCAAGGCCAATGAAGGTGAGCTGCTGAAGCTGTTGCAGAATCCCAGCCACCGCATCCGCCTCGAAGCGCAGCGCACCATCCTGCACCGCGCCGGCAGTCGGCACGGCGGCATCCACGCCATCCGTGCTGACCTTCTGAAGCTGGCTGCGGACAAGTCCAAGCCGCTTGCGTCGCGCATCGTCGCGTTGTTCACTCTGCGGCTTGGCTCACAGTCGAGCAGCCTCGAGTCCATCGCCGGGCTGGTCTCCGACCGGACCATCGCTCCGTGGGCGTTGCGCGCACTCACCGACGACGAGCGGACGCTCGAGCAAGTCCCGGCCGCGCCCATCCTCGCCGCGCTCAAGTCCGAAGATGCCCGCACCCGCAAGGAAGCGCTCCTCACCGCCGCCCGCCTTGGTGCGCCAGGAGTGCAGTCTGGGGGACCGCAACGGACCACCAACGCCGAACCCGCGCCGCTTGCGCCGCAGGCTGCTGCCGAAATTGTCGGCAGCGCCGCCCGCGCTCCGCTCGCAATCGCCGCGCTTCCTCTGCTCGTTGACCCCGACCCCGTCATCGCCCACACCGCGATGCGCGCCCTCATCGCCCTGCGCGCCAGCGACGCCTGCCTCGCCGCCGTGGACCGCACCGATTCCCCCGCGCTCCGCGAAGCCGCCCTCCGCGTCCTGCGTTTGCTCCACGAGCCCGCCGTCGTGGACGCCCTGCTCGCGCGCCTCGCGAAGGAGACGGACTTCACCCGCCGCCAAGGCCTGCTCACCGCCCTCGCCCGCCTGCACTTCCTCGAAGGCAAATGGACCGGCACAAGCTGGGGCACGCGACCCGACACGCGCGGGCCTTACTTCCAGCCCGAGGAATGGAGCGAGTCCAAGCGCATCGCCGACACGCTCACCGCCGTAATGGCCAAGGCCGACGCGAAGGAAGCCGTCTTCCTCGCGGGCGAACTCAATCGTCATCGCCTCGAAGGCGGCGCGTCGCTCGACAAGCTGCTTGCCCTCGCGCAGCAGGACGCGAGCGTCGAGCCGGTGCTCGTGCAGCAGCTTGCCCGGGCGCAGACCGTGCCGCCCGGTGCGCACGCGTTGCTCGCGCGCAACGCCACCGCCGAGGCCACCGTGCCCGCCATCCGCGCCGCCGCTGTCACGGCGCTCGCGAAGTCCGACCTCAGCGCCGACACCACGCGCGCGTTGCTCACAGGCGTCGCCGCACTGCGCAAAAGCAAGGGCGATGGCACGCTGGTGGACACCGCGACGGAAGCGTTCCTGAATTCCACCTTCGTCGAGAAGCAGCTCGCCACGCTCACCGCCGAGGCCGCGAAAGCCGCCGGTGACACCAGCCTTTGGGCCGACACCGCGCTGCTCCGCATCCACGACCGGCAAAAGGACAAGCAGAAGAGCAAAGCGGAAATCAGCGCCGCCTTCGACGCTGGCTGGGCGGAGCCAAAGCGCCGCGTGCAGTTGATCGAGGCCAGCATCGGTGCGAACAAGAAAACCCTCGCGCCGAAGATTCTGGCCGCTGTCACCGATGCGGACAAAGCCGTTGCCGCCGCCGCGAAGAAGGCCATTGACCGCCTCAAGCTGGAGACCGGCCCCGCCACCGGGCCGCTCATCGGCACGCTGAAAGTGGACGACGTGCTGGCCGCCGTGCTGACCACCAAAGGCACCGTCGCACGCGGCAAGGATGTCTATGCCCAGCTCGGCTGCGCGAACTGCCACACCGTCAGCCCCAGCGAACCGGCACGCGGGCCGATCCTTTCGCAGGTTGCCACCATCTACAAACGCCGCGAGCTGGCGGAGGCCATCCTCATCCCGAGCAAGAGCATCGCACAGGGTTTCGCGGCGAACCGCTTCGTGATGAAGGACGGCGAGACTGAATACGAAGGCTTCGTCATCAGCGAGGCCGCCGACAAAATCGTCGCCCGCCTCGTCACCGCGCAGGAAATCACAATCAAGCCGGCCGACATCGCCAAGCGGCAAAAGCTGGAAAAATCCCTCATGCCCGACGGACTCGCCGCCGGCATCAGCGTGACGGACCTGGCCTCACTCGTGGACTATCTCGAAAGCCTCGCGCCCGGGAAGTAGGCAGCGCGTCCGCTCACAACGCGCTACTTCGTCCGCAGGAAGGCCACGATGTCCGCCAGTTCCTGCTGGCCCATGCCCATTTGCTCGGCGCTCAACATGAGCGAACGGCCGAGCGGCTTCTTGGACACGATGCGGTTCTTCGGGACGGTCTGGGTGATGGCGCCGGTGGACATGATGATGACCGGGTCGGCGTCGGCGAGGATCAGACCGTGGATGACGGTGCCGTCCTTGAGGGTCAGCTCGTGGCCGGCGAAACCATGCGAAATGTCGGCGCTCGGCTCGGCGATGGAGCGCACCACCACGTCGAGCGGCTGGCGGCTGGCCCAGCCGGTGAGGTTCGGGGCGTATTCCGCGCCGTCGTTGCCGATGCGGTGGCAGGCGTGGCAGGCGGTGGCAATCTGCGCGCCGCGCGCGACGTCGCCCTTGAGCCTGGCGATGGCGGCGGCGGTGAGCGGCTGCGAAATCTTCGGCGGCTCGGGGACGGTGATGGAGGTCAGCTCGATTTTGTCCGGGTCGTAGATGCCGCGCTCCTTCAAGGCGGCGGCGAGGCCGTGCTCCTTCCACGCGCTGTCCTTCTTGTGCAGCAGCCACCAGAGCGCCTCGGCCCGCACGGCCTTGTCGGTCTTGGCGGCGATGTCGAGCATCGCATCGGCGGCGGGCTTCGTGTCGTTGAAGGCGATGGCGGTGAGGGCCTGCTTGCGTTGGGCGTCTGTCAGCAACGGAGTGATGGCGCGGTCTTTGAAGTCAGGGATGGCCTGCGGCGGGTGCAAGCGCCACGCGAGCCAGGCGAACTGCGGTGTCCACTGGAGCGCGGGACTCCGGCCCGCAGCGGCGTCGGTGGTAGAAGCGGTTCCGGGTTTGCCGGACGTGCCCGTTGGTGCGGACGCGCTGCGGCCTGGAAGGCCGCGCTCCGCCGCAAGCGCGGCGTAGAACTCAGCCTCCTTGCCCTTCGCGCCGGTGCCGATGGCTTCGAGCATCGTGCGGTCTTGGCCGTCGAAGCCACGCGCGAGCGCGAGCAAAGCGGCTTTGCACTGCGCGAAGGGAACATCTCGTAACGCCAGCGCGGCTTCGCGGCGGATGGCAGGCGAAGTATCCATCGCGGCAGTCTTGGCTAGGGTAATCAGAGCCTCCTCACGTCGGCTGCTACCTTCGGCGTTGCGCCGCAGTGCGCGGAAGGCGACGAGACGGAGCTGGTCGTCTTTGCTCTTCTGCAACGCTTCAACTTCCTTCACGCCGCTCGGCCCGAGTTGCGAGAGCAGCCAGACCGCGCGGGCTTGCACGGCGGAGTATTCGACCTTGAGCAGTTTGGCAACGGTCTTCACCGCCTTCTCGCCGTGAGTCTTCACCGCGTAGTGCGCCGCCCCACGCACATTCACCGCCGGGCTTTTCAGCGCGGCCACCGCGCCGTCGAGCGTGGTGAGGTCGGTCTTGGGCACCTTGGGTTTGAAGCCCTTCGGTGCGATGCGGTAGATGGTGCCGCCGAGCGTGTCGTCCATCGTGGCGTGGCCGCCCACGCGCGGGTCGAACCAGTCCGCCACGTAAATCGCGCCGTCCGCGCCGACCATCACGTCGCTCGGACGGAAGAGCGTGTGCAGCTCGCGCGTGACGGTGGTCGAGCCGCCGATGAAGTCGCTGCCGACGAACTTGCCCTCGGGGTTGCTGGTGAGAAAATCGAAGCGCTCAAGCTTGAAGCCCGCGCCGTCCGGCTTCGGGAAGTAGCCGAAGACGGTGTTGCGGCCCGGCTCGCAGCTCAGGAGCAGGCCGCGATATTTCTTGCCCAGCGCGCTGTCCTCGACGAACGCGATGCCCGTGGGCGAGCCGCCGCCATAGACATCGCCTGACGGCATGGTGCCGGGGTCTTCCTGCCGCCAGTGCGCGGTGGGAACGCTCTGGCCGGGACGGCGGTCAGCCTGCCACGAACGCTTGCCGTCGGCGGAGCAGAAGCCGGCGTTTCCGCCTTCCATCATGAACGCGACGCGGCACGCGGGCGGGTCGTCGTTGTCGTTCTGGAACACGTCGCCGAACGAGGTCACGGTGTGCTCGTAGCTGTTGCGGAAGTTGTGGCCGATGATGCGCACGCCGGAGCCGTCGGGATTCATGCGCGCCGCGAAACCGCCAATCCACACCTGGCCGTCGTCGGACTTCGAGCCGGCGATTTCGCGCGGGTTCCAGCCGAGGTCGCCGGGGTTGGCGCGGCCGTAGTAGGGGTCGTAGGCGCTGCCGATGCGGAAGGTCTTGCCGGACTTGTCGGTGAACATCGCGCCGCAGTTGCCGGCGTTCCAATACCACTGCCCGTCCGGCCCGACGGTGACGCTGTGCAGCGAGTGGTCGTGCGCGCGGCCATTGAAGCCGGTGAGCAGCACCTCGCGCTTGTCCACGGCGGGGTCGAACTTCGCGTCGCGGTTCACGTCGGTGTAGACGATCAGGTCGGGCGTCATCGAGACGATGACCTTGTTGTCAATGACCGCGACGCCCATCGGCGCCTGGAGGAACGGCTCCTGCACAAAGGTCCGCGACTTGTCCGCCTTGCCGTCGCCGTCGGTGTCCTGGAGCACGACGATGCGGTCGCCCTCGGGCTGGCGCTTGGCCTGGCCGCGATAACGCACGCCCTCGGCCACCCAGATGCGGCCGAACTGGTCCGTGTCCATGTTGGTCGGGTTCTTCAACATGGGCGAGGTGGCCCAGACGGAAATTTCGAGGTCGGGGTCGGCGAGCTTGAAGAGGCTCGGCGGGACATGGGTGGGCGCGGGCGCGGGGTCGGCGGCGGTGGCAAGCGAGGCAAGGCCGGCAAGCGCGGCGACAGCGGAGGCGAGGCGGTTCAGTTTCATGTGCGGCGAGGATTCAATACTTCCGGCGGCGGGAAGCAAGCCGGAGCGCAAGGTTCGGAGTCCCGCCTTCGGGCGGCGAGACATTGGCAATCCGCGACGCGGCAAGCGAAGCGTCTTGAGGATGGGCGGCGCGCGGCCGGCTGAAGCCGGGACTCCGAACTAATTCCCGCTGGCCGCCTCCGCTTCCGCGTGTAAGGTTTCGCCCGCTGACACGTCCAACACCCGCGCGCCCCAACTGCCGCGCCTCAACCATGAACCGCCGCCAATTCCTTCCGCTCGTCGCCGCACTGCCGGCGCTCGCCCCCACCATGAACGCCGCTGACTCCAAGCCCAAAGACACGCCCAAGGCTGCCACCGAGAAGGTCGTCATGGGCGGCGGCTGCTTCTGGTGCACGGAGGCCGTGATGCAACGCGTCAACGGCGTGAAGAAGGTCGTCTCCGGCTACTCCGGCGGCCACGTCGTCAACCCGACCTACGAGCAGATTTGCACCAAGACCACCGGCCACGCGGAGGTCATCCAGATGGAGTTCGACCCGAAGGCGGTCTCGCTCGCGACACTCTTCGAGGTGTTCTTCGCGGCGCACGACCCGACCACGCTGAACCGCCAGGGCGCGGACACCGGCCCGCAGTATCGCTCGTGCATCTTCTACGCGAACGACGCGCAGAAGACCGCCGCCGAGGCGGCAAAGAAGAAGGCGCAGCCCGGCTGGAAGGATCCCATCGTGACGGAGATCGCCGCGCTGAAGAACTTTTACGCGGCTGAGGACTACCACCAGAATTACTTCAACCTGAACTTCAACCGGAACGGCTATTGCAGCATCGTCATCGCGCCCAAGCTGCGGAAGCTCATCAAGGAAGGGAAGATTCGGGAGAACTGAGGGCAGTCGCTGCTCAGGACAAGACACAGGAGCAGCGCTGTTTGTGGCCGTGAAAGTCATCGAGGACAAAGTCGCCGTCTATCCGCCTCACTCCATCTGCCGGGCGGACATCCCGGTCATCCTGACCGCGTTGCCGCCAGAGTGGACTGCGGGAATCCGAACGGTGCGGCTGAGTTCAGCTCTGCATGAAAACCCGCTGATCCTCGCGTTCTTCCATCCGCCTGATGGCTCGCTGCTGGTGAAGTCACGAGGGATCAGCAAGGAGCGGGTGTTGTGCGCCGTGCTGGCTGAACTGGCCGGACACGCGCTTGGACTGGGTTTCCGCAATTCTCGCCGGCTACAGCACAAGGATGAGTCGAGGATTCGCCAACTGGTCACGCCTCTGGTCGAAGAGATTTTGCCGCAGCTTTCGCAGAAGAAGGTCTGGCTGGACAAATGAGAACTCTGGTCGCGCAACCAAGCCGACCTGCGCTCTCCTACTTCTTGTAAAGGCTCGCCACCCGCGCGGGTGCGGCCTTGGATCTCAAAACCGAAATGACGAGGCGAGCTTGGGTCGCCAGACGACTGCGCATGCTTCCTGTGAACGAAAGGCCCTATCAGCCTGCGGACTTGCCAGCCGTGATGGAGGCTTACACGGCCTCGATTCGCACGCTGGCAGCGCCTTACTACTCGCCGGAACAACTCGCCGCGTGGGCGCCTGTCCCGCCTGATCCCGCACGCTGGCAGGAGCGGCTGGCGCGTCTCCACACCCTCGTGGCTGAAGCGGACGGTATCCTGGCCGGCTTCGCATCCTACACGCTCGACGGCTACCTGGACTTTCTTTTCACGCATCCCGACTTCGCCCGGCGCGGCGTGGCCAGCCGGCTTTACCATCGCGTTGAGTCGGCCCTGCGCGCGGCGGGAGCGCGGCGGGTTACCGCGCATGTCAGTCTGGCCGCCCGCCCCTTCTTCGACCGCCAAGGCTTCCAGGTCGAACGCGAGGAATGCGTCGAGTGCCGGGGCGCTTACCTCCGTCGGTTTGCCATGCTCAAGCAACTGACCGAGGACCAAGCCGCCTGACGGCTGGGTGCGCGTGGTTGGGGTCAGAAGGACAGGCGAGACGCGCTATCCTGCTTCGTTCAGAGGATTTCCACCCATGCCGTTCAGCATTCCCCACTGCCGCTGCGGGGTTGCGCGCCGCCGCGGCTGGTTGTTACATCTTCCCCGTCGTCCAAGCACACGCGCGTATGCGTTCCGCCCTGGCCTTGGTCCTGTCGCTCGCCCTCACCGGGGCGCTGCTGGGGATGAACTTCGCGCTCTACCGCACCCGCCTGGCCGCGCCCGCCACCGACCCCGAGCGCAAGCTCACCGTCACCACCAAGCGCCTCGTCCGCAACCTCCCGCCGCCGCCGCCCGCCGCAACCACCGCCCCCACGAACCCGCCGCCGTTCCACTGGAGCGCGCTGGAATCGCCGGACTACGCGACCTACGCGGCGAACCTCCGCGCGGTGGGCTGCCCGGAGCGGACGTTGCGCGACATCCTGCTGCCGGACATTGAGAAACTCTACGCCGAGCGGGAGCGACAGCTTGAGGACCGCCCGGAAGACAATTTCTGGGAAACCGCCGACCAGCGCGACGCCCGGCAGCGCGCGCGCGACGCCAAGCTCCACGCGCTGGAACTGGAGAAGCGCGCCCTCATCCGGCAATTGCTCGGCGCGGACTGGAACTTCGCCGCGTTGAAGGAACTGCGCTCCGAGGGTTTCGCCTCGGCCATCATGGAGCTGCTCCTCGGCTTCACCGACACCGCGAAGTCCGACCACCTGTTCACCACGCACCAGATGTTCGAGGACGACGTGCAGGCGCACCAGACGGCCACCGAGGGCATCGTGCTCGACGAGGACGTGCCCAAGCTCCAGACGTTGCGCGACCGCTTCGAGGCCGAGCTGGCGCGGGTGCTAGCGCCGCCCGAGGTGGAGGAACTCCGCCTGCGGCTCGCCGCCCTCGAAGGGATGGAGCACCTCTCCCGGCGCAACGGCGTGAGCATCACCGGCGCGGAACTGCGTGAGATCGCCAACCTGCGCGCTGTCACGCACGACATGCTCGCCAAGGCGCTGAACCTTGACGATGAACTTTACCCCGAGGAACTCCGGGCGAAAGGCGAGGCGGCGTTTGCCGAGCTGCTCCGCCGCTTCCTCGGCACGGAGCGGTTCGCCGACGCCGAGCGGGCGAAGGACCAGTTGTTTCGCGAACTCCTCCAGAGCACGGACAAGCAGGGCGTCGCCAAGGCCGCGCTTGTGCAAGCCTACGAGGTCCGCCGCGTTGCCGAGTCGCAGGCGCGCGAAATCCGCGCGGACCAGCAGCTCACCACGGAGGAGCGCGCCACGTTGCTCGCGGCGCTCCGCGCGCAGACCACGCAGACGCTCGCCCGCAGCCTCGGCCCGGTCGGGTTCGGCGCCTACTTGAAGCAGCACGGGCAACAATTCACCAACTCGCTCTCGCTGCCGGTGACGCGCCTGCAGGCACTCGGGCAGCGGACGGATGTCATCACGGTCAAATGAACCTGCGCGGCCACATCCTCGGCACCGTGGCGGCAAACCTCGCGCTCGTCGGCGCGCTCTTGTGGCAGGCCGCGCGGATGCCCGCGCCTGACCCGCGCGGCGGCGTGAGCATCACGACCAACATCGTCAACGAGGTGGTCAGCGAGGCACCGCCGCGCCCGGCGGTGGTGAGCGTGCCCGGCAGCCCGCCGTTCCGCTGGAGCCAGCTTGAGACCACAAACCACGCACAGTTCCTCACCAACCTCCTCGCCATCGGCTGCCCGCCCGAGACGGCGCGGGACATTCTGGAAGCGCGCGTGGCCGATGACTTCCGCACGCGGCTGCGCGAGCTGACGCTGCCCCTGCAAACGCGCTTCTGGGACCTGACGGCGGCGGACCGGGAGTTCGGCGAGTTGTTCAAAGAGCCGGAGCTGGAGAAACAAATCGAGGCGCTGAAGGAAGAGCGGAAGCGCGTCGAGGCAGAGCTGCAAACGGTCGTCGGTCGGGAATCCAAGCCCGCCCGCAGAACCATTGAATCGGAACTGCGATATCTGCCAGCGGAGAAGGAGCTGGCTTTTTCCGATCTGTCAGCCCGATTGCTTAAGGAGCGGCAAGCTGTGGATCGCGAACCCGGCAACGCTACGCCTGCCGAGCGAGCCGCGCGGCGGAAAGCCATGTTTGAGCGCCATCAGGTTGAACGCCGCGCCCTGCTCTCCGATGCCGAATGGGACGAATACGAACTGCGCCACAGTCGACATGCAAACCACGTGCGCAACACACACGGTTTTACAGCTTCGACCGAAGAGTTGCGTTCACTCGCCGTTGCGCTGCGCGATTTTGAACTCGCGAACCCGCTGCCTGTTCCCCGTGACTCGAACCGTCCCGGAGATGATCTGAATTGGAATGCCAAGAGCCAGGAACGCGCGGCGGCGGAAAAGGCGGCCCTCACCACGCGGCTGGGCGAGGCCGGCTTTGCCGCCTTCGAGCGCGGCAGCGACCCGCGTTTCCACATGCTGCTCAAGCTGGCCCGCCGGCTGGAACTCGCGCCCGAGGCCGCCGCGCAGTGGCTGGCAGTCCAGACCACCGCGCAGGAGCAGGCCCGGCTCACCCGCGAGAACCCCGTGCTGGCCGATGACGCCCGCG
>WRPG01000032.1 GCA_009773355.1 Limisphaerales bacterium
CCAGTGGTGGGCGACGTGACGCGACTGGACACCCTCCGCGCGCTGCCCGGGCCGTTCGACTGGGTGGTGAACACGGTCTCCTCCTCCAAGGGCGGCGCGGAGGTCTATCGCTCGGTCTATGTGGAGGGGACGAAGAACCTTATCGCCTGGCTCGCGGATGGGCCGGTTCGGAAGTTCGTCCACACCAGCAGCACGAGCGTTTACGGCCAGACGGACGGAAGCGAAGTCACCGAGGACAGCCCGGCAGAACCCAAGGCCGACACCGGCCGGCTCCTGGTGGAGACGGAGAACCTCCTGCGGGCGGCGGCGCGTGAACGGAACTTTCCAGCCGTGGTGCTGCGCGTGGCGGGAATCTACGGGCCGGGGCGCGGACACCTCTTCCAGCAGTATCTCCGCGGCGAGGCGCGCATCAGCGGCGACGGCACGCGCCTGCTGAACATGATTCACCGCGACGATGTCGTGGGCGCGGTCATCGCGGCGCTGGAACGCGGCGCGCCGGGCCGGACTTACAACGTGGCGGACAACGAGCCGGTAACGCTGTTGAACTTCTTCCAATGGCTCGCGGGCCAGTTGAACCGGCCGCTGCCGCCGTTTGCCACCGGGGAGGAAAACGCCGTCCGCAAGCGCGGCGTGACGAACAAACGCCTGTCCAACCGGCGGCTGCGGGAGGAATTGCGGTGCGAGCTGCGGCACCCGACTTTTCGGGAGGGCTACCTGGCAGAGATGCGGAGGCTCGGGTTGAAGCATTGAACGAAGGATCCCCGCACCCCGGCCCAAAGGATTCCGTTGGCGTGGCGCGATTGAAACCGGCAGTCTTGCCCTCACGTCCAATCCGCACCGAACATGAGCAAAGCGCCTGAGCCGAATCCGCATCACGTCAGTCCGTGGAAGTTTGTCGCCGCGCTCGTCGTGGTCGTCGGACTTGTCTGGTTCGTCTCGCCGATGCTCGAGAAGAAGGCGGGGAAGGATTACGCGCGGCGCAACGACGCGCCCAAGGGGTTGGGTCACACCCCGCCCCTGCCTAGGGAACAGCCGGTGGCCGCAGCCGCCGCGAATCCGGGCGACCACTCGTGGACGAACGGCATGAAATGGATTCCCGGCGGCACGTTCCAGATGGGCTCCGAGGAAGGCCAGCCGGACGAAAAGCCGGTTCACGAAGTCACCGTGGATGGCTTCTGGATGGACACCCACGAGGTCACCAACGAGGAGTTCGAGAAGTTCGTGAAGGCCACCGGCTACGTCACCATCGCCGAGCGCAAGCCCAAGCAGGAGGATTTTCCCGACGCCCCGCCGGAGGCCCTGGTGCCCGGCGCGATTGTCTTCACCCCGCCACCGGGCGACGTGCCGCTGCACGACCACATGGCCTGGTGGCGTTACGTGCCCGGCGCGAACTGGCGGCACCCCGAAGGCCCCGACTCCACCCTCCAAGGCCGGGAGAAATACCCCGTCGTGCAGGTCGCGTGGTTCGACGCGATGGCCTACGCGAAATGGGCGGGCAAGCGGCTGCCGACGGAAGCCGAGTGGGAGTTCGCCGCGCGCGGCGGCAAGGCGAGGCTCACCTACATCTGGGGCAACGAGAAGACGCCCGACGGCCGGTGGATGGCCAACATCTGGCAGGGCAAGTTTCCGAACGGCAACACGGTTCAGGACGGCCACAAGTCCCAGTCACCCGTGGGCAGCTACCCGCCCAACGACTACGGCCTCTTCGACATGGCCGGCAATGCCTGGGAATGGACGAGCGACTGGTATATGCCGGACTATTACGCCAAGAGTCCGAAACAGAATCCCCAAGGCCCGCAGGAAAGCTACGACCCCAACGAGCCGGGCGTCTGGAAGCGCATCACCCGCGGCGGCTCGTATCTCTGCACCGAGGCCTACTGCTGGGGCTATCGGCCCGCGATGCGCATGAAGACCTCGCCCGACACGGGCCTGAACCACACCGGCTTCCGCTGCGTGCGGAACGGGCCGGCCCCGACGACTGTGAAGTGAGGAGCGCGCGCCCAACCGGAAGGCGACGGACTCACCGCTCGCGCCGCCGGCTTCACACCCGCTTGGTCAGGCTCACGCCCAGCTTCAGCAGCTTCTGCGCGTCGGCCTCGGACTTCGCCTCGGCGTAGATGCGGAGGATGGGTTCGGTGCCGGAACCGCGCAGCATGAGCCACGAGCCGTCCCCGGCGCAGAACTTCACGCCATCGTAGCTTTTCACGTCCTTGAGCGGAGACTTGAGGAGCTTCGCGGGCGGATTCGTCTTGCAGAACTCCATGAGCGCGGCGCGCTTCTCCAGCGGGAAGTGCGTGTCAATGCGGCCATAGCGGTGCGGGCCGTAGTCCTTTTCCAGTTGGGCGAGCAGCTTGGTCAGCGGCTTGCGCTCGGTGGCGAGCATTTCGAGCAGCATCAGGCCGGCGAGAATGCCGTCGCGCTCCGGGACGTGGCCGGGGAAGCCGATGCCGCCGCTCTCCTCGAAGCCGAGCAGCACGCCGCCCTTGATGATCTCGCTCGCGATGTATTTGAAGCCCACGCCGGTCTCGACGAGCTCGAGGCCGAGCGCGGCACACATCTTGTCCACCATCGAGGTGGTGGTGAGCGCCTTCACGACGCGGCCTTTGCCGTGTTTGTTGACCGCGTAGTGGTGGAGCAGCAGGCAGATGAGCTGGTGCGTGGAAAGCGGATTTCCCCGGCCGTCCATGCCGCCGACGCGGTCGGCGTCGCCGTCGGTGACGAGGCAGAGGTCGTGCGGATGCTTCGCGAGGTAGGCCATGCTGCGGCCGTAGTTCTTCGCGATGGGCTCGGGGTTGATGCCGCCGAAGAACGGGTCGTGCGCGGCGTTGATGGTCGTCACCTTGCACGTCGTGCCGGCGAGCAGGCCCTCGAAGCAGCCCGCGCCGACGCCGAAGAGCGCCTCGTGCGCGAACTTCAGCTTGGACTTCGCGATGAGCGGGAAGTCCACGAGCCTCTTCAGCGCGGCGTAGTAGGGCGCGCGGATGTCCTTCACGAGGATTCGTCCGGCCTTCACGGCGTCGGCGAAGGGCGTGGCCTTGACCGGCTCCTTGTCCAGCATGGCCTCGACGGCGCTGCAAACTTCCGGCGGGGCGGAGCCGCCGAAGTGGGCCTTGAGCTTGAAGCCGTTGAACGAGGGCGGATTGTGGCTGGCCGTGAGCATCACGCCGCCGATGCCATTCTGCTTCTTCACCGTCCATGAGATGGCCGGTGTGGGGGTGGGCGTGTTGGTCAGGGTGACGAGGAAGCCGTTGGCCGCGAGAATCTCCGCCGTGCGCTGCGCGAACTGGTCCGAGAGGAACCGCCGGTCATAGCCGACGACCGCCTTCTTCTCCGTGCCGGCGACGGGGTTGGCGTTCCAATAAGCCGCGGTGGCCTGCGCCACGCGGCTGACGTTCTCGAAGGTGAAGTCCTCCGCGATGACGGCGCGCCAGCCGTCGGTTCCGAATTTGATTTTGGCCATAAAGTGGGAGTTGAGGGCGGATGACGAGGCTCAAGCGGACAGCGGCAATGTGGCGGAAGCCGGCTTCTCGCATTGCAAGTCCGCCAGTGCCGGGTCGTTCTTCTCGGCGATGGCGCGCATCTTCTTCACCGCCGCCTTGAGGCTGTGCTGGCCGAAGATGCCGGTGCCGCTGACGAAGACATTCGCGCCCGCGCGGGCGCACTCGCCCACGGTGTCGAAAGTGATGCCGCCGTCCACCTCGATGTGATAGTCGAGGCCCATCTCGCGCTTCCACGCGGCGGCCTGCTGAATCTTCGGCACACACTCGTGAATGAACGGCTGGCCGCCGAAGCCGGGAACCACGGTCATCACCAGCAGCAGATCAATGTGGTCGAGGAATGGCCGCGCGTTCTCGATGGCCGTGGGCGGATTCACGGCGAGGCCGACCTTCTTGCCGAGTGACTTGATTTTCCAAAGCAGCCCCTCGACCCGGTCACCCAGTTCGACGTGGACGATGATCTGGTCCGCCCCCGCCTTCACGAACGGCTCCAGCAAAATCTCCGGCTTCGAGCACATGAGATGCACGTCGAAGAACTTCTTGGTCATCGGGCGCAAGGTCTTCACCACCGCCGGGCCAAAGGAGATGTTCGGCACGAAGTGGCCGTCCATGATGTCGAGGTGCAGCCACTCGGCCCCGGACTGGTCAAAGCGCTGGGTGTCCGCCGCGAAGCGCCCGTAATCAGCCGCCAGCAGCGACGGTGCGATAATCATGCGGCGAGGCTAGCGGGCGGGCGGAGGAGGGTCAACCGGCGCGCGTGCGAGGTTGAAAAAGTTTCGCCGTGTCCGCACTGTCCGCACGAGTCATGTCGCCCGTCGCCATCCTGTCCTGCATCGCGGCCTACTTTTGTTTCTTGCTGGCGATTGCCTGGTTCACCAGCCGGAACGCGACCAATGACTCCTACTTCCTCGGAAACAAGGCGTCGCCATGGTATGCGGTGGCGTTCGGCATGATTGGCGATTCGCTCTCGGGGGTGACGTTCATCTCGGTGCCGGGGTCGGTGGGCAAGTCGGCGTTTTCCTATCTCCAAATCGTGTTCGGCTACGTGCTGGGCTACGCGGTCATCGCGTTCGTGCTGCTGCCGCTTTACTACCGGCTGAACCTCACTTCGATTTATAGCTATCTGCACGGGCGCTTCGGCTCGTGGTCGCAACGCACCGGCTCGGCCTACTTCATCCTGTCGCGGACGCTGGGCGCGGCGGCCCGGCTGTTTCTCGCGGCGAGCGTGATTCAGACGTTCGTGTTCGATCAGGCGGTCCTGTTTGATAGATGGCGCGTGCCCTTTTGGCTGTCGGTAGCGAGCATCATCGGGCTGATGCTGGCCTACACCTACAAGGGCGGCATCAAGACGCTGGTGTGGACGGACACGTTCCAGTCCACGTTCCTGCTGCTGGGAGTGGTGTTGTCCATCTGGGCCATCGCACGGCAGCTCGGCCTCGACTGGGGCGGGCTGTTCAAGACCATCGGCGAAAGCCCAAACTCGCAGGTGCTCTTCTGGGACGCAAAGGAGGGGACCTATTTCTGGAAACAGTTCTTCGGCGGTGCGTTCATCGCCATCGTGATGACCGGCCTCGACCAGAACATGATGCAGAAAAACCTGAGCTGCCGGTCGCTGCGCGAGGCGCAAATCAACATGGTGAGCTTCAGCCTCGTGGTGGTGCTGGTGAACCTGCTGTTTCTGGCAATGGGCGCGCTGCTCTTCACCTACGCCAGCGCCAAGGGCGTGGCGCTGCCGGCGCGCACCGACCACCTGTTCCCGATGCTGGCGCTGCAACACCTGGGCACATTCGCGGCGGTGGTGTTCGTGCTCGGGCTGACGGCGGCGACGTTTTCAAGCGCGGACTCGGTGCTGACGACGCTGACCACGAGCTTCCTGATAGACATTCTCGGCACCGAGCAGCGGAAGGATTTGGACGAGGCGCGCAAGACCACGCTGCGGCACCGGATCCATGTGGGGTTCGCCGTCGTGCTGCTGCTCACCATCATGGCGTTTCAGGCGGTCGGCACGCCGAGCGTCATCAGCGCGGTGCTCAAGCTGGCGAACTACACCTACGGCCCGTTGCTCGGCCTGTTCGTGTTCGGCCTGGTCTGCGCACGGCGCGTGCGGGACGGCTGGGTGCCGCTGGTCTGCGGGGTGCCGCCGATTGCGTGTTACCTGCTCGACACGAATTCGAAGCGCTGGTTCGACGGCTACAGCTTCGGCAACGAGCTGCTCATCTTGAACGGACTGCTGACGGTGGCGGGGCTGGTGCTCATCCGCCGGCCGGAGCTTTCCCCGCACGCGGGCGGCGGAGAGCGCCCGCCGGAAGCGCCCCGTCCGGCACCGAATCCTTGAGAAAACTGGCGGGGCGGGCGCGGGCCGACGCTCAGGGTTGCCCTGATGCCATTTTCAGTTTGAAAGCGGGACGAAGCAGGCGGACTATGCGCGGACGTTGACGGGAGCCGGCGGGTGGAATCGCCGATCCGTCACTTCAAAAGACCCATGCCCAAAATTCTAATCGTTGACGACGACGCGCAGCTTCGCTCGACCATCCAGATGGTGCTCAAGCTGAAGGGCTACGAGGTGATTGACGCCGACAATGGTTCGACCGCCCTCAAGCTCGCGCGCGCCGCCCTGCCCGACCTCGTCATCAGCGACATCAACATGCCGCAGGCCGACGGTTACGCCGCGCTGGCCGAACTCCGCAAGGACCCGACCACCGCCGCCATCCCGCTCATCCTGATGACGGGCGAGTCCGACAGCGCCGGGATGCGCAAGGGCATGGAACTGGGCGCGGATGACTTCCTGTCCAAGCCCTTCGCGATGAACGCGCTGCTCAAGGCCGTCGAGGCCCGCCTCAAAAAGCAGGACGTGGTCAAGCAGACCGCCGAGAAGAAGCTCGCCGAGCTGCGCGCCAACCTCAGCCTCATGCTCCCGCATGAGCTGAACACGCCGCTCGTCGGCATCCTCGGCTACGGCGAGATCATCAGCACCTGCGCGGACACGCTCCAGCCCGGCGAGCTGGCGGAGATGGGCAAGAACATCCTGGAATCCGGCCAGCGGCTGCAACGGCTCATCCAGAACTTCCTCATTTACTCGCAGCTCGAACTGCTCCGCGCGGACGACAAGGAAATCTCCGCCATGCGCGCCAAGCGGATCGAGGACGTGAACGAGCCGTTGACCCTCGTCGCCCGCACGAAGGCGCAGGCGGCCAGCCGGTTGAACGACCTGCGCGCAGACATCTGCCACGGCGGCGTCTGCTGCGCCGAGGATCTGTTGAGCAAGATCGTCGAGGAGATCCTCGGCAACGCGCTCAAGTTCTCCAAGCCCGGCACGCCCGTGAAGTTCAGCGTCGTGCCGGAGGGCAAGCTGCTCAAGATCGTCGTGGCCGACCAGGGCCGCGGGATGAAGCCCGAATACATCAACAGCATCGCGGCCTACGTGCAGTTCGACCGCCGCCAGCACGAGCAGCAGGGCAGCGGCCTGGGCCTGGTCATCGCCAAGCGGCTCATCGAGCTGCACGGCGGCACGCTGCTGCTGGAGAGCACGGAGAACGTCGGCACCACCGCCACCGTCCGGCTGCCCATGCCCGCCTGACCCCAGCCGCACTCGCCATGTCCGCGGGCAAAAAAATCCTCATTGTCGAAGACGACCCGATCATTGCGGACCTGTATCAGCGCAAGTTTGCCGCCGAGCAGTTCACCGTCGAGCTGGCCGGCGATGGCAGCACCGCGATGGAGTCGCTCAAGTCGCACCGGCCCGACGTGGTGCTGCTGGACCTCCAGCTTCCGCAGGTCAACGGCATCGAGGTGCTGAAGTTCATCCGCGCCACGCCCGAGCTGCGGACGCTGCCCGTCATCGTCTTCACCAACGCCTACCTCGGCAACATGGTGCAGTCCGCGTGGAAGGCCGGTGCGAACAAGTGCCTCACCAAGGCCATCTGCACGCCGCGCCAGGTGGTGGACGTGGTGCGGCTCACGCTCGCGGAGGCGCAGTCCAAGGCGGACGCCAGCCCCGCCGAGACGTCCGCGCCGCCCGTGCCGGAGCCGGCGGTGATGAGCGCCCCGGCCCTGACCGTGGCCGAGACGGAGCGCGACGCCGCGTTTCAAGGCGAGGTGCGCCGGCAGTTCATGCAGACCTCGCCGCAGATGCTGGTGGACGTGCGCCAGCGCCTGCAGGCCGTGGTGAAGAGCGAGGCTGACGCCGCGTATCTGCGCTGGATCGAGGAGCGCGCGCAGTTGCTGCGGGAAATGTATCGCACGCTGCATTCGCTCACCGGGAAGGCGGGCCTCGCCGGCTTCAAGCAGGTGGCCCAGCTCTCCAGCGCGCTCGAAGCCTTCCTTCGGGAACTGCACGAGGCCCCGCAGAACGCCAACTCCTCGTCGCTCCGCACCTTTGCCCACGCGATGGATTTCCTGTCGCGCCTGCTGGAGATCGAGGGCCAGGCCGAGCACGACCCCACTTCCACCCCGCTGGCGCTCATCGTGGATGACGAGGTCTTCTCGCGCCGCTCGATCATCTCGGGCCTGGAGAAGGCGGGCATCGCCTACGTGAGCCTGGACAACCCGCTGGAGGGCCTGGAGATGCTGCAACGCCAGCGCTTCGACCTCGTGTTCCTCGACATTGACATGCCGGAGATGGACGGCTTCACGCTCTGCCAGAAGCTCCGCCAACTGCCCGACTACGCGCGCACGCCGGTCGTGTTTGTCACCGGGTTGAATGACTTCCAGATGCGCGCCCGCTCGTCGCTGGCGGGCGGCAGCGACATCATCGCCAAGCCCTTCCTGCCGATTGAACTGGCGGTGAAGTCGCTCACCCACATGTATAAGGCCCGCCTCCTGCCGGCAGACCGGGCCGCCACCGGGTCCGCCTGAATCTCGTTCCCCAGTCTTGCCAACCTCGTCCCGCCAACGGAAACTAGCCCGCCATTGAAGAACCGGTTGCCCCGATGAAAAAAGTCCTCATCGTCGAAGACGACGCGATCATCGCCAACATCTACCAGCGCAAGCTCCAGATGGACGGCTTCCAGGTCCAGCACGCCGCCGACGGCGAGCTGGCGATGGAGATGATCAAGTGCAACCTGCCCACCATCGTCCTGCTCGACCTCCAACTGCCCAAGGCCAACGGCATTGAAGTCCTGAAGTTCATCCGCAGCCGCGAGGAATCCAAGACCCTGCCCGTCGTCGTCTTCACCAACTCCTATCTCGGCACGCTCGTCCAGTCCGCGTGGAAGGCCGGCGCGAACAAGTGCCTCACCAAGGCCATCTGCACGCCCAAGCAGGTGTCCGACGTGCTCAAGGCCACGCTCGCCGGCGAGGATTCCGTCGGTGGCCCGCCCCCCGGCGCCGAGGCCGCCGGCGCGATCGTCATGCCCAGCGCGGCGCCCACGGCAGCCGCACCGGCGGACGGCCCCATCAAGATGGCTCCCCTTGCGCCCGCGCCCGCCGCGCGCGCCGAGGAAACGCCGTTGCTCTCCGGCCTGCTGAAGATGACTTCGCAGCCCAAGCCCGCCGCGCGCACACCGCAGGTTCCCAAAAGCCTCGCGCCCGCCGCCCCCAAGGCTCCCGCCGGCGACATCCCCCTCAAGCTGGCCGGGGACAGCGCCCCCATCGCGATGAACCTCGCGCCCGAGACGGCCAAGTCCGGCGGGGCCATCAAGATGGAGGGGTTCGGCCTGCCCGTCGCCGGGGGCAAGCCCGGCCCCGCCGAGGACTATGTCGCCCCCAGCGAAAGCAACCTGCTCGAAGTGGAGCAGAACTTTCAACACGAGCTGCGGCGCGGCTTCGCGGAGAATCTCCCGCAGTCCATCGGCTACCTCCGCCAGCGCCTGCAGGCCTTCATCAAGAACGAGAGCGACACCGCCAACCTGCGCTGGATGGAGGAGCGCAGCGCCATCCTCTTCGACATGTATCGCAAGACGCACTCGCTCACCAGCGGCGCGGGCGTCGCCGGCTGCGCGGTCATCGCGCGCATCTCCTCGGCCTTCGAGGCGCTGCTCACGGAGCTTTACGAGAACCCCAAGAGCATCAACCCCTCCACCACGCGCACCCTCGCGCACACGGTGGATTTCCTCGCCCAGCTCGCCGGCGATGTGGATGCCGCCGAGTCCGTCAAGCTCGGCACCGCCAGCGTGCTCGTGGTGGACGACGAGGCGCTTTCGCGCAAGGCCGTCATGCGCGGCCTGGAAAAGGCGGAACTCAAGGCGATGGACGTGGCCGACCCCGGCGCGGCCTTCGAGCAGTGCAAGAAGCAGAACTTCGACCTCATCTTCCTGGACATAGACATGCCGGGCATGAACGGCTACGACCTCTGCAAGCAGATCCGCCTGCAACCGCAGCACGCCAAGACGCCCGTCGTCTTCGTCACCGGCCTCACCGACTTCGCCAGCCGCGCCAAGTCCACCATCAGCGGCGGCAACGACCTCATCGGAAAGCCCTTCCTCATCATCGAACTCGCCGTGAAGGCCCTCACCTTCCTGATGAAGGCGCAGTTCAAGCCGTCGGCCAAGCCCGCCTGATCGAAGCCCCGCGTTCCAGTTCCCGCAGCGCGGCCTGGACACCTCGCCCGCTTGCCGCACCCGACCGCTTCAGCCACGGCAGCCGCACGACGCGCAGGTCTGGCAGACACGCTCGTAGCAAGGCGGCGTTTGACCGCGCCGCCGCATCGGCATCGGGCATGTCCATCAGCACCACCGATGCGTGCCGGCACGCCCGCATCGGCAGCGCCTCGATCACCAGCCGCGCCTGATTGACCGCGCCCAGCCGGTTCGGCACCACCACCACCGGCACCGCGCCCAGCGCGGAGAGCAAGTCCCGATTGTCAAAGCCTTCGCCCAGCGGACTCAGCAGCCCGCCGGCCCCTTCCACCAGCACAACTTCAAACTGCGCCGCCACCGCCCGCACCCGCGCGACGACGTTCGCCAGCTTCACTCCCCTGTCCGCCTGTCGGGCGGCCAACGCCGGAGCCAGCGCCGCGCGGAAATGCCACGGATTCACCTCGTCCAGCGTCAGCACGCCGCCATTCGCCGCGTGCAGTGCCACCGCATCCTCGCGCCCGCCGGAGCACAGCGGCTTGAGCGCCACCGCGTTGATTCCCTGCGCGCGCCACCGCCGTGTCAGCAGCGTCGTGAGCACCGTCTTGCCCACGCCCGTGTCGCTGCCCGTCACGACCACGATGCGGCCCTGGCCGCCGCCCGCCGCCCTTTGTCCGCCGCCTTTCATCAGAACTTCGCCTTGATGCCGCGAATGGCGGTCCCCACCGCCGGCACATGTTCAAACAGGCCCGCCGTGCTGTCCCAGAAGTCCTGGTGCAGCACCACGCGCCCCTGCGCGTCGAAGCGCACCAGCGTGACGCCGATGGTGCGGATGGTCTGGCCGGGCCGGAGCTGCTTGAGCCGCGTGTCCATCACCCAGCGGAAGTAGTAGTTCCCGCCCGACTCCGCCACGTCCTCGAACCGCACCGTCACGCTCTCCGCATTGCGCACCGTGGCGAGGAAATAATCCTCGATGACCGCCGCGCCGCTCAACGACTTGAGCGTGTCGTTGAGGTAGGCCTCCGGCGCATAGACCAGCCGTGTCTGCTGGCGCACCGAGTCCTCGGTCATCACCGCGAAGAAGTCCTTCACCCGCTGCACCGCCGCGCGCTCGGCCTCGCCGCCCTTCACCACGCCCAAGGTGTTCGTCCGGGCCGCCAGCGCGTCGTGGAACGGCCTAGCCGTGTCCAGCACCACGGGCGTCGTGCGGCAGGCGGCCAGCCAGAGGGGAAGGAGCAGCAGGAATCCGAATCGCATGCGCCGAAGCTACGGCAAACCCCTCCGGTGGCAAGCGTGCGGCGCGACACCCCGCCCGTGCCAGCCCCCATCGCGTCAGCGGCCCGCCGCCCAATCGCGTGCAAGCTTGGAACCTTCGCCCAGATGCGCCACGGTTCCCTTCGCCCGGCGCGTCCGGGCGCAGCCCATTTTGAAACCCGACCTCCTCGAACTGCCCGGCCTGAGCGTGACGCTGGACCGCCTTGTCTATGCGCCGGAGCTGCCCGCGCCGCCGGACCGGCCGCACTCGTTCGTCTACTTCATCAGCATCCACAACGGCTCCGACCGCACCGTCACCATCAAGGGCCGCAAGTGGGTCGTCACCAACTCGCGCGGCGAGGTCACAGCCATCGAGGGCGACGGCGTGGTGGGCGAATTCCCCGTGCTGCGGCCGGGCGAGAAGTTCAGCTACAACAGCCGCCACCTCCTCGACACGCCGCGCGCCATCGCCGAGGGCAGCTACCTCGGCGTGGACGAGCAGGGCGTGCGGGTGGTGGTGCGCATCCCGACCTTCGAGATGGTCGTGCCCGGCGGCGCGGGGCCGAAGGAGATGTGGGCGTGAAGGAGGGGCAAAGTTTCAGCCCGCCGCGCCCGCCGGCTCCCGCCCGCCGCAATTGACTTGGCAAGGCCCGGCGAGGTTGTTACTCACCCGCCCCGCGACCGAACCCGTCGCACGAGAAAACCCAACCCGGAATTGAACTTATGGCCGAAGTCGAAATCCCCACGGAAGCCGGCAGCAAGGAGGACAAAAAGGTCGGCATCAAGATCGCCATCATCGCCGTCGTCATGGCCATCGTGTCCTCCTACGGCAAGAACGCCGCCAACGACATGATCATCAACGAGGTCAAGGCCTCCAACGGCTACGCCTGGTATCAGGCCAAGCGCATCCGCGGCGCGCTCAACGACCAGGCCATCAGCCAGATTGACCTCGACCTGCTCGGCAGCCCCACTGACGCCCAGCGCGAGGCGATGGGCAAGCTGAAGAAAAAGCTCCAGGAGAAAAACGCCGAATACAAAAAGGAGAATGACGACATCCTCAAGGAAGCCGACACCACCAAGGCCGAGGCCGCGCTGGCCGGCAAGAAGAACGACGCCTTCGACCGCGCCGAGATCGCGCTGCAAGTCGCCGTGGTGCTTTGCTCGCTGACGCTGCTGACCGGCAGCTCCGTCTTCTCGCGCGCCGGGGTGGCCCTGGCGGCCCTGGGCGTGGTGCTGGCGGTCATGGCGTTCTTCAAGAAGCCCGACCCGCCGAAGCCGGAAGTCCAGCCGCCGCCCGCCGCGACCGCGCCGGCCAAAAGCTGACCGAGGGAAACGGAGCGGGCCTGGCTGGCCCCCGTTTTCAGCCCGAACGCCGAAATGGGATTGCCAAAAGAAACAATAGGGGGCGGTAAGCAGGATGTTCGCGACCGGGAGTGGACGCGAAGAGTCGTCCGGTGACAGGCTGGCCAGGCGCTTCACCTTCTTTCGTGGTCTTTGGTTTCGTTCGGGCCCCTTCGAACTTCGGGTTCAGTGGCAATTCTCCCGCCAAGCCCATCGCTTTCGCGAGCCGGCTCAGGCGCAACCTGAGCCTCGGCCCCGTCCCTGCCAATCGGGACTATACCGGAGTGCGTTCCCGACGAACGGGCCTACGTTCCCGCAGTCTTCGGCGAAGCGCGGAGGGACCGGCCGGAGACTGCGGCCCAGCTGCGCCCGGCCCGCCGTTCTTTTCCACCCAACCGTCTCTCACCATGAAAAAGCTCCCGTTCCTCCTCGGCGCGCTGGCCGCGCTGTGGCTCACCGCCGGCTGCGCCGCCATGCATTCCAGCGGCCGTAGCACGGCCAAGTCACCGTGGCCGGACTTCGCCGCAGCCAAGGCCGCCTTCGACCGGATCGAGCCGGGCCGGACGACCCTGGCCGAGCTGCGCACCCTGGGCTTCGATCCCTACACGAACCCGAACGTCCGCATCCTGAACTACCTCGACATCCAGAACCGTTTCCTGCCCAACCAGTCCGTCCGGCAGGAGGACTTGCCCGCGCCCGTCCGGCTGTCGCTCGCGGCGCAGGAGCAGTCCGTGGCCTACGAGCTGGACCTGACCGTGATCAACAGCCAGCGCTATGGGAACTTGTTCCTCGACGTGTTCGCATTCAACCGCAAGACCCACGAGACCGGCTGGAACTTCAAGGCTCTCGTCCTCCTGAACCACGACAAGGTGCTCTACAAGCTCTGGTCCGGCCAGCCCAACGTGGACCGCTTCGAGCAGAAGAAGCGCCCGCTCGGCCCGTTCCAGGAGATCAACAGCGCGGCCAGCCTCTCGGTCATGCCGTAGCCAGCCGGTGCTGTCGGCGGCCCACCACGGGTCCAGCAGCGCCCAGCGCAACCTGGCAGCGCCAAACTCATTGCCCCGAATTGCGCGCGGCGATAGTGTCCGCCCCCATGCAAATCGCGCCCGCCTTCAAAGCGCCGACCCGTCTGCTGATGGGCCCCGGCCCCAGCAACGCCCCCGCCGAAGTCCTCGCGGCCATGAGCCAGCCGCTCGTCGGCCACTTGGACCCGGTGTTCGTCAAGATGATGGAGGAGTTGAAAACGATGCTCCGCGCCGTGTTCCTCACGCGCAACGACATGACCTTCCCCATCAGCGGCACCGGCAGCGCGGGCATGGAGTTTTGCTTCGTGAACCTGGTGGAGCCGGGCGACGAGGTCATCGTCGGCGTCAACGGCGTCTTCGGCACGCGCATGGTGGACGTGGCCGAGCGTTGCGGCGCGCGGGTGACGAAGGTCGAGTCCGGCTGGGGCAACAGCATCGCCCCGCAGCAGATCGCCGAGGCCCTGCGCACGGTGAGCAAGCCCAAGCTCGTCGCCATCGTCCACGCGGAGACTTCCACGGGCGCGCTGACGCCGGTCGAGGAGATTTCCAAGCTCACGCACGATGCCGGCGCGTTGCTGCTGCTGGACACGGTGACTTCGCTGGGCGGCTGCCCGGTGCGGATTGACGAGTGGAACGTGGACGCGGTTTACAGCGGCACGCAGAAGTGCCTGAGCTGCCCGCCCGGCCTCGCGCCTGTGTCGCTCAACGCCCGCGCGCTGGAGGTTGCCCGCCGCCGTCGCACCAAGGTGCAGAGCTGGTATCTGGACGTGAACCTGCTCGCGTCCTACTGGGGACAGGAGCGTGTCTATCACCACACCGCGCCCATCTCGATGAACTACGCGCTGCACGCGGCGCTTCGCCTCGTGCTGGAGGAGGGCCTGGAAAACCGCTGGCGTCGCCACAAGCAGAACCACTTGGCGCTCAAATCCGCCCTCGCGGCCATCGGCCTCGAACTCGCCTCGCAGGACGGCCACCAGCTTTGGCAGCTCAACGCCGTCCGCGTGCCGCAGGGCGTGGACGAGGCCGACGTGCGCAAGCGGCTGCTGAACGACTTCAACATCGAGGTCGGCGCCGGCCTCGGCCCGCTCAAGGGCAAGATTTGGCGCGTCGGGCTGATGGGCGAGACTTCCTCGCGCGAGAACGTCCGGCTGTTCCTCTCCGCGTTCTGCCAGGTGCTCAACGAGTGCGGCCGCAAGACCGACGCGAAGGCAGCCTTGGCGGCGGTGGAGTGAGCGGATGGCGGATAATTTCCTTTGAAGCCGCCGGTCGAATTGCCAGTATGCATCTGCTTTCTGACGCCTGCCTTGCAAGCGTGAGTTTATGGCCAACACTTCTTTGACGCGCAAATTGCAGGACGTGGAGGCGGTGCCCGCCGCCGTGACCCCGCCGGACCACACCACGGAAACGTCCTTCTTCAAGAAACCCAAGCTCGCCACCGGCAAGTCCCGCAAGCGCGACATCCCCGAGGGCTTGTGGACCAAGTGCCCCAAGTGCGCCACCATGCTCTACGACAAGGAGCTGGATGCGAACCTCAAGGTCTGCCTCAAGTGCGGCCACCACTTCGCCATTGGCTCGCGCGAGCGCATCAACGCGCTGGTGGAGACGTGCTCCTTCGAGGAGATGGACGCGGGCATGACCAGCGTGGACGTGCTCAAGTTCACGGGTGTCGCCACCTACACTTCCAAACTCGAAGCCTACCGGAAAAGCACCGGCCTCAAGGATGCCGTCATCACCGGCATCGGCACCGTCGGCACGCAGCGGGTGGCACTGGGCGTGATGGACTTCAGCTTCCTCGGCGGCTCGATGGGGTCGGTCGTCGGCGAGAAGCTCACACGGGTCATCGAGGCCGGCACGGACCGGGGTTTGCCGGTCATCATCATCTCCACCAGCGGCGGCGCGCGGATGTATGAAGGCATGTTCAGCCTCATGCAGATGGCGAAGACCAGCGCGGCGCTGGCCTACCACGCGCGGAACAAGCTCCCTTACATTAGCGTGCTGACCCACCCGACGACCGCCGGCGTCATGGCCAGCTACGCGAGCTTGGGCGACCTCATCATCGCCGAGCCGGGGGCCATGATCGGCTTCGCCGGCCCGCGTGTCATCAAGGACACCACGCAGGCCGAGCTGCCGCCGGGCTTCCAGACGGCGGAGTTCCTCCTCGACCGCGGGCTGGTGGACGCCATCGTGCCGCGCAAGGAACTCAAGGCCGCCCTCGGTGGTTATCTGGAGGCCATGATGGCCGGCCACCGTCGCCAGCAGGCGGCGTAGGCGTCACTTCGCCTTGGTGCGCTTCCGGGCGTCGGTGAATTCTCGGCGCAGGTCAATGAGCGCGACGGTGTGCTTGCCGTTCACGTTGCCCTTGTCCAGCGCCTCCACCAACTGGGCGAACTTCTCGTCCAGCATCGGCCGGATGGTGAAGTCGTCAGCCTTGAGATTGGGCAGGCAGAACTGGTTCAGGCGCGAGATGCTGGTGTTCAAGTTGCCCTCGTCACGCGAGCGCTGGAAGGCGAGCGCAGCGGACAGGAAATACTCCGCGGCGGCGGGGAAGTTCTTCGCATTCACCGAGCGGATCGCGTAGTCGAAATACAGCAGGCCGAACGGGTGGGCGTTGCGGTTCTCGATCACCTCCACCATGAGGAGCAGCTTGCGATTGAAGTCCTCGTTTTGCTGCGCCAGCGAGTTGCTCGAGACGCCCCCGGCGGAGGCCATCTGGGTGCGGAGCGACTGCGCCAGCTCGGCGATCTTGCGGTCCATCGCCTGCTCGCGCGAGGCGAGGCGCGCGTTGAGGGTGCCGTCCAGTTCGCGGTTGAAGGCGGCGTAGCGCTGCTCATTGGCCGTCTCCAGCGACTTCTGGATGGCGAGCTTGTCCTGCTCGTAGTTCTTGTGGCTGGCGAACCAGGCAAAGAGCACGAGGATGGCGGCCATCCCGAGCATCAGGCCGGCGGCGACCTTCACGATGTCCATGAGCCGGCGCTCGTTGTCGTGCATGGCCTGCACCTGCGCCTTGAGGGCCTCCAACTCGGCGTGCGGAAGGTTTGGATCCGTCGGGTTCATGGGCGTTCGCTGGTGGTCGCAGCATGGCGCGCACGCGCCGGGTTGTCCACGAGGATTTGGGTGGGCCATCAGGCGGCGGGCGCTTCCTGGAACGCGCCCCGCTGCCCGCAACGGCCAAATTCCTCCTTCCCATTTTCGCGTCCCGTTCCTAACGTCACCCGCTCTGTTGGAACCCAAAACCTGTAGCAACCCAACCCGACCGAACCTATGGCCGCTGATAATTCCGTTGTCGCAAAAGTCGAAGCTCCGCCGCTGAAGCCCCTCGCGCTCAAGTCCCGCCTCGCTTCCACGCCCGCCAATCCGCCGAAATATTCCGTCACCGTCCAGAACGCCGCCGGCCAGCCGGTTGTCGTCGCCGACCCGCGCGCGACGCGTGCGCTCGTCGCGCTGATGGACGTTCATGCCGTTGTCGGTGGCGCGGCCTGCCATTGGGGCGGACCGGCGGCCTTCGCGGAAATCATGGCGGCGGTCCATGCGCAGATGTTCGCCACGCAAGGCCGCCAGTGGCACGAGGCGTTCAACTTCGTCAACGACGCCGGCCACACGGAGAACGGCGTCTATGCCCTCCGCGCGCTCTACGGCTTCGACGGGATGACCTTCGACACGCTCAAGGGCTTTCGCAGCATCGCCAGCAAGTTCACCGGCCACGGCGAGTCGCACCTCAACCCCGAGGGCGTGCTCGTCTCCAACGGCCCGCTCGGCTCCAGCCTCCCGCAGGCGCAGGGCCTCGCGATGGGCGACCGCACCGCCGGCCGCGACCGCGTCACTATCTGCACCGTGTCCGACGGTGCGGCGATGGAAGGCGAGGCGAAGGAAGCCTTCGCCGCCGTCCCTGGCCTCGCCGCGAAGGACCGCGTGAGTCCGTTCGTGCTCATCCTCTCCGACAATGACACGAAGCTGTCGGGTCGCATCACGAAGGACGCGTTCTCCATGCAGCCGAGCTTCAACGCGATGGCCGCGCTGGGCTGGAATGTGATTTCCGTCGCGAACGGCCACGACTTGCAGGCGGTTTACCTTGCGGTGGAAAAGGGTGTCGCCGCCGCGAAGGCGAACCCGAAGCAGCCGGTTTGCCTGTGGGTGAAAACCATCAAGGGCTACGGCATCAAGGCCACCGTCGAGAACTCCGCCGGCGGCCACGGCTTCCCGCTCGCCAACGGCGAGAAGATTCCCGACTGGGTGACCGAGCTTTACGCCGGCGACACCGCGCCCGCCGAGTTCGTGTCGTGGTCCGCGTCGCTGCGCGCGGACTGGGAGAAAAAGGAAGCTGACAAAAAGGCGAAGGCCGCTGCTGCCGCCGCGTCCGGTGCGCCCGCTGCGCCAGCCGTGAAGAAGGACAAGGTTCAAGCCGGCCTCGCGAAGGGGGCCGTCCGCGCCGCGATGGACGGCCTGCCGGTCTTCTCCATCTCCTGCGACGTGCAAGGCTCCACCGGCATCAGCGCGTTTCAGAAGGCGCTGCCCGACCGCTTTGTCGAGGTCGGCATCGCCGAGGCGAACATGGTCAGCGTGGGCGCGGGCTACGCGAAGTCCGGCTACATCCCCATCGTGGACACGTTCGGCCAGTTCGGCGTGACCAAGGGCAACCTGCCGCTGACGATGGCCGCGCTTTCGCAGGCCCCGGTCATCGCGATGTTCAGCCACATCGGCTTTCAGGACGCCGCCGACGGCGCGAGCCACCAGGCGACGACTTACATCGCCGCCGTCAGTTCCATCCCGCACACCTGCGTCATCATGCCGAGCTGCCCGGACGAGGCTGAGTCGCTGATGTATCAGGCCATCCACCGCTACGCCGCCGACCGCGCGGCGGGCAAGGACGGCGAGAGCTACCTCTTCTTCGTGGGTCGCGAGAACTACCCGATGAGCTGGATTCCCGGCGCGACCTATCCGTGGGGCAAGGCGCAGGTTCTCGCTCAGGGAACCGATGTCGTCCTCATCGGCTGCGGCGTGCTGCTGGACAAGGCCATCAGCGCCGGCAAGAAGCTCGCCGAGCAGGGCGTGAAGGCGACGGTCATCAACAACCCGTTCATCAACCACGTGGACATCGAGACCATCGGTGCCGCCGTGAAAGCCGCGAACGGCCGCGTCGTGACCATCGAGGACCATCAAGTAGTTGGCGGCATGGGCGCGCAAGTGAGCCACGCCTTGAGCCGTGCGGGCATCGCGCATCGCATGACCTCGCTGGGCATCCCCGGCGAGTTCGGGCAGAGCGCCTACCTCGCCGAGGAACTCTACAAGCTGCACGGCCTGAGCGCCGAGAAGCTGGTTGAGTCTGCGCTGGCTTTGCTGAAGTAACGCCATCGAATTCGCAAGACGGCTGGAGCGCCCCCCGGGCGCTCCAGCCGTTTCGTTTCAACAAGGGGTTGGGGGCGGCTGCGGACCTGCCGCCTGGTCCAGCGGACAGGCAGCGGGGCCGGGCGCGGCTAGGGACAAATGCGGGCGGAAATCAGCTTGGGAAACGGGCCGTTTTCTGCATACTTCCGGCTGAAGCAATCGCCGGTCACGTTCACCTTCACTTACCGTCACTTATGAAACGATCCTTGTTCTCCCCCGGGTTTGCCGCGCTGGCCGGGCTGGGGTTGGTGCTGGCCGGCCCGGCGGCGCGCGCGGCGGATGTGGCGCAGTTCAACCTGCTCAAGGGCCAGACGTTCCTCCAGACGGGCACGGGCGCGCCGGTGGCCAGCAGCCCATCCAACTTCGTGATGCAGAGCGAGGGCAACGCCCAGGTGATGGGGGCGTTGACGAACATGACGTTCACCAAGCCGAGCGCGCAGGTGGTGAGCCTGTCAGCCGATGGGGACGGCGGCTTCCGGTTTGAGCAGGCGTTCAGCTCGATGGCGGACCTGAACACGGCGTTTCCCGGCGGCACCTACACGGTGACGATGCAGACGGTGAGCGACGGCACGCGCGCAGTGGCCCTGTTGCTGGACGGGGACTTGTATCCCGACACGCCGCACATCAGCAATTTCACGGCGGCGCAGGCGGTGGTCCCGAGCCAGGATTTCACACTGACGTGGGACACATGGTTCAGCGGCACGGCACAGGACATCATCCAGGTGCGCATCGTGGATGGCGGCAATCAGGACGTGTTCTCCTCCCCTGAGCAGGGGCAGCCCGGCGCGCTGACGGGATTGTCCACGGCGTTCCTGATCCCGGCGCGGAAGCTCCGGCCCGGCCAGACGTATGGCGTGGAGGTGGTGTTCGGGCGGTCGTCGGACTTCAACCAGAGCAGTTATCCCGGCGCGACGGGTTTGGCGGCTTACTTCAAGCGGCTGCAATTCCAGCTCGTCACCACCGGCACGCCGACGGGGCCGACGGCGGGCGAGTTTGAACTGGTGTTCAACTTCTTCCCGGGAACCTTCGACGGGACGAACGGCAGCGTGAGCTTCCCGCAGTATCTGGGCTATTACTTCGCGCTCTACAACATTGACAACGACACGAACTACCCGGCCTCGGTCACGTTCACGGGGCCGGGCGGCTCGGGCCTGACCAATGTGCCCAGCCAGGTGAACGGCTCGAGCTTCGGCAGCTCGGCTTTTTACTCGTCGCCGGCGGTCTTCTTTTCGCCCGGCAACCTGCCGCAGGGCGCCATCTACTCCCCCACGCAGCCTTCGGGCGGCATCTACACCGTCGGCTACAAGACGAGCAATTACATGTTCAACCTGCTCGACCCGCTGGCGGCGGACCAGCAGATCCTCGTGGTCCCGACGGTCGTGCTGTCCGCGACCAACACGATCCAGGAAATCCGGTGGACTTACAAAACCACCAACGGCGCCACGGTCGGCCCGCAGGCGTTCATGGAGAACATCGAGATTCGGGTGAACGGCACCAGCGGGGGCCGGTTGTATGACGGCGGGAATGATTACAACAGCCGCATCCTGCCGGCGGTGACGAACCACACGCCCACGGCGTCCGTGCCGTGGACGAATGTCAGCTCGATCCAGATGCTCTTCGTGGACACCGTGGGCAACCAATACGTGAGCTATTGGGATCGCGCCACGCAGCCGGTGGAGATCACGACGACCGGCCTGCCTAACGCCACGCAGGGGACGCCTTACAGCTTCCTCCTGAGCAGCCAGGGCGGCACGCAGCCGGTGAGCTGGAGTTTGCTCTCGGGCTTCCTCCCCAGCGGGTTGTTCTTGAGCGCGGGCACGGGCGAAATCCTCGGCACGCCCGGCGAGAACGGCAGCTTCCCCCTCACCTTCCAGGCGAGGGACACCGCGCAGGCCGTGACCAACCGCGCGCTGACCCTCTTCGTCGCGGCGGGCAGTTTCCCCGCGCCCGTCCTGACCAACGCCGCCCGGCTCGGGAACGGCCAGCTCAAGGTCGTGCTTGGCGCGGTGAGCAACCAGACCTACACGCTGGAAAGCTCCACCAATCTCATCAACTGGGTGCCGCGCGTCACGCTGCTGGCCACCAACGCCCAGATGGACCTGATTGATCCCGACGCGCTGGCCATGTTCCCCCGGCTGTTCTACCGGATGCGCATCGGGCGGACGTTCGGCACGGCGTTCAACTTCCACTTCTACGCCCCGGGCGGAAACTTCGGCGCGGGCCTGACGCCCACGCCCGGCTTCCCCGTCGCCCTGAACAGTTACTCCGCGAACTTCGACACCGAGAACGCCCGCAGCAACCCGCCGCCGGCCAGCGTCCTCTTCACCGGGCCGAACGGGTCGAGCTTGAGCAGCGGCCCCGCCGACGCGCAGAACTCGAACCTCGGATACGGCGAGGCGCGCTTCCAGTCCGCCGTCGTCTTCAACCCCGTCGTCCCGCCCGGCGGCGCCTGGACGGTCAACTACCACGGCTCGAACCTCACCTTCACCGTCCCCGCGCCACAGGCGGCGAGCCGGCTCGTCATCCCGGTGCCCACCGCGACCCTCACCGGCGGCAACCTCACCAGCGTCAGTTGGGTCTACAAGGACGCCACCACCGGGGCGACCCTGGGCCAGCCGCCGGGCCACCTGACCGGCGTGCAAGTGCAGGTGGACGTGCAGGGCCAGGGCCGCGTCTACAACTCGGAAAATGTCCCGCCCGGCACCACCAGCGTCGGCGGCATCAGCGGCGTCGTCTGGAACGACGTGGTCAACCTCTTCATGGTGTATGACGACTCGCTGGGGAACCACTACGTCGTCAACTTCAACCGGCCCTGACGGGCCGGGCGGGGCGGGGCCGCCTCCACGGGAAGCGCCGGCGGCCCGCGCGGCGGAGGACGCAGCGGGGCCTACTTTTTGGGCGCCTGCTCCGCGATGGCCTTGAACATGGCGTCGGCGTCGGGGGCGGCTTCCAGGGCGGCGCGAAAATCCTTGTTGTGAAGAATCTTCGCGATGTTCGCGAGCGTGTGCAGGTGCTTCTGGAACTGGCCCTGCGGGACGAGGAAGAGCATGACGAGCTTCACCGGTTGGTTGTCGAGCGCGTCGAAGTTGATGCCCTTGGTGCTGCGGCCGAACGCGCCGATGACCTCCGGGATGAGGTCGGTGCTGGCGTGCGGGATGCCGATGCCGAAGCCGATGCCGGTGCTCATGGAGTTCTCGCGCTTGCGCACGACGGCGGCGATGGCTTCGCGGTGCTCGGGCTTGATCTTGCCGCAGTGGACGAGCAGGTCGAGCAGTTCGTCAATGGCCTCCCAGCGGTTGCCGGCCTTGAGGTCGGCGACGATTTGCTCCTGCCGAAGAATGTCCGCGAGCGTCATACGAGAAAATCCGCCCGGCCATTTCGCCGGAAGGGCAGGGGTGATTCAAGAACGAATTCCGGCGGCGATGCGATTTGACGGGGAGCGCGGCGTTCACGCCGCAGGAAGGCGGACACGGAAGGGAGCTTCAGTGGCTCGGGACTGCTCCTTGCGCAAGTCGCCTTCTGCGGCGTGAACGCCGCGCTCCGCTTGCGCTCGTGTCGCACGCGGCCCTATGCTCCGCAGACGATTTGAGTGACGATGATCCAACCCGCACCCCGAACCCCATGAGCGTCCGCGTCCGTTTCGCCCCCAGTCCCACCGGCTATCTGCACATCGGCGGCGCGCGCACGGCGCTGTTCAACTGGCTTTACGCGCGCCACACCGGCGGCACGTTCATCCTCCGCGTCGAGGACACCGACGCCGCGCGCAATTCGCAGGAGGCCGTCAACGTCATCCTCGACGGCCTCCGCTGGCTGGGCATGGACTGGGACGAAGGCCCGCTCACCGCCGACGCCACCGGCCCTAGCAAGGGCGACCGTGGGCCTTACTTCCAATCGCAGCGCAAGGAGAACTACGCCCGCCGCGTCGAGGCGTTGCTCTCACGCGGCCTCGCCTACGAGAAGGACGGCGCGGTGCGTTTTCGCATGACCCGCGAGCCGGTGCTCATCCGCGACCTCGTCGTCGGCGACGTGACGCGTGCGCTCACCGACCGCGAGGAGGCGGACCCGGACTTTGTCATCATGCGCTCGGACGGCTCGCCGGTCTTCCACTTCGTCAACGTCGTGGACGACTTGGAGATGGGCATCACGCACGTCATTCGCGGCGAGGACCACCTGAGCAACACCTCCAAGCACGTCGCGCTCTTCCAGGCATTCGGCGTCGAGCCGCCGAAATACGCCCACATCCCGCTCATCCTCAACGCCGACGGCTCCAAGATGTCCAAGCGCGACGACGGCGCGGCGCTGGCTTACTACACCGAGAACGGCTACGCGCCCGAGGCCGTGCTCAATTATCTCTGCCTGCTGGGCTGGTCGCCGAAGGACGGCCGCGAGGTCATCCCGTTGAAACAGCTCATCGCCGACTTCGATCTGCCGCAAATCCTCCGGCACAACGCCCGCTTCGATCACGAGAAGCTCAAGTGGATGAACGGCGAATACCTTCGCGCCATGCCCGCCGACCGCTTCTACGAGCTGTCCGTCCACACCCTCGCGCGCGCCGGCGTGGACACGAACCGCTTTCCAACCGCCTACGTGAAGGCCGCGTTGGACACCTGCATGGGCAAGCTGCGCATCCTCACCGAGCTGCCGGCCTACGGCGGCTTCTACTTCACCGATCCGGTGGCGCTGGACGCCGAGGCGAAGGCCGCGCTCACGCCGGAAGCCCGCGAGCGGCTTAAGAAGCTGCGCGACGCCTACGCCGGCCTCGCGGAGTTCAGCGCCGCGAACTTGGAAGCCGCCTTGAAGGAAACCGCCAAATCCCTCGGCGTGAAGAACGGTGTGCTCGTGCATCCCGCGCGCTTCGCCTGCACCGGCCGGCCCAGCGGCCCGAGCCTTTACCATCTCATGGAAGTGCTCGGCCAGGACCGCGTGCTGGCGCGCATGGACGCGGCGCTGGCGGTGTGAGTTTCCGGCCCTGGCACCGTCCAGGGGCGGGATTCCTTGCTTGCTTGGAGGCCGAAAATCAGCATTGTTCGTCCCACAATTAAGCGGACGGCAGGACGCCGGCACAGGGGACGCAGTGGCAGGCTGCCACCCGGCAGGAGCGGATGCCGCCGCCAGTTTTCCGCCGCCATGAAACGCCTCCTCCGATCCTTCACGCTCGCGCTTGCCGCCGTGCTGCTGTGGAGTCTGCCCCAGCCCGCCGCCGCCTCGCACTTCCGGTTCGCCAACCTCTCCTGGAAGCGCGCTCCCGGCACCAATTCGCTGGCCGTGGAAATCACCGTCACCGAGGCGTGGCGCATCAGTTCCGGCGGCATCGGGGAGATTTTCTACCAGTTTGGCGACGGCAGCCCGGGCTTCAGCACCGCCACCGCCACCCGCGTCGCCACGTTGTCCGACGTGGTCGGCGAGCAATACGAGGTCTGGCGCCACACCACGACCCACACGTATCCGTCCAACGACGTGTTCACTGTCTCCGGGTCGTCCTGCTGCCGCATCAGCACGCTGGTCAACGCGGCGGACGCGAGCGAGTCCCTCACCATGCTCGTGGACCTGCGCAACCCGGCGAACACCGGCTCGCCCGTCACCACCGCGCCGGTCATCCTCCAGATGCAGGCGGGCACGAACAACTCCGTCGCCCTGCCCATCGTGGACCCGGACGGCGACGCCTTCAGCGTGCGGTTCGCGACCAGCGCGGAGTCCTCCATTTCATCGCTCCCGACCGTGGGCGCGAACACGATCAGCGTCACGGCGGGCGGCGTGCTGAACTGGAACACCATCGGCGGTGCCAGCGGGCAGAAGTTCGCCTTGCAGGTCATCATCGAGGAGAATCGCGCGGGCAACACCACCGGCACCAACGGCCGCGTGCCGCTGGACTTCATCATCGAACTGGCCGGCTCGCTCACGAACCTCACGCCCACCGTCACGGGCACCAACGGCTCCATCACCCTCGCGCCGAACCAGACCTTCACGACGACCTTCGTGGGCACGGACCCCGAGGGCGGGCCGCTGCGCGTCAACCACCAGGGACTGCCGCCCGGCGCGACCATCACCCCGGCGGACGGCACCACGAACGCCTCGCCGGCCAGCGTGATGTTCTCGTGGACGCCGGCCCCCGCCGACGTGGGCAGCTCCTACGCGGTGCTGATCTTCTTCACGGACCAGGGCGGGCTGCAACGCGCCGCGTCCTTCGCGCTCACCGTTTCGGCCTCGGCGGTCGTGCGGGACTTTGAACTCCTGAGCATCAACGCCGCCGGCACCGCCAGTGGCAGCGGAGCTTCGCTCAACCCGGTCGTCAGCAGCAACGGCCAGTATGTCGCCTTTGTCAGCGACGCGGCCAACCTCGTCGCCAACGACAACAACGGCGCGCGGGATGTCTTCTGGCGCGACCGCGTGTCCGGCACGACCCGCCTGGTGAGCCGCACCCCTGCCGGCGCAAGCGGCAACAACGAGTCCGATGCGCCGGTCATCAGCGCGGACGGCCGCTATGTGGCCTTCCACAGCCGCGCGAGCGATCTGGTGGCCGGCGACACCAACGCCGGCTACGACGTGTTCCTCTGGGACGCGCAGGACAACAGCGTGACGCTGGTGAGCCGCACGGCGACGGGCGCAAGCGGGGCAGGGGATTCGTTCGTGCCGAGGCTGTCGGCCAATGGCCGCGTGGTGGCCTTCCTGAGCCTGGCGGGAAACCTTGTCCCCAACGACACCAACGAGACGACGGATGCCTTCGCCTACAACTTGGACACCGCCGTCATGTCCCTGGCGAGCGTCAACACCAATGGGCAGAGCGGCAACGGTTTCACCGGCGTGCCGGCCCTCAGCGCGGACGGGCGGCATGTGGCCTTCGTCAGCCGCGCCACCGATCTCGTCACCAATGACACGAGCACGACCGAGGATGTCTTCGTGCGCGACCTGCAGCTTGGCGTGACGCGGCTGGTGAGCGTGAACGTCGCCGGCACGGGCGGCGGCAGCCGGCTGTCCTTCGACCCGGTTATCAGCGCCGACGGACGGTTCATCGCCTTCGCCAGCGGCGCGACCAATCTGGTGGCGGTGCCGGACCTGAACAATTTTCCCGACATCTTCGTGCGCGACACGCAACTGGGGATGACCAAGCTCGCGAGCATCAACCGGCTCGGCACGGCGGCGGGCAGTGACGGCGGCAATCCGGCGGTGCGGCCCCTCTCGTTCAAGCCGGTGTTGAGCGCGGACGGGACGAAGGTGCTCTTCGAGAGCGCGGCGGCGGACCTGGTGCCCGGCGACAACAACAACGGTCGGGACGTGTTCCTGCGCGACCTGGTCGGCGACACCACGACGCTCGTGAGCGTGAACCGGTTCGGCACCGGCGCGGGCACCGGCCTCTCCGCCATCACGCCCTACAGCCTGAGCGCGGACCTGCGTTACATCGCCTTCCTGAGTGACGCGGCGGACCTGGGGGCGGCGGACACGAACGGCAAGACGGACGTGTTCCTGCGCGATCTCGCCACCAACAGCACCAAGATCATCTCCCGCGTGAACCTCGGCGGGTTCTCCGGCAGCGGCCACAGCTTCCAGCCCGTCCTCAGCGCGGATGGCTCCACGGTCTTCTTCACTTCCGAGGCGGAGAACCTGGACAGCCGCGACGCGAACGCGGTGAGCGATGTCTTCGCCGCCTCGACGGCCTTGGGCACGCCGAACTTCGGCGTGGTGGACGTGGGCGTGAGCATCTCGACCGTCACCGCGCGGACCGTGGGCAGTTCATTCACGCTCACCGTCACGGTCACGAACCACAGCGCCGCGCCCGCCACCGGCCTGGTGCTTGGCAACAGCGGCCCGTCCTTGCTCCAGTTCCTCTCCGGCACGGCGTCCCAAGGGACCATCGGCACCAACTCCTGGCTGGTGGGCGACCTGGTGGCGAACGGGAGCGCGACGGCGGTCGTCACGCTCGTGGCCACAAACCTTGGCGAGGGCGACGTGATCGTCTCAATCATCCGGCGCGACCAGCTCGACTCGAACCTGAACAACAACGCGGCGCTCTCGACCATCACCGTGAACCAGACCGCCGCCGGGGCGCTGTTTTACCTGCCGGGGAACACGGCCTATCTCAGCCGCACGAACAGCCCGTTCTTCGCGGACATCCTGTCCGGCGCGGTGACGCTGGAGGCGTTCGAGCGCGGCAACTTCAGCCTCGCGGGCGTGACGGCCTCGGCCGGCACCAACTTCGCGGCGTCCGCGAGCACGGACTCGGTGGACGCGGACGACGGTCTGGTGGATGGCAGCGGCAACGGGGGCCAGTCCTTCCTCGTCACCGGCACCAACGCGGTCACGTTCTCCTTCAACGCGGCGATCCTGGGTCGGCTGCCGACGAGGGTGGGCATCGTGCTCACCGACGGCGACGACGAGGGCGCGGGCATCGAGGTCTTCGGCACCAACGGGGTTTTGCTGGGCGTCCTCGGGCCGTTTGCGATCGGGGACAATGTGTTCACGGGCGAGACCGCAGAGGACCGGTTCCTGGGCGCGGAGTTCGCGGGGGGCATTTCGGCGGTGCGGGTGTTCTACGCCTCGCCGGGCTTCGAGCTGGACCACCTGCAGTTCGACATTCCCACGACCGATCTGGCGATGAGCGGGACGGGGCCGGGCACGGCGGCGTTTGGCTCGAACTTCGTGCTGACGCTGACGGTGACCAATCGCGGGCCGGTCACGGCCACGGGCGTTGTGGTGACCAACGCCGACCCCGGCGACGTTAACTTCTTAGGCGTCACGACCTCGCAGGGGACGGTGGACACGATGACTGGCAGTTGGAGCGTGGGCACGCTGGCCGCCGGGGCCAGCGCGACGTTCACGGCCACGCTCACGCCCGGCGGCAGCGGCCTGCTGCTCTTCCGCGCGGGCGTCAGCAGCGCGCTGCCGGACGCGCACACGGCCAATGACAGCGTCAGCCTGGGCGTCACCGTGCCGAACCTGGCGCCGAACATCCGGTTCGCCTCGAACACGCTCGTGCTGCCGGAGGATTTGCCGGCGTTGTCCTTCCCGGCCTTTGCGCAAGTTCATCCGCAGGAGACCAACCAGCTCATCACCAACGTCACCGTGACGGTGGACAACCCGGCGCTCTTTGCCGTGCCGCCGGGCTTCCAGACCAACGGCACGCTTGAACTGACGCTGGCTGGCAACGCGGTCGGGACGGCGGTCGTCACCGTGACGGCCACCGACAACGGCGGCACGCTGGCCGGCGGCGTGGACCGGGCGACCAACACCTTCACCATCACGGTCAGTGACATCAATGACGCGCCGGTGATCACCTTCACCACGAACCTGCTGGTGGCGTTGGAGGATTCCGGGGCGAACACGCTCGCCGCGTTCGCCACCTTCGCCACCGTCGAGTCGGGGCAGGCCATCACGAATGTCACCACCACGAACAGCAATCCCGCGCTCTTCTCCGTCCAGCCCTTCTTCACCGTGGGGGGCACGCTCATGTTCACCCCGTTCCCCGAGGCCACGGGCACAGGGGTCGTGACGGTCATTGTCCAGGACGACGGCGGCACGGCGTCCGGCGGCGTGGACCGGGCCACGAACACCTTCGCCATCGCGGTCCTGCCGGTGAACACCGCGCCGACCTTCACGCTGACCAACTTTCCGGCCGCCGACGGCGTGCTGGACTGGGAGCGCGATGCCTCCACGAACGCGGCCCTGGGCGTCAAGGTGGCCGTGGACGCCTCCGGCAACGTCATCGTGGCGGGCGACGAATACCTCGGCCAGGACTACAACATCGTCGTCGCGAAGTATTCCCCCGCCGGCACGCTGCTGTGGACGAACACGTTCTCCGGTTCGCCGGGCGGCACCGACCAGGTCAAGGGGCTGGCCTTGGACAGCGCGGGCAATGTGCTCATCACCGGCGCCTCCATCGCCAGCACCTACGATTACGTGACGCTGAAGTATTCGGCGGCCGGGGTGGCGGTCTGGACCAACTACTTTGACAACGGCGGGGATGACACGCCCGAGGCCATCACCGTGGACAGCGCGGGCAATGTCTTGGTGACGGGGCACTCGAAGAACGGACTCTACGGCGACTATCTCACCATCAAATACATGGCCGACGGCACGCCGGTCTGGACGAACCGCACCTCCTACGCCGGGCCGGGCAACGACACCGCCAAGTCAGTCGCGGTGGACGCCAGCGGGGACGTGTATGTGACCGGCGATGGGTCCAACACGGACTACACCTACGCCTTCACGCTGAAGTTCGCCGGGGCCACCGGCACGCCGGTCTGGACGAACCAGTTCGACATCAACGGTGAGAACAGCTACGGCGTGGCGTTGGCGGTGGACGGCAGCGGCGACGTGCTGGTGGCGGCGAATTATCTGGAGGTGGTGGTCAAGTTCGCGGTCGTCAAATACACCGCCGCCGGCGTGCCGGTCTGGACGAACCGCTACGACCGCGCGTCCGGGCAGGACCAGCACCTCCGGGCGATGGCTGTGGACGGCTCCGGCAGCGCCATCGTCACCGGCGAAACCTACAATGGCACGGATTTCGATTACACCATCCTCAAGGTTCTCAGCAGCGGGGTGGCGGCTTGGACGAACCATTACGACGGGGTGGGCGGTGGCGTGGCGGACTACCCGCTCGCCATCACGGTCAGTTCCTCGGCGGACGTGTTTGTGACCGGGCATTCCACCCGCACCAACGGCAAGGATTTCCTCACCGTGAAATACTCCGCCGCCGGCGCCGGCGTGTGGACCAACCGCTACGACAGCGCGAGCCACGGCGACGACCAGGCCAACGCGCTGGCGGTGGACGCCTCCGGCAACGTCTTTGTGACCGGCACGGTGGGTGATCCGGTCGCCACCAGCGTCCTGCGCACCATCAAGTATGCGTTCACCCCGGCGGACGGGGCCAACCAGACCGTGACCAACACCGTCGGCGCGGTGACGGTGACCGGCTTCATCGCCAGCAGCAGCGTCGGCACGACCAACGAGTCGGCGCAGACCCTCAGCTTCATCGTCACCAACGACAACAACGCGCTCTTCTCCGTCCAGCCCGCCATCAGCCCCGCCGGCGTGCTGACTTACACGGTGGCTCCCGGCGTCTCCGGCCTCGCGGTCGTCACCGTGCGCGCGCAGGACAACGGCGGCACGGCCAACGGCGGCGCGGACCTGAGCGCGCCGCAGTCCTTCAACATTACTGTGCTCATGTCGGCGGGCGGGACGGTCTTCACCTGGCTCGGTGGCACCGGCCCCTGGAATACCCCGGCCAACTGGTCTCCCAACGGCGTGCCGGGCGTGGCCGACACCGTGACCATCGGCAGCGGCAACGCGCAGGTCACCAACGCCGTCACCGTCAGCACGCTGACGCTGTCGGGCGGATTCATTTCGGGGGCGGGTTCACTCTCGATTCGCTCCGCGATGACCTGGTCCGGCGGGACTTTGATTGGCGCGGGGACGACGACCATAGCCAACGGCGCGGTGCTGACCGTCAACGGCGGGGCGGACAAGGATTTGCGCCGCCGGCTGGACAACTACGGCACGGTGACGTGGACGGCGGGCCGCATCCTCGGCCACGACGCCGCCACCATCTACAACTTCGCCGGCGCGCTGTTCGACACCCAGTCGGAGGCGACGTTGTTCGAGAGCGGGGACGGCACCGTCAAGACCCTCCACAACTTCGGCACGGTGCGGAAGTCCGCCGGCACGGGCACCAGCGCCTGGAGCGGCACGTTCAACAACAGCGGCACGGTGAACGTGCAGACCGGCACGCTCAACCCGGTGGGCGCGGTCACGTTGAGCACCTCCGCCTACAGTGGCGCGGGGAAGTTCATGCTGACGGGTTGCACGCTGGCGGGAACGCTGGCGATTGAATCCAGGGCGGACGTTGATTTCGCCTCCGGGACGATGTTGGGCACGGGGACCATCGTGGGCACACTGAACTGGACGGGCGGCATGATGGGTTCGGGCGGCACGACGACGATTGCCACCAACGGGGTGCTGCTGATCAGCGGGGCCACCGACAAGGACCTGCGCCGGACGCTGGACAATTACGGCACGGTGACGTGGACGGACGCACGAATCCTGGGACACAGTTCACCCATCATCAACAACCAGGCCGGCGCGGTCTTCGAGGCGCGGGCCAACACCACCCTGTATGAGAGCGGCGACGGAACCATCAAGACCTTCAACAACTCCGGCACCGTGCGCCGGACGGTGGGAACGGGAAACACCGTTTGGAGCGGACTGTTCAACAACAGCGCGACGCTCATCGTGGAGACGGGAATGCTTTCCCTCAGCGGCGGCGGCACCAGCGCGGGGTCGTTCACCAACCTGGCCGGCGCGACGCTGGAGTTCTCCGGCGGCACGCACACGCTCAACCAGGGCGCCAGCTTCACGGGCGCGGGGACGAGCCTGATTGACGGCGGCACCGTGAACGTCAGCGCGGGCGCGACCGCGTCGGTGACGGGCACCTTCGCGCTGGCGACCGGCACGCTGGGCGGCACCGGCACGTTCCTGGTCACGTCCGGCAGCCAGTTCAACTGGACGGGCGGCACGATGGACGGAACGAGCGGCGTCACGGTCATCACCAACGGCGCGACGCTCACCGCCAGCGGCGCGGCGGACAAGGATTTGCGTCGCCGGCTGGACAACCACGGCACGGTGGCTTGGACGACCGGGCGCATTCTCGGCCACAGCACTCCCGTCATCAACAACTACGCCGGGGCGCTGTTCGACACGGGGACCGACGCCACGCTCTTCGAAAGCGGGGACGGCACCGTCAAGACCTTGAACAACGCCGGCACCGTGCGGAAGTCCGGCGGCACGGGCACGAGCTTCTGGAATGGGGTGTTCAACCAGAGCGGCACGGCGGATGTGCAGACCGGCACCTTGAACCCCGTTGGCGCGGTGATGCTCAACCCCTCCAGCCACAGCGGCGTGGGCCGCTTCCTCATCACCGGGGCGACGCTGGCGGGCACGCTGACCATCGCCAGCGGGGCGAATGTCGAGCTGGCCAGTGGCGCGTTGGCCGGCACCGGGACGCTGGCCGGCACGCTGAACTGGACCGGCGGCACCATCGGCTCCGGTGGCACCCTGACCATCGCCACCAACGGCGCGCTGGTGGTCAGCACCACGGCGGACAAGGACCTGCGGCAGGCGCTCGACAACTACGGCACGGTGACGTGGACGGCGGGGCGCCTCCTCGGCCACGGCAGCCCGGTCATCCACAACCGCGCCGGGGCGGTGTTCGAGGCGCGGGCGGACGCGACCCTGTTCGACAGCGGGGACGGCACGGTGAAGACCTTCAACAACTCGGGCAAGGTGCGCCGCACGACGGGCACGGGCACCACGCTCTGGCATGGCCTGCTCAACAACGATGGGATGCTGGCGGCGGAGAGCGGGACGCTGTCGCTGGCCGGGGGCGGGACCAGCAGCGGGACGTTCACGAACCTGGCGGGGGCGACGCTGACGTTCTCCGGCGGCACGCAGACCTTGAACGACGGCGCGTCCTTCACCGGCGCGGGCACCAACCAGATTGCCGGCGGCACGGTGAATGTGAACGCGGGTGCGACCGCGTCGGCGGCGGGGCTGTTTGAGTTGTCCTCGGGCACGCTCGGCGGCACCGGCACTTTCTTGGTGACCTCGGGCAGCCAGTTCAACTGGCCCGGCGGCACGATGGCCGGCACGACCGGCGTCACGGTCATCACCAACGGCGCGACGCTCATCGCCAGCAGCGGGGCAGACAAGGATTTGCGCCGCCGGCTGGACAATTACGGCACGGTGACGTGGACGGCGGGGCGCATCCTCGGCCACGCCACGCCCACGCTGAACAACTACGCCGGCGCGCTCTTTGACGCGCAGGTGGATGCGACCTTGTTCGACAGCGCGGACGGAACGGTCAAGACCTTCAACAACGCCGGCACGCTGCGCAAGTCGGCGGGCACGGGGACGACCACGGTGTATGGGACGTTCAACCTCGGCGGCACCGCGAACGTGCAGACCGGCACGCTGAATCCCATCGGCGCGGTGACGGCCACGGCGGCGGGCTACTCCGGGGCGGGCCGGTTCCTGTTCACCACGGGGACGTTGAACGGGACGCAGACCGTCGCCGCCGGGGCGAACGTGGAACTGGCGTCGGGAACCCTGTTGGGCACCTGGACGCTGGCGGGCACGATGAACTGGACGAGCGGCACGCTGGGTGCGGGCGGGAGCACGACGATTCCCGCCGGCAGCATGCTGCTGGTCAGCAGCACAGCGGACAAGGACCTGCGGCGGACGCTGGACAACTCCGGCACCGTGCTCTGGACGGGGGGACGCCTGCTGGGCCACAGCACGCCGGTCATCAACAACAACGCCGGTGCGGTGTTTGAAACGCAGGTGGCCGCGACGTTGTTCGAGAGCGGGGATGGCACCACCAAGACCTTCAACAACAACGGCATGGTGCGGAAGAGCGTGGCCACCGGCACGACCACTTTCCACGGCACGTTCAACCACAACGGCGGGCTGGAAATCCAGCTCGGCGTCCTGTCGCTCGTGAACGGCTACGCCCCCGCCGCCGGCAGCTCGCTGAAGGTGTTCCTCGGCGGCCTGACGGCGGGGACGCAATTCGGCCAGTTGCAGGTGGGCGGCGCGACCGCGTTCACCGGCACGCTGAACCTCGTGCTGACGAACAGCTTCGTCCCCGTGGCGGGCAACTCGTTCCTCGTCGTGGACAGCGGCAGCGGGTCGGGAACCTTCTCCTCGCTGACTGGCGATGCGCTGGGCGGCGGCTTGACCTTGGTCCCCGGCTACGCCGGCGGCGACCTGACGCTTACCGCCACGATGATCGCCAGCCTGCCGCCGCTGTCGCCGCAGGCCGTCGGGCCGGAGCGACTGCTTCGCTGGCCGGGGGACGCGGGCGGCTATGTCCTTGAGACGGCCAGCTCCATCACCGGCCCCTGGGCGCCGGTGATGGTGCCGGTGGCGCAGGAAAACGGGGACAGCGTTGTCCGCTTGCCTGCCGGCGGCACGCGCTTTTATCGTCTTGTCCCCGGCGCCCCGCCGCGACCAGGCGACAACCCAACCCAATAAGCCAACCCCCAGTGCACGAACTCATCTTACACCTCCTCGGCGATTATGTGCTCCAGACCGAGCAGATGGCCGTGCGCAAGCAGCGCAGTTGGTTCTGGGCGGTCATCCACGCGCTCGTCTATGCCGCGCCGTTCTACGTTTATCTCGGCATCGTCAACGGCAACTGGACGCAGGGCTTTTATGCCTGGGCGGTGATCTTCGGCACGCACGCGGTGATTGACCGCATGGCCATCGCCTCGACCATCTGCCGGATCAAGAACCTCGTCTGGTTCGGCCCCGACGCGCCGGAGAAGGAGGAGAACACCGGCTACGGCATCGAGACGCCGCCCTTCATCCGCTTCTGGCTCGTGGTGATCGTGGACAACACCATGCACCTGGCCATCAACCACATTGCTTTGAACTATCTCAACCAGTAGGCGCGGCACCCCAGGCTACCCATGACTGACAAAACCATGTTCCGGCTCAACCCGGCCAAGAACCCCTTCCTCGGCAACCTCCCGGAGGCGGCGCTTGAGGACTTGATTGGCCGCGCGAAGATTCAGCAGCTTCACGAGGGCGACGTCTTCATCCGCGAGGGCGAGCCGTCCGACTCCATCTACTTCATCAATTTCGGCGATGTCGTCATCCTCAAGGGCGGGGTCGAGATTGACCACCAGCACGCGGGCGGTGTCATCGGCGAAATGGGCGTGCTCACCAACGCCCCGCGCAGCGCCACCATCAAGTGCGCCGGCGAGGTCGAACTGCTCCGCGTCGAGGCGGAGGACTTCGTCCGCATCGTGGACAGCCAGCCCGCGATGCTGCGCAACCTGGTCATTGACCAGTTGAAGAAGGTCACTTCGTCGCAGGACGTGCGGGTCAACCAGGGCAAGCAGATCGTCGAAGCCAAGGAGGTCTTTGGCCGGCTGGTCTCGCCGGAGGTCTATGAGCGCGTCATCAGCAAGCGCAAGCCTGAGGAGATGTTGAGCGGCACGCTCGAGGACGCCGCCGTGCTCTTCTTCGACATCCGCGGCTTCTCCAACGCCTCGGAGAAGATGGGGCCGCAGCCGCTCCTCAAGGCGCTCAACGACCATCTTGGCATCATCAACGCCCGCGTCTCGAAGCATCGCGGCACCATCGTCAACTTCATCGGCGACGCCGTGCTCGCCATCTTCGGCTGCCCCGTGCCGCTGCCCGACGCCGCCGGGGCCGCCGTGCGCTGCTACCTGGAGGCGCGCGAGGAACTCAACGCCTTTCACCAGCATCGCCGCGCGACGGGCGAGCACTGCTTCGATCTGGGCGCGGGCATCAACTTTGGCGGCCTCGTCTCCGGGGCCATCGGCTCGAAGGAGCGCATGAGCTATTCCGTGCTGGGCGACGAGGTCAACCTCGCGGCCCGCCTGGAAGGTCTCACCCGCTACTATCCCACCGAGGTCATCTTCTCCGAGTCCTGCTACGACCAGTTGCCGGGGGACTTGAAGCAGGAGGCGCTGCTCATGGACCGCTGCACCGTGAAGGGCCGCAAATCCCCGACCGGCCTCTACACGCTCCTGCCCATGCCCAACGCGGATCGGGAGGCCTACGACGCCGCGCTCAACAAGTATTTGAGCGGCGACTTTCTCGCGGCCGAGAGCGCCTTCAACGCCATCCCCGGCCCGCTCGCCGCCTATATGCGCCGCCGCTGCGGCCAGCTTCAGGTGGAGCAGGGCAAGTTCTGGCCCGGCTACTACTCGTGGGAAGTGAAGTGACCCGGACGGATCCGGATCCTTCTCATCAAGGCCTCGCGGCCACGCTGGCACGATCGCGTTGCCGCCGCACCTCGGCCATGATGTAGAACATCTCCCGCGCGATTTCGCGGCAGCGCTCGTTGTAGGCGGTGGTTTCCGTGGGCGTGTCATCGCAAAGCCGGGGGTCGGTGTAATGGATGGCGTGCCGGGCGATGGCACCCTTGACGATCGGACACGACTTGTCCGCCGAGCTGCACGTCATCAGCGCGATGAACCTGCTCCTCGGATTGGCGTCGGCATTGTAGAGCTTGGAATACGCGCGGATGGGCGGGCGGTCACCGGCATAGCGGACGAGGTAGAGCGGATTGTCCCCCGTCGTGGCGTCCTGGATGTCGAAGCCCGCGCGGCGCATCGCCGTGACTGTCCGGCAGTTGCAGGCGGTCACATCCGTGCCGCCGGAGAAGGTGGAAACCTGGTCGAGCCTATAATGGTAGGCCGCCGTCTGCGCCCAGATCTGCGACATGTGGCTGCGCCGCGAGTTGTGCGTGCAGATGAAGGTCAACTGTGCCGGCTTGCCCGCCGCGAGTTGCACGGAGATGTCGGCGGCGATGGCCCCCAGCACGACTCGCCGCTCGGCGGGAACGCGGTCCAGTTCGCTGGCGACCTCCTGCACGTAGGGCTGGAGTGCGGGCAGCAGGCCGGGCTTCGACGTGGCTTCGCGGAGGCCGGAGCAGCCCGCGACGCCCAGGAGGGCGAGGAGGGCGAGGGCGAGGCGCGCTTTCATGTGGGAGGAAATCATCACCCGCCCTCAGTCCGGCTGCAAATCCACGCACACCACGCTCGCGCTGCTGCGGACGTAAAGCCGCGTCCCCACCAGCGCCGGATGCGAATACACGTCCCCGTCGTCCGCGAACAGCTTCACCCGCGACAAGATGGAGCACCGCTCGGACTTCGCGTCGAGCAGCAGGAGTTCACCGCCCATCGTCGCCACCAGCACCCGCTCGGCATCGGTGAACAACGCCGCGTGGTCGCCCAGCGCGGATTCTTCGCGGTGCCAGAGCGGCTTCAGACCTGACCGCGCATCGAGGCAGTGCAATCCCCGGTGCGCGCCGAAGACCCGCCCGCCCGTCACCACCGGCGTCGCGGTGTCCGGTTTCAACTCCGCGAAGACCGCCGCCGGCTTGGGAATTATCCGCCCCGCGTCATCGAAGCGATACAGCCGCGTGCCGTTGTTTTCAGTGGCGACGACAAGGCCACCGTCCACGGCGACGGGCGTGGGCACGTTGAAGTCGCCTTCCGTGGGCGGCACGAGCTGCCAGAGCCGCGCGCCGGTCTTCACGTCCCAGCCGCCGAGCGAGGTCTTGTCGTAGCCCACAATTTGCCGCCGCCCCCCGAACTCACCGCAGATGAAGGCCGCATAAGCCGCCGGCTCGCCGGGCGTGCTCCAGCGCGTGCGGCCGGTGACGCGGTCGAGTGCCGCGAGCGAGGCGTTCGTGCCGCCGGGGTTCACGATGAGCAGGTCATCCACCACCAGCGGAGGGGGGCACATCCCCCACGTCGGCAGCTCGGCCTTGAACTCGCGCGGCAGGTTTCGTTTCCAGAGCAGTTTGCCGGTCGCGGCGTTCACGCAGCGCAGCTCGCCGAACGCCCCGAGGAGATACGCGCGGCCTTGGTGAATGACCGGCGTGGCGCGCGGCGACTGGCCGTAGTCCAGCTTGCCGGGCGCGGGAAACGCGGCCAGCCAGACCAGTTCGCCCGTGTCGGCGTTCAGGCAGCGGTAAACATCCTGCGCGTCGGCAAAGTCGCGCTCGGCCAGGTAGAGCCGCCCGCCGCTCACGCTCAAACCGGCAAGGCCGCCGGTCATGGCGGCCTTTTTCCAGACGAGCTTGGGTTGCGCGGGCAGACGCGCCGGCAGTCGGGGCACATGGCCATCGCGGCCCGGCCCGCGCCAGTCCGGCCATTCGCCCGCGCTGCTCTGTGACCCGCTGTTCAACGGCTTGAAGCCGTCGCGGCTTTCCAGCGCCTTGAGGAGCCTCGCGTCGGTCCTGATGCCGAGCAGCGTGCTGAGAATCTTCTCCCGCTTCTCCGCCGCGATGGCGTCGGCCACGAACACGGTGATGAACGGCACCGGCTGCGACGTGCCAATCACCTTCAGCGCGCCGGGCGTGGCGCTGCCACAGCCCTCCATGAGGCGGAGCGCGTAGGCGGGCACCACGGCCACCGGCAGCGGGGTCGCGTCACTGTCCAGCACGTCGAGCGCGGCATCGGTGTAGACGGGGCGGCGCACTGGCTTGGCGGGCACCTCCACCCCGGCCGCACGCAACGCGGCCAAGGCGGCAGTGCTCTTCCCGTCCGCCTCGGTCAGTCCGAAGAGAAGCCTCCGCCCGGCAATGTCCTTCAGTGTTTTGGCCGGGTCGCTGGAGCGCGCAACGAACGCGGCGGCGAGCGTGGTCTCGCCGTCGAGGCCGGTGAGTTCGGCGACCGGCTGGCTCTTGAGGCCGGCCTTTTGCGCGCCATGCGTGACCGCCGAGCGGTCGCCGATGATGATGACTTCGCGTCCTGCTCCCGCGCGGGTGAGTGACTCGGTGAGATCGTCGGAGAACTCAATGGCCACGCGTTGCCGCAGGGCAGACTCCAGCCGCGCCGCAAGCTGGCGGTAATCGCGCTGGCCGAAGCCCTTCACGCACGCGCAGGCCAGTTCGCGCGAGAGCGGGTCGAGCACGACGAGCAGAACCGGCTCCGAGGCGCGGGAGGAAAGTTTCCCCGAGGCACAGCTTGCGACAAGCAGGGCCACCAGCGCGAGTAGCGCGACATTCCAATGTCGCGACAGCGGAAAGGGTGGCATGGGCGGATGCATCTAGCCGTGATGAGAGGACAAAGCCCCGACATTGGAATGTGGAGCCACAGGCTTGGGCATGTTGAAACTCAGCTCTTCGCCTTGAAGACGCGGATGGCGTCGCGCGTGGTGTCGAGCAGGTAGTAGCGGCTGCCGTCCGGGCTGCGCTCCACGGTGACGCGCACGCAGTCGCCGCGTGTCTCGATAACGGCCACGACCTCCAGCAGCTTGCCGGCCGCCGAGAAACGCTTGATGGACGTGGGCGGGCCGGACTCGGCGGTGAGGATTTCACCGTTCGGCAGCACGCGCATGCACTTGGGCTCGCAGCAGCCGCCGAAGTCGTCGGGCTTCACCTTGCCGGCCTTGCCGAACTTCGCGAGTTCCTTGCCGTCGCGGTCGCGGGACTCGATGAGGTGGCGGCCATTGTGCGGAATCCAGAGGTTCCCATTGTGCGCCTGCAAATCCATCGTCGAGCAGCAGCCGCGCAGCTTGTCCACCACCAGCTTCGGGTTCGCGAGTGCATGATCGAAGCGATAGACCCGGTAGCCGAAGTCAGTGGGCGAGCCGAGCACCATGAACACGTCCTGCTCGGTGGCCGCCAGCCCGGTGACATCAATGCGCCGATTTTCAAGGCTGGTCTTCATGCTCTTGAGCGCCGCGTCGTAGGACTGCTTGGTCTGTTTGATCATCTGCTTGACCATCTCCTCGATCTCCTTGGTGATGACGACCGGCTCGCTGGCCGACGGGGCCATCCCCGAGGCGAGCACCTTTCCGGTGGCGTCGAGCTTGAGCAGCTTCCCTTCGCCCGCGACAAAGATGGAGCGGTCTTTCGCGACGGCGATGGCGGTGGGCTTGATCTCCAGCGGCCAGGTCTTGAGCAGCTTGCCGTCCGGCGAATAGACCCGGACGCCGCTGGCGCTTTTGGACGCGGCGGAGCTGTCGCGCGGCGCGAAGCACGCGAGGATGTTGCCCTCGGCGTCGAGGCAGTAGTTGCGCAACGCGCCGGGTTTCTTGGCGTCGCCGACCTGGATGAGCGCGACCTCGGTGGTGGACGGCTTCCACGCCGAGTCTTTGCCCCGGGCCGCCGCCGCCTCGCGCCGCTGCTTTTCGTAGCTGGATTCGGCTGCGGGACTGTTCGTGATGCCGGTCAACAACGCCCCCGCGAGCAGCGGGAGCGCGATCAGTGAGTTTGATTTCGAGGTCATGGGTTCTCCGTTGGTTTGAGGTGTTGGGTGCCGAACTGGAACTTGCCTTTTCACCAAACACCGTTGGCTGGCAAAGGTTGTTTGGGAACTGACGGCAATTAAGCGCCATTCCTCCCCGATTGCACGAAGAAAATCGCCTCGGAGGTTGGCGTGGGATGCGTCCTCACCAGAAACGAAGGAGGCGGGTGGGCCATCGTGGCCGCGCCCGCCTGTTACCCACTGCCTACTGCACTGCCCTTCACGCCACCTTCACTTCCATCGGACTCGGCTTGGGCGTCACGGTCTTCGGCAGGTGGACCAGCAGGACGCCGTCCTTGAACTCCGCCGCGACCTTGTCCGCCGGGGTCTCCTCCGGCAGCGTGAAGCTCCGCACGAAGCTGCCATAGGCGCGCTCAATGCGGTGATACTTCTTGTCCTTCTCTTCCTTCTCAAACCGGCGTTCGCCCGAGAGCATGAGGACACCGTCCTCGACCGTCACCTTCACTTCCTCCCGTTTCACTCCCGGCAGCTCGGCCTTGAGCAGGAATTCCTTCTCGTCCTCGGTGATGTCCACCAAGGGCGACCAATCCGCCACGGCCAAGGCTTCCTTGCTCGTGGTGGCGCGTCCCGGCAGGTTCATCCACGAACCCAGCCGGCCCTGCAGCTCCTCCATTTCCTTGAAGGGGCTCCAACGACTCAGGTCAATCATAACCGACTCCATCCTGGCGGACTCGTTCCCGCCGATCCGGGTGCCGCCTTTGCCCGGCCCGGCTCCCCAAGGGAGAGGGTGGCCGCTCCACCCCTCCGCTCCGACCCTCTCCGCCCTCCTTCAACAGGTTACTCGCCCGCAACGTGGTGAACCGCTTTTCCCCGCTTGGCGGAAACTGCTCCTGCGTTGCTCCAGGCAGCGGGCTGCAAAGAACGCGACTCCGCTTGCGCATTGCGTTTTACGTCCCGCGCTCAATACACCCACGGCACGAACCTCCACGTCCGCCCGCGATACGCCGCATACTCAGGAAACTTCGCCAGCAACAACCGCTCTTCCAGCCGCGCCTTCGCGTCGAAGAACACGCAGAGCACCACCGTTGCCACCATTGCCGCCGCACTCTGCCACAACAACGCCCAGCCCAGTGAAGCCAGCATCACGCTGCTGTAGAGCGGGTGCCGCAGCCAGCGGTAGATGCCAGCTTGCACAAGTTCCGCATCGGCCTTCGGAGTTGGATTCGGCGTGCGGCTGCGGCCCAGTGAGCGCACGCCCCAGATTCCCACCACCGCGCCGAGCGCGAAGAGCACCGCACCCGCCAAAAAGCCCTCTTCGCTCTGCCACGCGCCACGTTGCGTCACGCCGAGCGCGACCACCGCAAGCATCAGCACGCTTTGGCCGATGACCCAGATTCGGTCGGAATGGTTGCAGTTCATGGTTGCAAAGGAGGCCTCATCCGCCTCGCCCCGGAGCGCGGGTCTCCGGCCCGCAGCAGCCACCCCGACTCAGAAGGGCTTCGGACATCTGCCCGCCCCGCTGCGCCCGTTGCCGCTGCGGCCCGGAGGGCCGCGCTCCGCCCGACGCTGGCTGTCTTTCTCCCTCTCCCAGCGGAGAGGGCAGGGGTGAGGGGGAACGGCGGTTCAGTTCTCGATCCGCTTCCCAACGTCCATCGTGCATCAGCTTCACTCTACAAAACCGTCCCTTCCAAAAACGCCTCGCCCGCGCCGCGCCGGTGAATGTTAGTTGTCGTTACCCGCGCGATTTCGCCGAGCGCCTCGCGCGTGAGGAAGGCTTGGTGCGCGGTGATGAGCACGTTGGGGAACGTCAGCAGGCGCGACAGCTCGTCGTCCTGCAGCACCTCGCCCGAGTGGTCCTCGAAGAAGATGCCTTCCTCCTCCTCATACACATCCAGCGCCACACCGCCGAGCTGGCCGCTCTTGAGCGCCTCGATGACGGCGGCGGTGTCCACGAGCTTGCCCCGGCTGGTGTTGACCAGCACCGCGCCCGGCCTCATGCGCGCGATGGACGCGGCGTTGATGAGGTGGTGCGACTGCGGCGTGAGCGGCAGGTGCAGCGTCACCACGTCGCTACCGGCGAGCAAGGTGTTGAAGTCCGTGTAAGTCACGCCCGCGTCGCGCGCCCAGTCGGGCGAGGGGAACGGGTCGTAGGCGAGCACATTCATCCCGAAGCCGCGCAGGATGCCGGCGGCGATGCGCCCAATCTTCCCCGTGCCCACCACGCCGACCGTCTTGCCGTTGAGGTCAAAACCAACGAGGCCGTTGAGCGCGAAGTTCAGTTCGCGCACGCGGTTGTAGGCGCGGTGAATTTTCCGGTTCAGCGCCAGCAGCAGCGCGAGCGTGTGCTCCGCCACCGCGTGCGGCGAGTAGGCCGGCACCCGCGTCACGGCCAGGTCCAGCTCGCGCGCGGCGACGAGGTCCACGTTGTTGAAGCCCGCGCAGCGCAGCGCGACGTGCCGCACGCCCAGCTCCGCGAGCATCATCAGGCACGCACGGTCCACGCGGTCGTTGACGAACACGCACACGGCCTGCGCGCCGCTGGCCGAGGTGGCGGTGGTGGCGTTGAGCCGGAACTCGTGGAAGCGCCACGCGAGCTGGTCCGCATGCGCGGCGCGCTGGAAGTAGTCGCGGTCGTAGGTCTTCGTGTCGTAGAAGGCGACAGTTCTCATGGGCGAATCGTGGTTGAAACTGCCTTGCTCAGGCGAGCAGAACCAGCCGTCTCAACGCTGACTCGCGCGCCGCCGGGCGAAGAACTTGCGCGTCTCCTCGACCCACAGCACGACGCTGGCGACCGCGCCGATGAGGAAGAAGTTGAACAGCGGAATCGGGACGGTGTGGAAGATGCGGTTCATCGGCTCGGTGTAGATGACCAGAACTTGCAGGAGGTTGCCCAGGATCAGGCCGCCGAGCAGCCAGCCGTTCTTGAACAGGCTCAGGCCCAGCACGGACTGTTGTTCGCTGCGGCAGTTGAGGACGTTGAACCACTGGCACACGGCCAGCACGGTGAACGTCTCGCTGCGCACCAGTTCGAGCGGCGCGCCGGTGGACAGCCGCCAGACGAAGTAGCCCAGCGTCGCCGCCACCGATGCGGCAACCATGCCGAGCATCCGCGTCACCATGCCGCGCGTGATGAGCGGCTCGTCGCGCGGGATGGGCGGGCGGTTCATCTCATTGCCCTCGGGACCTTCCATCACGAGGTTGATGGTCAGCACGCCCTCGGTGACGATGTTGATCCACAGGATTTGCACCGCCGCGAGGGGCAGGGGATAGCCGAAGAACAGCGCGCCCAGCAACACGACCACCTCGTCAATCGAGGTCGCGAAGAGGAAGAGAATGACCTTCTTCAGATTGCGATAGACCAGCCGCCCTTCCTCGACGGCGCTCACGATGGTGGCGAAGTTGTCGTCGGCGATGACGATCTTGGCCGCGCCCTTGGCGACCTCGGTGCCGGTGATGCCCATTGCCACGCCCACGTCCGCACGGGCCAGCGCGGGCGCGTCGTTCACGCCGTCGCCGGTCATGGCCACGACGTTGCCCTTCGCTTGAAGCGCCTCGACGATGCGGAGCTTCTGCGCCGGATGCACGCGCGCAAAGACCGAGATGCGGTCGAGGTCGTGCCGCAAATCCTGCTCGGGCATCGCCTCCAACTCGCGGCCATCCACCGCCAGGTCGCCGTCGCGCGCGATGCCCAGCGAACGGGCCACGGCCAGGCCGGTCGCCTTGTGGTCGCCCGTCACCATCACCGGTCGGATGCCCGCCAGCCGGCATTCGTGGACGGCGGCTTTCACTTCCTCGCGCGGCGGATCCATCTGCCCGACGAGGCCAAGGAACGTGGCGCGGTGGTCGAACTGGGCGAAGCCGGAAGTCTCATCGAGCGCCGCCTCGGGCACCTCGGCAATCGCGAGCAAACGCAGGGCGCGTCCGGCCAGCTCGGCGGAGGTGGCCTCGAAAGCACGTCGGCACGGCTCGTCCAGCGGGACAAGTCGCTCGCCCCGCCGCGTGAACGCGCAGAGGCCCAGCACCATCTCCGGCGCACCCTTGAGGCAAATGCGACCACGCGCCGAGTGACCATGTTGCGTGGCCATCATCTTGGTGGCGGAGTCGAAAGGAATCTCAGCTCGGCGCGGATGCCGTTGCCGGAGCGCGGCGGGGTCAACGCAGCCCTTCAAGGCCAGCGTGAGCAGCGCTGCCTCGGTCGGGTCGCCCAACGGACGCCAGCGCGGGTCGGCGCGGTCGGGCGGCACGAGCTGGGCGTCGTTGCAGAGCGCGCCGGCTTCGAGCAGCGCCACCAGCGCGGGGTCATTCACCACTGAGATTTCCTTGCCGTCCACGAGCAGCTTGCCCTCCGGCGCATAGCCGGCCCCGGTGATTTCCACGGTGCGGTCATCCGGCAGCCACAGCGTGGTCACGGTCATTTCGTTGCGCGTGAGCGTGCCGGTCTTGTCGCTGCAAATGACGCTGGTGGAGCCGAGCGTCTCCACGGCGGCGAGCCGGCGCACGACGGCCTTGCGTGCCGCCATGCGCTGCATGCCCACCGCAAGCGCGATGGTCATCGCCACGGGCAAGCCTTCCGGCACCATCGAGACCATCTGGCTGATGGCGACCATGAGAATCTCGATGAACGGCAGCCCGCGCATCAGCCCAACCACAATGACAAGCACGAACAGGCCGATGGCGGCCCCGACGAGGTAGCGGCCAAACTGCGCGATGCGCTGCTCCAGCGGCGTCTTCGGCTCCTCGGCAGACTCCGTCAGGCTCGCGATGCGCCCGACCTCGGTGTCCACGCCGGTCGCGACCACGAGCGCCTTGCCCCGGCCGGCGGCGATGTGCGTGCCGGAGTAAAGCATGTTGCGCCGGTCGGCGAGCGGCGTGTCGGAGGGCAGCGGCTCGGGGTGCTTGGTGACGGGCAGCGATTCCCCGGTAAGCGCGGCCTCGGCGGCTTCCAGTGCGTTGCCCTCGATGAGCCGCGCGTCTGCGGCCATCGCGTCGCCCGCGGCGAGCAGCACCACGTCGCCGGGCACGAGGTCGCGCGCTTCAAGCAGCGACTCGCCGCCGCCCCGGAGCACCCGCACCCGCAGGGCGGAAAGTTTGCGCAGCGCCTCCATCGAGCGCTCGGCCCGGCCCTCCTGAAACGTGCCGATGAGCGCGTTGACGAACACCACGAGCAGAATCACGAGGGCGTCGCCCCGGTGCCCGACCGCAAAGGACACCGCCGCCGCGATGAAGAGGATGTAGATGAGCGGGCTGACAAACTGGCGGAGCAGGACGACGAGCAGGGAACGGCGCTTCGCCTCGGGCAGCGCGTTGGGGCCGTGGGCCGCGAGCCGCCGCGCCGCCTCGTCCGGGGCCAGCCCGTCCGGTGAGGAATTCAGCGCGCGGAACGCCGCATCACTGGGCTGGTCATGCCAGGTGACGGGCGCGGCGTTTTGCTCGGGTGGGGTCACGGCAGTCATGGACTCCGCGCCAAAGAAGCATATTTACCGGTGACGGGCGAAGGCGGACTTGGCGAAGGCCGGCCTTTCCTTGCCGCCGGCTTGCCAGCCGAAGCTCAGTGGCAGCACGCGCCACCAGGAGCCGGACTCAGGTAGGGGATGCCGAGCGCAAGGCCGCGCAGGATGAGGAGCGCCCCGACGATGGCGAGACTCGCGGGAATGAACCGCTGGAGCCGGAAGCGGAAGGTCGTGTGCAAGCGCGGGCCAAGGAGTGAAAAGCCCAGCATCATCGGCACCGTGCCAAGGCCGAAGGCGAGCATGGCCTGCGCGCCGTCGAGGAAGTGGCCGGTAGCCGTCGCTCCGGCGGCGGCGGCATAAACGAGGCCGCAGGGCAGGAGGCCGTTCAGCAGGCCGAGCAGGAAGACGGACGAGAGCGAGCGCTGCTGGAGGAGTTTGCCGAAGCTCGACTTCAGCCAGCCAACGGCGGTGATGGCGGGCAGGCCGAGGGCAAAGCGCGACGAAGCGAGCAGGCCGAGCAGAATCGCCGCGCCGGCGGCGAGGGAAATCCAACGCTGGAAACCGGCGAGCGCAAAGCTCTGGCCGATGAGGCCGAAGATGGCTCCGAGAGTGGCGTAGGTGGCGAGGCGGCCTGAGTTGTAGAGCACGCGTCCGATGAGGAACGTGGCGTGGGTGTTGCCCGTGGTCGGCAACGCGAGCGCGAGCGGACCGCACATCCCCGCACAGTGGGCGCTGCCCACGAGGCCGAGGAGGAAGGCGGTCCAGAATTCCATGGTGGCAGGTGGTCAGCCGGGGTGGGCAGGCGCGAGCGGAGCGCGGCCTTCAGGCCGCAGGAACGCACGCACTTCAATGGTGGAACGGAAGCCGCACTCCGCCCCGGCCTTCTGCGGCGTGAACGCCGCGCTCCGGGATGGGGTGATGACCACGGTCTGGTCAAAATAGAATTCGTCTCCGGCGACGCTCCATTGCACGCGGACCTTCCAGAGGCCGGGCTGAAGGGACTTGGCATCGAGCATTTGCTCGCCTGCGGAGTTCACCGCCAACTTCATCTCGCGGTCCAGCTTCGCGTCGGACGGGCGGTAGAAGTTGATTCTGCCCCGGGCCTGCGCGGCGTGCGCGGCGGGGAGCGCGACGGTGATGCGTTGCTGGGCGTCGTCGTAGGCCACCTTGACCTCGGATTGAATCGGGTGCGTGCGGGCCTGCCGGTCAATCTGTTGCTGGTGGCGAATCTCCTGGTCGTAGTAGTCGGCGCGGACGAGGTCCATGTCGTTGCGCACGGCGACGACGATCCACGCGGCCATCGCGGTGCCGAAGAGCAGGAACCAGCCGATGATGGCGTAGGGCCAGAGACTGCGAGGTGGGGCGGGCTTAATGGCGTTCGCGTTCATGTTTCTCGTGCTCCTCATCGTGCTCGCTGCTGCGCGGGCCGACGAAGGCGGTGTTGACGGTTTCGAGCAGTTTGCCGTGCGAATAAACGCCGAGCTTGAGCTTGGTGCTGGCTCCGTCGAGCTGCTTGGGTTTCAGTTCAATGAGGACGGAGGTCTGCGCGAGCTTCGCGGCCGGCACGATGAAGTCGCTGCCGCCCATGACGCGCACCTTGCCCGGCCGGCCCTCCAGCCGCAACTCCACCGGGATGTCGTGCATGGTCTTGTTCACGACCTTCACGGTGTAGAGGTTTTCAATCCTGCCGTCGGCGGTGACTTGGAAGAGCGAGCCGGGCGCGCGGAGGAGCGTGGTCTCCACATCGCTGCGCGTGAAGACGAGGTAGAGGAAGAGCGTGATGAGGCCGGTCAGCACGGCGGCGTAGAGCTTCATGCGCGCGGTGAAGCGCTGCGGTGTGCCATGCGCGATGTTGTCGAGCGACGCGTAGCGCACGAGGCCGCGCGGGCGGCCGATCTTGTCCATGATGGTGTCGCAGGCATCAATGCACGCGGTGCAGTTCACGCATTCCATCTGCACGCCGTTGCGGATGTCTATGCCGGTCGGGCACACGGCCACGCAGGCGCGGCAGTTCACGCAGTCGCCTTTTCCCTCGGTCTTCCGCTGGACGAAGGTCTCGCCGCGATGCAGCGGGGCGCGGGTTTCGCCGCGCTTGTTGTCGTAGGCGACGATGAGGGTGTTCTCGTCCAGCAGCGCGGACTGGAAGCGGCCGTAGGGACAGATGAACGTGCAGGCCTGCTCGCGAAAGCGCGCGAAGATGGCGTAGAAGAGCAGGGAAAACAGCGTCATGAACGTGAGACCGGCGATGTGATTGCGCGGGTCGTCGAGCTGGATGCGGAGCAACTGCTCGCTGCCGATGATGTAGGCGAGGAGCGTGTTGCCCACGATGAAGGAGGCACCGAAGAAGACGGTGTGCTTGAAAGCTTTCTTGGCGAACTTCCCCGCCGTCCACGGCGCGGCGTCCAGCGCGCGTTGCTCGGCGGCGTCGCCTTCGATGAGATATTCCAGCTTTCGGAACACCATCTCCATCATCACGGTCTGCGGGCAGGTCCAGCCGCACCAGAGCCGGCCGAACGCCGTGGTGAAAATCATGATGCCGGCGAAGAACACCAGCATCGCGACGGCGAAGATGAGCGTGTCCTGCGGCCAGAAGATCTGCCCGAGGATGGAGAAGCGGCGCTCGACGATGTTGACCAGCAGGAGCGGGTTGCCGTTGATGCGAATCCAAGGCCCCGCGAACATGATGGCAATGAGCAGCCAGCTCAGGTGCTTGCGGTGCTCATGCCAGAAGCCCGAGGGCTTTTTCGGGTAGAGCCAGCGCCGGTGCCCGTCCTTGTCCGCCGTGGTGAGATGGTCGCGGTAGTCACCCCAGTTGATGTCCTGGGCGACTCCGTGCGAGTCAGGCTCGGCGGCGGGTTTTGGTTTTTCTTCCATGGCGGCGGGCATGAGGAGAGGGCGGTTCAGGTTGGTGACAAGTTACTCGAACGGACTCGGGCCGGTTTGCTTGGGCGCCTGGTCTTCGCGCGGCTTGGGATTCGGCGGCTTCGTGCCCCGGAACTGGTAGATGTAGCTGGCGACCGCGTGGACTTCGCCGGGCTTGAGGATGCCGCGCCAGGTCAACATGCCTTTGTCGGGCACGCCGTTGATGATGACCTTCACGTTGTCCACGAAGTTCGAGCCGTGAATCCAGTAGTCGTCGCAGAAGTTCGGACCGACCAACCCGCCGCCGTCGGGGCGATGGCAGGGAGCGCAATACATGGTGTAGACCTGTCGGCCTTGGTCGAGCAGCAGTTTGTCCTGCGACGGCGTGAGCGTGGTGATGGTGGCCTCGAACTTCGCAAGCGCGGCGGACTTGATGGCCTCGCCGACCTTCCACTCGGCGTCATATTCGGCGGCCTGGAGCGGGCCGGACTTGAACACATGGTAATAGAGCATGTAGGCCACCGAGTAGGCGATGCAGCCGTAGAACAGCCACACCCACCAGCGCGGCAGGAGGTTGTCGAGTTCGCGGATGCCGTCGGCGTCGTGCTCGAGCAGCTTGGGTTCGTGCGGTTGGTCATTCATGGGAAACTCCTTTCCGGGCAGGCTCGCCGTCGTCGAGGGGCAGAGAACCCATCTTGTCGGCGAAGGGCTTCGTCATGCGGGCCGTGAGGAACAGCGCGCCAGCGAACACGGCGAAGAACAGGCAGATGGAAATCACGCCGTAGATTCCAACGCCGCCGATGTCGGTGAGAACATTCTTAATCATGGGTCAGGGTGGTTGAGGTTAGTTGCTCGCGGTCTTCACGGGCGGCGCGTTGGTCGCCTTGATGTCGGTGCCGAGGCGTTGCAGGTAGGCCACGAGCGCGATGATTTCGCGGTCGGGCGGTGCGTTGGTGATCGCGCCCTGCTTGAGGTTCTCCACGACTTTGGCGGTCTGGGCTTGCAAGTTGGTTTGCGCGGTGGCCTCGAAGCCAGCGGGGTAGGGCACGCCGGCCTTGCGCAATGCGCCGAGGCGGGCGGGCAGGGAGTTCGTCTCCAACTTCTGCGTCAGCAGCCACGGATAGCGCGGCATGATGGAACCCGGCGAAGTCAGGCGCGGGTCGTCCATGTGGTTGTAATGCCACGCGTCGGGATACTTGCCGCCGATGCGGTGCAGGTCGGGACCGGTGCGCTTGCTGCCCCAGAGGAACGGGTGGTCGAAGACAAATTCGCCGGCCTTCGAGTAGTCGCCGTAGCGCTCGGTCTCGCTGCGGAAGGGGCGAATCATCTGCGAGTGGCAGCCCACGCAGCCCTCGCGGATGTAGATGTCGCGCCCGAGCACTTCGAGCGGCGTGTAGGGTTTTACGGCGGCAATGGTCGGGATGTTCTCCTTGATGACCCACATCGGGATGAACTCGACGAGGCCGCCGATGGCCACGGCCACGAGTGCGAAGACCGTCATCACCATCGGCTTGGATTCAATCCAGCGGTGGCCCCACGGGTGTTTCTCCTCGTGAACTTCCGGCTGCGACTTGAGCGCGGAGGCCTGCACCTCGACCTCCGGCACGAACACACCGGACTTGGCGGTCTTCCACAAGTTGTAAGCCATCAGGCATGTGCCGAGGATGTAGAACGTGCCGCCGATGGCACGCAGCTTATACATCGGGATGAGCTGCAACACGGTCTCCAGAAAGTTCGGATACTGCATGAAGCCCTCGCTGGTGAACTGCTTCCACATCAGCCCCTGCGTGATGCCGCTCCAATACATCGGGATGACGTAGAACATCATGCCCAGCAGCCCGAGCCAGAAGTGCCAGTTCGCAAGCTTCACGGAGTAGAGCTTGGTGTTGTAGAGGCGCGGGAAGAGCCAGTAGAGCACGCTGAAGGTGAGGAATCCGTTCCAGCCCAGCGCGCCGGTGTGGACGTGCGCGATGGTCCAGTCGGTGTAATGCGAAAGCGAGTTGACGCTCTTGATGGCGAGCATCGGGCCTTCGAGCGTCGCCATGCCGTAGGCGGTCACGGCCACGACCATGAATTTCAGCATCGGCTCGGTGCGGAGCTTGTCCCATGCGCCGCGCAACGTGAGCAGGCCGTTCAACATGCCGCCCCAGCTCGGTGCGATGAGCATCAGCGAGAACACCATGCCGAGCGATTGCGCCCAGTCCGGCAGCGCCGTGTAGAGCAGGTGATGCGGCCCCGCCCAGATGTAGATGAAGATGAGCGCCCAGAAATGGATGATGGAGAGCCGGTAGCTGAACACGGGCCGCTCCGCCGCCTTGGGCAGGAAGTAATACATCAGGCCGAGGTAGGGCGTGGTGAGGAAGAACGCCACGGCATTGTGCCCATACCACCACTGCACCAGCGCGTCCTGCACGCCGGCGTAAATCGAGTAGCTCTTGAACGCGCCCGCCGGCACGCCGAGCGAATTGACGATGTGCAGCATCGCCACGGTGACGGCGGTGGCGATGTAGAACCAGATGGCAACGTAAAGGTGCTTCTCCCGGCGCCTGAGAATCGTGCCGAGCAAGTTCACCGAGAAGGCGACCCAGACGAGCGCGATGGCAATGTCAATGGGCCACTCCAGCTCCGCGTATTCCTTGCTCGTCGTGATGCCCAGAGGAAGCGTCACCGCCGCGCTGACGATGATGGCCTGCCAGCCCCAGAAGTTAATCCAGGAGAGCGTGTCGTTGAACATGCGCGCCTTGCAGAGCCGTTGCAGCGAGTAGTAGATGCCCATGAACATGCCGTTGCCCACGAAGGCGAAGATGACGGCGTTGGTGTGCAGCGGGCGCAGCCGCCCGAAGGTGGTGAACTGGAGGTTCAGGTTCAGCTCCGGCCAGAAGAGCTGGCACGCGATCAGCAGCCCCGCGCTGAAGCCCACCAGGCCCCAGACGACCGTGGCAATCGCGAACGCGCGGACGATGCGGTTGTCGTATTTGAACGTTTCGATGTTCGGGTTCATTTCAGTTTCGGATTCGGAGAGTTGTCGGGCTTGGAATCGGGTTTGGCGGCGATCTTCTCGTCGAGCAGCAGTCGCATCGAGGGGGTCGTGGTGTCCTCGTATTGGCCGGACCGCACGGACCAGATGAACGCGAAGAGGAACGCCACGGCGAAGACGATGCTCAACGGGATGAGGAAGAAGATGACGCTCATGCGGCACCTCCGGTGAGTTGAGGGTTGAGAGTTGAAAGTTGAGAGGCCGCCGCACACCGACTCTCAACTCTCAACTCCCCATCTCTCAACTTCCTCCCCAGCCACGCCGTCATGCCGCAGGCGAAGGCCACGACGGACACGGAACTGAGCGGCATCAGAATGGCGCAGACCACTGGCGAAAGATTCCCGCTCGCGGCGATGCTCACGCCCACGATGTTGTAGATCGTGGAAATCAGGAACGCCGCGCGCACCGTTGCCACGGACTGCTTTGCGTAGCGCAGCACTTCCGCCAGCCGCGGCACCATCTGCGCCGACGCGATGATGTCGCTCGCGGGCGAGAACGCGCTGACGCTCTCCACCACGGCCACGCCCACGTCGGCCTGCTTGAGCGCGCCTGCGTCGTTCAGGCCGTCGCCGACCATCATCACCGTCTTGCCGTCGCGCTGGAGGCGTTTGATGAAGTCGAGCTTGTCCAGCGGGCTTTGGTTGAACTGCAAGAGCGCGTCGGAACCGAAGAGCGCGCGGAAGCGCTCGCGTTCGCGCTCGTTGTCACCGCTTAGGAGCGCCAGTTCGTAACGGGAGGAAAGCTCCGTGATGAGCTGGCCGGAATCCGACCGCAGCGCGCTCGCCAGCACGAAGCAGCCGCGTTGGCGGCCGTCAATCGCAACGTGAACGTAGGAGCCGACGTGAGGAGGCTCTGATTGAGTCGGGTCTGGGGAAGATGGAGCCTCCTTACGTCGGCTGCTACACGCGACGCCACGCGATTCCAGCCACGCCGCCGAGCCGGCCCAGATTTCGTGGCCGTCAACCTGGCCTTCCATACCGCAACCCGTCGTTTCGAGGAACGACCGCACTGGCTCGGGGAAGTGCTGGCCTGCAATCGCCTCGCCGATACGCACGGCCAGCGGATGCGTCGAGTGGCGGGTCATCGAGTAAAGCCAGCGTTCCTCGGCGTCGGTGAGTTCGCCGTAGCTCGACATTCCAATGTCGAGTCCTTCGGCACGGGTGGCGTTGCTGGTCTCGACATTGGAATGTCGAGCTACTTGCGCGCCTTGCCACGTCACGCTGCCCGCGCCCGCCGCCGTGAGCGTGCCGGTCTTGTCGAAGACGATGGCGTTCACGCGGGCCAGCGTTTCGAGCACGAAGGGGTTCTTCAGAAACACATTCCGCCGCCCCAGCACGCGCTGCGCGGAGCCGAGCGCGAAGGGCGCGGCCAGCGCCAGCGCGCACGGGCACGCCACGATAAGCACGGCGGTGAAGGCGTTCAGGGACTTGGCCGGATTGACCACCGCCCAGAACACCGCCGCGCCGACCGCGACGGTGAGGATGATCTTCGTGAAGCGTTGGCTGTAGGCGTTGGTGAGCGCGTTGAACGACTCGGTGCGGTCCTTGCGGAATGCGTCCTGATTCCAAAGCGAGGTGAGGTAGCTCTGCGACACGGGTTTGACCGTCTCGACTTCGATGGCTCCGCCCATCTGCCGGCCGCCGGCGTAGAGGTAATCGCCAGGCTGCTTCGCCAGTGGTTCGGATTCGCCCGTGACGAAGCTGTAGTCAATCAGCGCCGGGCCGGAGAGCAGTTTCGCGTCGGCGGGGATTAGTTCGCCGTTTCTCAGCAGGAGGTGGTCGCCGATGGCGAGTTCGGAAAGGGACACGCGAGATTCCTGCGGAGCGCCGGTCTCCGAACCGGCTTTGTCTGCGACGTCGGCCAGCCGATTTGGAAATCGGCGCTCCACCCGCGTCACCGACAGCGGGAAGAACGACTTGTAATCGCGGTCGAAGGCGAGGCGGTTGTAGGTTTTCTGCTGAAACAGCTTTCCGCAGAGCAGGAAGAAAATCAGGCCGCAGAGCGAATCGAAGTAGCCCTCGCCGCGCCCGCTGGCGACCTCCCACACGCTCTGTGCGAAGATGGCCACGATGCCTGCGGCGATGGGCACATCAATGTTCAGCAAGCGCTGCCGCAGGCTCGCCCACGCGGAGCGGTAGTAGTCCGCCGCGCTGAAGGCCACGACCGGCACGGCGAGCAGCAGGTTCAGCCAGCCGATGAGTTCCTTGAGCTGCGGCCCGGTGAACGCGTCGAGTCCGAAGTAGCCGGTGATGGCGAAGAACATCGCGTTGCCGAACGCAAAGCCCGCGACGCCGAGTTGCAGCCAAAGGCGGCGGGCGGGGGGATTGGCCGGCTTCGCGTCGAGGTCGGCCAATTTCAACTCCGGCTCGTAGCCCAGCGACGCGAGCAGCGCCGCGACTTCGCTCAACTTCACCCGCGCCGGGTCGAAGGCGACGGCGGCCTCCTTGCGCGCGAAGTTCACTTGCGACTGGCCGATGCCGGGCAGGAGGCGGAAGAGATTTTCCAGCAACCACACGCAGGCGATGCAATGGATGGCCGGCAGGTGGAACGTGACGCGCGTCAGTTTGTCGTCCGCGAAGTCCACCAGCCGCGCACGCACCGCCGGCTCGTCGAGAAAGGCGAAGCGGTTTGTTGCCGTCGGTTGCGCCACGCGGATGCCGGGCTGCTCGGCGAGTTGGTAGAAGCCGGCCAGTCCGTTTTCCGTGAGCAGCTCGAACACCGCGAGGCAGCCGGCGCAGCAAAACGATTTGTCCGCGCGTGAGTGGGCCGCGCTGCCACAGGCCGCGCCGCAGTGGAAGCAGGCTGCCTTCACAGGTGCCTCGCTTCGTTCGGCTGGGATTTGGGCTGCTGCCAATGCGCTCACGTTGGTTGCCGTCGTTGGGGGTCTCGGGGGGACTGGTTTTCCCTTACCGGCGACAGAGTGGGGCAGGGGAGCTTGCGGCGCTTTTCGGGAATTGCCGAAGGTCAGCCGCTTTTTGCCGTGCCGCGTGCAAGGGCAGTCCACCTGCGCATCGGGAAGCCCCCTAGCTGACTATCGGGTCGCCAGCCCGATACCGCTGCCCGCGCCCGCGCGTAGTCTGGGGCCATGAAAACAAACACGTTCTCAGCCACGAACGAAGGACAGGGCACCAAGATCATCCCCGTGCGGTTCGCGCCGGAAGCGCCGGTGCGCATCGCCGTGCGCCCGCAGACGACCGCGCTCGCATGGGTGCCGCGCAAGCCGGCGGTCGCCGCTTACGCCCCGCGCCCGACGCTGACGCTGATGGTCGCCCTGATCGTGGCTGTCCTCGGCGGCGTGTTTGTGAAGCCCGCGAAGGCCGCGCTCACGAACTCCGCGACGGACTTGGCGGTGCTGGTGGTGAGTGCGACGACCAACGACGCCGCGCTGCCCGCCATCCGCCAGGCGCTGGACTTCCTCGGCACGCCCTACACCGTTCACATCGCCAGCGCCCAGCCCGGCAGCCTGACCGCTGACAAGCTCTTCGTCGGCCTGCGCGGCTTCTACAGCAGCGTGATGCTCACCGACTCCCAGTTGGCTTACTCGCCGGACGGCACCACCTGGACCTCGGCCTTAAACACGGCTGAGTGGGCGGCCTTGAGCCAATACGAGGCCGACTTCGGCGTGCGCCAGATCAACTGGAGCGGCTATCCCACGCCCGACTCCGGCTTCAACTGGCCCACCGCCGCCTTCGACTCCACCGGCAACGCCGCCGTCGGCACCTGGTCCGCCGCCGCCAAGCCCTCCTTCCCCTATCTCGTCACCGCCAACCAGTTCGCCGTCTCCAACGTCTGGACCTACCTCGCCACCCCGCTGGACACCAACACCACCGTCTGGCTCAGTGACGCGGAGGGCCACGCGCTCATCGCGGTGAAGAAGCACGCCGACGGCCGCGAAGTCCTCAGCCTCACCTTCGACAACGCCCCCTGGCTCATCCACAGCACGGTGCTCTCCCACGGCCTGGTGACCTGGGCCAACAAGGGCCTGTTCCTCGGCGAGCGCCACACCTACCTCAGCGCGCAGATTGACGACGTGTTCCTCGCCGACGAGATGTGGCCCGCCGGCGAGTTCCGCCAATCGGCCAAGGACTGGCAGGCGGTGATCAACTGGCAGGCCGCGTTCCGCACCCGCACGCTGGGCAAGAACTTCCGCTACGACATGGCCTTCAACGGCCTCGGGACGGTGGCCGGCGAATACGAGAACGACGACCTCACGCCCTACGTCCGCACCAACAAGGCGAT